>NZ_JASXTH010000012.1:0-176382 GCF_036596185.1 Rhizobium sp. GR12 | reverse complement strand
AGCGTCATCGCCAGAGGTACGATCATCCACACCAGCAAAAGCAGCACCGAAGGCGCAAGCATTACCCGCGCCAACCCACTCGTGTTTCGTGTTGCCATTGCACTAACCTCCCCTTGGCTCGGGCATCGCGACATGCGCCCGGCATATCCGGAAGAACCGGCTCATTCTTGTTTTGATTTGAAAGGCTTAAAGGCCGCCGCATAGCTGGCGGCTAGCGACCGTAAGGTTCGCTGCCCGGCATTGGCGCCGGACAGCGATCTTCGGAAGGATTACTTGATGTAACCGGCGCGGGTCATTTCACGCGTCGCTGTCGACTGGGCACCAGCAAGAGCGTCGTCGACGCTGGACTGGCCAGCCACGACCGCCGAGAACAGCTGACCGACTGTGGTGCCGAGCGCCTGGAATTCAGGGATCGCCACGAATTGCCCACCCGTGTAAGGCACAGGCTTTACTGTCGGCTTGGTAATGTCGGCGGCATCCATTGCGGCAAGCGTCGGCTTGGCGAAGGCGGCTGCTTTTTCATAATCGGCGCTCTTGTAAAGCGAGGTGCGCGTGCCGGGAGGCACGTTTGCCCAGCCTTCCTTGGCAGCGACGAGCGTGGTGTAGTCCTTGCTGGTCGCCCAGGAGATGAACTTCTCGGCGGCATCCGCCTTCTGCGAGCTCTTGGGGATGGCAAGGTTCCACGACCACAACCAGTTGCCGTGGTTCTTCAGCTCGCCATGCGTCGGGAAGAGCGCATAACCGACCTTGTCTGCAACGGTCGAGTCCTTCGGGTTGGACACGAAGGAAGCAGCCACCGTGGCGTCGATCCACATGCCGCATTTACCCTGCTGGAACAGCGTCAGGTTTTCGTTGAAGCCGTTGGAGGAAGCGCCCGACGGACCGGCATCCTTCATCAGATCCACATAAAACTGCAGGGAGCTTTTCCATTCCGGCTGATCGAATTGCGGTTTCCAGTTTTCATCGAACCAGCGGCCACCGAAGGAGTTGGTGAGCGCGCTGATGAAGGCCATATTCTCGCCCCAGCCGGCCTTGCCGCGCAGGCAGATGCCGTTGATGTCGGTCTTGCGGTCGGTGATCTTGCGGGCGGCGTCACCGATGAATTCCCAGGTCGGATTATCCGGCATCTTCAGGCCGGCTTTTTCGAACAGGTCCTTGCGGTACATGATCATGGCGGATTCACCGTAAAAGGGCGCAGCGTAAAGCTTGCCTTCGCTCGAAAGACCGCCTCGGATCGCTGGCAAGATGTCGTCCACGTCGTATTTGTCGCCGAGCTTTTCAAGCGGCAGCAACCAGCCCTGCTTGGCCCAGATCGGCACTTCGTAATTACCGATGGTCATGATGTCGTACTGGCCGCCATTGGTGGCGATATCGGTCGTCACCCGCTCGCGCAGGACGTTTTCCTCAAGCGTGACCCATTCGACCTTGATGTCGGGGTTCTTCGCCGTGAAGTCGGAGGTCAGCCCCTGCATGCGGATCATGTCGCCATTGTTGACGGTCGCGATGGTCAGCGTTTCAGCGGAGGCAAGGGTCGAAAAGGCGAGTGCCGAGCATGCGCCCAGCAAAATGGTCTTCAATGTCATATCTTCCTCCCAGAAGAAAATTGATGAGCATTCGCTTTGCTCTGGGGCATTTACTCACTTACGGAGCAAAAATGTCAAGCAACATCCTGTGCTGCGACGCACATGGGAAAACCAAGCCTTTGATTTTAAATATTTAATTTTTGCTCAATGCGTGAGCAAATATTCACTCGTCATTTCGTCGGTGATGAGGCCGTTCAACAAGCCGCCTCGCAGGGCCGCCAGGATGGAAGCGTTCTTGCGTGTGCCCTGCGCCATGCCGATGACCATGCAGGTCTGCCTTGACGGAATGGGAACGGAGGCGACACGCTCGTTGACGGAATGGTCGAGAACCCTGCCCTCGGCATCATATATCCAGCCGCAAATCTCGCCGACAGCACCGCTCGCAATCAGCGCCTTCATCTCATCGACGCCGAGAAAACCATCGACGCAGAGCGGCGCGTTTTCGCCCAGTTCACCGACACCCACGAAGGTGACATTGGCGGCAGCCCCAAGCGCCAGCGTGGAACGCACCATGGACTGGTCATGCAGCAATTCACGCTCTTCAGCGGACGAACACAAGACCGGCAGCGGCATGGGAAAATGCCGCGCCTTGATGGCATCGGCCATGCTGAAGATGACGTTATAATAGGCGGCCGATCCATCCGGGCCGATATTGCCAGTCAGCGAAACGATGCGGTGCTGCGGGCATTCCATTGGCGGCAGCTGGTCCACAGCGGCCTTCAGCGTACGGCCTGTGCCGATGGCGAGCACGATGGGATCGGCGTTTTTCAGCCAGCGCTCGATTTCCGCCGCCCCGGCCTCGGCGATGCCGACAGTGGAAGAGACGCCCGCCGGATCGCTCGGCACCACCTCGATATATCGAAGATCGAATTTCTGTTTCAGCCGCTCAGCCTTCTCAAGACAGGCAGCGATGGGATGATCGAGCCGGACCTTGATCAGACGCTCGGCGACGGCCAGCGACACCAGACGTTGCGCCGACTGGCGGGATATGCCCATCGCGGCGGCGATCTCGTCCTGCGTTCGGCCCGCGACATAATAAAGCCAGCCCGCGCGTGCCGCATCGTCCAGCCGTCCATGTGCGTCGTTCCGTCTGGCCATGCCGCCGCCCTCTAAGAATTATGCGTTCAGCATTTGCTGGCATTTTTTTGCGTGGACTGTCAAACGGGTGGCATGCGCAAAGGACAGCCGATACAAAACCAACGAGCGCAACACGGTGGATCGGTGACTGACAGTACCTTGTGACTAGTGTCGCTTTTTCCGTCATTCCGGCCTTGAGCGGAAACCCAGCCACGGCGCGCCTGCGCCGTGAAAAGAGTCTAGTGCGATCAGAGACTTGATCGCGCTGGACCCCGAATCAAGTCCGGGTGACAGGGCTGGGTTTATGAACCCGGCCCTCAATCAAGCTGCTTCCTGCACCAGATGCCCCGCCGAAACCTCGCGGTAATGGCGCTGCGGCGGAATGTAATCCACCGGACGGATCGGGCTTTTGATCTCGTCCGTCGCCATGTTGCGCCGGATCTGCCGCCGTGCCGGATCCGGCACCGGAACGGCCGACATGAGTTTTCTTGTATAGGGATGCTGCGGATTGTCGAAGACAGCCGCACGCGGGCCGATCTCGACGATCTCGCCGAGATACATCACCGCGACGCGATGGCTCACACGTTCCACCACGGCCATGTCATGGCTGATGAACAGGAAAGCCAGGTTGAGGCTCTGCTGCAGATCGAGCAGCAGGTTGCAGACCTGTGCCTTGATCGAAACGTCCAGCGCCGACACCGCTTCATCAGCGACGATGACCTTGGGGTCGAGCATCAGCGAGCGGGCGATCGCGATACGCTGGCGCTGGCCGCCGGAAAACTCATGCGGAAAACGTCGCATCATATCCGGGCTCAAACCCACCTTTTCCATCAGGTCCGCCGCCTTTTCGCGTGCCTGCGGCTTTGGCCCGAGCCGGTGCTCGATGAAAGGCTCCATGATCGCCGTGCCGATGCTCATGCGCGGATCGAGGCTGGCAAACGGGTCCTGAAAGATCATCTGCACGCTGCGGCGCATGGTGCGCAACGTCGTCTTGTCGAGTTTCATCACCTCGTAACCGTCAAGCGTGACGTTGCCGGAGGTCGGTTCGATCAGCCGGGTGATCGACCGCCCGGTGGTGGACTTGCCGCAACCGGATTCGCCGACCAGCGATAGCGTTTCGCCCTCGGCCAGATCGAAGGAAACCTTCTCCACCGCATGCACGGCGCCGGATTTGCGGCCGAAAAGACCGGAGCGGATATCGAAGCGGGTCGTCAGGTCCTTGACCGAGAGAATGGGCGTGCGGCCGCCGGATACCGTGTTCCTTACCTCTGCCACCGGCAGGCTCTCGCCGGTCTTGATATCGATGATCGGGAAACGGGCGGGCAGCACCCGCTCCTTCATCGAACCGAGCTTCGGCACCGCCGAAAGCAGGGCACGCGTATAGGCGTGGTTCCCGCGACGGAAGATATCGTCGGTCGTGCCGGTCTCCACCACATCGCCCCGGAACATGACGATGGTGCGATCAGCCACTTCCGCCACCACGCCCATATCATGGGTGATGAACAGGACCGACATGCCCTCCTCTTCCTGCAATTGTTTGATGAGATCGAGAATCTGCCCCTGAATGGTCACATCAAGCGCCGTCGTCGGCTCGTCGGCAATCAGCAGTTTCGGTTTGGAGGCAAGCGCCATAGCGATCATCACGCGCTGGCGCATACCGCCGGAAAACTGATGCGGATAATCGTCGAAACGGTTCTTCGCATTGGGAATGCGGACCTTTTCCAGAAGACGAATGACCTCGGCTTTCGCCACGGATGAGGAAATGTCCTGGTGCACGGTAAGCGCTTCGGCGATCTGCTTGCCGATCGGGAAGATCGGGTTGAGGCTGGTCATCGGCTCCTGGAAGATCATCGAGATGTCCTTGCCGCGAACCTTGCGCATCTCCTCCTCCGGAAGCGCCAGCAAATCCCGCCCGCCGAGCATGACCTTGCCCTCGATGCGGCTCATTTTTCTATCGAGAAGCCGCATGATCGACAGCGATGTCACGCTTTTTCCCGAGCCGCTCTCGCCGACGATCGCCACCGTTTCGCGCGGCGCGATCTCGAAAGTCATGTTGCGGACCACGGACTTCCAACCGCCATCGACGCGGAAGGATGTAGTCAGATTTTCAACCGAAAGAACCGGGCTTACCGAGCCGCCGGTCTGTTCCATGGACGTTGCCGCTAAAAGCATGCCGATCTCCTGAAAAGCGGAAGGCGGCCATGAAGGCCGCCGGATGTCTTACGCAGCAAGCGCGGTTTCAGCCATCTTGACCCAGTAGCTGATGCCGTATGGCAGCGCGTCGTCGTTGAAATCATAAGCCGCGTTGTGCAGCCCGGCGGTATCGCCGTTGCCGATGAAGATGAAGGCGCCGGGACGCGATTCCAGCATGTATGAGAAATCCTCCGCCCCCATATGCGGGTTGGGATTGGTGTTGACGGCATTTGCACCGGCTACGCCCACCGCCACGCCGATCGCGAATTCGGTCTCGTCGCTGTGGTTGAAGGTCACGGGATAACCGCGATCGTATTTCACCTCCGCCGTCGCGCCATGCGCCATGGCGGTGGCGGTCGCCACTTCCTTCAGGCGTTTTTCGGCGAAATCGCGGGTTTCCGGCAGCAAGGTACGCACCGTGCCGGTCAGTGTCACCGAGCCTGGAATGACGTTGCCCGCCGTGCCGCCATGG
Source organism: Rhizobium sp. GR12 (assembly GCF_036596185.1). Taxonomy (NCBI): domain Bacteria; kingdom Pseudomonadati; phylum Pseudomonadota; class Alphaproteobacteria; order Hyphomicrobiales; family Rhizobiaceae; genus Rhizobium; species Rhizobium sp. GR12. The sequence goes on along the minus strand of NZ_JASXTH010000012.1, from coordinate 171,057 downwards.
GTGGTGGCGACGGTAACGACGAGCGACTTCAACGGGTCCGTCTCACGCGAGACGATGGATTGCAGCGCGATGATGATATAGGCCGAGGTCAGCACCGGGTCGATGGAGAGATGCGGCGCGGCCGCATGACTGCCCTTGCCCGTAATCGTGATCTCAAACGCATCCGCCGCCGCCATGGTCGACCCCTTGCGGATGGCGAAATTGCCGATGGGAATGCCCGGCTCGTTGTGCATGCCATAGACCTGTGAAATGCCGAATTTCTCCATCATGCCGTCGTTGAGCATGGCTAGCGCGCCTGCCCCGCCCTCTTCGGCCGGCTGGAAGATAACAGCGACGGAGCCTTTGAAATTACGGGTCTCGGCCAGATATTGCGCTGCACCCAAAAGCATGGCGGTGTGGCCGTCATGGCCGCAGGAATGAGCCTTGCCCGGAACCTTGGAAGCCCATGGCTTGCCACTGGTTTCGAGGATCGGCAGCGCGTCCATATCGGAGCGGAAACCGATGGTCGGTCCGTCGCCGTGCCTGCCCTTGATGATGCCGACCACGCCGGTCTTGCCAATGCCGGTCTCGACGATATCGCATCCGAAGGATTTGAGTTTCTCGGCCACAAATTTCGAGGTTTCGAAGACGTCGTAGAGCAGCTCCGGCGTCTCGTGCAGGTGGCGCCTCCAGCCGGCAACGTCTTCCTGCATCTCAGCCACACGGTTCAATATCGGCATTCCCATTTTTCCTTTTTTTGTTCCCCGCCGGGTTGTCGGAGCCATATTGCGTTTGGAATTTCTGCTTTTGCAAGTATGAATTTTGCTGCCTGAGCGAAAAATAGGCCTAAAGGCGAATGGCACAAATTTTGTTCATCAATAAAAGTTTGGGGCTTGCTTTTCAAAAAAACTGACAATAGCATCACCGGGAATGGAGGAGTATTCCTTAGCAAAGTCAAATAGTTACAATAATAGACCTTGCGAATGACGACAGGAAAAGCGTCAAACATTCAAATAGATAAAATCAAAAAAGGGGAAAACCATAATGAAGAAGCGCAGCGTTCTCTTTGCCAGCACGATGGCGGCCTTGGCTTTGGCAGGCTCTGCCGCCCATGCCGAGCGCGGCAGTGACGGCGAACTGAAAATCCTGTTCTGGCAGGCGGTATCAACACTCAATCCTTATCTTTCGGGCGGCACGAAGGAAATCTACAGCTCGTCCATGGTGATCGAGCCGCTGGCGCGCTACGACGAAAAAGGCGAGCTGGTGCCGATGCTGGTGAGCGAAATTCCGACGGTCGACAATGGCGGCGTCGCGAAGGATCTGCTCAGCATGACGTGGAAGCTGAAGAGCGACGTCAAATGGTCCGACGGCACGCCCCTTACCGCTGACGACGTGATCTTCACCTGGAAATATTGCACCGCACCAGATGGCGGCTGCGCGCAGGCGGCGCAATATGAAGGCGTGAAAAACGTCGAGGCCATCGACGCCCATACCGTCAAGGTCAGCTTCACCGAACCGAAGCCCTACCCCTATTCCGCATTTGTCGGCGCGCAATCGCCGGTCATCCAGAAAAAACAGTTTGAAAAATGCATCGGTGCTGCCGCCCCTGGCTGCACATCCGCCAATTTCGGCCCCATCGGCACCGGCCCCTTCGTGGTCAAGGATTTCAAGCCGAACGACGTCATCAGCTACGTCGCCAACCCCAATTATCGTGATCCGGCCAAGCCGGCTTTCGCCACGGCGACCCTGAAGGGCGGCGGCGATGCGGCCTCCGCTGCGCGTGCCGTTCTTGAAACGGGCGAATTCGACTACGCCTGGAACATGCAGGTGGAGCCGGAAATTCTGGCCACCATGATGGCCGCGGGCAAGGGCAAGCTGGAAACCGCCTTCGGCACACAGGTCGAGCGTATCAATCTCAACTGGTACAATCCCGATCCTTCACTGGGCGACAAGCGCTCCACCAAGGAGGGCGGTCCGCATCCGGCCCTTTCAGACCCGGCCGTGCGCCGCGCTCTCTCGCTCGCCATCGACCGCGACATTATCGATGAGACGGGTTATGGCGAGGCGGGCAAGCCGACCTGCAACATCGTGCCGGCCCCGGAGGCTGTCGCTTCAACGAAAAACGACAGCTGGTGCCTGAAGCAGGATCTGGAAGGTGCAAACAAGCTGCTGGACGACGCAGGCTGGGTGAAGGGCGCAGATGGCATCCGCGCCAAGAACGGCGTGAAGCTCTCCTTCCTCTACCAGACCTCCACCAACTCTGTTCGCCAGGCAGCACAGGAACTGGTGAAGGACATGTGGTCGCAGATCGGCGTTGCGTCCGAACTGCGCAATGTCAGCGCCTCGGTGTTCTTCGGCGGCGATCCGGCAAGCCCGGATACTTTCCAGAAATTTTATGCCGACGTTGAAATGTACACCAACAATTTCGACGGCACCGACCCGGAAAAATATCTGGCGGAATGGCTGTGCGATAAGATCCCCGCCCCCGCAAACGGCTGGCAGGGTCAGAATGTTCCGCGTTATTGCAACCCGGAATTCGACAAGCTGGTGGGCGTACTTTCCAAGACGACGGATTTCGCCAAGCGTGGGGAAATTGCCAAACAGTTGAACGACATGCTGACGGAGGAAGGCGCGCATATTCCGCTCATCCACCGCGGTAACGTTTCCTCGCATTCGCTGACGCTGGAAGGCGTACGCATGAATGCCTGGGATTCTGAACTCTGGAACGTCGCGGACTGGTCCCGCAAGAAGTAACACGCAAATGCGCGGTCGCCCCTGACGGACGACCGCGCATGTTTTGCGAGACTCTGACGGTCTGGAGACTTTCCGATGTTTACCTTTACGCTCCGGCGGCTTGCCTTTGCCGTACCGACGTTGCTCGTCATCAGCTTCGTCATCTTCGCCCTGCTCGATCTTGCGCCGAACGATCCGACCGGCGACCTGCCGCTGACCATTCCGCCCGAAGTTCGTGAGCAGATCCGCGCCTCCCTCGGTCTCGACCAGCCCTTCTTCATCCGTTACCTGATGTGGCTGCAGCAATTCTTCATCAACGAGCCTCTGAACCTGTTCGAACGGCTGACCGGCTGGCAGATCGGCGATGGTAATCGCATGCGCGTCCTGTCATGGGCGACGCGCAGCCCGGTGGTCGATCTGGTCGTCCAGCGCATGCCGCAGACGCTCTGGGTGGTCGGCCTCGCCTATCTTTTCGGTGCGCTTCTGGCGATCCCGATCGGCGTCATCTCCGCCTACAAGCAATATTCGATCTTCGACCAGATCGGCACCTTCGTCTCGATGGTCGGTTATTCGGTTCCGACCTTCTTCACCGGCGTGCTGCTGGTCGTCGTCTTCAGCTCCTGGCTGCAATGGTTCCCTTCCGTCTACGACACCAATCTGCAGGTGAGGGACTGGGGAAGCTTCGTGGCGCAGATCAAACAGATGTTTCTGCCGGTGCTGGTGCTGACCCTCTACAACGTCTCGCAGATCAGCCGCTTCGTGCGCGCCTCCATGCTGGACAATCTGCATCAGGACTATGTGCGCACCGCACGTGCAAAAGGCGTGAAGGAAAAATCCGTACTGCTCGTTCACGTCCTGCGCAACAGCCTCATCCCGGTCGTCACCGTGATTGCGCTCGGCGTGCCGACGATCTTTTCAGGCGCCATCATCACCGAGCAGATATTCCGTGTGAACGGACTTGGCCAATTGCTGATAACAGCCGTTCAGGGTGCGGACATTCCGCTGGTACAGACGCTGACCTTCATTTTCGCGGTGCTTATCGTGCTCTTCAACCTGATTGCCGACGTGCTTTACGGCATTCTCGACCCGAGGATCCGCTATGACTGACGCCACCCTCGCAGCGCCAACCGTTGCCGCCACGCCCGTGCAATCGGCACTTGCCGATATCTGGAAGCAGTTCCGCGTCCACAAGGGTGGCGTGGTGGGACTGATCGTTTTTGTCTTCATTCTCTTTGCCGTCTATGTCGGCCCCTATATCCACACAGTTGCGCCAAACGTCATCAACGTGAAGGAACGCAACCAGTGGCCGTCGCTGACGCATCCCTTCGGCACCGACAATCTGGGCAAGGACATGCTGGCGCAGGTGCTGGCGGGGGGCCGTATCTCGCTTGCCGTCGGCATTACCGCCATGCTGCTGGCGCTGTTTCTCGGCACGCTGGTGGGGGTACTATCAGGCTATTTCCGCCGGCTGGACGGGCCACTGATGCGGCTGACGGATCTGTTCCTGGCCCTGCCGCTGCTGCCGCTGCTGCTAGTCATCCTCTTGCTGTTCCGCGATACGCTGCGCGCAACCTTCGGGCCGGAAACCGGCATCTTCATCCTCATCGTCTTCGTGATCGGGATAACCAGCTGGATGCATACCGCGCGCATCGTGCGCGGCGATGTGCTGACGATCAAAAGCCAGGAATTCATCATGGCGGCGAAATCGAGCGGCATGCGTGAGTACCGCATCATCATCAGGCACATCCTGCCGAATGTTCTGAGTTCGATCATGGTTTCGGCCACGCTCGGCATCGCCTCTGCGATCATCACGGAATCGGCGCTGTCCTTCCTCGGTCTTGGTTTTCCATCCGACTTCCCGACCTGGGGGCGGCTACTGTTCGACGGCGCCAACTTCCTGCAACTGACACCCTCACGCGTTCTGTGGCCCGGACTGGCGATCTCGCTGACGGTTCTGAGCGTCAACTACATCGGCGACGCCGTGCGCGATGCGCTTGATCCAAGGGCGCTGAAAACGTGAGCTCTCCCCTCCCTCATCCCTGTGCTTGTCACAGGGATCCAGTCAGCCCAAGTCCCTGGACTGAAAAGACTCCTCCCGTCGCGCAGACGTGCGTCGGCTGGCTTCCTGTGACGAGCACAGGAATGAGGTGGAGGGGGATGCATCGGCACGTAAAAAACAGCGCGCACTCCTAGTGATAATTCACCTTTTCCGCATCGAGAATGCTGTCTGCATCCAGTGCCGCAATCGGAATATCGCTGCGCGCGGGAATATCGCCGGAAAGCTGCAGGGCCAGATAACGTCCGCAGCAGACCCGCAAAAACGAGGTGAAGTTGCCGAGATCGTGCCCGGCATCGATCGATTCATTATAAAGCTTGGCGATAAGCTGCACGCTGTTCATACCGTCGCGGCGCGCGATTTCGTCGAGCGTGGTCCAGAAGAAGTTTTCAAGCCGGACACTTGTGACCATGCCGTCGATCCGCAAAGACCGCGTATGGCTTTCCCAAAGCGTTGGGTCTGCCTTGATGAAAAGCTTGCACATGGTTTCCTCCCTCACCACGCTTAAAGGATAGACGGGAAACGGGGCCGGTAAAAGCCCCATTCCGCCGGCCTTATTTGCCGAGCACCGCCATGAATTGTGAGAGCCATGCTGGATGGGCTGGCCATGCGGGCGCCGTCACCAGCTTGCCGTCGGTAACGGCCGCATCGATGGCGATATCGGCATAGGTGCCGCCCGCCTGTTCCACCTCGGGGCGGCAGGCCGGATAGGCCGAGCAGGTGCGGCCCTTCAGAACACCGGCAGCGGCCAGCAATTGCGCACCGTGGCAGACGGCCGCCACAGGCTTGTCGGCCTCGAAAAAGTGCTTCACGGTGGCAAGTACATCCGCATTGAGCCGCAGATATTCCGGCGCCCGCCCGCCCGGAATGACCAGCGCATCGTAATCCGCAACTTTTATGTCGGCGAAAGTAGCGTTGAGCGCGAAGTTGTGGCCGCGTTTTTCCGAATAGGTCTGGTCGCCCTCGAAATCATGGATCGCAGTGGCAATGGTCTGGCCAGCCTTCTTGCCGGGACAGACGGCATGCACCGTGTGACCGACCGCAAGCAGGGCCTGGAACGGCACCATCGTCTCGTAATCCTCGGCGAAATCGCCGGTGATCATCAAAATCTTCTTCGGCATGTTTGCTCCTCCCGTTTTTGAATGCCTTGGGCACCGTAGCAGGGCAGGTGGAGACGCAGGTATTATGGCAATACTACAAGGTCGATAAAGGCGGGATCAATGCTCTTGCGACGGCTCCGGCCAGCGCCGTACACCGCCGCCCCAATCCTCGAAGGCCTTGGAAAACTTCAGGACGAGCAGATCCGCGTAACGCGGACCGACGATCTGCAAGCCGATGGGCATTCCGGATTTCGAAAAGCCGCAATTGATCGAGGATGCCGGCTGCTCGGACATGTTCCACGGGACGGTGAAGGCTATATGTTCGAAGGGCCGCTCGGGATCGTTGGTCGGCGAGGCCCAGTCGGCGGGATAGGAAACGATGGGATTGACGGGTGAAATCACCACATCAACTGTTTGCATCAACCGCCCGCAGGCCTTGCGCATTTCCATGGTCTGGTTGAAACCGAAAGCGGCACGCGCGCCGGAGACATTCGCACCCTTTTCCGCCCATTCGTGAATATAGGGAAGGATCGCGGCACGGCGATCCGCGCTCAATGCCGCCATATCGCCCCAGAATTTCGCACGCCAGAAATCGTCCAGCCCGTCCAGCATGTCCCGCGTCAGCACCGGCTCGACCGGGATGACGATCGCGCCTGCCTCCTCAAACAGTTTCGCGGCGGAGAGCACAGCGTCGCGCACTTCCTCCTCCAGAGCCAAGCCGCAGCCCGCATCCAGCATCAGGCCGATCTTCAGGCCTTTCATGTCGATATCCAGGTCCATCCAGTCTATATCGTTCGGCGGCAGAGCGGTGCCGTCACGCCAGTCCGGGCGGGAAAGTGTGGCCATCGCATAGGCGGCGTCGACAACGGTACGGGTCATCGGCCCGGCGCAGCGGCCGGTATAATAGGGATCGACGGGTATGCGGCCCTGGCTGGGTTTGAAGCCGAACAGCCCCGTCCATCCGGCCGGAAGCCGCACCGAACCGCCAATATCGGTGCCTATATGCAGCGTGCCGTAACCGGCAGCACCGGCAGAGGCAGCACCGGCGCTAGAGCCGCCGGGGTTCTGTGTCGGGTCCCACGGGTTGCGGCTGAGCTTGTGGAAACTGGAAAGGCCCGATGATAACATGCCGTAATCAGGGCAGGTCGTTTTGGCATAAAGGATCGCGCCGTCCTCGCGGCAGCGGGCGGCCACCGGCGCGTCTTCCAGAGCCGGCACCAGTTCCACCGCCTTGGTACCGAGCGGAACCGGCAGGCCTTTGGTGGCGATCAGTTCCTTCAGCGACACCGGAATCCCATCGAGAGTCCCAAGGGTTTCACCTTTTTGCCAGCGTGCAGTGGAAGCCAGCGCTTGCTTGCGGGCATCCTCCGGATCATAGGCGTAAAGCGCGTTCACCGTTGGCTCGAAAGCGTCGATCCGCGCCTCCACCGCCTGCCAATATTCCGATGGCGACAGTTTTTTATCGCGGTAAAGCGCCAGAATTTCGAGCGTATTGAGGTGTATGAGATCGGTCATCGGCTTCGTCTCGTCAGAAAACAGGAAATATGGGTGGCTGGTTCCCTTGGGGATCAGCTGGTATCGCGCGGATCGAGCAGATCGCGCAGGCCGTCGCCAAGAAGATTGAGGCCGAAGACAGCGAGTGCAATCGCAAGGCCGGGCATGATGGCGAGCCACGGCGCTGTACCGAGATAGGTCTGCGCATCCGCAAGCATCCGCCCCCATGTGGCAGCCGGAGGCGGCATGCCGAGACCGAGAAACGAAAGCCCCGCTTCGGTGAGGATCGCAAGCCCGAGCTGGATCGTCACCTGCACGATGATCTGGTTGGAAATATTCGGCACGATATGGAAAAGCGTGATCTTCGTGCGGTTCTGGCCGATGCTGGTGGCAGCGGTGATATATTCCCGCGACCATATCTGCAGGGCCGCCCCCAGCGTCAGCCGGGCAAAGACAGGCACCATGAAGGTGGCGATAGCGATGATGGCCGTAAACCGCCCTGTGCCGATGAAGGCGCCGAGCATCATAGCCGACAGGATCGGCGGCATGGCGAAAATGATATCGCAGATGCGCATCACCACGGTTTCGGTGAACCCCCGCAAGGCTGCGACGGAAACACCGACGGCAGTACCGATGAGAGCACCGATGGCGACGGCAGCAATGGAGGTGGAGAGCGAATTCCACGCCCCGGCCATCAGCATGGAGAGAACGTCGCGGCCGAAATGGTCAGTACCGAGACCGCCATAAACAAATGGCGATTTCAGCTTCTGGACGATCTGCATCTTTGTGGGTGACACGGGCGTCCAGACCAGCGAGATCAACGCGACAGCGACCAGGAAAGCGGTGACGGCGATGCCAAGGACGAAGGCTGGGTGGCGGCGGATCAGTCGCATCATCGTGCACCTGCCCGCAGTCTCGGATCAATGAAGAGATAGGCGATGTCGACCAGAAAATTCATGACGATGACGAGCGCCGAGAAGAACAGTACGACGGACTGCATGACGACGATATCCCGCTGCGTCAGCGCCTGAAAAGCGAGCCGCCCAAGACCCGGCAGGTTGAAGACATTTTCCACCAGAACTGCCCCGGCAATCAGGAAGGTGAATTGCAGACCGATCATGGTGACGACGGGGATCATCGCGTTCGGCACCGCATGCCGCCACAGCGCCACCCGTTCGCTCAAGCCCTTGGCCCGGGCGGTGCGCACAAAATCCTCGTTCATTACCTCAAGTACTGCCGAACGGCAGACGCGGGTGAGAACACCGGCCTGCGACAGCGCAAGGGCGACGGCAGGAAGAATGAGCGCCACAAGCCCCGCCGAGAAACTTGGCCGCCAGCCGGGAAAACCGCCGCCGGGCATCCAGCCGAGCGTGGTGGAAAAGACGATGATGAGCAGCAGTCCGACCCAGAAACCGGGCACGGCGATGCCGACATGGGAAAACAGCCCGGCTGCGAAATCCACCGGCCCGTTGCGACTTCTCGCTGCCGCCACGCCAAGCGGAATGGCGATGGCGACCGAAAGGCAGACTGCGAGTAGCGCGAGCGGCAGGGTGACGGCAAGCCGTTCGACAATCAGCCCCGCCACCGGCACGCCATAGGTATAGGATTGCCCGAGATCGCCCCGGAATACGCCCGCAAGCCAGCGAATATACCGCAATGGCAAGGGCTGATCGAGACCCATCTGCTTTTGCAGCGCGGCCAGCGTATCGGGGCTTGCCGACGTGCCGAGCATGATGGCCGCCGGATCACCCGGCAGCAGCCCCATGATGATGTATATGATGAGCGAGACCGCAAACAGCGTGACGACGAGGCTGGCAAGGCGCCGGATGAGAACGGCTAACATCTGGCATTCTTTCCTTGCGTTGTTTCGTTGGTGGCAGAACGGCGGCACCACACTCGTCCGTCATGCCGGCCTTGAGCCGGTACCCAGCCAGCCCAAGTCCTCGGGCTGAAAGGGCTCTTCTCGCCGCGCAGACGCGCGTCGGCTGGATGCCGGATCAAGTCCGGCATGACGGAAGAAGCGGCTATCGACAAACGTCACTCTTCCCAATGCACATCCGTCAGCACATTGGAGGGAATAGGCTCGTTTTCCCACAACCCCTTCAGCTTCTTGTCCCACACGCCAAGCTTCGGCATGACGAAAAGGTAAAGCGCGGGTACGTCTTCCGCGAGGATTTTCTGGGCGTCACCATAAAGCGCTTCCTGCTCGGCAGCATCAGCTGTTTTTTCGACGCTGGCGATGACCTCGTTGAAGGCCGGGTTCTTGTAGTTGAAATAATAGGGATCGCGCGCATAGATATCGATATCCATCGGCTCGGCGTGAGCGATGATGGTCATGTCGTAATCCGCGCCTTTGAGAACATCTGCCACCCATTTCGCCGGAAATTCCGTGGTATCGATGGTCATCGTCACGCCGATTTCGGCCAGCATCGCCTGCAGGATTTGCGAGGTGCGCTGAGCATAGGCCATCTGCGGCGCCTTGATGGTGAAGCTGAATCCGTCAGGATAACCGGCCTCGGTAAGAAGCGCCTTTGCCTTGTCGATATCGTAAGGATGCACGCCAGTCATATCGACGTAACCACGGTCGTTCGGGGTGTAATGGCTGCCAATGGCAGTGCCGAAGCCGGACCATGCGCCTTCGATCACGGTGCCGCGATCCACCGCCATCATCAGCGCCTGGCGCACGCGCTTGTCGTTGAAGGGTTTGCGGGCATTGTTCATGCCGGCCACCACCTTCAGTTCGGTATTGCCGACGAACGTTCCAAGGCGGGCATCGCCGTCGAAGGAGGTCATCAGTTCCGGAGCGCCGAATTCGGGAAAGGCATCGATATCACCGGATTTCAGCGCGGCGGCCTGCGCCTGCGGATCTGAAACGAAACGGAAGGTCGCCTTCTCAAGCCTCACCGCGACCGCCTTGTCCCAATAGGCCGCGTTCTTCTCCATCTCCACCTTGTCGCCCTTGGCCCAGCTTGCGAATTTGAACGGGCCGGTGCCGATTGGTGTGGTGCGGTTATTGTCGGCGCTCTTCGGCGCGACCATGACGGAAGCCGGCCAGCCGAGCCAGTAAATCAGGCTACCCGCTGGCTGCTTCAGTTTCAGCACCAGCGTCGCCACATCCGGCGTCTCGATGCTGTCTATGGCGGTAAAGAAACGTTTTTGCGGGTTTACGGACGCTTCGCCGCGCGCCCGGTCGAGCGCAAATTTCGCGACGGAGGAATCGAAAACCTCGCCGTCATGGAAGGTGACACCGTTGCGCAGCTTGAAGGTATAGGTCTTGCCATCGGCTGAAATTTCCCAGCTTTCGGCAAGCTGCGGTCTCACCTTGCCGTCATGGCCGATGGTGACGAGGCCTTCAAATATGTTCTGCCAGGTCACCTGACCGATGGCGACGGGTGCCGCAATGGTCGGATCAAGACCGGTGGGCTCCACCGTCATGCCAAGCGTCAGGGCGGTCTTCGGCGCAGCCTCGGCACCCGTCATCGAAAGCGGCAGCCAAAGCGCCGTTCCCAGTGCAAGCATGAGCGCGGCGCGCCGCGTCACTTTCAGCGGCTGCGAAAAATAAGTGCGTGGCATCATTGTCCCCTGTCTGGCGGCCGAGGCATTTTTGCCCTTCGAAGACCACCCGTTGCAAAAAGAGTGTCATGTTGCAGGCGCACACACAATCTTGATTTTTGTGTGCTCCGTGTAGCTGAAATGGCTACACGGAAATGCGGATGGAAATCAACCTGGACGGACAATTCTCCAGGCGGGCGAGTTCCCCCTATCCCGCTGTCGCCTCACGCATGAAACGCTCGATGAAATCCGCAAGCTTGGTGGCAGCGAAAGACAATTGCCTGTCGGGCGCGATGCAAAGATCGATCTGGGTGTGGATACCTTTCTTGCCGGAAAGCGGAACGGCGACCATCTGGCCGCTGCGGATTTCGCGCGCGACCGAAAGCGCCGGCAGCAGTGTGGCGGCAGCGTGGCCCAGCACCAGCTCCTTCAGCATTTCCAGCGAACTTGTGATGAAGACGGGATCAAGCTCGATGCCGGCATCGGTAAACAGCGTATCGAAAGCCTGGCGTGCCGCGAAGCTCTTGTCCGGCAGGGCAAGCGGCAGGCTGGCCAATTCCTTCAACGAGACTTCCGCCTGCGCGGCAAGCGCATGGCCGGCGGGGAAAATCGCATCGTAGCTGATGCGGGTGCGCGAGCGTACCTTCACCCCGGAGACCTTCGGGGCGAAAAGGCTGACGACCAGATCCGCTTCGGCTGCACCCAGTGCTTCCATCGCCTGGCGTGCGCTGGTGATATGGACCTCGAAACGCAGCTGCGGATATTTGAGGCTGAACTGCGCCAGCACCGGCGCCAGAAGGTTCGCCACCGTCGCACCATTGGCATAAACGGTGACCCGGCCGCGCTGCAGCCCCTTCAAATCGTCGATCAGTTGATGAACGTGGTCGAGTTCGCGCAGCGTCTTTCCGGCCCGCGCGGCGAGCAATTCTCCCGCCGCCGTCAGCTTCACGCCACGGCTGGATCGCTCCACCAGCGGCGAGCCGAAATAATATTCGAGGTTCTCGATCTGGCGGCTGACAGCCGTCGGCGCGACATTCAGGTTTTCCGCCGCAGCGCGCATGGAATTGGTTCGGACCAGTTCGTCGAAATACATCAATGCGCGCAATTGCATGGTCTGGATACCTTGTTCGGATATGCCTGCGTGGCGGCCACCATATCACTACGTGTAGCAAGCCTTAAGAACACAGCAAGGCATTACATATCGAGCGTATGCAGCTTGTTTCTTCTCCCCGCCGGGGAGAAGGTCGCGGCAGCGGGATGAGGGGACAAGGGTCGTGAGATACGGCAAGCTTGCCCCCTCATCTGACCCTTCGGGCCATCTTCGCCCCGCGGGGAGAAGAAACATGCCGCAACGCCGCCCTCAAGCGCGCTTGAAGCCCTCGCTCGCCACCAGCAACTGCCTGGTATAATCAGCCGTAAACTCACGGCTTTCCAGTGCCTCGGCCTCCAGCATTTCCACCACCTTGCCGCTTTTCATCACCGCGAGACGATCGCACATGTGGCTGATGACGCCGAGATCGTGGCTGACCATGACGAAGGTGAGATTGCGATCCCTACGCGCCTGTTCCAGCAGGTTGAGAATTTCCGCCTGAATGGAGGCATCGAGCGCCGAAGTCGGCTCGTCCAGCAGCAGGATTTTCGGCTCCACGATCAGCGCGCGGGCAATGGCGATGCGCTGCCGCTGGCCACCGGAAAGCTGGTGCGAATACCGGAAGCGGAAACCGGTGCCAAGACCCACCTCGTCCAGCGCGCGGGCAATTCGCTGCTCGCGATTGTCGAGACCATGGATGACCAATGGCTCGAGCAGCAGCGCATCCACCGTCTGGCGGGGGTGAAGGGAACCGTAAGGATCCTGAAACACCATCTGCACATCGCTATAGAAGCTTTTGTCGCGGTGTTTGCTCGAATAGGAACGCCCGGCCACCATCAACGAACCTTCATCGAAATGGTTGAGGCCGGCAACGGCCCTGAGCAGCGTCGACTTGCCGGAGCCGGATTCGCCGACGATACCGAAGGATTCGCCCTCGTCCACATCGATGCTGACACTATCAAGCGCGATGTAACCGTCGAAATCGACCACCATGTCTCCGATAGAAAGAACCGTACTCATGCGCGCCACTCCGCCTTGCGTTCCAGAACCGGCAGCGGATGCCGGTGGCCGCCGATTTCCGGCAGGCAGTTCAGCAAGCCCTGCGTATAGGGATGCTTCGCCTCCTTCAGATTGGCCGACGACAGCTCCTCCACCACCTTGCCCGCATACATGACCAGAACGCGGTCGCAGAAGGACGATACCAGCCGCAGATCGTGGCTGACGAAGATCAGCCCCATGCCGCGATCGCGCACCAGCTTGTCGAGAATGTCGAGCACTTCGAGCTGAACGGTCACGTCGAGCGCCGAAGTCGGCTCGTCGGCGATCAGCAGTTCCGGGCCGCAGACCAGCATCATGGCAATCATGACACGCTGGCCCATGCCGCCGGAAACCTCGTGCGGATAAAGATCGAACACCCGCTCGGGATCGCGGATCTGCACCGCCTCCAGCATCGCGAGCGTGCGCTGGCGCGCCTCGCTGGAGCCGATGTTTTCATGGGTGCGCAGCGTTTCCATGATCTGGCGGCCGATGGGCATGACCGGGTTCAGCGAATATTTCGGATCCTGCAGGATCATGGCCATGCGCTTGCCGCGCATGAGCCGCCTTTCCTTGGCCGAAGCGCTGAGAAGATTGATATCGCCGAAACGCAACACATCGGCTTCGATGCGAGCGCTCTTCGGCGTCAGCCCCATGATGGCGCGGCCGGTCTGCGATTTTCCGGAGCCGGATTCGCCGACAATACCCAGGCGTTCGCGTCCCAGCGTGAAGGAGACGCCGCGCACGGCCTCAACCAGCCCGGTGCGGGTGGGGAAGGAAACGCGGAGATTCTGGACGGTCAGAAGCGGCGCACTCATTGGTTTGCCTCCTTCGGGTCCAGCGCATCGCGCAGGCCGTCGCCCAGGAGGTTGAACCCGAGGCTGACGATCAGGATCGCCACGCCCGGCATGGCCGCAACCCACCATTGATCGAGAATGAACCGGCGGCCGGAGGCGATCATCGCGCCCCATTCCGGCAGCGGCGGCTGCGCGCCAAGACCAAGGAAACCGAGACCGGCGGCGGTAAGGATAATACCCGCCATATCGAGCGTGACACGCACGATGAGCGACGACATGCAAAGCGGCATGACGTGTTTCAGGACGATGCGGAAGGGCGACGCCCCCATGAGCTTGACCGCTGCGATGAAATCGGAGTTTCGGAAGGTCATGGTTTCGGCGCGCGCGATGCGCGCATAGGGCGGCCACGAAGTAACCGCGATGGCAAGCACCGCGTTTTCGATGCCCGGACCCAGTGCCGCCACCAGCGCCAGCGCCAGAACCAGCTTCGGAAAGGCAAGGAAGATATCGGTGATGCGCATCAGAACGGCATCCACCCAGCCGCCAGCATAACCCGAGACTGTGCCGACGATGAGCCCGACGGGTGCGGCGATGATGGCCACCAGAAGCACCACAAACAGGGTCAGCCGCGAACCGTGGATGAGGCGCGAGAGAATATCGCGGCCCTGATCGTCGGTGCCGAGCAGATAACCTGCGGTACCGGGCGGCAGAAGCCGCGCATTGCGCAGATCGCCCTGCACCGGATTATGCGGCGCCAGCACATTGGCAAACAGCGCGACGAACAGCAACGCGATGATGATGCCAAGGCCAAGCAGCGCCAGCCGGTTTTCCGAAAACCGCCGCCAGATGACGTAGGCACGGCCGAGGCGCGCCTGCCTGCGCGAGGCCGGCCGGTCGGAGAGCAGCCATTCACGGCTGTAGGGTTTTAGTGTGTCGGTCGAAATCGTCATCGGCTGCGCGTCCTTGGGTCGAGCGTCCGGTAAAGCAGATCGGAGAAAAGATTGATGCCGACGAAGATGGCACCGATCACGATCGTGCCGCCGAGAACGGCATTCATATCCGCATTCTGCAGGGAATTGGTGATGTAGAGGCCAAGCCCCGGCCAAGCGAAGATGGTTTCGGTCAGCACCGAACCTTCCAGCAGACCGGCGTAAGACAGCGCGATCACAGTCACCAGCGGCACGGCGGCGTTGCGCAGCGCGTGGAACCAAATGATGCGCGTTTCCGAAAGCCCCTTGGCGCGCGCCGCGACGATATATTCCTGGCTAAGCTCGTTCAGCATGAAGGAACGCGTCATGCGGCTGATATAGGCCAGCGAAAAATAACCGAGCAGGGAGGCGGGCAGAATGATGTGGCGGAACAGATCCCACAATACGTCCCATTGCCGCTGCCAGATCGCGTCGATCAGGAAGAAACCCGTGATCGGCGTGAAGGTGAATTCGTAGACGATATCCATCCGGCCGGGATAGGCGACCCATTGCAGCCGGGCGTAAAACACCAGGAGTGCGAGCAGCCCGAGCCAGAAGATCGGCACGGAATAACCGATAAGGCCGATGACGCGCACGACCTGGTCGGCAAAGCTGCCGCGCTTGACGGCGGCGAGAACGCCGAGCGGAATGCCGAAGATGGCCCCGATGATGGTGCCGAGTGTGGCAAGCTCGATCGTGGCCGGGAAAACCCGCTTGATATCCTCCATCACCGGGTTGGTGGTGAGGACGGAGATGCCGAAATCACCCGAAAGCGCCTGCTTCAGGTAATAAAAGAACTGCTGCCAGAGCGGCAGGTTGAGGCCGAGCTGCTCGCGCACGCGCTCCACCACATGGGCAGGCGCACGGTCGCCGACGATCGCCAGCGCGGGATCGATCGGAATGACACGGCCAATAAAAAATGTGACCGCCATCAGACCCAGAAAGGTGGTGATGACGGTAATGGCGAAGCCGAGAACGGCTTTTACGCGGGCGTTGGCACGGCGTTTGCCGTGCCTCGCCTTGCTGTTTGCTTCAACGGTGCTCAAGGGATCAATCCTTCCGGATCATTCCTTGGAGATGGGCGAAACGAAGTTGGTGTCGAAGCTCGGTCCGAGCTTCAGGCCCTTCAGCTTGGCGGAATATCCCGCCACTTCCGTCTGCTGGAAGATGATGATGAACGGGCCTTTTTCGAGAACTTCCTTCTGAAGGTTCTGATAGATGGCGGCGCGCTTGGCGCTGTCCTTCTCCAGAAGCGCCGACTGCGTTTCCTTCGTCAGCTCCGGAACGTCCCAGGCGTTGCGCCAGGCAAGTGTCTTGTTCTTGCCTTCTTCGGAATTGTCGTAGTTGATCGTGAAGGTTTCGGCATTCGAGTTCGGATCGAAATAGTCCGAACCCCACTGACCGATATAGATATCATGGGTGCGGGCGCGGTACTTGGTCAGCGTCTGCTTGCCGTCGCCCGGAATGATTTCCAGCTTGATGCCAGCCTGCGCCAGCGTCTGCTGCACGCTTTCGGCAATGCCCGTCACCGGCTGCGTGTTGCGCACGTCCATGGTTACGGTAAAGCCGTCCTTCAGACCGGCCTTCGCCAGCAGTTCCTTGGCCTTGGCGACGTCGAGCTTGTAGGGGTTTTCGTCGAGCGCGCCCAGCTGGCCCTTCGGCAGGAAGGTCTGGTGAACTTCGCCGATGCCCTTGATGATCGTTTCGCCGATCGCGTCATAATCCACGAGATATTTGAAGGCCTCGATGACCTCAGGCTTCTTCAGGTTCTCGTTCTTCTGGTTGAGGCTGAAGTAATAGACGGTGCCCTTCGGCGCAGAGGTGATGGCAAGGCCGTCCTTCTTGGAGACCGCTTCCATGTCGCCGGGTTCAAGGTTGCGCGCCACGTCGATATCGCCATTTTCAAGCGCCAGACGCTGGCCGGAGCTTTCCTTCATATGGCGGTAGACGACCCGCTTCAGCTTCGGCTTTTCGCCGTAATAATTTGGGTTCTCCTCAAGGATGACGGCTTCGTTGGCCTTCCAGCCGAGAATTTTGTAAGGGCCGGAACCGGCATAACCGGTCTTCAGGAACGCATTGCCAAAATCGGTGTCGTATTTGTAATCGGCGCTCGGGGTAACGGGCTTGGCCTTTTCGGTCACCAGCTTCTTGTCGACAACTGCGGCAACGGTCGCGGTCAGGACGTTCAGCACGAAGCTTGGGGCATAGGGCTTGTCTACCGTCAGTACGAAGGTGTTTGCATCCGTAGCCTTCGCCGTTTCGGCAACGTTATCGCCGTTGAGACCGAACTGCGTCAGAAGGAATGCCGGCGACTTGTCGAGCTTGATGGCCCGCTCGAAGGAAAAGGCAACGTCATCAGCCGTGATCGGATTGCCGGAAGCGAATTTCAGACCGGATTTCAGCTTGAAAGTGTAGGTGAGACCGTCTTCGGAGGTCGTCCAGCTCTCGGCCAGATCGCCGATGACCTTTGAGGTGTCGTTGAGATCGATGGAGACAAGCTTGCTGT
The DNA here is from genome assembly GCF_036596185.1 of Rhizobium sp. GR12. NCBI lineage: Bacteria > Pseudomonadati > Pseudomonadota > Alphaproteobacteria > Hyphomicrobiales > Rhizobiaceae > Rhizobium > Rhizobium sp. GR12. The sequence goes on along the minus strand of NZ_JASXTH010000012.1, from coordinate 153,747 downwards.
AGGTGTTGCCGGTGACTTCGGCCGCCGACAGCTCGAATGCCTCACCCGGATCGAGCGTGATGATGTCGTCGATGGCGAAACCTTCGACCAGCGTATCGGCTGGCGTGGCGGCAAAAGCGTGGGGCGCAGACAGCATCATCAGCGACAGAGCGGCGCTGGTGCTAAGGATACGCATGGATTTGTTGAGCGATTTGATCATAGGATCTCCCCTTTTGTTATGAGTTTGATTTAGTTCGCTTTATCTATCTTCAGGCCGGCTCGTGCCAGGCCTGGGATAAGACGCGCAGCCAGTTTTCCCGGCATATTTTAGCAAGTTCTGCATCACCGTAGCCCGCAGATTTCAGCGCCGCAACCAGATTGTGGTTGCCGCTCGCATCGGCAACGCCGACGGGTACAGTTGCGCCGTCGAAATCGGAACCGAGCGCCACGCAGTCGATGCCCATGCGCTCCACCATGTAGTCGATGTGGCGCACCATGTCGGAAAGCGGCGTCTCGGCAATGTCGCGCGCATCCGCCCGCAGCATGGTCACGGCATAGTTGAGGCCGACCAGCCCTCTGCTCTCCTTGATGGCATCCATCTGCCTGTCGGTGAGATTGCGGGCGACGGGGGTCAGCGCATGCGCGTTGGAATGGCTGGCGATCAGCGGCTGGTCCGTGGTCTTCGCCACATCCCAGAAGCCCTTTTCGGTGATATGGGCGAGATCAATGAGAATGCCGAGCCGGTTACATTCCTTCACCAGCTGAAATCCGGCATCGGTAATGCCGGGCGCGGTGTCGGGCGACATGGGATAGGAGAAGGGAACACCGTGGCCGAAAATATTGTGTCGGCTCCAGACCGGGCCGAGCGAGCGCAGGCCAGCGGCGTAAAACACCTCCAGCGCGTCGAGTTCGGGGCCGATCGCCTCACAGCCTTCCATGTGCAGCACGGCCGCGAAAATATCCTCGGCAAAGGCCCTGCGGATGTCGGCCGTCGAGCGGCAGAGCCGCCAGGCGCCGGCATGATCGAGCCTGAGCGCGATCGCAGCCTTTTCCATGGCGATATCGAGCGAGGACTGACGTTCGAGCGGGGAGGCGAGCGGCGTGTCGTAATGGCCGTTTTCGTCCGGCTCCTGCAGGATCAGATCGCCGGATGGGATGTAGATGGCGCAGATGCCGCCGCCGAGACCGCCGGCCCTTGCGCGGGGGCCATCAATATGGCCTTCACGCGTGCCGTTCCTGAATTCAGCCACCGGATCAGCTCCGACCTTGCTGTTGCGCCACAACCGAAGCAGCACATCATTATGACCGTCGAAAACTGCATGCATGGGAGAAAATTCCAGTAAGCGGCAAGATAAAAAGGGGCGGGCAGACGCCGGAATAACACCGCGCAAAAGCAAACCGGCGCATTTTTCGCCGACCGCTGTAATCTGTCGGAAACGATCTTAGGACGATCTCTCGCGGCTTCGCAAGACACAAATTAGGCAATGGTGAAATTATCACCACTTGCGCTTCGCCGGGATTTGCGCAACGTCAAGTCCGCCAGCCACTTTCTGCTTTTTTGAGCAGCGGCGTGGCGAAAACACCCCTCACCCGCTCCGGCCATTCCGGCCCGAAAGCGCCGATTTTTTCTCGCCAGCGATCCGATTGCAGCATGGCCGCACCGATCACCACCGGCCGGATGCCGGATGAGGCGAGAAGCGAAAGACCTGACACGATGGAACTGCCGCTGGAGATCACGTCATCCACCAGCGCCACTCGCCTGCCCTCGATGAGTGGCAACATGCGCGGATCGATATAAAGCCGCTTTTCCTGACTGGTGGTGATGGAGGACATGGGCACCGACAGTTCCTCCAGATACCAGAATTTGCGCGAGGTGCCGAGCGGGACGTAACGCGAATGGCCGAGGTGGCGGGCAACGGCAGCGGCAAGTGTCAGCCCAAGCGTCGGCAGGCCGATCACCACATCCGGCTGTAAAGGGGCAAGCTTCCGGGCAAGGTCGGCAGCCAGCGCTTCCAGAACGTCAAAAGAGGCCTGATTGACGATGAGCGAGGCCAGCGCATGCTCGCCATCCGCCAAAGGCCGGATCGGCAGGCAAATCTGTCGTCCATCATCCAGTTCCGCCGGAAAGAACCCTGAATGCGGACCTACCGTTTCGAATGTACCGGGCGGCAGAACATCCTGCCAGAACTCATGCGGAGCGGCGGGGGATGAGGCGGCGGGCGACGCGGATTGCGGCATCGGTTTTCCTTTCAGGAGCGGGTGGAGAAAAGCAGTCGCATTTTCAGCCACACCAATCCGGTTCTTCGCATTCGGCATTTCAACAACCGCAAACATGCGGCGGGTTCATTTCATTGGCTTTTTCAGCTAGAAGGGAACAAAGCAACAGGCATTCGGATAAGCCCACCTATGACGCGGGTTTTTCCCATATTCAAGGACAAGCTGCCCATGAGACTGCTGGACCGCATCGGCGAAGACCTGCCATTCCTGACGGAGCTTCGCCACGATCTGCACGCGCACCCGGAACTGGGCTTTGAGGAGGAGAGAACGAGCGCCATCGTCGCCGATCTTCTCGAAAGGGCGGGGCTGAAGGTGCATCGCGGTCTCGGCGGCACCGGCGTCGTCGGCACCCTGCAGGTGGGCAACGGCACGCGCAGCATCGGTCTTCGCGCCGACATGGACGCACTGGCCATGCCTGAACTCGCCGAAAGACCTTATAAGTCGAAGTTTCCCGGCAAGATGCACGCCTGCGGCCATGATGGCCACACCGCCATGCTGCTCGGTGCTGTGCGTTATCTCGCACGCAGCCGCGATTTTTCCGGCACCGTGCACTTCATCTTCCAGCCCGCCGAGGAAGGTCGAGGTGGTGCGAAGAAGATGGTGGAAGACGGGCTTTTCACGCTGTTTCCCTGCGACGCGGTCTATGGCCTGCATAATATGCCGGGGCTGGGCATCGACGAGATGGCGGTGGTCGAAGGACCGCAGCTCGCCTCTTCCGATAGCTGGCGCGTCACCTTCAAGGGCGTCGGCACCCACGGCGCCAAGCCGCATCTCGGCCGCGACCCGGTAACGGCCGCCGGCACCTTCCTTTCCTCGCTGCAAACCATCGTCGGCCGCGTCGTCGATCCGCTTCAACCCGCCGTGGTCAGCGCCTGCTCGGTGCAGGCGGGCGACCCGAAGGCGCTCAACGTCATTCCCGATCTCGTCGAGATCGGCGGCACCGCGCGCGCCTATGCGGCGGATGTTCGCAACCAGCTTGAAGCGGAAATCGCCAGGCTGGCCAAAGGCACGGCGGCGATGTTCGGCATCGAGGCAAGCTACGAGTTCATTCGCCGCATACCGCCCGTCATCAACGAGGCGGATGCCACGAAACGGGCGCTCCGAGCCGCAAAAACGGTGTTCGGCAACAAAGCCCGCACCGCCTTCCCGCCCTCGACCGCCGGCGACGACTTCGCCTTCTTCGCGGGCGAAGCCCCCGGCTGCTACGTCTGGCTCGGCAACGGCCCGGCGGTGGACGGCGCGCTGCACCACAACACCTCCTACGACTTCAACGACGCCGCAATCGTCCCCGGTGTGGCCTTCTGGGCAACACTGGTGGAGCAGGAACTGGCGGCGGAGTGAGGTGGCAAGCCGCTTTCCCAATACTGAAAAGTCGGGCAGCAGCAGTCGTGCTGCCCGGCTTTCTGTCTCAAACGCTCCTGCGGTGGAGCGAATACAGCGCTCCCAGGACAAGGCAGGCCATGATCGACGAATAAGCGACCACCGGCCATGCCGTATCACCCGGCAGGATGACGACCGAAAGCGTGCCCGCTATTCCCACACACAGACTTTGAATGCAGAAATAGAAGGCGACGGCAGTACCTGCCATATGCCCGAACTCCTCCAGCGCGCCGTTGGCGGTGACCGAGACCGTAAAAACGATCCCGACCGCCATGACCCACATCGGCACGATAAACGTCAAAAATGACGGGGTCGCCCCGACTTCGCCTGCGGTGAACAGAAAGGCTCCCACCAGCAACAGGGCCATACCTCTGACGAGGCTGCCTCGCACGCCCCATCTGCCGACGAAAACCATCGCAAAACGGGTGGTGACAATCATGGCGATGGCCACTGTTGCAAAAAGCAGGCTGAACTCCATCTCGGAGAGACCTGCCCTGCCGATCATGACGCGCGGAGCGGTGGAGAAAAACACGAAAAACGTCCCCATGGCAGCACTGAAACCCAGCGTATAGGCCCAGAAGCGACCGCTGCCCAGCATGCGTAAAGGCGAGGGGCGCGAAATGGCCGCCGTCACCGGCCGCGTTTCGCTCCACCTCACCACGGCGCCAACCGTTGCGATGAGAGCCGCCGCACCCAAGGTCACGAAGATGGCACGCCATCCGAATTCATGGGCGATGACCGCTCCGGCAAGCGGGCCGAGGGCCGGTACGAAGGCGAGAATGGAGCTGAACGTTCCATATATCGTCGTTGCTTCCGGACGATCCGCATAGACGTCCCGAACGGTGGCGAAAGTAGCGACCAATGCCGCCGCCGCGCCAGCCGACTGAAGGAACCGGAAAACGATGAATGCGCTCGCGGTCGTCACAGCTGCGAGGCAGAACGAGGCCAGGACAAACAGCAGGGCGCCGCCGATCAAGACCGGCCGACGACCAATGCGGTCGGAGATGGGGCCGAACACGATTTGCCCAACTCCGAGCATCACCATGTAAATGGAAAGCGTGAGTTGAACCACCACCGGCGTCGTGCCGAGAGCTTCCGGCATGACGGGAATGACTGGCAGGTAAATATCCATGGCCAGCGATGCAAGAATATCAAAAGGAGCCATGAGCAGCATTGCTGCCAAGAGCGATCTCCCCCAAACGGGAGTTGGAATAGACATGAGAATTGATCCGCTCAAATGAGGACATTTGGGCGGCGTCTGCCTGATGGAACAGGGATTGCTCGACAGAACGCCGCAACAACGAAAATATCGTCGTTGCGGCTTATTTATCTGATGACTTCGAGGCACCCATGTTCAACATCCATATATAGCGACAGGCAAACAGGGGTTTGATTTAGCAATATATCGGTTTTTTGGCAACGCTTGGCCCTGGTCTATCCGACCACAGCAAGCACCGGACTTTCCATCACCCCTCCCGTCAGCACGTCGGCGATGCCCATATCCGTCTGGTGCGGGCCGATATTGCAGGCGAGCGTGGCGCCAAAGCAGGCCTTGAAGACGAGATAGGGCGGCTGCCATTCGACCACCTCGCCGACGGCGGCACGCAGTTTTTCAAAGCCCCTTGCCACTTCTTCAAGCGACGCATCGGAAACGAGGCCGGAGAGCGGCAGCGGGAGCAGCGCGGTGACCTTACCCTGCGAGGCGACCGCCATGCCGCCGCCAGCAGCAATCACCGCATTGGCGGCCAGCGCCATATCCTCCGCATTGCCGCCAAACACTGTGAGGTTGTGGCTGTCATGCGAGACGGTGGTGGCGAAGGCGCCGTTCCAGCTTCCCCAACCAGTGAGGAAGCCGATTTTCGTGACCGGATCCGCCTTGCCGTGGCGGTGGGTGACGGAAATCATCGTCGCCCCTTCAGGCGGAACCACGAAACCGGCCTTCACTTCGGCCTCCGTCTCGCCCCACTGTGTGAAGCGCGGGCGATCGATGGTGGCGAGGCGTACTCTTACCCCTTCGGATGTGACCCGGAAATCACCGGCGTTACGCGGTAAAAGCTTCATCGAGCCTTCGAGCGCGGCCCCATCGTGGGCCGGAACGTCGACGAGCATACGCCCGCCTTCCGCAACCGCCCTGCCCCCGACCAGGACATGACGAGCCGAAAAGCCGCTCAAATCCTCGAAAATGACGATATCGGCACGACGACCGGCGGCGATAAGGCCGAGATCGGGACGGCCAAGCCGCTGTGCGGCATTGAGGGTAGCGGCGCGCAGCGCCCATTCTGGCCTCAGGCTGTAACCGACAAGGCGGCGCACCACATCATCCAGCCCACCGCCCCGCAACAGATCGTCAGGGAAAACATCGTCGGTGCAGAGCGTCACCGTTTGCGGCAGATGGCCGAGCGCATTGAGCGCCGCCACGAATTCCGGCAGCAGATGATCGTGCGAGCCTCGCAGCTCGATGGTCAGTCCGGCCCTGAGTTTCGTCATCAGGTCTTCGCTGGAGACCAGTTCGTGATCGGAAGAAACGCCCGCCGCCAGGAAGGCGTTGAGATCGGCACCATCAAGTCCGCGCGCATGGCCGCAGACCAGCTTTTCCGAAACGAGCCCGGCCTGAACGATGCCGCTCATGCGCGGATCGCGCTCGATGACGCCGCGCATGTTCATGATTTCCGCAACACCGCCAACCTGCGGCCAGGACAGGATATCGGTAAGAGCGGCGGCGTCGAAATCCGCACCGCTGCGCTCCAGTCCCGGTGCGGAAGGCACCGAGGAAGGCGCAAGCAGAATGGCACGCAGGGGCAGATTTTCGACAGATTTCGCCGCCCAGCGAACACCATCGACGCCATGCACATTGCCGAATTCATGCGGGTCCCAGACGATGGTGGTGACACCGCGGGCGACCACCGCCGCCGCATAGGCCGCCGGCGTGACCATCGAGCTTTCGATGTGCATATGCGTGTCGATCAGGCCGGGGGAGACAAAGGCGTTGGCCGCATCGATGCTGCGCACAGCGTCGCTGCGGCTTGCCGGTTCGTGCACGCTGGCGATCAGCGGGCCGACGATGCCGATATCGGCGGCGCGAAGCTCTCCTGTCACCACATCCACCAGTGTTCCACCGGTAATAAGAACATCGAAAGGCGCATCGCCGCGCGCAGCGGCAACGGCGCGGGTACGGAGCGTATCGTCGGTGAGATCGGCCGGCTCGCGCATCGGGAATTGTGCATTCATCGGGAGGCCTCCCGGCGCAGCATATCAAGGATTACCGTTTTTGCACCTTCGGCATCCACCGTTTCGGCAAAATGTCCGTTGAAGGCGGCAACCTTTTCCGCGCGCGTCTCCACCACGGTTCGCCCGCGCGTCAGCGAAGCGTGAAGTTCGACATCGATCCGCGCTTGCCGCCAGCCGAGGAGGTCGGAGGTAAAGCCGATAGCGGCGACGGGATCATAAAACGCCATGGCGGGTCTGCCGCGCCTTGTGGCGATGCCGATGAAGCCTTCCAGCAGATCGGCAATCAGGTCGGCATTTTTGCCACCGGCATCGCGGATCGGCAGCACATCGGCAGGCGCGGCGGTGACCGCGCGGCAGGCATCCAGATCGACCATGCGCAGCGGCAGGCCGTGGGAAAGCACAATGGCCAGCGCTTCCGGATCGGCGAAGGCGTTGAATTCGGCGGATGCCGTGTGGTTACCGCTGGTCACACCGCCACCCATCCAGGTGAGGTCGGAAATTCTGGCGGCAAGATCAGGCCGGGCAAGGCAAAGTGTGGCGATATTGGTAAGCGGGCCGAGCGTGAGGATGCGCTTCTCGCCTGTTCCATCCGACAGCCAATTACAGAGGGCAACAAAGGCATCGCTCTTTTGCAAGGGTGCCGCATCCGGCAGGTTGCGGCCAACGGTCGGAATACCGCTATCGCCGAGGATAGACTGAGCGGTTTCGAGCGCGCCGAGAACCGGCATGTCACGACCCTGATGGATGGGCATCGACCAGCCGAAGGCAGCGACTGCCCCGGCGGCGTTGCGGCAGACAGCATCCAGCGTCGCATTGCCGAAGACCAGCGAGATGCCGTCAATGGCAAGGCCGGACGACTGCACCACCATGATGGCGGCGATATCGTCAAAGCCCATATCGGTATCGATCCATACACCCATGATCAGCCAAACACCTTCAGGCTTGCCGCCTTTGCAACCGGCAGGTCGAAGGCGAGCGTATCACCGATCGTATGGGCAGTCAGCGCAGCATCGGTTTCCGCCTTGATGGCGCCAAGCGGCGTATCGAGCAGATATTCGCGGGTGTTGCCGGCAAAGGATGTGCCGCGCACGGTTCCCTGGAAAGGACCTGAACCAAGAGTCACCATGCGCGGCCGCCAGGCCAGTCCAGATGCTGAAGGGACTGGTCCGGTAAGCGGTGTTGTACCGTTTGCGGTTTTCAGCGCGCCGCCTTCCAGCGCGAAGATGTTTTCAAAGCCGACGAAATCCGCCACGAAGGCGGAAACCGGTGCATTGTAGATGTCTTCCGGTGTGCCGATCTGCTCGATCTTGCCGCCCTTCATGACGACAATGCGATCTGCCAGCGCCAGAGCCTCGATCTGATCATGGGTGACGAAGATCATCGTCACGCCGGTTTCCTTCTGCACACGCTGCAATTCGGTGCGCATTTCAAGCCGCAGCCGCGCATCGAGATTGGACAACGGCTCATCCAGTAGCAGCACCTTCGGCTCCATCACCATTGAGCGCGCCAGCGCCACACGCTGCTGCTGCCCGCCGGAAAGCTCTGCCGGCCTGCGCGAAGCGAAGCTCGACAACCCGACCGACTTGAGGCCAGAGGCCACCTTGTCGTCCAGCGCCTTGCCGCTCATGCCCTTGAGTTTCAGGCCGAAGGCGACGTTTTCGTAGACCGTCAGATGCGGGAAAAGCGCATAGGACTGGAACACCAGCCCGACAGCGCGTTTGTTGGCCGCGACACGGGTGATATCCGCGCCATCGAGATCGATGCGACCGCCCGCCACCGGCATCAGCCCGGCAATCGCGCGCATCGTGGTGGTCTTGCCGCAGCCGGAAGGACCCAGCAGGGCGAGAAGTTCGCCCTTACGGATGTCAAGGTCGAGATCCCTGACGGCAATGCTGCTGCCATAGGCGAGCGAGACTTTTTGGAGCGAAAGGTAATTTGCGTCAGACATAACGGGAGAACCCCAGAAAACGTTCGGCCATAAAGACAATGCCGATGGAAAGGAAGGCGAGCAGCGAGGAAAGTGCGGCAACAGACGGATCGAAGACGATTTCCATGTAGCCCAACATGTCGATTGGCAGTGTACGCACGCCCGGACCCGACAGGAACAGCGACACCGGCACCTGATTGAAACTCGTCACGAAACCGAGAATGAAGGCCGACAGGATGCCGCCGCGAATGTTGGGCAACACCACACGGAAAAATGCGCCAAAGCGTGACGAGCCGAGCAGCACCGCCGCCTCCTCGATATCCGAGCGCAGATTGTTGAGGCTGGCCGAAACCACCCGCACCGCATAGGGCAGGATGAGCGCGGTGTGAGCGAGAAACAGGGCAAGCGTAATGCCTATGCCGAAGGGCACGACGAAATAACGCAACAGTGCCAGACCGACAATGATACCAGGCACGATGATCGGCGCGGAAACGATGGTACGCACGGTTTCCGCAAAAGGCAGCTTGTAGCGCGACATGGCGTAGGCCGCCGGAATGCCAAGGATGAGCGCCGTGAACGTGCCGCCGATGGCAAGGAACATCGACATCGCAAAGCTTTCGCGGAAACTTTCCACGGTGAAGACCTTCGCGATCCATTTCAGCGAAAAGCCCTGTGGCGGAAAGGCAAGCGTATCGCCGGCCGAAAAGGAAGCCGCGACGATGATAAGGAACGGTCCGATGAGGAAACCGACGACAAGAAGGAGCGTGAGTGGAATGAAGAGCTGCCGGGTCATTTCTTGTTCCTCGCGGTGGCGATGCGCTTCAGCAGGATATTGGCGGCAAAGCTCATGACGATCAGGATGAAGGCGATGACGCTGGCGGCGACAAAATTGTTGGAGACCGTCACCTGCTGGTAAAGCAGGGTTTCCAGCATCAGCACCTTGGAGCCGCCAAGAATGGCGGGCGTGATATAGGCCGTGAGCGATCCGGTGAAGACCAGCGTGCCGCCGACGACCAGCCCTTCTTTTGTGAGCGGCAGAATGACCTTCCAGAACACTTGAAACCAGTTTGCGCCGAGAACACGGGCAGCCGCGATCGTATCCTTCGGCATGTTCTCCAGCGCGCTGATGAGCGAGATGATCATCAGCGGCAGGAACAATTGCAGAAGGCCGATAAAAACAGCCGTTTCGGAAAACAGGATGCGGATCGGTGCGTCGCTCAGGCCGACCGCCTGAAGCGCCTGATTGACGATGCCGGTTCTGCCCAGAATGACAATCCAGGCATAGGTGCGGGCAACCGGCGAGATCATCAACGGCAGCACGACCAGATTGACGACATGGCCTTTCCACCCCGACGGCAGGTTAACGATAGCGAACGCCGCCGCATAGCCCACCACCGCCGAGACAGCTGTCACCATCGCGCCGAGCTTCAGGGTGCGCAGGAAAACCGCCCGGTTCAGCGGATCGGAAAAGAAATCGGCGTAAGCGGACAATGTCCAGCCGTCAGTGGTGTGAAAGCCCTCCGACAGAAGCATGAAGACCGGTACAAGAAAGACCGCCGCCGCAAAAATCGCGGCGGGCAAGGCAAGCGCCAGCGCTTCGGCCCGGTTCTGAAACATCGCTTTATTCCCTGAACGGCCTGCGGCCGATTGTTACTGCAGCCGGCCAGGGCCAGCTTGCGGAATTAAGAGGTGGAAAAGCGGTCAGGGGACGACCGAACCGCTTTTCCGGGAATAGAGCCGCCCTTTAGACGGTTTAAATGCCCCATTCCAAACCTTGATAAGGATTACTGCCCGACCTTCGCGTTCCACTCCGACAGCCACTTGTCGCGGTTATCAAGCGTCACGTCGGAAGGAATGAGTTGCAGGCTTTTTGCGGTTTCGTCGCCATAGGTTATGTTGTTTGCCACCTCGTCGGAAACCTTGACCTCTTTATTGGTCGGGCTGTCCACCAGCTTTTCGGCCAGCGCCTTCTGAACGTCGGTCGAAAGCCAGAAATCCATGAATTGCAGCGCAAGCTCCTCGTTCTTCGTGCCCTTCGGCACCACGAGCACGTTCATGCCGCCGGTCTGGCCTTCCTTGGGTGTCGCCCAGGCAAGTGGCAGGTCGAGCTTGGTGAAGGGGGCCCACGAGAAGCGACCAATCGGGGCGGCCCAGATTTCCTCCTGCTGCATCAACTGCACAAGCTGCGAGGACTTGACGTAGAAAGTGACGATATCGTCCTTCTTTTCGCCCACAGCCTCGATGGCCCCGGCAAGATCCGGCGTGTCCTTGCCGATGGCCTTGCCGAGCATGTAGAGCGCGGGCGGTCCCTGATTGGTGGTGACATTCGGGAAGGCGACGTGATCGACGACGCCTTCCTTCAGCAGATCGGCCCAGCTATCGATCTTCATCTTGTCGGTGCGATAGACGATGGAGGTGGCGTAGAAGTTGACGCCGACGCTCATGCCGTCGCCGTTCGGATCCTTGGCGATGTCATAGAGCTTGTCGATATTCGCAACCTTGGAGGCGTCGATCTTCTGGATCAGGTCCTTGCGGGTGGCGGAAAGCGCATCCGCCATGGAGACGATGGCGAGATCGACCACCGGATTGGCCTTGTTGGCCTCCATTTTGGCCAGACGCTCGACGCTGTTGCCGGTCTCGACAACCAGCTTGCAGCCACATTGCTTCTCGAACGGCGTATAGACCAGTTCCTTGAATTCGTCCTGCGCGAAGGCGTAGACCGAGATCGTCAGCGTCTTGTCCTGCGCCTGTGCTGCACCCACTGTCAGCATCAGGGCGGCGCCCGATGCAAGAATGATTTTTTTCATGGTATGAGTTCTCCTACTGTCGTGTTTTTGGCTTCAATCGCATCATGCTTTTTTTTGGCCGTGGAGCCGCGCATGATCAGCGCCATCGGTACTTTCGAGATTTCTGCTGTTACCTCGGCCGCTAAGCCGTTTTCGAAACCGGAATCACCATCGATCGCGCGCAACAGCGCATCCACGGCCAGATCGGCGATGCGGCCCATATCCATGCGCATAGTCGTCAGCGGCGGCGTCACAACGGCCGAAAAAATCAGATCGTCAAAGCCGGTGACACTCGCCTCTTCCGGCACCTCGATGCCCTCGCGCTGCAACTCGGTGAGCGCGCGCAACGCATGCAGGTCGGACACGGCGGCGAAAGCGGTGAAACCCTCGGTGACCCTGTCGGCAAGGCCAAGCCGGCAACCCGCGCCATCAGCCTTTTCAATGGCGTCCACCCACAGCGTCTCCGTTACGCAGGCCTTGCCGAGACCGTCGCGAATGCCGCCGAGGCGGTCGTTCTGCACGTTGGAATCCCGGTTCTTGCCGATAAGCACCACCTTGTCGTGGCCAAGGGCTGCCAGATATTCGCCGATCTGCCGACCGCCATCCCAATGGTCGGCGGCAACAGTGTTTCCGGGTGTCGAGGGGCTGTCGATAACAGCGACAGGACAATCGACATCCGCGATACGTGTGCCACGACGGGGAACGATCACCATGCCATCCACCCCACGCTCGATCAGCCGGTTGATGGCGTCCGTCTGCATGGCGATCTCGCCGCGCGAGTCGGCGATCAGAACACCGTAACCGGCATTGACGGCCGCCTTTTCGATGGCCTGCGCGATCTGTGGAAAGAGCGGATTGGCAATGTCAGGCAGAACCAGCCCCAGAACACCGCTTTTGCCGGTGCGCAGCGCCCTGCCCGCCGAACTCGGCACATAACCGAGTTCGCTCGCGGTTTTACGGATGCGCTCCACCAGTTCCGGCGAAACGCGGCCCTTGCCCGACAGCGCATTGGACGCGGTTGCTACCGACACGCCGAGTGCCGCTGCTATCGCGCTCAGATTGGTGGCAGGCCGTGAAGACGCCATGTTGGTCCGAAAGGGCTGATTAAACGTTTAATCACGATAGTCGAGCGAAACTCTCCTGTCGAGTCCGGGTAAAGGGAAAACAGGGCGAAAACCGAGGCACAAGGTCTAAATGCCCGAAAAAAGTGCGATTATTTTTTAGAGCTGTGGATTACCCGACGCACGATATGCCTCCACCTGCCGCACCAGCCAGTCGCGAAACAGCACGACGGGAACATGGTTGGCGCGAGAAAGTGGTGCGACGGCATAATAGGAGCTTGGGCTTCGGGCCTGATGATCGAAGGGCTTGACCAGTTGCCGCGATTTCAGTTCGTTGTCGATCAGGAAAAGCGGCATCAGCGCCACGCCAAGCCCGGCGATGCAGGCCTGCGCCACGCTGGAAAACTGCTCGAACCGCATGCCCTGCGGCAGAGCGAGCGACAGACCGAGGCTCTCGAACCAATGGCCCCATGCACCCGGCCGCGAGGCCATGTGCAGAAGCGGCAGGGCGGCAATATCCTCACCCTTTTCGACCGGATGCAATTTCAGGAATTCGGGACTGCACACCGGCGCAACCATCTCATGCATCAGAAAGGTGCTTTCCGCCCCCGGCCAGTCCGCCTGGCCGATATGGATCGCCATATCCAGTTGCTCGCGCTCAAAATCGAATTGCCCGATGCGGGTGGCGAAGTTGATGGTGATTTCCGGGTGGCTGGAGACGAAATCGGGAATGCGCGGCAAAAGCCAGCGGGTGCCGAATGTGGGCAGCATGGCAAGGTTGAGCGTGTTGCCATGCGTTTTGGTCATGATCTGCAATGAGGCGGAACGTATTTCTCCAAGGGCTGTGGCAATCGATTTTGCGTAAGCACGCCCCTCGGTCGTCAACGCCACGCCGCGCGCGCCACGTTCGAACAGGCGCACGCCAAGCTGTTCTTCCAATGACATAACCTGCCGGCTGATCGCCCCTTGCGTCAGCGCCAGTTCCTCGGCAGCGGCAGAGAAGCTGCCAAGCCGCGCAACGGAATCGAAAGCGGCGAGCGCACTGGTGGAAGGCAGGAGTTTGCGGCTGAGAGACGTCATGAGCCATTACTATATGTAATGCAAAAATGAGTAAACATGGCTTGTGCTATCAGGGTTGAGTACGAATAATCCGGCCAGCAAATCTGGAGGCATAACGTGAGCGAACGCGCAGCATTCAATTGGCAGGACCCTTTTCTGCTGGAAGACCAACTGACCGACGACGAGCGGATGATCCGCGACGCCGCCGCCGCCTTTGGCAAATCCGAACTTTTGCCGCGCATCTCCGAGGCCTATCTCTCCGAAACCACCGAACCGGAGCTGTTTCGCCTGATGGGCCGAACCGGCCTTCTCGGCATTACGCTACCGGAAGAATATGGCGCGGCCAACGCCAGCTACGTGGCCTATGGTCTCGTCGCCCGCGAGGTGGAGCGCATCGACAGCGGTTACCGCTCGATGATGAGCGTGCAGTCCTCACTCGTGATCCACCCGATCTTCGCCTATGGCTCGGACGAGCAGAAGAAAAAATATCTGCCCGGCCTCGTCTCCGGCGAATTGATCGGCTGTTTCGGCCTGACGGAGCCGGATGCCGGCTCCGATCCGGGCGGCATGAAGACCCGCGCTGAAAAGATCGCGGGCGGATATCGCCTGCGCGGTTCGAAGATGTGGATTTCCAACGCGCCGATCGCCGACGTCTTCGTCGTCTGGGCCAAATCGGAAGCCCATGACAACCAGATCCGGGGTTTCGTGCTGGAAAAGGGCATGAAGGGTCTCTCCGCCCCCAAGATCGGCGGCAAGCTTTCGCTGCGCGCCTCCATAACAGGCGAAATCGTCATGGACGGCGTGGAAGTGGGTGAAGATGCGCTGCTGCCGAATGTTTCCGGCCTGAAAGGCCCGTTCGGCTGCCTCAACCGCGCCCGCTACGGCATTTCCTGGGGCGTGATGGGCGCGGCGGAAGATTGCTGGTTCCGCGCCCTGCAATATGGTCTCGACCGCAAGCAGTTCGGCAAGCCGCTGGCCGGCATGCAGCTTTACCAGAAGAAGCTCGCCGACATGCAGACCGAAATCGCGCTTGGCCTTCAGGCCTCCCTGCGGGTCGGCCGGCTGATGGACGAGCACAGGATGGCGCCGGAAATGATCTCCATCATCAAGCGCAACAATTGCGGCAAAGCGCTGGATATCGCCCGTCAGGCCCGCGACATGCACGGCGGCAACGGCATCCAGATCGAATATCACGTCATGCGCCACGCCCAGAACCTCGAAACGGTCAATACCTATGAGGGCACGCATGACGTCCACGCGCTGATCCTCGGCCGGGCGCAGACGGGCATTCAGGCGTTTTTCTGAGGCTGGCTGAATCTTCGGAACAGGCCCGAAGATGACGACGAGTGTGAGGCAAGTTTGCCAGAAGTCTGAGGCCTCCGAATATCGTTTCGGAGGCCTCTTTGCTTTCCAACTCAGGTAATGGCTCAAAATGTATCCCTGACGCCAACGCCCGGACCACCGGTCAGCCTCCACCGCATACGGTCCGCCGAAAATGAAAATTAGAGCCTTCTTCCCGTCATCCGAGTGCAACACAGAAACGGTACGCAGCTTGTTGGAATGATTCCAGACACGCAACGGTGGAGATACAAATATGACCGACATCGATACGAGCAAGCTTTCCTGGGACGAGTGGGACGAGTTGCAAAACCCGCCGCCGGCCGAAACCGATTTCGACCGTGTGGTCGAAGCCGCCATTTCCCGACGCGGCTTTCTCGGCGGCGTGCTTGCCTTCGGCTCGGCTGCAGCAGCCCTGGGCACGCTCGGCAACCTGATGACCAGCACTTCGGCTGAGGCGCAGGAAGCCGCCGCCGGCCGCTTCCCCTTCAAGCCGGTTGCTGCCGCGACCGACCACACCATCCATGTGCCGGAAGGCTACAGCTGGAAACCGGTGGCCAAATGGGGTCAGCCGCTTTTCTCCAACGTTCCCGATCTTGACCCCGCCAAGGGCGTCAGCGTTGAAAATTCCGACAAGGTCTTCGGCGAAAACACCGATGGCATGGAACTGTTCATGGTTGGCGGCCACCAGCTGATCGCCGTCAACCACGAATATGTGAACCCGGAAATCAACCTGCCGCACACGGAAAAGGGCAATCCGAAGACGGCCGAAGACGTGAAGATCCTGCAGAACATGCAGGGCGTCACCGTCATGGAAGTCGCGGAAGGCACCGAAGGCTGGAAAATCGTTCTCGACAGCCCGTTCAACCGCCGCATCCATCACAACACGCCGATGAGGCTTTCCGGCCCGGCCGCAGGCTCCGACCTCGTCAAGACCGCCGCAGACCCAAAGGGCATCGACTGTCTCGGGACTTTCAACAATTGCGGCGCCGGCCGCACGCCGTGGGGCACCTACCTCACCTGTGAAGAAAACTTCAACGGCTATTTCGGAACCACCGACGCCGCCTTCAAGCTGCCGGATGACTACAAGCGCTACGGCATCGTCGCCGAGACCCGTTACGCCTATGAGAAGTTCGACGAACGCTTCGACGTCGCCAAGAACCCGAACGAGCCGCGCCGCGCAGGTTATGTGGTCGAGATCGACCCTTCAGACGCCTCCTCCACCCCGATCAAGCGCACCGCACTTGGCCGCATCAAGCACGAAAACGCCGCAGTGGTGGTGGCCCGTGACGGCCGCGTGGTCGTTTACATGGGTGACGACGAGCGTGGCGAATTCCTCTACAAATTCGTCTCCAACGGCATCTATGTTCCAGGTGGCGACACCTCGAAGCTGCTCGACGAAGGCACGCTCCACGTTGCGAAGTTCTCGGACGACGGCGCCGGTGAATGGCTGGCTCTGACGCCTGAAACCACGGGCATGAAGATCGACGAGATCTACGTCTTCACCCGTCAGGCGGCTTCCAAGGTGGGTGCAACGACGATGGACCGCCCGGAATGGGTCGCCATCAATCCCGTCGCCATCGAGGCCTATTGTGCGCTGACCAACAATAGCCGTCGCGGCGAAGTCAAGGACGGCAAGCTGCGCGCCAATGCCGGCGGTGACGCCATGGCCATCAATGCCGCCAACCCGCGCGAGAAGAACGAATACGGCCAAATCGTGCGCTGGTATCCGGAAAACGACGACCATGCGGACGGCAAATTCAAGTGGGACCTGTTCTGCATGGCAGGCAATCCTTCCGTTCACAAGGACGCCTTCGCCGGCTCCGCAAACATCAACGAAGGCAACATGTTCAACTCGCCTGATGGCATGATGTTCGACAGTACCGGTCTCCTCTGGATCCAGACCGACGGCGAAGACAGCAATGAAGGCAACTTCGCCGGCCAGGGCAACAACCAGATGCTGGCAGGCGATCCGGCCACCGGCCGTATCGAGCGCTTCCTGACCGCGCCGAAGGGCTCCGAAGTTACCGGCCAGACATGGTCCGGCGACAAGCGCACCCACTTCGTCGGCATCCAGCACCCCGACGCCCCCTTCCCGGACGGCGAGGGCAAGCTGCCGCGCTCCGCCCTCATCGCCATCAAGCGTGACGACAACGCGCAGATCGGCTGACGTATCGGCACAAACGGAACCGGGTTGCGGCATAACGGCAATTCGGTTTCACGATTGAGAGCGCCGTGCGCCTGAAGGGGTGCACGGCGTTTTGCGTAACAGGCCATGTCGAGACTTCGTTTTCCGGTATCGCGGAAGTGCCGCATCGCGCCACCGGAGATTATCAATCACAGGGCCGAATTCTACACCATCTCTTCACCGGATCGGTTGTGATACCCGCAATCGCGACCTAACCTTAACCCATCCGCTCGGACACATATTCTCCCGGCGAAGCGGGAAACACCACGGTCCGGTTTCCGTTGAGGAAGACCCGGTGGTGAATATGGGCATGAATGGCGCGTGCAAGAACCTGGCTTTCAACGTCGCGCCCAAGGCTCACATAATCCATACCGCTCTGGGCATGGGTGACGCGGATCGTGTCCTGCTCGATAATCGGGCCTTCATCAAGATCGGCGGTGACGTAGTGGGCGGTCGCGCCGATCAGCCGCACGCCGCGCTCATAGGCCTGCTTGTAAGGGTTGGCACCCTTGAAGGAAGGCAGGAAGGAGTGATGGATGTTGATGATACGGCCGGACATTTCCTGGCAGAGCCGGTCCGACAGAACCTGCATGTAACGCGCCAGCACGACGAGTTCCGCGCCTGCATCGCGCACCACCTGCAGGATGGCCGCCTCGGCCTCCGGTTTCGTCTCCGGCGTGACACGGATGTGGTGAAAGGGAATATCCTCGTTCACTACCTGCTTCTGGTATTCGAGGTGATTGGAAATTACCGCGACGATCTCAACGGGCAGCGCACCGATGTGGGAGCGATACAGCAGATCGTTCAGACAATGGCCGAAGCGTGACACCATGATCACGACTTTCGTTTTCCGCGAGAGATCGTGGATGTCGTATTCCATGTCGAAGTCGGCGGCGGTGGAAGCGAACCCGGCAACCAGAGCAGCGGGCTCCAGCCCCTCTTCCGAGACGAAGCTCAGCCGCATGAAGAAGCGGCCCGTCTGCAGATCGGTGAATTGCGAACTGTCGTTGATGTTGCAACCCGACCGCGCGAGATATCCGGATACTGCGGCAACAATGCCGCTGCGTGCCGGGCACGAGACTTTCATGACATAGCTGCTCAAATCCTGCTCCCTTTGATGGATCAGCGTCGGGCAGATTGGCGGCGATGCCGCCCTGCCCGATCATGGCTAACGAGACCGATAATGGCGTGTTACGCGCCGTAAATCGGAAAAGCGTCGCAAAGTGCTGCAACCTCGGCCCGCACCTCCGCCTCGACTGCGGCGTCGCCTTCGGCGTTGACGGCAAGCGCGTCGATGACACGCAGGATCAGCGTACCGATCTTCTCGAATTCGGCTTCACCGAAACCGCGCGTGGTGCCGGCCGAGCTGCCGAGCCGGACGCCCGAGGTGACGAAGGGCTTTTCAGGATCGTTGGGAATGGAGTTCTTGTTGCAGGTAAGGCCCGCCCGCTCCAGTGCGATTTCGGTCACCTTGCCGGTCACGCCCTTCGGACGCAGATCGACCAGAACCATGTGGCTGTCGGTGCCGCCCGAAACGATCCCCAGACCACCATCCGCCAGCACTTTGGCCAGAGCCCGTGCGTTGGCAATGACCTGACCGGCGTAATCGGCAAAATCCGGGCGCAGCGCTTCACCGAAGGCAACGGCCTTGGCGGCGATGACATGCATGAGCGGGCCGCCCTGATTGCCGGGGAAAACGGCCGAGTTCAGCTTTTTCGCCAGATCCGCGTCATTGGTCAGGATAAAGCCGCCACGCGGGCCGCGCAGGGTTTTGTGGGTGGTGGAGGTGACGACGTGGGCATGCGGCACCGGGTTCGGATATTTGCCGCCGGCGATCAGACCGGCATAGTGGGCCATGTCGACCATCAGCCAGGCGCCTACCTCGTCGGCGATTTTGCGGAAACCGACGAAATCGATCTGGCGCGGATAGGCCGAGGCACCTGCGATAATCAGCTTCGGCTTCGTTTCCAGTGCCTTTGCACGCACCTTTTCCATATCGATCAGATGCGTCTCGGCATCGACCTCATAGGAGACGACATCGAACCACTTGCCCGACATGGTCACCGGCGAGCCGTGGGTCAGGTGGCCGCCATGGGCCAGGGAAAGCCCCATGATACGGTCGCCGGGCTGAAGAAGCGCCAGAAACACCGCCTGATTGGCCTGCGCGCCCGAATGCGGCTGCACATTGGCAAATTCCGCGCCGAAGACCTGCTTCAGACGGTCGATGGCGACCTGCTCGACCTTGTCGACGAATTCGCAGCCGCCGTAATAACGCTTGCCCGGATAACCCTCGGCATATTTGTTGGTCAGCACCGAGCCTTGAGCGATAAGAACATCGTTGGAAACGATGTTCTCCGAAGCGATCAGTTCGATCTGGGTCTTCTGACGGTCGAGTTCCTCGGCGATGGCATCGGCAATCACCGTATCGGAAACGGCATTGTGTGACAGACGGTTGAGCATTGTTTTCTCCTCCAGGATCAGGCGGTTTCGGCGGCAAGTTCCTTGCAGCCGGTTTCAAGCAAATGGCCAAGATGCGGCGCGAAACTGTTCCAGATATCCATGCGGAACCGGTCAGGCGCATCGCGCCACAGCACTACGGTCACGCCGTCGAAAATCGTTCGGCGCGCTTGCCCAACCGGAATGGTGTCGATGTCGCGGGCGCAGCCGAGCGTCAAAAGTTCGCTGGCCTGCGGCCCCTCAATCTGAAACGTCACCTCCCGCCCGGAAATATCGGCAAGGCTGTGCGGGTGGCCGGCATAAACGCCCGCGCAGGCCGCGATCAGTCTGTCGACGTCACCGACAGGCGTAAGGATCGTCCATTCGTCCGGACCGAGGCACACGGCCTCAGTTTCGCCAGCAGAGGCACGGTTGCCGATCCGGTCCGGCAAGGTGAGACCGAGGGCGGCGTTCAGCGGTGCCAGATCGCCGCGCGCACGCAGCGCGAGGCGCCCTTGCGCGGACACGATGCTGACCCGGGCGGCTTTGCTTTCGGCCAGAATCCCGGAAGCGGGGGAGGAAACGCGCATATTCATTTTCATCTCCGGGTCAGATTTTCAGGCGGGTGTTTTCGGGATCGACAAACACCATGCCGGTGATTTTCGCGGCAATGGTACGCTCTGGCATAGGAATGTAGACGGTCTCGCCCATCCGCTCGTGGCCGCCTTCGACCAGCGCCAGCGCAATCGGCTGGCCGGCCGCGTCCGAATGGTAGGACGAGGTGACATGGCCGACCATCTTCATCGGGATCGGCTGTTTCGGATCAAAGACGATCTGCGCCCCCTCTTCCAGCTTCGAACGATCCTCCGTCAGAAGGCCAACGAGATGCCTGCGGCCCTTGGCGACGAGATCTGGACGCGCCAGACCGCGCTTGCCGACGAAATCCGGCTTGGTCTTGCCCACGGCCCAGCCCATCGCGGCATCATAGGGCGTGACAGTGCCGTCGGTGTCCTGACCGACGATGATGTAACCCTTTTCGGCGCGCAGCACGTGCATGGTCTCGGTCCCGTAGGGCGTGATGCCGTATTGCTGGCCGGCTTCCCACAGGGTTTCCCAGAGTTTGTAGCCAAGCGGGGCCGGTACGTTGACCTCGAAACCGATCTCGCCGGTGAACGAGACCCGGAACAGCCGCGCCGGTATTCCGGCCACCGTGCATTCCGCGCAGGACATGTGCGGGAAAGCCTCTTCCGTCAGCTCGATGCCTTCGACCAGCGGCGCGAGCAGCTTTGCCGCATTCGGGCCGTTGAGCGCAATGGTCGACCATTGCTCCGTGGTGGAGGTCAGCCAGACGTTGAGATCGGGCCACTCGGTCTGGAGGTAATCCTCCATCATGTTCATCACCCGCGCGGCACCGCCGGTGGTGGTGGTCACGTGGAAGCGATCCTCGGTCATGCGGCCGATGACGCCGTCGTCGCGGATGAAACCGTCATCGCCCAGCAACAGGCCGTAGCGGCAGCGGCCCGGCGCAAGCTTCGACCATGGGTTGGTGTATATGCGGTTCATGAACTCGACCGCATCGGGACCGACGACCTCGATCTTGCCGAGCGTCGAAGCGTCGAACATGCCGAGGCTTTCCCGCACCGCGCGGCATTCGCGACCGACGGCGGCGTCCATATCCTCGCCCGGTTTGGGGAAATACCAGGCGCGACGCCATTGGCCGACCGGCTCGTAAACCGCGCCATGCACTTCCGCCCACGGGTCGATCTGCGTCTTGCGGGTCGCCTCGAAATGCTGGCCGCGATGATAACCGGCGAAGGCCCCGAATGTCGTCGGCGTATAGGGTGGCCGGAAGGTGGTCAGACCCACTTCCGGCTGGCGCTTGCCGAGCGCCTCTGCCGCGATGTTGAGGCCGTTGATGTTGGACATCTTGCCCTGATCGGTCGCCATGCCGCTGGTGGTGTAGCGCTTGACGTGCTCGATCGAGCGCATGCCCTCGCGCACGGCCAGCCGCAGATCCTTGGCGGTCACGTCGTTCTGGTAATCGACGAAAGACTTGGCCTTGCCGGCATCGCGGTCGCTGGGCAGTTCCGTCAGCGATACGCCGCTACCGGTGCGGTCGTGCTCCACCGAATAATTGCTGACATCGCCCGACTTGCCGAGCGCCGCAGCGATCTTCCGGCCTTGCTCGGCACCATCTTTCAGCGCCGCCGCAATGCCCCAAAGCCCGCGCCCGGCACCGGCAATGGCGCAATCCTCATTGGTCGTGGCCGGCAGGAAGGTGGTCCGTTCGTCATCCCAGGCAATCTTGCCCTGCGTGTGGGAAAACAGATGCAGGGACGGCGTCCAGCCGCCAGACATCAGCACCGCGTCACAGGCGATTTCCTGCCCCACACCGACCGTGGATCCGTTAACCGGGTTAACGCGGATCGATTTGACACGTAGCCGCCCCGAGGTCGCCGTGACCGTGTGCGACAGCCGCGCGGGAATGCCGAGCGCGCGGGCTTCGTTCACCAGTTCTTCCCGCACCTGAGTGCGGGTATCGACAATCGCCTGAACCCGAGCGCCTGCGCTGTGCAGATCGAACGCCGCGTACCATGCACTGTCATGGCTCGTCACCACCACCGGACTGTTGCCGACCCTGACGCCATAGCGGTTCAGATAGGTCTGGGCGGAGCCGGCCAGCATCACGCCCGGCCGGTCGTTGCCATGGAAGACCAGCGGTTTTTCGAGCGCGCCCTGCGCCAGCACCACATGGCGCGCACGGACCCGCCACAGGCGTTCGCGCGGCACATCCTGCGGCAGCGTTTCGAGATGGTCCGTCAGCTTTTCGCAGAGGCCGATCATGTTCTGGTGGTAATAGGCAATCGCCGTCGTGCGGGTCATGATCCTGACGCCGAGATCCTTCAGCGCCTTCAACTCGTACGCAAGCCAGTTCCATGCCGGCTGGCCGTCGATCTGCGCCTGCGGTTCGGACAATAATGTGCCGCCGGCTTCTGCATTTTCATCAACCAGAACGACCTTGAGGCCATCGACCGCCGCCGCGCGCGCTGCGCTAAGACCTGCAGGACCGGCGCCGACGATCAGCACATCGCAATGCAGGTTGCGCGAGGCATAGGTATCGGGGTCTTCTTCGGTTGGCGAAACGCCGAGACCCGCCGCCGCGCGGATGAAGGGCTCATAGACCTTGTTCCAGAAGCTCTTCGGCCACATGAAGGTCTTGTAGTAGAAGCCGGCCGAAAACAGCATGTAGGCCATGTCGTTGACCGCGCCCACGTCGAATTTCAGGCTCGGATATTTATTCTGCGAGTTGGTTTCCAGCCCGTTCCAGATTTCCTGCACTGTGGCGCGGGTGTTCGGCTCGAAGCGGCCGGAACCGCGACGGGTGCCGATCAGCGCATTCGGCTCCTCGGAACCCGCCGCTACAGGGCCGCGCGGGCGGTGGTATTTGAACGAGCGGCCCATCAGATGTACGCCGTTGGCCAGAAGTGCGGAAGCGACGGTATCGCCCTTTACGCCGCGATAGATCTTGCCATCGAAGGTAAAGATCACCGGCTGGGCGACATCCACCCGGCCACGGCCGGAAACGCGATAGGAGTTCATTTCGACACCTCGGAGCTGGCAATATTGGAAAGGGAGGCAAGCTCAGGGCGAGGTTCGCCCGCCCGGTAGGTCGTCAGGAAACGGTCACTCACCGTGTCGCGCACGGCGTTGAAGAAGCGGCCGCAGCCATGCAGGTGCCGCCAGCGTTCGAAATGCGGTCCCTTGGCGTTTTCCCGGATGAACAGGAACTCCTCCCACTGCGCATCGGTCTGCGACGACGGATCAGCCACACGGGTGATGTGGGCCTGCCCGGCATAGGTGAACTCGGCCTCGGGCAGCGTTTCGTGGCAATAGGGGCAACGGATCAGCAGCATGGGTTAGCTCCTCAGTGCGCCACGGCAGCGGCGGCTGCCTCGTCGATCAGGCGGCCGGAGCGGAAACGCTCCAGCGTGAACGGCGCGTTGATCGGGTGCGGTTCGTTCTTGGCAATGGTCCAGGCGAAGGTGTGGGCAGCGCCCGGCGTGGCCTTGAAGCCGCCCGTGCCCCAACCGCAATTGACGTAAAGCCCGTCAACCGGCGTCTTGCCGAGAATGGCCGAGCGATCCGGCGTGACATCGACGATGCCGCCCCATTTGCGCAACATCCGCATGCGGTTGAAGATCGGAAAAATCTCGACGATGGCGGCGATCGTATGCTCGATCAGCGGCAGGCCGCCGCGCTGAGAATAGGAGGTGTATTGGTCCGTGCCCGAACCGATCACCAGCTCGCCCTTGTCGGACTGGCTGATATAGGCATGGACCGCATTCGACATCACCACACAGGGGAAGATCGGCTTGATCGGTTCCGACACCAGAGCCTGCAGCGGATAGCTTTCGAGCGGCAGGCGAACGCCTGCGGTATCCATCACCGCCGATGTATGACCGGCGGCCGAAACTGCGACCTTCTTCGCCTTGATGAAGCCCCTCGCCGTCTCGACGCCCGCGACGGAACCGTCGGCGTTGCGGCGAATGGCGGTGACCGGGCAGTTCTGGATGATATCGACGCCACGGGCGGCGGCACCGCGCGCATAACCCCAGGCAACGGCATCATGGCGCGCCGTGCCGGCACGTTCCTGAAGTGCACCGCCCATCACCGGATAGCGGGCATTCGGCGCAATGCTCAAAGGTGGGCAATATTCCTTGCACTCTTCAGCGGTCAGCCAGCGATTGTCGACGCCGTTCAAACGGTTGGAATGAATGTGACGCTTGAAGCTTTGCACGTCATGCACATTATGCGCCAGCATCAGCACGCCGCGCCGGGAATACATGACGTTGTAGTTCAGTTCCTGGCTCAGGTTCTCCCACAGATCGACTGCGTGGTCGTAAAGACGGGCGCTTTCGTCGTAGAGATAGTTGGAGCGGATGATCGTGGTGTTGCGGCCCGTATTGCCGCCGCCGAGCCAGCCCTTGTCGATGACCGCGACATTGGTGATGCCGTGCTGGCTGGCCAGATAATAGGCAGCACCAAGACCGTGGCCACCCGCCCCAACGATCACCACGTCGTATTCGGCCTTGGGCTGACTGTCGGGCCATTGCTCTTCCCAGTTCTTGTGGCCGGTCAGGGCATTCCGCAATAGATTGAAGGCATTAAAACGCGTCATGAGCGGGCCTACTGGTTGGAAAATCTCGGTATTCAAAAGCCTACGGACATTTATCCCGGTCGGGCTGGACAATCGCGTCTCTTTGGATGAATATTTGCGTCATGGTCTCTCAACGCGCCAAGAAACGCCTCAGCGTCGCCTTCCTGCTTGCCGACCGGTTCACGCTGTCGGCTTTCGCAAATTTTGTCGATGTCCTGCGCCTTGCCGCCGACGAGGCCGATCGCTCCCGGCCGATTCTGTGCGAATGGTCGGTGCTGTCAGCGACGCTCGGCAATGTGCAATCGAGCTGCGGCGTCAAGGTCCAGCCGGATACGAGGCTCATCGACGCCACGCATTACGACTATATCGTGGTTGTCGGCGGATTGATCAGCGACCACAGCGCCCTGTCGCCGGAGGCGCTGCGGTTCCTGAAAGACCGCGCGGCGGCCGGCATTCCCATCGTCGGGCTCTGTACCGGCGTTTTCATTCTGCATGAGGCGGGCCTGCTGGACGGTTATCGCTGCTGCGTGAGCTGGTTCCACCATCAGGATTTTCTCGACCGCTTCCACGCCGAGCAAATGGTCTCCGACCAGCTTTTCGTCATAGACCGCAATCGCCTGACCTGTTCTGGCGGGCATGGCGCGGCGCATCTGGCGGCGTTCCTTGTGGAGCGCCATGTCGGCCAGTCGGCCGCCATCAAGAGTCTCAACATCATGATGATCGACAGTGCGCTGAGCGGCGAAAAGCCCCAGCCCGGCCAGCAGAGTGCCAGAACGGCAACAGATCCCGTGGTTAGAAAGGCGATTCTGCGGATGCAGCAGAACATCGAGGTTCCGAGAACCGTGCTGGAACTCGCGCGCGATCTCGGCCTTGGCCGCCGCAGCCTCGAACGGCGTTTTCTCGGAGACCTCAAGGCGACACCCTCCAAGGTCTATCTCGAGCTTCGGCTGGATCGCGCCCTTTCCCTTCTGCGCACCACGCGCGACTCGATCACCCAGATTGCGCTCGCCACCGGTTTTTGCGACGCGCCACACTTTTCACGCACACTCCGCGCCGAGCGCGGCTTCAGCCCCAGCGAATATCGCAAGACGCAGATAGGCCACTCGGCGTCCGACGAGGAGTTCGCCGTCGGCGTGCTGTTGCCTCAACTCTGAGTGCGTTCTGTTTGCCCACCAAAAGGCCAGATGCCGCAAAAATTAAGTGAACGCGATATAGCCAGAACTCCGCATCCCGGTGTAAATATCCTCATCCTGTCGATGGAAACCGTGGGGCATGGGATGAATTCGGAGCGTCGTGGCGTTCTCGCGCTTTTAGGTGGTCTTGTGCTGGGAAGGCCGTCCGTCGGCAAGGCTGCGAATAACCTCCCGGCAGTTGCCGAATCCCGCTCCGAATACAGACCCCGCCATGTCCTTTGTTTTCTCGGCCCGGAAAATGGTCTGGCGGCGCTGCAACAGAGCGCTCGCGCCGCTATCGATAAATTTGCGGCCGATTTCAGCCTCGACGAGGATTATTCGCAGGATGAGCCGGACGACCGGATGGAACGGTCTTTCAATGTCTGCTGGGATCGTGTCGACCCGAACGCCTATCAGGAGAGTGACGAGGAGGCAGTCGCCGGACACGGCTCGGTTCTTTATGTGCTTGGTCCGTCAATGGCGACGGAAACGGCCGTGGCGACATGCGGGAAAGCCCTGATGTTCGTGCAGTACATGCTCGATAACGGCGCAGTCGCCGTAAAGGGTGAAAGTGCAGGCGTTGCCCATGGCGTGCAGCGGTGGAAGGAACTCTTCGAGCAATCGCGCCGTGACGCAGCCGCAAACGACGCACTGGCATTCGCCAGAACCTGCCGTCTCTCTTTCGCACGGCGCCCCATCGGCGGCGATTCCGACGGGATGGGGAGCGTCGGCTTTCATCTGGTCGGGTTGCCCGACGTGGAGGTACATTTTATCCGAAAAGATGAAGAGCAGCCCTCAAACAACACCGAGCAGCTGAAGATCGCCGCGCTGATCGATGATATCGCCGATCAAATGACCCGTGAAGGCGTTGAAACGGCCTTGAAGGATCGTCATGCCGACTTGTCCGATGACACGCGGTACGAGGAAGACCAGTATAAATTCAATCCGTTCGGTGTCGCGACCATCCAAGACTATAAGCTTTGACGCCCCGCGGGGAAGCTTGCGGCTATCGCGGGTGCCGGGTCGCTCTCTCCCGGCACAAGCTGCATGGGCCAGATGCAATCGCGCGCCTGATCGGGGTAAAACGGCGCATAAGCCGGCATGGTCGATAGAAGGGTCTGGGCGACCGTCACGCCGAGATCATGCAGGGACATGCGGAAACTGGTCAATCTCGGCTCCAGAAACTGGCCACGCGGACCATCGCGAAAACCGATAACCGCGAGATCCCGCCCCGGTTTCAGACCGACTTCCGCCAGACGGCGATAAAGGCCGAGCGCCATCATTTCATAGATCAGCACAAGCGCGGTTGGCCGGGGCCGCATCTGCAGCCATTCGCTGGCGGCGTGATATCCGCCCTGCTCGCTCGATTTCGCCCGGATGACCAGAGACGGATCGTAAACGATGCCGTTCTCCTCCAGTCCGCGCCTGTATCCTTCCATGAAAACATAACCGAGATTGACATCGCTATCGGGTGCGGCAACCGCAATGGTGCGATGGCCGGCGGCCGCGAGCCGGTTGACAGCGCTGTGCGCAACCTCTTCGAAGTCGAGATCGATCCAGGCATGGTCGGCGCTGGAGGAAGTGCGACCGAGCGTGACGAAAGGCAAGCGGGTCTGTTTTAAGAAATCGATACGCTTGTCGACACGGCGGGTCGAAGAAATGATCATCGCATCCACTATGCGGCGCGCCACCATGCGCTTGAGATATTCGTCCGGGTCTTCATCGCCTGGGCATGGCAGAACGATGAGATCAAGATTGTGAGCGGAAAACACGCTTTGCAAACCATCCGTCACCCCCATGAAGAAGTTGTCGGAGTTTTCCACCGTCTGCGCGTCGCTGCCAGTCATCAGGCCGATAACGTTGGTGGTCCCCTGCCGGAGGCTGCGGCCGGACTGGTTGGCGACATATCCAAGCTTTTCCGCCGCTTCCAGAACGCGCCGCCGTGTTTCCTCGTTAACGTCTGGCTTACCGTTCAAGGCACGGGAAACGGTGCCTATCGATATCTCCAGATAATCGGCAAGCTGACGAATTCCTTTCATGCACTCCCCCTCCTGAGCCGGGTACGCAATCTGCGTCCCCGATAACGGTATTGACATATCTAACATGCTCAGCCTAGTGTCGTAAACGTTTACGACGCTCTGCGCAAAGAGGAGTTTTGCCCAGAGACCGGGGAGAGAAGATGATATACAATGCCGTTTTATGCGGATGCGGAGCGATGGCCAAAGGCTGGCTGCGCGCCATTCATTCGACGCCGGAGATTTTTGGCGCGATCAAGATCGTCGGCCTGGTCGATCTGAACGAAGACACGGCACGCGCGCTTGCCGAAGAATTCGCCCTCACCGATGTCATCACCGGCACCGATCTTCGCGACGTTCTCGCACGGACGAAAGCCGACATCCTGTTCGATATCGTCATTCCGCAGGCACGGTTCGCCGTTGTCGCAGCGGGTCTTGAAGCCGGGTGCCATGTGCTTAGCGAAAAGCCGCTTGCCGCATCGATGGAAGAGGCTGCAACACTGGTGGAACTGGCGAAAAAAGCCGGTAAGATTCATGCCGTGGTGCAAAACCGGCGCTTTATCTCCGGCATCAGACGGTTGCGCCGTGCCGTGGAAGATGGCGTCATTGGCGATTTGACAGCCGTTCATTGCGATTTTTTCTTAGGCCCCCATTTTGGCGGCTTCCGCGAGGAGATGAAGAACGTTCTCCTTCTCGACATGGCGATCCACACCTTCGATGCGGCGCGTTTCGTTGCCGATGAAAAGCCTCTCTCCGTATATTGCGTGGAGAAAAATCCGGCCGGCTCCTGGTACGCACACGGAGCAAGCGCCAATGCCATATTCGAATTTTCCAACGATGTAATCTTCACCTATCGCGGCTCCTGGTGCGCGGAAGGCGAAAGAACCAGCTGGGAAGCCCGCTGGCGGCTGATCGGCTCCAAGGGCATGATCCTCTGGGACGGGGAAGACAATTTTTCGGCTTCCGTGGCCGGCGAAGAGCCCGGTCTTCTGCGTGGATTCAAGACCGTAAACGTTTCCGATAGTATTTCCGAGAAGGATACGCACGGGCACACCAGCGTCATACTCTCGTTTCTTCAATCCATCCGCACCGGCGAGATGCCGGAAACGGCCTCATTCGACAACATCAACAGCCTGGCCATGGTAATCGGCGCGATCGAAAGCGCCCGCATCGGCCAGCGTGTTTCCATCGCAGCATAAGGACCGACAGACGTGAGCAATCCGGCAAAATCCATCCGCATCGGCACCATGGTCAGCGCCACCAAAGGGCAGGCGGCTGAACGCATCGGGCAGATAGCCGATCTCGGTTTCGAAAGCTTCGAACCGTTCTTCTGGCAGACGACCAACGGTCAGGACCTTGCCGATCTCGGCAAGCGCTGCCTTGACGCGATCGGCGACCGCGACATCACCATCGGCACGCTCGGCATGTTCGGCAACCCGCTGGAGGAGACCGAGATCGACCTCCAGACGTTGCAGGGCTGGAAAGACTGCATCGACAACGCCCATCATTTCGGCGCAACCTGCGTTGCGGGTTTCACCGGCCGGCTGCGCGGAAAGCCGCTGCCCGAGAGCCTGCCCCGTTATAAGGAAATCTGGAGCGAGCTTGCCAAGAGGGCAGCGGACAAGGGCGTGAAGATCGCTTTTGAAAATTGCGCCATGGACGGCAACTGGCAGACCGGCGACTGGAACATCGCCCATAATCCCGACGCGTGGGAACTGATGTTCAACGAAACGCCGGATGACAATATCGGTATCGAGTGGGAGCCCTGCCACCAGATGGTCTATCTCATCGATCCGCTTCCGCAGATCCGCAAATGGGCCGACAAGATTTTCCATGTGCACGGCAAGGATGCGACCATCCGCTGGGATGTCATTCGCGAGCACGGTATTTTCGGCAAGGAAAAATTCGTTTTCATGCGCACGCCGGGCTTCGGCGACAGCAACTGGACGGACGTTATATCGGAACTGCGTCTGGCCGGCTGGTCCGGCTCGATCGACATCGAAGGCTGGCATGACCCGGTCTACCGCGACGATCTGGAAATGACGGGACAGGTGCACGGCCTGAACTATCTGAAACATTGCCGGGGCGGCGAATTTGTCGTCGATCCCACTTGAAAGAACGGAAGCCTTTGGGAGAAGGCTTCCAGCAGTTGCAGAGACGATAACCAAGAGGAGGAGATTATTATGGGTATCGCGAAATGCATGATGGCCGGTGCGCTTGTTCTGGCGAGCGTATCCGCCGGTGCGATGACGGCACATGCGGAAGATGTGACCTTGACCTTGTGGTCGCTGGACAGGGATATCCAGCCGGCGCCGAACCTCGTTAACGAGTTCAACAAGCTCAATAACGGCATCAAGATCGAATATAGGCAATTGCAGTTCGATGATGTGGTGAGCGAGTCCATGCGTGCCTACTCGACCGGCAACGCACCCGACATCATCGCCATCGACAATCCCAACCACGCCATGTTCGCCGCACGCGGCGCCTTTCTCGACGTGACGGATATGATCGCCAAGTCGGATGTCATCAAGACCGAAAACTATTTTCCGGGTCCGCTGAAATCCGTGACCTGGGACGGCAAATATTTCGGCGTTCCGAAAGCGACGAATACGATTGCCCTCTACTACAACAAGGACCTGTTCAAGGCAGCCGGTCTCGATGCGGCAAAACCGCCGCAGACCTGGGAGGAGCTGGTGGACGCTGCCCGCAAGCTCACCAACCCTGCCAAGAATGTTTACGGCATCAGCTTCAGCGCCAAGGCCAACGAGGAAGGCACCTTCCAGTTCCTGCCCTGGGCGCAGATGGCCGGCGCCACCTACAAGAACATCAATACCGATGGCGCGGTAAAGGCGCTTGATACGTGGAAGCTTCTGCTGACCGAGAAACTGGCCTCGCCGGACACGCTGACGCGCAGCCAGTGGGATTCCACTGCCACCTTCAACGCCGGCAACGCAGCCATGGCGATCTCCGGACCATGGGAAATCGACCGCATGCTGAAGGACGCCAAGTTCGACTGGGGCGTTACGCTGCTGCCGGTTCCGACACCGGATGCGCCGCGGTCTTCGGCCATGGGCGACTATAACTGGGCGATCTTCTCCAAGACCAAACATCCGGCCGAGGCCTTCAAGGCGATCGAGTTCTTCGCCTCGCAGGACAAGGATATGTTCAAGAACTTCGGCCAGTTGCCGGCACGTTCCGATATTCCGGTTCCGCCCACCGGCAATGCACTGAAGGATGAGGCGCTCAAGACCTTTATCGAGCAGCTCAAATATGCGCAGCCGCGCGGTCCCTCGCCTGAATGGCCGAAGATTTCCAAGGCCATCCAGGACGCCATCCAGGGCGCCTTGTCGGGTCAGATGACACCGAAGGCCGCGCTTGATCAGGCCGCTGAAAAGATAAAGCTGATCGAAGGCTGATCTATCTGGGCGGAAGGCCGGGTTCATCCGGCCTCCCATCCACGGGGTTCCTCCCGGGGGGGCCGCTTGCTGTGATATGCAGCGGCGGCCCCGATCGGAGCTTGAGAGGATGTTTCATGAAAAAACTGTTTTCCAGCGTCAGCGACGGTCGTGGTTTCGACCTCATCCTCGTCGCTTTTCCTTTGGGCTTCCTGTTCGTGATGGCGGGGCTGCCGCTCATCTACAACATCGTCATGAGCTTTCAGGAAGTCGACATGTTCAGTCTGGGCACCTTCGTGCGCCCGTTTGTCGGTTTCCGCAATTATGTCGATCTGTTCCGGCAGCCTGAAACCCTGCCGATCCTGTTCAACACCGTCACCTTCGTTGTCGCCTCCATTGCCGGGCAATTCGCCATCGGTTTCGGCCTGGCGCTGTTCTTCTGGGTGAATTTCCCCGGCGCCAGCTGGCTGCGCGGGCTGTTCCTCGTCTCCTGGGTCATGCCCGGGCTCGTCGTCGGTGCAATCTGGAACTGGATATTGTCAGGCGATTTCGGCGTGCTGAACTTCTTCCTGCGCGAAAGCGGCATGATTTCCGCAAACATCTTCTGGCGATCGGACGCGAATTTTTCGCTCTGGGCCGTCGTTATCGCCAATATCTGGCTCGGCACCTCGTTCAACATGATCCTTCTCTCGGTTGGCCTCGCCTCCATTCCTGGCGATCTTTACGAGGCGGCTGAACTGGACGGCGCCAGTGCCTGGCAACGCTTCTACACCATCACCTTGCCGATGATGCGCTCCACAATCGGTGCGATCGTTTCGCTCGGCCTGATTTTCACGCTTCAGCAATTCGATCTTTTCGCCGCCATCACCGATGGCGGACCCAACAACAGTTCAAACGTGGCGCAATACTGGGCCTGGGATCTGTCGTTCCGGCAATATGATTTCGGCAGGGGTGCGACGATCTCCGTCATCATGATCGTTTTCGTCATGCTGGCGTCCGTCGTCTATGTGCGCTCGACACGGCATGAGGTGCGCGGATGAGTATCGCGACCCGCAACCGGTTGATGCTGGCGATCGCCATCGCGCTTGCCATCATCTATCTCTTTCCGCTCTACTGGATGTACCTGACTTCGCTCAAGAGCGGCTCAGAAATGTTCGCCAACCCGCCAGGCTTCTGGCCGGCCGATCCGCAATGGCAGACCTTTGCCTATGTGTGGCAAAGCCGCAATATGGGGCGTTATCTTTGGAACTCGGTGCTCATCGCCACAAGTGCGGTGGCGCTGATTACCGTGCTCGGCGTCGGCTGCGCCTATGTGCTGGCGCGGTATCGCAACGTCTGGGTGGATATCGGCCTGTTCCTCATCCTCATGCTGCAGGTTCTGCCGGCATCCCTGATGATCACGCCGATCTTCGTCGGCTTCTCGCAAGTGGGGCTGCTGGATTATCCCCGCCTGTCGGTCATCCTTGCCATTGCGGCGAAAAGCATGCCCTTCTTCGTGGTGCTGGTGCGCGCAACCTTCATGGCGGTTCCGCAGGAACTGGAAGAAGCAGCCCTGGTGGATGGTAACTCCCGCGTCGGCGCCTTCTTCAACATCGTGCTGCCACTTGCCAGAAACGGCATCCTCGTCAGCGCCATCCTCATTTTCATGCAGGCTTTCGGGGAATTCGTCTATTCGAAATCGATGATCCAAGCGGCTGAACTACAGCCTGCCAGCGTCGGCCTCAATTCCTTCATGGGCCCCAACACCAGCGAATGGAACAACATCATGGCCTATGCGACCATGTATGTGACACCCATTCTTGCCCTGTTCATTCTCTTGCAGCGCCGCATCGTTTCCGGCCTGACCTCGGGAGCGCTAAAATGACCCTTCAGATCGAACTTTCCGGCGTAAACAAATATTACGGTGCCTTCCACGCGCTGAAGGACATCCATCTTTCGATAGAGAAAGGCACCTTCGTCGCCCTGGTCGGCCCGTCCGGCTGCGGAAAATCCACCCTGTTGCGTTCGCTGGCGGGGCTGGAGACCATATCGAGCGGCGACATGCGCATTGCAGGCACGCTGATGAACGGCGTGCCGCCGCGCAAGCGCGATGTGGCGATGGTGTTCCAGTCCTACGCGCTCTACCCCCATATGACGGTAGAGGAGAACCTGACCTATTCGCTGCGCATGCGCGGCGTGGCTAAGGCGGAAGCCCGCAAGGCGGCGGAGGACGTTGCCGTCACAACCGGCCTCTCAAAGCTGATGAAACGATACCCGCGCGAACTTTCCGGCGGCCAGCGTCAGCGCGTTGCCATGAGCCGGGCGATCATTCGCAATCCGCAGGCATTCCTGTTCGACGAACCGCTCTCCAACCTCGATGCGGCGCTGCGCGTGCATATGCGCAAGGAAATCCGCGCGCTCCACGACCGCCTGCACGCCACCTCGGTCTATGTCACCCATGACCAGATAGAGGCGATGACGATGGCTGATCACGTCGTCGTCATGCGGGACGGCGTGATCGAGCAGCAGGGTACGCCGCTGGAACTATACGACCGCCCCGTCAATCGTTTTGTCGCAGGCTTCATCGGTTCGCCGGCCATGAATTTCATTCCGGCGACGGCCAGCGCGGACGGCGTTTCGCTTCAGCTGCGTTTCGGCGAAAACGAGCCGGAGCAGCCCATCAAAAGCCCGACTTCATTGCCACCCGGCAAACGCGTCATCGTCGGCATCAGGCCGGAACATATCCGGCCCGTAACAGCAACCGGAGCGGCGCTGACATTGCCCGTTTCGGCAGTGGAAACGACCGGTTCGGCCACCTTCCTCACGCTCGGCACCTCGACCGAAGTGGTCATCGCGATACAGGGACGCAGTGAGGTCAGAGCCGGTGAAGTCATCGGCCTCGATATCAACCCGTCCGACATGCATTTGTTCGATGAAGAAACGGGGGCCGGTCTCGGAGGCCGGTGAACCGAAGACACCAGGCACGCGGATCGGAGCCGGTTTTACGGCCGGAGCGCCGATCCCTTGCACCGCCGGACGCAGGCGATCAAATTGTTCATCGCGGACCAGTGAGCGTCCGCGATGAGGCAAAAGGTTCAGCGCCCCATGACTATGTCGAGAATACTCCGACGCGCGGTCGCGGCGGTCGCGGTGGCCCGGCCAACTTCACGGGCAGCGATGGCGGGCGAACCGGAGCCATCAATATCCACCCACCGACCGGCATGTTCCGTGGATTGACGCTTGAGGTAGGTATAGGGCGTTTCGTCCCAGCGAAAAATCTTCGTTTTCATATTGTCGAGGATGAAATCTCCCCTATCCGTCCTGACCGTGAGGACGGCGTGACCCTCACCCCGTTCGTCCCGGACGACCGTGATCAAGAGGTCGGAAACCGGCAAACCTGCTTCCATAAGCCGCTTGCGCTTCTCCAGCGCTAGATCCTCGCAGTCTCCGGCGCCGTTATAAGGGTATTCCCAGTAGTCCTCGTAACCCCACACTTCCATGTCGGTACGCTGGTCGATTTCGACATTGACGGAACTGTTGACCGAAACGAAGGTCGCCCAGAGATCGGGGGTAAGATTAAGCGGCGGCACGGCCTTCATCGGCCGGCATTCAGCCGAATGCCGCTGGCAGAAGTCGTAGTGCCCGATGGGCTGCGACGTGATCTTGCCCGTCTGCATCGAAAAAGATGCCTGCGCCGGCGCAGCCAAACCTGCAACGGCCAGAATGAAACATGCTTGCAGCAATTTGATGAGATAGGTCATGTTCGTCTCCTGACGACATGACCTATCGGCGGCGGTTTGAGGTCCAATGAAACAAAATGCTCGACCTTTAACGAACCCGATAATTCCGGTCCTCACGGTTCCGGCAGAGCGTGGCCCTGCCGGAAGATCGTGCGTGAAGCGGCGGCATTGGAACGGCCAACAACGGGAAAGTGAGCGACGTGAACTTGTCACGCGCGGACGGCCTGCCTATTAAAGGCCCGTCACCGCAACAACACTCCACATCATAGAGAACGCTGCATGAGCCTGTTTGCGAAGTCCACCCGCGCGGCCGCTGTCATTCTGGCGCTGGCCTGCCTGCCTTCATATGCCGCAGCGCAGCAGATGATCGTCGTGCCTGCCGGAAACAGGTCGGCCGAACAACCGGAAATACCCCAGGCTTCGGCGATCAGGACCAGGGCGTTCTCCACGACCTATGAGGAAAAATTCCGCAAGACGGTCGACCTTCTAAACAGCGAGCCGGGTCTTCTCGGCAAGATCAGGAAGGCGGCGGCGGCCTACGGCATCGATCCGATCCACATTGTCGGCGCCATCGTCGGGGAACACACTTTCAACGTCACGGCCGTGGACCGCTTGCAGACATATTACGTCAAGGCCATTTCCTATGCGGAACTCGATATAAAATTCAGCTATCAGGGCGTTTCCCTGAAGACATTTCTCGAACGGCCGGAATTCGGCTCCTGCGAGGCTCTACCGACGACTTCCGAGCAATGGAGCTGCCGAGATACTGTCTGGGACGCCAGTTTTCGGGGCAAGACCGTCGATGGCGTGACCTATGAGGCATTTTCGTTCCAGCGGGCCTTCTTTCAGCCTTTCTATGCCGGACAGACCTTTGGCCTTGGCCAGATCAGCCCGTTGACGGCCCTGCAGGTCACCGATCTGGTGAACAGGACCAGCGGCCTGCCGAAACTCTCCGCAGACAGGCCGAAGGAAATTTACCGCGACGTCATGGATCCCGACCGAAGCATCATCTACATCGCCGCCATTCTAAGAGATTCCATCGACGCCTACAGGGAAAAAGGTTTCGATATTTCCGGCAATCCCGGCATCACCGCAACCCTCTACAATGTCGGCCAACCGCGCCGGCGTGCCGAACGTCTGCGGGTGGCAGTAGATGCCGGCGCAAAAAAGCTGCTGCCGGTCGAAAACTACTATGGATGGCTGATCAACGAGCGCCTTGATGCTCTGAGAAACATTCTCGACGGCAAGGCCGTCGATAAACGGACGACCTCGGATATTGGTGGGAAATCGCGGTAACGGCACCGTCGATGTCAGAAGAACGTCTTATCTCGTGAATATCGATCTGGTGGACGAGGCCGATCGTTATTCCACCGTTGCGGGCTACATCCTTTGGCGCCTCAGCCGTCTTCCGGAGATGGGTGAGCGTGTGGTCGGGGGACGGGTCGAATTCGAGATCGTTTCCCGTTCGGACAGGAACATCGAAAAAGGTCCGGGCATGAAACAGTGTTCTGCCGGAAACATGAGCCGGGAAAAGCTGGGCTCACTTCGGAATGACGAAGTGATGCGCCGGACAAGCCATGGAGCATGGCTTCTCACAAAATGTAGAGACCTTTTCTCCATCATCTCGGGCTTGTGTGGATGCTTAAGCTCTGCCAAGCGAATTGCGTCAACACGACGCCATGCATGACATCTTCAACTCGCAGTATCGATCGCGGAGATCCAGCCGGCGGCACGGCGGGCGGCGTCCGCAAGCACGGGTTTCGGCGCTTTGTACCATTCGTTTTCCTGCAACTCGCGCTTCACGCGAACGAAGCTGATGGCATCATCGAGCGTCGGGAATTCCACCGGCAATGTCAGGTGCAGAAAGAGCGCAACAACGGCGACGGAGCGCGAACGGCCGCCGCGGCAATTGATCAGCACATTGCCGCGCTCCCGCCGGGGATAGGAGGGCTTGTCGGGCAAAATCTGTTCCAGCGCTGCCCGCAGGATGTAATGGGCCGCAACCATCTGGGTATCGGGATTTCCGTCGCCGTCGATCAGACCGATCTTGTAATAACGGATTTCGCCGGGTCCATAGATGCTGCCTTCGTGATCGGAAACGATCTGCGGCTGCTCTACGAAGTTGAAGTCGAGATTGACGGCACAATTGACGACGGTTGTGATGCCGTTTTCACGCAAAAGCGTGAGATCGCTGGCGCCTTCCTTGCCTGAAATGAAAAGATCGACGCCATAAAGCGGGTGCCGCTTATAAATAAGGCTGAGCTTCGGCAATTCGCCGGCTTCCTGTTCTCGGGATAAGGTCTTTTCCGGTTGCGGCATGTCTTGTCTCCGTAGGCGCCGATGTGGCGGCCGTCATGTCTTTGCTTGTTCAGGCGTTTGCGGCCGTCTGGCTTGGCGGGATCGCTGCCTTGGCGACGCGGCTTGCGGATATGGATCGCGCCACCCGCTGCAATGTCGGGTAATTCGCCCCCTCGCCCGTGGCGATATAGCCGGGGCAGAGAAAATCGGCCGAACCCTCCACCACTTTTCCGAGGGTCAGCGGCTCATATGTTCCCCCCGCATTCTTGAGAATGAGGATAGCTGCTGCCACATCCCAGGCATTGACGCCGAAACCGGCGGCGGCATCCGTGCGGCCGGCCGCCACATGGGCAATGCTGAGGGCAGCGCTGCCGGGCCGGCGCAGCGTCGAGAAGGTTTCGACAAGCGCACCGAAATTGGAAAGCGCTGCGTCCCGTCCATCCAGCCGAAAATCGCGCGAGACCGGATAGCCTGTGATCAGTGTCGCCCGGGTTTCATCGGCAACGCTGCGTGAGCGCAGCCTGTCGCCGTTGAGATAAGAAGACTTGAGGTCGGCGGAAAACATCTGGTCGGTCACGGGGTCGTAAACCACACCGGCAACGGCTTCACCGCCGATGACGGCGGCGATTGACACGCACCAGAAGGCAAGGCCACGGGCAAAATTTGCCGTACCGTCAATGGGATCGACATACCATTGCACCTCGCCGCTGCCAATCTGGCCGCCCTCTTCACCCATTATTGCCGAATTGGGCTCCCGTTCGAGAATGACGGCGCGGATCGCAGCTTCGGCGCGTTTGTCATGAATGGTTACGATGTCGTGGAGATCGACCTTGTAGTCTACGGCCATATCGGAGCGGAATGCAGCAAGCAGCGGATCGCGCACGGCGCGAGCAGCCGCTTCGGCGATTTTCATCAGCCACACCGAGCGGGAAAACGCCTCCTCGTTTTCAGGTTCATGTTCGGTCGAAGAAGGGCTTTGCATCAGCGTATCCAGTCTGTTTGTTCACAAAGGAGAGACAGGCGCGGCTGGCGCCGCGCCAGCCAAGATCATTTCCTGTAGTTGACGCGCCAGACATCCTGCCATTCCTCGCGACGATCGAAATCAGCGAGCCCGGTAGCGGAATCATAGGCCATAAGCTTGTCGGCAACCTTCATCAGCCTCGACGGCTCGTCCGCCGGCATCTTGATGTCGATATTGGTCGGCAGCTTGCCGTCCTTCATCTGCGGTGCGATGCCCTCTTCCGTCAGTATGTAGTGGACGAAGAGTTTCGCCATGTTCGGGCTTTTGGTCTTGGAGGCGATCAGCCCAAGCTTGATGTAGGTCCAGCCCACCCACGGATCGAGATCGGTGCAGAGGCCGAGCTTGTAGCCCTTGTCGGCATTGTCGCGGAACTTCGCCGAGCTGAGCAGGCCGAAGAAGGGCTGCTTCTGTCCGGGCGCACCCACGGCCTCTGCCACCGGGTCGTCGCCATCCGTAGCAAGAGGGCCGTTCTGAGCCAGTGCCTTGATCCAGGCTGCGGCCGCGTCCTTTTCGATATTTTTGCCGAAATGTGCCTTGTAGGCCGCGGCCACTTTTTCGTTGCCATGGGCTTCGAGCTGGTTGAACCAGTCCGTATAGGTGCTCTTGCTCAAGGGATCGACCATGGCGACCTTGCCTTTCCATTTCGGCTCGGTCAGTTCCCAGATATTGGTCACCGGGCATTTGTCATAGGCTTCCGTATTATAGGCCCAGACATTCGCGTTGGTGGAGATTGCCAGCGGGTTCTGGAACTGCGCCGGGATTTTCGCCGCCATGTCGTCCGGCAGGTAATTCTTGACAAATCCCGCCGGCAGAAGCTGCGCGAGCGCCGATGGTGCGTCGGTGATCAGCACCACATCGCCCTGCACGTTGCCGGACTGGCTTTCGCGAATGATCATTTCCAGCTGGCTGTTGGCGGAAACCTTCACGCCTGTCGCCTTCAGCCCGTATTTGGCGCTGAACTTGTCGGCCATTTCCACGATCTTGCCGGTGCTGTCGTAGATATTGATCGGCTTCTCCTGCTTCGCCGCTGCCAAGATTACATCGAGATCGAAAGTTTCTTCAGCTGCAGCGCCCATTGCGGATAAGCCCGCAATAGCAATAGCGATCGCCATCGCCGTCATCGGTAAAAAGCTGCTTCTTTTCATCGTTCCCCTCCCAAGGAAAAGGCACGGCAGGCTCCCGGCCGCCCTGCCGTTATTTTTTGTAGTTCACACGCCAGAAATCCTGCCAGCCTTCGCGCTTGTCGAGATCGTCGGCCGCCGTCGCGGCATCGAAAGCCATCAACTCGTCGAGATGATCGGCCACCCGTGAGGGTTCGTCTACCGGCAGGCCGATTTTCTTGTTGCCAGAGATTTTGCCGTCGACCGTCTGTGGCGCAATGCCCTCTTCCGTCATCAGATAGTGAAGGAAAAGCTTCGCCGCATTCGGGCTTTTGGTCTGCCCGGCAATCAGACCGAAGCCTGGGTAGAGGAAACCGGAAAACGGTTTGACACCGCTGCAAAGACCAAGCTTTAGTCCCTTGGCCTCATTGTCCCGATATTTCGCTGCCGAGGTTATGACGAAAAAGGGATCGGTCTGCCCCGGAGCGCCCGCCGCATCCGCAACCGTGCTCGAATCCGTCAGCAGCGGAGCGTTTTCTGCAAAGGCCTTCACCCAGGCGGCCGTCGCACTTTTTTCGCCTGTTTCCAGCTTCTTGCCGTAAAGGTTCTCATAGGCCTTGGCGACATCGGCATCGTGATGGGTTTCGATCTGGTTGAACCAGTCGGCATAAAGCGGCTTGTCGAACAGATCGAGCATGGCAAGCTTGCCCTTCCAACGCGGCTCCGTCAGTTGCCATATGTTGGTAACAGGGCATTTGTCGTATTTCTCGGTATTGTAGGTCCACACATGCGGATCCGAAACGACAACGAGCGGATCGCGCAGCTTCTGCGGAATGTCGCTTTCCATATCTGGCGGCGACCAGCTGGTGGCAATGCCTTCCGGCAGAAGTTCCCCCATGGCGGAAGCGACATCCGTTGCGACGCTGACATCGCCGACGACATTGCCGGCGCGATGTTCGCGGATCATCAACTCGACCTGCGTTGCCTCGTTCACTTTCTTGCCGCTCGCCTGCACGCCATATCTGGCGGTGAAGGCCTGCGCGGTATCGACGATCTTACCGGTCACCGCATAAACGGTGATGGGTTTTTCCTTCTTCGCGGCGTCGATGAGCGCATCGAGATTGAAGGCGTCCTGCGCATGGGCAGCACCGCCAAGCGCCAGCGAGAAGATGAGGGAGAGTGCAGAAGCCGCCATTCGCCGCTTCTGCTCGCCACCATATTGCTTCTTGGTCATGATATTCACTGCGTCGTCCCCCTTTATTTGTCGTAGCTCACGCGCCAGAAGTCCTGCCAGGTTTCGCGTGCGTCCCAGTCTTCCAGGCTGGTGGCCATGCTGTAGGGCAGAATGCGATCGAGCACGGCGCCGATGCCGGAAGGCTCGTTGGCGGGTAGTTTCACGTCTCTGTTGGTGGACATCTTGCCGTCGATCGCCTGCGGCGCGATGCCTTCGGCAGTCATGACGTAGTGGATAAACAGCTTTGCCGCATTCGGGCTGTCTGTGCCCTTGGTGATCAGGCCAACACCCGGATAAAGCCAGCCAATCCACGGCTTCAGCTCCTTGCAGAGGCCTAGTTTCATGCCCTTGTCGGCATTGTCGCGAAACTTTGCCGAGCTGATGAGGCCCATGAAGGGCTGCTTCTGGCCGGGCGTGCCAACGGCTTCGGCAGCCGCCGCATCGGCATCGGTCAGCAGCGGTGCGTTGGCGGCCAGCGCCTTGACCCAAGCCGCTGTCGCACTCGTCTCCGCTGTTTGAAGGTCCTTACCGTAAAGCGCCTTATAGGCGGCCTTCACCTCGCCATCGCCATGCTTGGCCATCTGGTTGAACCAGTCGACATAGGATGCCTTGCCGAGCGGATCCTGCATCGCCACCTTGCCCTTCCACTTCGGGTCGGTCAGTTCCCAGATGTTGGATACGGGGCATTTGTCGAAAAGCTCGGTATTGTAGGCCCAGACATTGGCACTGGTAACCACGGTGAGCGGATCCTGATATTCCGGTGGAATGTTGCCGGCGAGATCCGGCGGCAACCAGCTTTCGACAAAGCCCATCGGAATGAGCTGTGCCATCGCGGCCGGGGCATCGCTGATGATCGAGACGTCACCCTGAATATTGTTCGCCCGTGCCTCGCGGATGACCATCTCCAGCTGCGCGGACGCCTTTACCTTCGCCCCCTCCGCGCCCAGGCCATACTTCGCAGCGAAATTCTTCGCCATTTCCACGATCTTGCCGGTACTGTCATAGACGGTGATCGGTTTTTCCTTTTTTGCAGCCTCAATCAGAGCGTTGAGGTCGAAAGGCTCCTCCGCTTTCGCCACGCCGCCAAGCGTTGCCAGAATTGCCGTTGCGCACAGGAGACGGCCTTGGCCGCCCGTCATTTTCCGCTTCATACTGCTCCTCCTTCAGCAAGCGATTGTCAGTCTTTTCGTCGTTTTCAGTTGTAGCTACTGCTCCTCAGCACGGCGTCGGCTTCGGTGATCCGTTGCCCCTTGGCATCGAAGACATGCAGGGCGTCGGGCGGCACGTGGAAACACACGCGGTCGCCACTGTCGACGCGCGGCAAGGCATGGGTGGTCAGAAACAGTGTGTGGTTCTCGCTCCTCAATTCGAGAATCCAGCTGCCGCCTGTCGGAAGCACGCCGGTCACCGTCATCTCACCGAACAGGCTCCCCTGCGGCACATCCTCCGACCTTGCGACATAACCCATCGCCTCCGGGCGCATGCCGACCGAGGTGATGCCGCGCAACTGCGGATAACGCGTAGCAAAATAGGCCTCCGCATTGTCGGCGATATCAGACACACCGGGCTGGCCAAAGGTCAGGATATTGATCGGCGGGCTGCCGACGAATTCGGCGACGAAGCGGTTGGCCGGACGGTCGTAAATATCGTTCGGCGTGCCCATCTGCTGAAGGGTTCCCTCGTTCATGACGGCGATGGTCGTGGCAAGCGTCATGGCCTCCCACTGGTCATGCGTCACGAAAACGATGGTGGTCTTGAACTCCTTGTGCAGCCGCTTCAGCTCAGCGCGCATTTCCAGCCGCAGCCGGGCATCCAGGTTGGAAAGCGGCTCATCCAGA
Source organism: Rhizobium sp. GR12 (assembly GCF_036596185.1). Classification (NCBI taxonomy): domain Bacteria; kingdom Pseudomonadati; phylum Pseudomonadota; class Alphaproteobacteria; order Hyphomicrobiales; family Rhizobiaceae; genus Rhizobium; species Rhizobium sp. GR12. Next base: position 111,138 of record NZ_JASXTH010000012.1, on the reverse strand, counting down.
AGAAGCACGCCGGGATTGACGGCAAGCATGCGGGCCAGCGCCACACGCTGCTGTTGCCCCCCGGAAAGCTGAGAGGGATAACGGTCTCGATACTTGGCAATGTCGAGCGCCTGCATAACGCGCTCGACGCGTGCCTCCCGCTCGGCTTTCGGCAGCTTGCGCAGGCGCAGGCCGAAGTCGGTGTTACGCTCGATGGTAAGATGCGGCCAGAGTGCGTAGCTCTGGAAGACAAGGCCCATTTCGCGCTTTTCCGGCGGCACGAAGATGCCGTCGTTGACGGAGTCTATCACCCTGTCGCCGACGCGGATTTCACCGCCTGAGAGGTTTTCAAGGCCCGCGATCATGCGAAGCGTCGTGGTCTTGCCACAGCCGGAAGGGCCAAGAAGGCACATGAACTCGCCGTCGCGGATTTCGAGATCGAGATCGGAAACCGCATTTGCGGAATTCACGCCATAGTTCTTCTGCGCCCCGCGCAGGTTGATGGTAGGCATCAGCTTCCAAGTCCTTCTGCAAGATTTGTGCGGGTCAGTTTCTGGGCCAACAGAGTGCCGAAATAGGCGATACCGGCGATGATCAGCACCACGGCGTTTGCGGCCTGCGTATAGTGGTAATCGACCAGCCGCAGTGAATAGGTGGTCAGAACATCCGTGCTCGGCACCGCGAGGATCACGAAAAGGCTCAAGCCCTTGATGCCCGAGATGAAGGGCAGCAGAACCCCCGTCACCAGCGATCCCTTCTGGATCGGGATGACGATCGAGACCATGCGGCGGAACCAGCCTGCACCGGCAATCTGCGCCGCTTCTTCCGGGTCCTTTCCAAGCTGTGTCATGGCCGAGATACCGGCACGCGAGGCATAGGGCATCTGGTCGGCGATAAGCGCCAATATAAGGATTGTCACCGTGCCGTAGAGCGCCGGCATCGGCCCGCGCGGAACTGCAAAGAGGGATAGATAGGCGGCAGCAAAGGCGATGCCGGGCACGAGATAGGGCAGGAACGTGACCTGACGCAGATAGACCGACAGGGCGCGCACCGGCGTGCGGATGACAACATATCCGACCAGCAGGCCGAGGATGCCCGATGTAAGTGAGGCAAGGCCGACGATCATCATCGTATTTTTCGCGGCCGCCCAGAGATCGGGGCTCAGAAGAACGCCGGTCTGCAAGGCCACCGTGTTGAGATTGCTGCCAATCCAGTAGTCGAGCGTGAAATTGTCAAACGTGAATTTGGCCGGCATCTTCATGACGGTCGAGAGAGCGAGTGTGAGCAAAGGCAGACCGACGCTGAGAATGAAGACAGCGGCCGCAAAGCCCGTTGCCGGAAGACGCATTTTGCCGAGACGGCTTTGCCGGTTCATCGACCCCTTCGAGCCGATCGTCACGAAACGGCGGGCTTCGCGGACCAGGCGGGCATCGATCATCAGCGTGATGATGCCGATGAGCATGATTGAGGCCGCAACGACACCGGCGACACCGGTCTGGCGCGAGGCAATGCTGCGGAACAACGAAGTCGACAGGACTTCGAACTTCACGGGAAGGCCGAGAACATAGGGTACGCCGAATTCGCCAAGGCACTTTGCAAAGATCAGAACCATGGAAGACAGCAGCGCTGGGCGCATCAAGGGCAGGATGACTTGCATAGCCACCTGATACCGACGGGCACCGAGAATGCGGGCCGAATCCTCCAGCTGCGAGTCGAAGCGGCGGAGCGCCGAGCCGAACAGCAGGATGACGAAAGGTGTGTAATGCAGGGCAAGGATGATGGTGATCGGGAAGCGCCCATACGCCACCCAGTCCGGCGGTGTCAGCCCCATCGCTTCAAACCAGCCGGGCTGGCCGCCAACGGTGCGGTTCTTGAACAGCGTCGTCCAGGCGAGTGCGAAGGTCCATGCGGGCAGCATGTAGGGCACGATCAGTGCGGTCGCGAACCAGCGGCGACCGAACATATCCGTGCGGCTGATAAGCCAGGCAAGCACCGTGCCGATGACCAGCGAAAGCACAATCGCCCCCAAGGCAACGGTGAGTGTGTTGAAGAGCGGATGCCAGAAAAGATCCGTTGCGACAGGTGAGAAGAACGCCCTGTCAAGATAATAGAGCGTGAGGTCACCGACATCCTTGCCAAGACGCCGTTCGTGGCCGAACTGGACGCGCACGGCATCCAGAACGATCGAGATGATCGGAACGACGATCAGATAGGTGAAAAGCAGCGCCGTCAGCACGCCGATCAGCGTTGTCGGCTCCCTGAGCGCGACCTTGAGGCGATATCGCCAGGCCTGCCATGCCGAAGGCGCGGTCGCCGGGGGACGCCCCAGTGCCTCCGCCTTCGTTGATTCGCTTAAAAGAGCCATTATTCCTCCCCATATGGCCGCGACATTGCCCCGACACGCCGGCAAGCATGTGCCTGCGCGCAACCTGCGGGACAGGCGGCGCGTGCGTCGAACATGAGCAATGTGTCAATGCTTCAGCAGCGGGCACATGAGGCCCGCAAGCAACGATGATCCAGCTCCTCCCGGAAACATCGCCGGCAAGCAAATATGGAATAAATATTCCATATAACACTTGACCTTGGAATGCATGATCCATCCTAAGCGGCATTTTGTCAATGAAAAAATGCACACGCGATCATTGATTTATATATTTGTTTTTAAACGGTTTTATTGAAGGTGTTTTGCAAATTTTTATATCAAAGCAACAGCGATCATCTTTTCGCGCGGAATGAGAATGGAAAGGACGATATATTTACAGGCGAAAGCGAGAACCGCCTTTCCTCGACAAGAGCGCCTCGCACGTGAAATATTTCGATTGGAATAGTCGGCACGCTATGGCCTGTGATATCAGACATACGGTTTTGCAACGGGGGAGTTGAATGGCGAGAGGGTTCGTGACGGCCGAAGAGGTGGCGAAAAAGGCCGGGGTCTCGCGCTCCGCCGTTTCGCGCACCTTCACCCCCGGCGGCAGCGTATCGAAGGCCGTTCGGCGCAAGGTGTTGAAAGCCGCGCATGAACTTGGCTACCGCGTCAACCGTCTGGCCCAGGGCCTCAACAATGACCGATCCAATCTCATCGGTGTGGTTGGCGCCAATCTAAGCTCGCCGTTCATTTCGAAGCAGCTCGATCTTCTCAGCATCGGCCTTCTGCGTCGCGGCTTGCAATGCCTGCTGCTGAACGCGGCCGATGCACGCAAGGATATCGCGCCGCTGATTGAGCTGCTCTTCGAGTTTCGCGCCCAGGCCATCGTCGTTCTCTCCGGCGAGCCGCCGGCCTCGATCGTCGACGAGTGCATCGCCAATGGCGTGCGTCTCATCCTCATCAACCAGCGTCTCGACCGGACCGATACCAACATGGTGCTGAGCGACGATTCGCACGGCGCCGATCTCGCCGCCATGCGGCTTGTGGCGGCAAAATGCCGGAAGGTCGCGGTCGTTTCCAGCGGCAGCCAGACACCGGCACAGCTGCGCCGCGCCGGCGCCTTCACCCAGCGGATGACCATCGAGGGTATCGAGGTCGTTCCGTGGTCGGGCGGTCCGACGAGTTATGACAGCGGCTATCAGGCAGGCTGCGAGTTGCTGACGGACAAGACGATAGACGGTGCCTTCTGCGTAACCGATCTACTGGCACTCGGCTTCATGGATGCGGCCAGGCTGGAAATGGGTCGCCGGGTTCCGGAAGACCTGTCGATCGTCGGTTTCGACGATATTCCGCAAGCGGGCTGGAAAAGCTATCAGCTGACGACCGTTGCCCAATCCTTTGACGCACTGACCGAGAAGGTCCTGACCGCCCTCGACAGCGACGAGCCCGAGACCCGGCTTCAGGTCGTGCCCGTTGAAATGGTAGAGCGGATCACCGCGCGCTAGAAGAGCACTCTGGAAAACCACGCGCCGCTCGGCCGAATTGGCTTTAACCCGCCTGCTTGATCCGGCTTTCGATCAGGAGACCGCTTTCATCGAGGATCGGATGGGCGACGGCGGCGATATGGGCGTTGATGCGTTTCAGATCGCGCAGCATGTCGAGATGTACGGAGCTTGTCTGAATGCTGTCGGTCCGGCCGTCGCGCAGACGCTGGAGATGACGCTCCGATGACTGTTTTTCCAGCCGGCGCACATCTTCCTTCACCTCCACCAGCCGGCGGGCAAGGTCGGCATTACGGGTGGCAAAAACGGATTGCGCCATGCGGATATTGTCGAGCGTTATGGAGAAAAGACGTTCCAGCTCGCTTTTTCCGTCATCGGAAAATCTGAGACCGAGATTGATCTTCTTGGCGATTTCCGGGCGTATGCCCTTTTCGATGATATCGCCGATGTGTTCGAGATTGATGGCATATTCGACGATATCCATCGCGCGCCGCTGGTCCTTCTGGCACAATCCATCCTGGCTAACCTTCGAGACATAGACCTTGATAGCGTGCTGGATACTATCCACTCGACCTTCCAGCGTGCTGATACCGTTGAGTTTCGAAGGATCGCTGTCGCGCATGGCTTCACTTGCCTGACGCAGCATGCGCTCGATCAGGTCTCCGACCAGCATGACTTCGCGGCTTGCACCGGCAAGAGCAGCAACCGGCTGGCTCAGATCGTGACTGTCGAGATAGCTGCGGCCGCTTTCGGCGCCCTCTTTTTCCGGCAATAACACGGTCGTCACCCGCAGCAACAAAGGCGACAGCGGCCACGCTATCGCAGCGACCGCCAGATTGAAGAGGAGATGTGCATCAACCGCAAGATTGGTGTGGGAGAAAGGCGACATTTCGAGCAGTGCTGCGCCGTATCCGGCAAGAGGCAGGGCTGCGACACAGCCGGTCGTCCGGACGATGAGATTGCCGAGCGCCACCCGCCGGGCCGCCACCGGCGCCTTCAACGTCGCCAGTACCGGCGGAACCGCGCCGCCAAGATTGGCGCCGAGCACCAGCACGATGACGAGGCTCGTTTCGATGCCGCCGCTTGCCGCAAGCGACAGGATAAGGACGACGATGGCAAGGCTGGAAGATGCCAGCACGGCCAGCACCGCAGAAAATATCAACGCGACCGGCCGGGCATTTCCGAGCATGGAAATGAAGAGGTTAAGCGCCGGCGACTGCCTAATGGGATCTGTCGCCGCAGAAAGAAGATGCAGGGAAAGCAGCATCAGCCCCACACCGGCAAGGGCCGCACCGGCACCCTGCCGCTGCACCGACTTTCCACGCAACAAGATGACACCGGCAAGGATCAGCAGTGGCGACAGCCAGCCAAGACCGAGTGCAACAATCCACGCGGTGGTTGCGGTACCCACATTGGCGCCGAGCAGCACGATCTGCGCCATCGCGGGTGCGATGAGATCTTTTTCGACGAAGGAGGCAACCATCAGCGCCGTAGCTGTCGAACTCTGCAGGGCAATCGTCGCCACGAGGCCGGCGATGAAGGAGCGAAACCCGCCGCGCGTTCCGGCTGCTAGGCCGATGCGAAGCTTGGCGCCGAAGGCACGCGACATTCCATCCTTGATCTGCCCAAGCCCGAACAGCAGCAGCGCCACTGCACCGAACAGATTGATGCTGACAACGACCGATTCCACTAGATCACCTCGCCTGTCGTGCTTGCCGCCAATCGCCCTCGAGGGACCGTTGATCTGCCCCGTTCACATCGTCGATTGCGGCGAAAAACCTTCGGATTACACCGCAATGGATTGACGTTGTGGTGTGAGACGGAGTTGCAGATGCCGCAAACCGCCTTCTGCGCGATCGAGAAATAGTCCAAGGGCACCGAAGAAGATTTCGATAAAGCTCTTGACCGTACCATCGTGCTGATCGGGCTCGCGGCCAAAACGCTCCGCCAGCGCCCGATAAAGGGAAAGCCGTTGAGGCTCGATATGCGCGAGCGCCAGGCTCGCGCCCTGACGCAGGCAATACCAGTCGGCAATAAGCTCGAACATCGGCAGATCGCAGGACAGCCCGGCATCACGCGAGGCAAGGCTCTTTTCACCAAGCAGACCGATAACCTCGGACACGGTTTTATCCGCAATCGCCGCCACGATCCCGGCTGGCCATTCCTTGGTGAAATAACGATGCCTGATCAGCGCACGTTTGTGGCCAAGCAGGAAATCACCATAATTGCCGGCCGCAAATGCGCGGTCCTCGTCCTCGCCCGCAAGTGCAGTTTCCTGTGCATACCCCAGGCAAATGCGACTGTTTAGCGGTAGGGCGGCCATTTCCACCGTTTCGACGGAAATCTCGTGTTGCAAGGGATGGACGATCTTGAAGGCGGGCGGAAAGGCAACCAGAGACGGCACGGCGATATTGGTGAGCGATGTTTCCCCCTCCCCGCGCCGGGTTACGCCTTCCACGTGCAGGTGTCCGCTGAAATGGACCTGAAGCCCGGCCTCAACCAGTGCATCCTCAACCGCCTTGCGCGGTGTGCGGCGCACGACGTTGGTTTCGCCAAACAGCGCACTTTCGGCACCGCTTGCGCCATCGAAAGGATCGAGCGCCGGATAGTGGGAAAAACCAAGCAAAGTCTTACCACGCGCCTGCGCCCTCTCGCGCACATCGGCAATCCAGTCGATGACAAAGGGCTTGCAGCGCAAAAGTGCGTTCCAGCCGCCGGACGTACTGTCGGTAAAGGCCGCTTCCTCACCCCTCTCGAAAGAGCCGTCGAGCGGCTCGAAAATATTGGCGTCGATCATAAGCAGCCAGAGGCCCGGCTCCGGCTCAACCAGATAGGATGCGTCCATCAGCCGATAAACATTGCGTCCGTCCGGCGAACGCACCTCGTAAAGGCGGTCTTCCGCCGCATCGGAGAGCCCGAAAGGTGTTTCCCAATGCAGATAGTCCGGCTGACGGAAATAGCCGAAAGCCGCCATCGGCCTGAGGCCCGCGGGGTAGCCTTCGCAATACATACGGTCGCTGATTACCACCCGCTCACCGGCCCGCTGCGCATCGCTCGAAACGGAAAGGCATTTGCCGTTTTCCGTCAGGAACTCCTTGGTATGATGCCGGCCACGCGGACCGAAAATATCGTGATTGCCGGGCAGCGCATAAAAGGCGGTGCCGTGGGCATCGCGATGACGCTCCAGAATACCCTTCAGCGTTTCGGATGTCGCGCGCTGGCCGTCGTCGGTATAGTCGCCAAGCAGCACCACATGGCGAATGTCCCGCTTCCGCACTTCTTCGAGTGCGGCATACAGCGCATCGGCGCTTTCGTTGAAAACCCGGGTGGATTCGCGGGTATCCGACCAGCTGCGCATGGTGATGCGCTCCCCATCGACCTCTATGCCGGGAAAACCGAAATCGGCAGCAGTGTCATGGAAATGGGCGTCGGCAATGACGGCGACGGAGGGAAGCGTGCGTTTCAGCATGATTGGACAGTCTTTCTACCATCGACCATATCGATCCATTCCGAGGCACGGCGGGCGGCAGCATAAAGCATGGGTTTTGGCGTCTCGAACCATTCGTCAGGCCGCAATTCCCGCTTCATGCGGATCACGGCCAGTGCATCGTCGAGGGTGGGATAGAGGTTCGGCTGCTGCTTGTGCAGGAAAAGCGCCACCAGCGAGACCGAGCGGCTGCGACCGCTGCGGCAATTGACGAGTACATTGCCACCGTCGGGGAACGGATAGGTTTCGCGCTTCGGCATGGTCTGCCGCAACGCGCCGTCGAGAATATAATAAGCTCCCAGCATCATCGTGTCCGGGCTGCCTTCGCCATCGATAAGACCGAGCTTGTAATAACGGATATCGCCATAGCCCACGGCACGCCTGTCACCCTCTTCGGCCACCGCCTGAACGAGATTGATATCCAGATTGACGGCGCAATTGACGACGGTGGTGATGCCGTGCCGGCGCAGGAGCCCGAGGTCGCTCGCACCATCGCTGCCGCCGATATAGAGCGCGACGTTATGCGGGCCGAGCCCTTCAGCAATCAGGCTCATCGCGGGCCGGGCATAAACGGGTCCATCCATGTCATTCCTCCACATGCACCAAGCGCCCTTTACGGACGGGCGCTCGCCTAAATTCAGGCCGATATGGCGCGCTGCCGATCCGACGGCTGCCGCTTCGCCAAAGGTATCTTCGATGCCTGGCTGACGCCGCTCGCAACGCCACCGGCCGCGGCCAGCACCGGTCCGCCGTCTTCAAGACTACCAATTTCCAGGAAAGGGCAAACGTCGCCTCCAGCTTCGCTGACGAGTAGCAGTCCCGCAAGACAATCCCATGAATTCATGTGCAATTCGAGATAGGCATCGGAGCGGCCATCGGCCACGTAGGCAAGTGCCAACGCACCAGAACCGGCACGGCGCACATTGGTGCCCATATCGAGCAGGTTTTTGACAACATCGAGATAGATGGCATTCGCGATACGGGTAGACCAGCCCATTTCGATTGAGGCCGCATCAAAACGCTCCGTCTGCGCAACCCAGATAGGCTGTCCGTTGCGCGTCGCCCCCTCGCCGCGCCGGGCGAAATAAAGTTCGCCTAGAGCCGGATTATAGATCGCGCCGATTTCGGTTTGCCCGTTTTCGACATAGGCGATGGAGATGCAGAAATGCGGAATGCCGCGGGCAAAATTCGCGGTGCCGTCCACAGGGTCAACGACCCAGACGCGGTCGCCGATCACTCCGCCGCCCTCCTCGCCGAAAAAACTGTCCTCGGGAAAGCAAGCCGAGATCGCGCCGCGAATATGCGCTTCAGAGGCCGCATCCGTCACCGTCAGAAAGTCCTGCGGACCCTTCATCGAGAAGCTGCGTGTCGCCTCGCCCTGGAAGCCTTTCAGCACCAGTTCGCCGGCGGAAAGAATAACGCTGCGGCACAGTTCGGCACGGGCTGCCAACGTATCCGGATCAGGCATCAGGTCCATGCGAAATAACCATCTCTCAAATGATTGAACACGCGTTCATATTGCACACGCGTTCATTCTTTTCAAGCGCGATTTTTAACTGATTGTCTGCTCGATGTCATACCGGTCAATTTGTTTCCGGATAGCCAGTTTTTCGCAAGGTCATGCGGCGAGCGATGGAACGGTTTCGCATTGGAGGAGTTCCTGTCCTGTAACCCTAGCAGGAGGAAAAACAGTGGATCACACCAATCATGTACGCCTCGTCGAAACGGAACTGACCCCATCCGTGCTGGAAGGTGCGACCGTTTATGGCGCAGATGACCACAAGGTCGGCAAGGTCGATCATGTCCATGGCGTCGGGTCTGGCAGCACTGCGATCATCGACGTCGGCGGTTTTCTCGGCATCGGCGCAAAACCTGTCGCCGTCCCGCTCAGCGATCTCGATTTCATGCGGGACGAGGACGGCGATGTCCACGCGGTTACCTCATGGACGAAAGATCAGCTGAAGGAAATGCCTGAGCACCATCACTAATCTTCAGTCAAAGCCCGGCGAACAGCCGGACTGAAAATAACGACAAACCTCTCCCCATTCGGCCTTGGCTTGCTCGAGGATTTATGGAGGAGAGGTTTTCGTATTTTATCGGCGAAGGTTGCGGGACAAACTCCCGTCAGACGGCGAGGAACCCGCCGTCGATAGGCAACACCGCCCCGGAAATCATACCGCTATCATCCGACAGAAGCAGTGCGATGCTCTGCGCCACATCCTCGGCCTCAGCGAACCGCCTGAGCGGATGGCGGACCATCATCGGTTCGCTTTTCGCGGGATCGTTCCATGCTTCCGCAGCCAGTTCGGTAAGCGTGATGGTCGGCGCGACAGCGTTGACGCGAATGCCGTGCGGTCCGAGTTCTTTGGCGAGGACACGGGTTGCCCCTTCCAGCCCGGCCTTCGAGGCGGCGTAGCAGAGATGATCCTGAAAGCCGCGATGACCGGCAATCGAGGTGATGTTGACGATTGCACCGCCGCCGCCTTTTGCGATACGGGCGCGGGCGAATTCCTGGCATGTGACGAGAGCGGCGCGCAGGTTGATGCCCAACACGGCCTCATAACCTTCGTCGCTCATATCAAGCACGCTTTCGAGCACATTGACGCCCGCGCTGTTGATCAGAAAGTCGCACGGACCCGCCTGCGCCATCGCCGCCCGCGTTGCAGCAACATCGGCGAGATCGACGCGGATCGAGCGGCCGCCGATTTCGCTTTTCAGGCTGTCGAGGTCGGACTGGGTCCGGCTGATTGCCACGACTTCAGCGCCGCGTGCAGCCATCAGGATGGCGCAGGCACGGCCAATACCCTTTCCTGCGCCGGTGATGATGACGGATTTTCCGGAAAACTGCATGGAATCCTCTTTATTTTGCGGCCATGGCGGCCGGACGATATAGGCTTGTGGCGCTTCAGGAATGGTTTGCGGAACGAATGGCGCGTGCCGCATTTTGCAACGCCAGAAACGCTTCGTACCGAGACTGGTGCGCCTGCTGGAACGCGGCGTCCGGCATGGAGCATTTGGCGATACGCGACATGGCGGGCATGGCGGAAATCAGGTCGGGATAGGTCCCGGCGGCAACCGCGCCGAGCATCGCCGATCCGAGCAGCACAGGCTCCTCGCATTCGCTCAGTTCCACGGGAAATCCCGTTGCATCCGCCAGCAACTGTCTGGCAAGCGGATGGGCGCCCGCTCCGCCGCTGACACTGATCGTTTCCACCGGAGCGCCATGGCGCGCCTGCGTCTCGATGATCTGGCGAAGCCCGTAACCCAGGCCGAGAAGCCCCGCCACATAAAGTGCGACAAGGGAATCCACACCCGTCTCGGTGCCGTAACCGGCGATGACGGCCCGCGCATGGGGATCGGCGAAGGGCGCGCGGTTGCCGAGGAATTCCGGCACAACATGAAAATTATCGGCAATCCGCACGGCTGCGGAAGGGGATGCGACCGATGCCAGCGCGCGGTCGGCCAGCCATGCGGGCAATGATTTGCCTTCTCTTTCGGAAAGCGCTTTCGCCTCGGCAAAGGCCGGGTGCAATTGCACCAGATAATCGATGGCGGCACCGGCGGCGGATTGACCACCCTCATTGAGCCATACGCCGGGAACCATGGCGGAATAATAGGGACCCCAGACACCCGGCACGAAAGCGGGTTTGGCAGTGGTCGTCATGGTGCACGAAGAAGTGCCGAAGACATAACCAAGGCATCGCGAGGCGTCGCCGCCCGCAGCCACTGTCCCCACACCGCCGGCGTGGGCGTCGATCAGACCGGCGGCAACGGCGGTTCCTGCAACCAGCCCCATGGCTTTTGCGGCTTCGTCCGTCAATCCTTCGCCTAACGCCGTGCCGGGATGGACGACGCTTTCACCGATGCGGCGAAAACCTTGCTCCGCCAGATCGCCAAGCCCAATGGCGCTGAAATAATCCGCGTCCCAACGCTCTTCATGGGCGAGATAGGTCCATTTGCAGGTTACCGTGCATGCGGAGCGATCGAGTGCGCCAGTGGCTTTCCAGGTGAGGAAGTCGGTCAGGTCGAAGAAGTGTTCTGTACACGCATAGATGTCCGGCCTGTTTTCGCGAAGCCATAGCAGCTTCGGCGTCTGCATTTCCGGGGAAATCCGGCCGCCGACATATTTGAGAACAGCATGTTCGCCCGCATTGATCCGTTCCGCCTGTTCGACGGCCCGGTGATCCATCCAGACGATGATGTCGCGCTCTGGATGATCCGGTGCGCCAACCGGCAAGGTCTCATTATCAGGCCCGCGCACCACGAGCGAGCAGGTGGCATCAAAACCGATGCCAGCTACGGCTGCCGGATCGATGCCGGCGTGCGAGACACTTTCCCGCACGCTGTCGCAAACGGCTTTCCAGACCTCATCGCTCGATTGTTCGGCAATGCCGCCATCCTCGCGGTGCATCGTGATCGAGCGCTTGGCGGTGGCCAGAAGCTTGCCCGCCACATCGAAGACACCGGCGCGTGCGGAGCCGGTCCCGACATCGACGCCAATCAGGTAGGAAGCCATTTTCGATATACTCCTTGCGACAGGCGATTATACGCGGTCGAAATTGGTGGGTAGTACCAGCATGTCGCGGATGGTGACGGTGCGCTTGCGGGTCAGCATATAGACCACCGCATCCGCCACTTCACTCGCATCGATGAGGCTACCCGATTCCTTCGCCTTGCGGAGATTTTCCTCCGGCCAGTCTGCCAGAAGTGCAGAAACAACCGGACCGGGAGAGACCTGTCCGACGCGCACACCATGCGGGATCATCTGGCGGCGCATGCCCTGTACGAAGCTGGTGATCGCCCATTTCGAACCCGAATAGACCGGCTCCCAATAGGTCGGGAAATGTCCGGCGATCGAGCAGGTGACAATGATGTCACCGGTCTTGCGCTCCGACATGTGCGGCACGACGGCTTGTACGTTCTTCATCACGGCATTGACGTTGAGGTTCAACATCTTGTCGATGGCTTCGGGCGTCGTCTCGGTGAGGTCGCCGCCGATATAGGTGCCGGCATTGCAGTAGAGAATGTCGATGTGGTCGACCTTCTTCAGGATTTCCGGGATCATGGCGTTGCAGCTATCCGCATCCAGCAGGTTGGTGACCTGCGGGATGGCGCGCTTACCGAGTTTGCCGGCAAGTTCATTCAAGGCTTTCTCGTTCCAGTCGACCATCACCACGGTCGCGCCGTTTTCCAGCAGCGCCTCGGTGGTGGCGAGACCGATACCGGATGCGGCGCCGGTGATGACCGCAATCTTGCCTTGCAGCGATTCAGACATTTAATTCTCCTGCGTTTTTAAAGATGTTTTGAGCCGGCTCAGCGCCATTCGCGCCCGATATAGATGGCAAGCAGGATGATGGCGCCCTTGATGACGTCCTGCAGATACGGGTTGATACCCACGAGATTGAGACCGTTATTGAGGATGCCGAGCAGCACCGCGCCGATAAGCGTGCCGAGGATCAGGCCCCTGCCCCCCGCAATCGCCGTGCCGCCGAGAACGACGGCCGCGATGGCGTCCAGCTCGAAGCCGACACCCGCATTGGGCTGGCCGCTCATCAGCCGGCCGGTCAGGATGAGGGCGGCAAGGGCTGCCGTCACGCCCGAGATGCCATAAACGGCAAGCTTGACGCGCCGGGTCTTGACGCCGGAAAGGCGCGCCGCCAGCTCGTTGCCGCCGAGCGCGTAGACGTGGCGGCCGAAGGCCGTGCGCTGCAAAAGCACCCAGGCCACGGCATAAATCACCACCATGATGATAACAGGCACCGGAACGACGCCGATACGGCCAACGCCGAACCAGGAAATCCAGCTGGGAATGCCGCTGACCGGATAGCCGCCGGAATAGATGAGGCCGAGGCCGCGCGCCATGCCCATGGTTGCAAGCGTGACGATGATGGCCGGCATCTTGCCCCAGGCGACAAGCGCGCCGTTGAAGATACCAATGCCCAGTCCGATGAACAGCCCCGCCGGCAAGGCGAGCGCGGCAGGCAGGCCGGTATTCACCATCAGGCCGGCCGATAATGTGCCAACCAGCGCCATGACCGCACCGACCGACAGATCGATGCCGCCGGTCAGGATGACGAATGTCATGCCGACGGCCAGAATGCCGACGACGGAAACCTGTCGCAGCACGTTCATGATGTTGTTCACGCTGAAGAAATTGTCGCTCGCAAGCCCCATCAGGATCGATACGACAATCAGGCCCGCCAAAGGCAGGGCCAGCGGTGAGCGCAGCACGCTGCCCAGACCAAAACCGCTCGTTTTCGCGGCAACGCCGGTATTTGCATCAAGCGACATGTTCAACCCTCCCGGTGGTGGCATTTGTCATTATTGTTTCAGAATTGATATCCGCGCCCTCGACGGTGGCGACGATGCCGCCGGAACGGAATACGCAGACGCGATCCGACATGCCGATCACTTCCGGCAGTTCCGAGGAGATCATGATGATCGAATAGCCCTTGGCGGCGAATTCGCGCATCAGCGCGTAGATTTCCGCTTTTGCGCCGACATCGATGCCGCGTGTCGGCTCATCGAAGATCAGAACGCGCATGTCGTGGTTCAGCCAGCGGGCGATGACGATCTTCTGCTGGTTGCCGCCGGACAACGTATCCACCCTGGCATAGGGTCCCTGCGCCTTGACCTGCACCTGCGCCATGGCTTTTGTGGTGTGCTCCAGCTCTTTTTTCAGGTCGATGAACCAGTGAGCCTTGGGGTACTTGCGATAATTGTTGAGGGAAATGTTCTGCAGGATGGAGAAGCTTGTAATCAGCCCCTCCTCCTTGCGGCTTTCCGGCAGCAGGCCGATGCCGCGCGCCAAAGCCTCGTCCGGTCCGGAAAACCGCGTTTCCACACCATCCACCCTGAGCTTGCGACGAGAGGCGGAATGCGCGCCGAGCATGGCGAGCGCCGTCTCCGTGCGTCCCGAACCGACAAGACCGGCAAAGCCGAGTATTTCGCCTTCCCGCAGGAAAAAGTGCGAGATCGGGCCGCCTTTTTTCAGTTGAAGCTCTTCAACCTCGATCACCTTGCGCGCGGAGACATCGATGTCAGGTTTCGGTGGAAAGCTGGCCTCGATGCGCCGGCCAACCATCATCTCCACCAGACGGTCATTATCGACCTCCGAGGTCAGGCAGGAACCGATGAGTTCGCCATCGCGCAGCACGGTGATGCGGTCGCAGATCTCGAATATTTCCTCGAGGTGATGGGAAATGAAGATGATCGCAACGCCCTGACGCCGCAGCTCGCGCATGACCTTGAAAAGATGCTCGGTCTCGGACGGAGTGAGCGTCGCCGTCGGCTCATCGAGAACGAGAATGCGGGCATCGAGCGAAAGCGCCTTGGCGATTTCCACGAATTGCTGCTGGGCGACAGAAAGGCGGTGCACGGGAACGTCGAGCGGAACGTCCACGGCCAGACGGCTCATGATCTCGGCTGCCCGCTTGCGCATGGCGCCTTTGTTCAACAGGCGCAGCGGCCCACGAATTTCGCGGGCAAGAAACATGTTTTCGACCGCATCGAGATAGGGGATCAGGCTGAATTCCTGAAACACGATGCCGATACCGGCGGCGATCGCCTCGTCATAATTGGCGAAACGGCGATCCGTTCCGTCGATGCGGATCGTGCCTTCCGACGGTTGCAAAATGCCGCACAGGATCTTCATCAATGTAGACTTGCCGGCGCCGTTCTCTCCCAGAAGCGCATGCACCTCGCCGGGGCGCGCTTGCAGGTTAACGCCACGCAGGACCTCGATCTTGCCGAAGCTTTTTCTTATTCCATTCAGTTCCAGCATTTCACCCTCCTCGATAGTCGGGACATATCCCGCCCCCGCACAAGGCGGGGACGGGACCTGGGGAGGAATTCTTACCAGCTGAAATCGCCGGCGTTCTTGCTATCAACGACCATGACGTCGATCGGCACTTCCTTCGGAACGACACGGGCGCCCCACTTCTGGGCAAGCGCCATGGCAAGACCGACGCGCACCTGATCGCGCGGGAACTGCGCGGTCGTCTCGATGAAGGGCGTACCATCGGCAATCGCCTTCACCGCTTCCGGAGCGCCGTCAACCGAAGTCAGCTTGATGTCCTTGCCCGAGCCCTGGATTGCGGCCAGCGCGCCCATGGCACCGCCATCATTCACCGAGAAGATGCCGGCGAGGTTCGGACGGGACTGGATCATGTTTTCGACAACGCCGAGAGCAACGGAGCGATCCTGGCGGCCATTCTGCGTGTCGACAAGCTTGATGTCGGCAAATTCGGCAAGCGCTGCCTTGCAGCCTTCGACGCGCTGGAGGATCGGCACGACAGGAATACCGTCGAGGATCGCGACCTCACCCTTGCCGCCAATGGCTTCACCGAGATATTTGCACGACTTGTAACCCGCGTCACGGTTCTTGGAACCGACGAAGGTATCGACCGGACCGTTGGCGTTGGCGTCAACGGCAACAACAGTCACACCGGCCGCCTTGGCGGCATGCACGGCCGCCTCGATGCCGGCGCTGTCGGTCGGGTTCAGAAGCAGGATATCGATCTTCTGCTGCAGCATGTCTTCAACGTCGGAAATCTGCTTTGCCACATCGTGGCCAGCATCGGTCACGATCACCTCGGCGCCGATGCTTGCGGCAGCTTCCTTCAGCGCTTCCTGCATCGACACGAAATAGGGGTTGTTAAGCTCCTGGAACGTCATGCCGATCTTCAGCTTTTCCTGCGCCAGCGCCGGAGCGGCCATCATGGCGATTGCGGCTGTCGCCATCAGCAATTTCGATTTCGTTTTCATTGTAACTTCCTCCCGTTTGGAAATCTGGGCAATAAGAGCCCGTTTCCGGACAGTCCTCTGCCCGAATTGGTGAAAAATCCGCGATGTATCTTTGGTTTAATCGGCCATGACCGCTGCCTTCTGGGCCGCGAATATGGTCCGGAACCTCGATGGCGACATTCCCTTCAGTTTCAGGAAATGCCTGTTGAAATTCGAAAGGTTTGAAAAGCCCACGTCGTAGCAGACTTCCGCCACCTTCACGTCCTGATCCACCAGAAGCATCTGGCAGGCCAGATCGATACGCAGTTGATTGCGATAGCGCACCAAAGTCGTTCCCGTATGGCGCTTGAAGGCACGGGAAAAGGCACTGGGGCTCTGGCCGACCATGTCGGCCAGATCGATTTCCTCGACCTGTTCGGTCAGGTGCTGGCGCAGATGCGACAGGGCGCGGTTGATGCCACTGTCGCCGATCCCCGCCAGATCAAGCTCGTAACTCAGGCTTGCCAGCACCTCAGGGGCCGGAGCGTTGGTGAGCAGGTCGAGAATTTCCCAGAAAAGCGCAAGCCGTCTCAACCCCTGCGCCTCAATCAACCGCAGCATCAGCGGGCGAACACGGTCGCTCGTCTCATCGTCAAACAGAATGCCGCGGCGGCTGCGGTCCAGCAGGGCTCGCACCACCTCCATCTCGGACATGGACGTGCAGGCATCCTCGATAAAAGCTTCTGGAAACTGGATGACGAGAGAACGCGTGGGCACGATCTCGTCCGGCTCGATTTCGCTAATCCAGTTCTGGGGGAGATTGGGACCAGTCATGATAAGCTGGCCTGGGCCGAAACGACCGACGAAATCGCCGATGTAAAACGTGCCTGACGTCGCCACAACCAGATGAATTTCATATTCGGGATGGTAATGCCAACGCACCGTGCGGAACGGATAGCCATGCCGCCAGGCGGCGAAAGATTCGCCCTTGCGGATATGTACCAGTTCCAGATCGGGCTGCATCGATGTTCCTCCCACCGGTCACGTCCGCCGTATTCGCGGAGCGAGGCCATTCCTCTATGGCTCGTCCCAGGCGTTGATAGGGAGCATACGGCTTACCGCGCATTTACTTCCACCTCATGCCGGGGAAATTGCCGATACTTTTTTGACTGTTTTTTGTCAGAAATTGAAGAGTGGCACGCATGGGCGGATAACAAAGCCTGCGGTTACGCCGATTATTTTGCGCAGATGAGCGTCATACGCCCAGAAAACACGCATCTCAAAAAGTGAATTGATGATTTTTGAGAGCGCAACCTGTCGATCACCGGCAGGTTGCGCTTATACTTTTCCGAGGGGTATCTGCCGCTCCTGCATCGGCAGGCGATCGGCCGGAAGGGCTTATTGCGGCATCAGAATCTGCAGTTTCACGTCCGTTTCCCTTGCCTCTACCGCACGGTCAAAACCGGCGATGCTGTCTTCGAAGGGAATGCTTGCGGAAATCAGCGGTTTCAGATCGACCTTGCCGGACGCGATGAGAGCGACCGCACGATCATAAACATTGGCATAGCGGAAAACCGTCTCCACCCGCAGCTCTTTTGCCTGCAGGCCGACGATATCGACCGGCACCGGATCGACAGGCATGCCAACGAGGACGATCGCGCCGCCGGGCCGCGCCAGTTTCGCCATGCCGAGCACGGCGGGTGCAGCGCCCGAGCATTCGAAAACGACATCGCAGCCCCAGCCGTCCGTCGCATCAGCCACGGCTTGCGACAGGTCCCGTTCACGGATGTTGACGGTTTCGATACCGTCATAAGCGGCAATGATATCAAGCTTCGGCTGGGCAAGATCGGCAACGATCACCTTTGCGCAACCGCCCGCCAGTGCGGCCAGCGCAACCATCATGCCGATCGGGCCAGCGCCCGTCACCACTGCGACATCGCCGGGCTGGATACGCGCCCGGAGCGCCGCCTGCATGCCGATGGCAAAGGGTTCGACCATGGCGCCTTCGGCAAAGGAAACGTTGTCGGGCAACTTGTATGTAAAGGCGGCGGGATGAATGACTTCCGGCGTCAGGCAACCATGGACGGGCGGTGTCGCCCAGAAGCTGACGGCCGGATCGACATTGTATATACCAAGCTTTGAAGCGCGCGATGTCGGGTCGGGAATGCCCGGCTCCATGCAGACGCGGTCGCCCGCCTTCAGATGCGTCACCTCGGCACCGGTTTCGATCACTGTTCCGGAAGCTTCATGGCCCAGCACCATCGGCGCTTTCACGACGAAATGGCCGATTTTGCCATGCGTATAATAATGGACGTCCGAACCGCAAATCCCGACCGTATGGGTGCGGATGCGCACATCCTTCGGTCCGAGCTTGCCGGGAATGTCGAACTCCCTGAGCGCGAGCTTTCCTTTTTCTTCCAGCACCAGTGCTTTCATCTCATCCTCCGAAGTTTGCGAAAGGCCTTACAGCGAATTCAAACAGCGTGATGTCGTGTAACTTCGGCAAAAGTAAACAGAAATCCGCCTGACCGGCCGGTTTTTCTTCAAGAGGGAAAAACTGTATCGAGGCACCCGCGATTTCTCATCATCCACGGTGCACCAAGGTTTTTAAGGGGGGCGGAAAGGAGCGCTTGATTCGCCTGCCGCATTTCACGGATCATGGCCGGGCAAAATTCCGCCGGGCAACTTGGCCCGAGCCGCTCACATCTTTTCGCCGGGCAACCGGCTCGCCTGCTTCACCCAGTCGGAGAACTGCGTTTCGTCGAACGCACCTTCATGGATATCGAGGTAACGAACTTTCGGATGCTTGGACGCACCGGGCGGCAGAGGCTGCAACGATGCGCCGTTGAGGAAGGTAACTTTGATATATTTCGTAAAACAATGAAGGCTTAGGAACCAGAAGTCGTCCTCCATCCCGTAAAAGGGCGAGTTCCACTTCACGGCCTTGCGCACACCGGGAACAATGCCTTCGATCAATGCGTCGGTACGGCTCCCGACCGCACTCTTCCAGCCCGGCATGGCCGCGATATAGGCCCGCACCGGCGCATCGCCGTATCCCTTGGCAATCTGGGGATTGCCACCTGAAAGGAGCTTCGGTGTCGCAGCCGGCGGCTCGGCACCGGCAATGTCATCGGCTTCGTCCAACGTCTTGTCGCCCATCACGCTTACCCTCCCGATGTTGCGCGATCAGAAAGCCTATGCCGATTTCAAGCCTAGGCAAAAGGAAAAGTTCCCGCTGGACGATGGCCAGTACCGAGCCGCAAGGGCACACCATGGCGGTGCGCCCTTGCCGCATTCCGTTAGGTCGCCGGGTTACTTGATCGTCTTGATCGGCTCCTTCGGAGCCGGATCAAAGCCGACGAGAGTGCTGGTGAGTTTGGCATAGGTGCCGTCGGCATTCATGTCCGCGAGCGCCTTGTTGACCGCTTCGACGAGGTTCGGCTTGCCCATCTTGAAGGCGAAACCCTTCTGCACGTGGCTGACATAATCGTCGGTCATCTTGAGTGGCATGTTGGCCGACTCGATGGCATAGGCAGCCGCGATCGAATCGGTGATGACCGCATCGACATTGCCATTGACGAGGTCCTGCATGGCATCGGATTCGGCCTTGTAGCCCTTGACCGTAGCGCCCTTGTCCTCGGCGATCTTTGTCCAGCTGGAAGCGACGAGTGCGCCAACGGTCTGGCCCTTGATGTCCGCAGCGCTCGCAATCTTGCTGTCCTTGGCGGTAACCACGCGGCCACCGGATTCAAGCCAGCCATTTGAGAAGGTCACCTGTTTCTGGCGTGCTTCGGTGATGTCCATCGCGGCGCTGATGACATCGTACTGGTCAGCCTGAAGACCGACGAGCAGCGAATCCCACTTGATCAGAACAGGCGTGTATTCGAGTTTCAGGCGCTTGGCGACCTCCTGCATCACGCGGATTTCCAGACCGTCGAGCTTGCCGTCCGGCGCACGCATGCTGAACGGAGCGTAGGTACCTTCGGTGGCAACCATCAGCTTGCCGGACTCCAGCAGTTCGAGGTCGGCAGCATTGGCGATGGAATTGATGGCGAGGCCGGCAAAGGCGACAGCGGCCACGAGCAAGGACTTCAGTTTCATGTTTCAGTTCCCTTTATTATTGATGGAGAATTATGTCGTTCGCAGTCTTTTATGTCGGTAATGTTCAACGCCGCGAGATGGATCGTCGGGAGGCGAGGACGAGTATCACCCGGATCACCCCAGGTTGGCATAACGGCGTTCCAGCCACGAGGCGACGAAGGTGAGGATCGTGGTCAACACCAGATAGATGACCGCGACCGCGATATAGAATTCGAAGGGCCGGAAGGTCGAAGCGATCAGGGTCTGCGCATAGAGCGTCAGTTCCACGACGGTGATGGTCGACAGAAGCGAGGTGTTTTTTAGTGTCGAGATCGCCTCATTGGTGATCGAGGGCAGGATGATGCGAAAAACCTGCGGCAGGATGATTGTGCGCATTGTTTCCGCCGGGTTGAACCCGAGGGCGAGTGCCGATTCCGTCTGCCCGCGCTGGATCGCCGTCAGGCCGCCACGAACGATCTCGGCGACATAGGCACCGCTGTTGATACCAAGCGCGATGACGCCTGCCGTGAACGGGGAAAGCCGGATGCCGAGCTGCGGCAGGCCGAAATAGATGAGGAACACCTGGATCAGGGTCGGCGTGCCGCGAATGAACCAGATGTAGAAGCCGGCGGCCATGCGCACGGCCCTCCAGTCGGAACGCTGCGCCAGCGCTGCCACCAGGCCGCAGACCCAGCTGACGGCGATGGTAAGGATGGTGATGCCGAACACAGTCCAGGAGGCTTCCAGAAATCCGGGGCCGTAAATCTTGATCTCGTCGAAGAAATTTACCATCACGCCCGCGTTCCCTGTCCGCTGTCGTTGGAAATGGCATGACCGACCTTGTCATGCAGGATGCGGTGCAGGAATTGTTGCAGCCTTTCACTTTCAGGATGCCGCAGAATGTCCGGCGAACCCTGTTCGGCGACTACGCCCTTGTCGAAGAACAGCACCCGCGACGAGACATCGCGGGCAAAGGCAATTTCGTGCGTCACCAGCAGCATCGTCATGCCTTCCGAGGCAAGTGAGGCCATCAGCACCAGCACTTCGTGCACCAGTTCCGGGTCGAGCGCAGAAGTCACTTCGTCGAACAGCATCAATCGCGGCTTCATCGCCAACGCCCGGGCAATTGCCACACGCTGCTGCTGGCCGCCGGAAAGCCGCGCGGGGTAGCTATGGCGCTTTTCGAAAAGCCCTATCCGCGACAGAAGCGCTTCCGCTTCCTCAACGGCTCGCGCCCGCGGCAGCTTCAATAACTTTGTCGGCGCATGGGTGACGTTTTCGAGCACCGTCATGTGCGGCCAGAGATTGTAACTCTGAAACACCATGCCGACGCGGGCACGCAGCGACTGCAATTGTACCGGCGTCGGGAAGAAGCGCGAATCCGGGCGAAAATCGAAAGACAGGCCCTCGAACTCCATGAATCCCGATTGCGGCATTTCCAGTGCGTTGATCGAGCGCAGAAACGTGCTCTTGCCCGAACCGCTGGCGCCGATGATCGATACGACCTCGCCTGCCGCAACATCGAGCGAAACGCCCTTGAGCACCTCGTTGTCACCAAAGCTCTTACGGATTTCGCGCAGCTTCAGAAGCGGGTCGCTCATTGGGTTTCCTCCAATGGGAACGCGTTGGTGATGCACACGGCAACATCCTTCGGCGCGCGGGAAGCGCCGTTGATCGGCGTGATGTCCTGTGGACAGGCTGACAGCACGAGGACGAGATCCATGTCCGCCCGCACCACCACATAATCGCCGGCAGCCGTTGCCGGCGGCACGCGATCCACGGTTCCGTCCGGCCCGACAGGAACATTCATGAACAGGTTGAGGGAGGCTGGCGTGAAGCCAAGCACGCCATTCGCCTGCGCCAGCGCTTCGTGGAAATTGTCGGTGCAGCTGCGGTGATATTCAGCGCATCCGAGTTCCTGATAGAGTTCCTTGCTGCAAGGGCATAGCAATGTGTCATGCCGAACCCCGGCACTGTCGGCCACCATAGTCAGCATGGAACGCCGGCGCGAACTCTGGACGCTCATGCCCTCGGTGAAGAAGATGTTGCTGTTGACCGAGCGGGTGTGATCCATCGACGAGACCTCGAAAGGATCGCTTTCGGAAAGCGCCCAGGTATCGACGACCTGATTCCCGTGGATATTGGCGATGCGGGCGAATTGCCCGGCCTTCATCCGAAATGCGCGTCCCTGACTTGCGGGTACAGCCTGTGTTTCCAAATTCATTCCAACTTGTTTTCTCGGGTACGAACTGCGCCAGATCCGGAAGGCATCGGCAGGTGATCGAACTCGCATGTCTTCAGTTTCACCAAGCCTATTCAGTATACCAATGGAATTCAAGTAGTGAATTCAAGAATTTAAGCATATAAAACAGACATGTTGATCGTAAATTGGGCAACATTGGCGTTCTTTTCGTGCATACGATGCGAATATCAGCAGGCATCTCGCAACGGCATCATCACGATGCCTGCATCCGGTTGACGCAAGAATACTGTCGGTGTACCGAAATTCAACAGGCCAGTCTCTGGCCCTTTCTCTGTGACTGCACGCCGACGACAATCTCGTTGGCGCCAGCCGCTGCATCTGGAGCGAGTGATGGATCGTTATTTCCCGATCGATGAATATGAGCAACGCTGGGATCGCCTGCACCGCGAACTGAAAGCACGCGGGTTCGAGACCGCCGTGGTGTTTTCACGGGCCGGAGGCACCACCGACAATTGCGGCGATGTTCTCTATCTCTCCAATCACTATGCGATCAGCAGCGGCATGGACTCGGCCATATGGACCGCACGGTCGTTTGCCGGAGTCATTCTACAGCACGGCCACGCACCCCAATTGCACATCGACGAGCCGGAAGTCCGGCGCGACCTTGTTTCGGTCGACGACGTTCATTGCAGCAACCATCCGTTTGAAAGCGTCGCGAAGGCTCTGGTGGCGCGCGGCATCAAGGGACGCGTGGCGCTGGTCGGCACCAATTTCATTCCGGTAAAATATTACCGCCAGCTGGAAACGGTGGCCCCTGATATCGACTGGGTTCCGGCAGACGATCTCGTGCGTTCGGTGCGGCGCATCAAGAGCGCCCGGGAGCTCGACTGTTATCGCATTGCCGGCGAAACGGCGACCGCCGGCATGACCGTCCTGATGCAGAGCCTGGTCAGCGGCATGTCGGAGCGCGAAGCAGCGGGCGAAGCGGCGCGGGAAACGGTGCGGCGCGGCGGACGCATCCAGATGATCGGCACCAATCACGGCGAAACCCTCGGTTTCGACCAGCGTTTCCCATTGACCGGATATAGCGCCGATACACCCGCTGTCGGAGATATCGTCACCGGAACGCTGCACGGCCCGCTCTATCAGGGCTATTATCTCGATCCGGGCCGCACTGCCGTCCGCGGCAACGCAAATTCCGAGCAACGACGCTTGATCGATGCTACCAGCGGCATCGTCCACCGTCTCTCCGACATGCTGCGCCCCGGTGTCAGGCTGCTGGATGTAGCGGCCGAAGGCGATCGCATGACGGCCGCGTTCGGTGGCTCGATCTCCGCGATCATGAAGAACTTTCCGTTCTACGGCCACGGCATCGGGCTCGGCTTCGAACTGCCGCGCATTTCCACCAGCATGTCGACGCCGCAGGACATCGTCGAGGAGAACATGGTGTTCGGCGTCGAGGCTTTCCTGTCGCTGGACGGCGTCGGCGCGGCCTTCTACGAGGACATCCTCATTATCGGTGGGAGCGGCAACGAACTGCTCACCCGGTCGCCGAGCATGTTCTGATACGGCTTCCCGGCCCGGAGAATTGATCAACGGGACAAGCCGGGCAGATCGTCAATCTGCCCGGTATTCTCTTCACATTGCTCAGCTGGCAAACAAACCGTCGAAATCCTTGAAACCCTTGACTTCGATTGGGTTGCCACTCGGATCGAAGAAGAACATCGTGCGCTGCTCGCCCGGCTCTCCTTCGAAGCGCACCACTGGCGGGATGTCGAAAGCAACGCCCTTCTGCTGCAGGCGCTCGGCCAGCGCCAGCCAGTCGTCAAGCTGCAGCACGACGCCGAGATGCGGCATCATCACCATATGGTTCCCGACCTTGCCGGTGCGCGTCACTTCGAACGGCTTGCCGAGGTGGAGCGAAATCTGGTGGTTGAAGAAGTCGAAATCCACCCAGGTATCGGTGGAACGGCCTTCCTTGCAGCCAAGAACGTCGCCGTAGAAACGGCGTGCCTCATCGAGATCGGTGACATGATAGGCCAGATGGAAAAGAGAACGCATGCGAAAGGCTCCGTTGGTGCTTGGCAAGTTGATATCAGCGAATGGTGAGGCCGCGCGGCAGGCTCGATAGCGGTTCGGCGCCGTGGTTGGTAACGATCACGGTCTCGGAGGCACCAACGGTCCAGTGACCGTAGCTGCGCAGTGTGGCCGGCAGGTGAAACACCATACCCGCCTCGATCGGACGGGAAACGTCCGAAAACAGGCTGAGTATAGCCCCCTCACCCCAGTCGGGAGCAAAGGCGACACCCATGGAATAGCCGATCCGCTTGCGGAAGGCCGCGGTATAACCGGCCTCGTTTATGACTGCCTGCGCGGCATTGTGAGGAACAGAACAGGATACGCCCGGCCGTATCGAGGCAAGGGCTGCATCCAGCGCATGCAGCGAGCAATCCATCATCCGCTGTGCTTCGACCGGTGGCATGCCGAGCCAGACGGTGCGCATCAGCGCAGCGTGGTAGCGCGCGTGACTGCCCGCAAGTTCGAGGAAGACAGGATCACCGGCGCCCAGGGTCCGGCGACGCCATGTCATGTGCGGCAGGCCGCTGCGCGGACCGGACGAGACGAGCGGCTCCATCGCCATCGCTTCGGACCCGGCCTGCGTCGCCGCCGACAGCATCGCCGCAGCAACGGCATTTTCATCCGTACCGACCGTGCAGGCGTCGATGCCGGCAACGATGCCGGCCTGCGCATAGCGGGCAGCGGCCCGGATGGCATCGAGTTCCGCCGCGGATTTCAGCATGCGCAGCGGCGGCAGGATATGCGAGCCGTCAAACAATCCGCCGACATTCAGCCGTTCGGCAATTTCGGCAGCGACGCGCGGCGACAGAAACCAGCCGCCAAGCTCCATCGCTGGCTTGCGGATGTTTCGCGCCTTGAGCACCGCCAGCAATGCATCGACGGGATTTTCACCATCCTGATAGGCGACGATATCGTCGAGCCAGGTATTGGCGACCGTGCCGAACAGTTCCAGCTGCCGGACGAGCAGGGTCGGCTCTCCGTCGGCGGGAAGGATCAGTGCCTGAAAGGCAAAATAACCCGCGGTCTGACGACCGGTCAGCCAGTAGATCGTCTCCGGGCCGGAGACGATGATGGCCTCCTGCCCGGCTTCCTGCAAGGCAGCCCGCGCCCGGTTCTGGCGATCGGCGAACTCTGTCTTTGTGAAGGAGGCTTCGCAACCGCTCAGCTGCTGGAAATCCTCGGTAAATGCGGAAGATATCATGTGTCGGTTTCTCAATCGCGCGCCAGCCAACCAAGGAAACGTGCCCTGACGCTGTCAAAATGCATTTCCATGGCCGCCTGCGCGGCCTCGGCATTTCCGGCCTCGATCGCGTCAACCACGGCGATATGCTCACGGGCCTGCTGGTCGAAGCGGTCATGGGTGCGGGTAATGGTGCAACGGCGTGCGATGCTGCGCATTTCCGTCAGCATCGCGGCCAGCAGCGGCAGCTCGGCGGCCTTGGCGACGGCAAGGTGGAAGACGTCATCATCCAGCCAGAAATTGTCGAAGGCGATATCGCCGCCACCCTCGGCGTAAGCATGCATGCGCGTACGGCATTCAACGAGTTCCGGCGTCAAGGCAGATGTCGATGCCGCCCTTGCGGCCGCCGCACCCTCGAGCAGCCTGCGGATCTGAACGATCTCCAGCAATTGCTCGACGGTCACCGGGCGAACCATCAGGGCGCCGTTGGGAAGCCGCGAAATGACGTTCTCCTTTTCGAGGCGCGAGATCGCGGCGCGCAGAGGCGTCCTCGAAATGCCGAACTCAACCGCCAGCGTGCGCTCCGTCAGCATCTCGTCGGACGGGAAGCGGCCTTCAAGAATGCGCTGCTTGAGGTCGCGGTAAAACTGTTGTGCCAGGGTTTCCTTGTCGCTCATCGTTTCTACCTGCCCCCCATGCCGCCGACGGCCAGATGCAATGCCTTGACCGCTGCCACAAGGTCGACGGGGTCCATGGCTTCGTCGGGATTGTGACTGCCGTTCCAGTTCCGCAGGAAGACCATCACGCTATCCCATCCCGCCTGCGCGAAGGCGGCCGCATCATGGCCACCACCCGACAGCATGCGACGCGGCACGCGGCCGAGCGCGCACGCAGCCTCGCAAATGCGGTCACCGAGCGTCGCCGAAAGTTGTGTGGGCTGGCTGCGCGACTGTGGTCCCAACGCAAAATGCACACGCCGTGCCGCCTCGATTGTTGCGACTTCAGCCCGAAAGGTTGCGTCCATCCGCTCGAGCACGCTCACATCGTCACTGCGCAGATCGACACAGAAATCGACCCTTCCCGGTACTTTCGCGAAGGCATGTTCGGGTGTCGCAGCGTCGACGCGACCGAAGGTCACGGCAAGGTCGTCCCCCGAACGCAGAGCCTCGTCCCAGCGGCGATCCATGCCGACGATCAGGTCGGCAAGAGCAAAAACGGCATCCGATCGCTCTGACCGCGCCGGGCCGCCGGAATGCGCCCAGGTGCCGTCGATGCGGGCCTGCCGATAGCGCAGACCGCCGCGAACGCCGCTGACAACACCATAGGGCTCACCGGCAGTGTCCAGCACCGTTCCCTGCTCGATATGCAACTCGATGAACCGTCCCGGCGCCAGCGGCGGATCCCTCAGAATATCGTCCGGCCGACCGCCCTCCGAAAGAATATGATCATAAAGGCTGCGGCCGGTATCGGCGCGCGTCGCTTGCAGATCTGCGGCCGTCAGCCCTCCGAGTGCCGCACGCGAGCCAATATAAGACACGGGGAACCAGACGCTCTCCTCCGCCCTGGTGATGGTGACGACCAGATCGACCGGCGGCGGCTCACCGCTGTCGACGAATGCCGCGGCAAGCGCCATGGCGCCGGCAACACCGGCCTGACCGTCATAGGCGCCGCCCATCGCAACCGTATCGAGATGCGAGCCGATATGGATCGCGGGTGCGTTCCGGTCACGCCCCGGCAACCGGGCGAAAAGATTGAGCGCGGCATCGCGCGTAACCGTCAGGCCGAGAGCGACGGCCTCATCCTCGATGACACGATGCGCCTGGCTTTCCAGCGGACTGTAGGAAGGGCGCGTAAAACCCGGACCGCCTTGCGAAATCGCGTTGATGCGGTCTAGCAGACGCTCGACGGTATCCTTGATGATATCGCTCATAGGGCAGGCTCCGGATGAAATTCGATCGTTGTCGCCGGCCGGCCTCCCGCCAGGGCGGTGATGACGTGCCGGGCGGCAGCGATGGCGACACGCTGAAGCGCCTCCACGGTAGTTCCTCCCAGATGAGGCGTGAAGACCACCCTGTTCGAGGTCGCAAGCGGTCCCGCAGGCGCCGTGGACGAATAGACGTCGAGGCCGGCAGCAGCGACGGTTCCGTCCGACAGCGCGTTGGCAAGGGCCGCTTCGTCCACCAGGCCCGCCCTTGCGGTATTGACGAGGATGGCTCCTCTTTTCATCGCAGCGAATGCCTTGGCACTGAGCATTCCGCGCGTCTCGTCCCGCAATGGCGTATGAAGCGAAACGAGATCGGCAACCGCCAGGCCTTCGGCCAGGGCAGGCACGCGTTCGAATGAACCGGTGTCCGGATTGCGTGGCGAATAGACGATAACGCGCATGTCGAAGGCGCTGTCGAGCATCCTGCCAAGCCCCGCACCCGTCGCGCCCCAACCCACGATGAGCGCAGTCTTACCGAACAGCTCCTGAAATGCGTGATCTTCGCGAAAGCCGTGAATTCCGTTTCGCACCGCCAGATCGGCGGCAGGAATGAGCCGTGCTGCCGCAAGCGCCAGGCCGAGGGCGAGTTCGGACACCGAACGCGCATTGGCACCCGGCGTGTTGCACACCAGCACACCCTTTCGCGCGGCAGCGCCCTTGTCTACGGGGTCGTGGCCGGCACCATGGACAGCGATAACCTTGAGAACGTCGGCGGCGGAAATGGCTTCCGCAGACAGGCCCGCGTCACGGGTGATAACGGCCTGACAGCCGCCTATCAGCCGGGAAACGGTCTCCATGTCCGATGTCGGGCAAAGCACCGGCTCGATGCCTGCCTCTTTCAGGAGGGTGAGCCCGCAGGCATGGATCGGCTGTACGATCAAACATTTCATTGCTTTGTTCTCTCATTCGAAAGACCGAGCCGCCCGAGGATGGCATCGCGAGCATGGGCGATATGCTCGTCCATCAACATCGCGGCGCGTTCGCCATCCCGGTTCCGCAACGCCTGGATGATGTCGAGGTGCTCCTGGCAGCTTTTGCCGAAACGTTCGGGGACCTGGCTATGGTCGAACATGCAGGTGCGGCGGCGCAGATCGCTGATGGTGCGGACCATCATCTGGCTGCCCGCAGCACGGGCCAGCGCATGATGAAAGTCGTCGTCCACCTGCCGCTGCTCCTCCTCTTCGCCCGGGCCTTCCCGTTGCAGATCGAGCACGCGGCTTTCCAGCCCGTCGAGGATACGGGGATCGATCGCCACCGAATTGCGGGCGCACTGGCGCTCCAGAACACGCCGGAGGAAGAATATCTCCTCGACCTCGGCCGCCGTCAGTGTGCGGACCTTGAGGAAACGTCCCTCCTGAACGGCGAGCCCCTCCGCCTCGATGCGCTTGATCGCCTCACGCACCGGGGTTCGCGACATGGCAAGCTCGTCACCGAGCTTGCCCTCCTGCAGCAGATCCCCCGGTTTCAATGCGCCGGCGAGTATCATCTCGATGATGCTGCCATACGCCTGCTTGGCGAGCGGTTTATTCATCGCCCATTCCTCCTCGAAGACATGCAAAATCCGATTTTTTCTCAAGCCCGGACAGGGCGGCGGTCAGCGCCTGCGATTGGGCTATCGACAGTGTTTCGGCCTCATCCTGCGATATCACCTTGAAGCGCAGCGATGCGCCGGTCATCGCCTGCGCAAGTCGCGGCAGGTCGATCGAGGCTACCGTGGCGATCTTGGGGTAGCCCCCGGTCGTCTGGCGTTCGGCCATCAGCACAATCGGGCGTCCGGATGCCGGGACCTGAATGGACCCGCTGACCGTTCCGTCAGACACGATGTCGTGCCCCGCGACGGCTCGAACCGCCGGCCCTTCGAGCATCTGCGCCATGCGGTCGCGACTGGCCGAGACGACAAACTCCATTCCCAGAAAATCCCGCCAGGCCGAGGCATCGAAGTGATCTCCCTGCGGCCCCCTGATGACGCGTACCGGCCCAATTGGACGGCGAAAAGGCCGCGTCAGCGCCATCATCGGCGCCGGGCGCGTGAGCCCCAGCGGCAACCGATCGCCTGCGGCAAGCCGCCGACCCTCCAGCCCGCCAATGCCGGTTCGCAGATGGGTCGAGCGCGCGCCGAGGACCGGAGGCGTCTCGATCCCGCCGGACAGCGCCAGATAACCCCACACGGCATCCCGCATCACGCCGATTTTCAGCACCTGCCCCGGCAAAAGCGAAAAACTCTCCCAACCATGCCGGCGCTCGCCATCCACGGTGATCTCGGCTGTGCCACCGGTCACCGCGAAGCGCACGGGCCGGGCGACTTCAAAATGCCCACCGACATGCGCGAACTCGAGAACCGCCTGCCCGTCATCATTTCCGACAAGGTGGTTGGCGATACGCATCGAGGGACCATCCATTGGCCCCGAGCCCGACACACCACGATGCAGCATCCCGGTACGCCCGAGATCCTGAACCGTCAGCATCGGCCCTGCCTGTTTGATGAGGATGTCCGTCATAGGCTTTCCCATTCTGCGGCAAGCGTGCCTTGCACCGAGGCCGCGTCCAGTGCCGCCGCCTCATCCGCCCCTACTGGGCGAAAACGAACCCGGTCGCCGGCACGCAGCAGAAAGGGATCCTCGCGCGCCGGATCGAAAAGCCTCAGCGGCGTGCGGCCGATAAAACGCCACCCGCTTGGGCCGGGAACTGAATTGATACTCGCCTGCTTTCCACCGATGCCGATGGCGCTCGCCTCAATCCTCTGGCGGGGAACCGCGAGGCGCGGCGTGTGCAGAATGTCCGGTAATCCGCCGAGATAGGCGAAACCCGGCGCAAAGCCGATCATATAGACCCGGTATTCCGCCGCCGCATGCAGTGCAATCAGCGCGTCGGCACCCATCTGCTTCATGTCGGCGAGTTCATCGAGGTCCATGCCAACCGGGCCGCCATAAATCACCGGCACGACGATCCGCCTCTGAGCGCGGTTTGCCAAAGAGACCTCCGCCAACCGCGCCTGAAGCAATCTTGCCAACAGGGCGCCGCGCACCAGCGCCGGATCGTAAACGACAAGCAGCGACCGATAAGTCGGCACGGTTTCGACGACACCTTCGATCGGCTTCGCCGCAAGATCGTCGGCGAGCGCAACAACCCGAATATTGGTCTCTTCGTCGATTTGATCAGAAAGCTCGATCACAAGGGCGCTGTCGCCGCAGGCGGCAATACGAGGGAAGCGCTGTGGCCCGCGATCATGCACAGTCATTTCATGGTTCCCATTCCCAACGGCGTATCTTAGCAATGTTTTGCGCCCAAAAACGATCTGCAAGCCCGAATAAGGTCTGCCCACAAACGATCATTCATCGGCTTGCCCCGCCTGAATGGCACCGCATTCGAGCGGCTTGCAACAGGCTTGTCATTTCAGTACACCAACTGTATGTCAAGACCATCGCCCGGTTTTTGATGCCCCGGCGCGGGTTTGACGAAACTGTTTGAGGATAGCGCACTATGCCCACCATCGATCTCAACTGTGACATGGGCGAGAGTTTCGGCGCCTACAAGATCGGCGACGACGCCACAATGATGGATATCATCACGACGGCCAATATCGCCTGTGGTTTCCATGCCGGCGATCCAGGCGTCATGCGCGACACGATCCTGGCGGCAAAGGCAAAGGGCGTGGCGATCGGGGCCCATCCCTCGTTCATGGATCTCTACGGTTTCGGCCGCCGGCGCATTTCCGGCGAACGTCCGGAAGACATCGAGGCACAGTTGATCTACCAGATTGCAGCCATCCAGGGCATGGCGGTGGCGCTGGGCTGGCCGATCACTCATGTGAAGACGCATGGATCGCTGGGCAATATGGCCGCCGAGGATGCAGACCTCGCCCGGGTCTGCGTCCGCGCCATCCAGGCGGTCGATCCGAACCTCGTTTTCATCACCCTACCCTATTCGCAGACGATGCATGCCGCGCAAGCGGCTGATCTCGCCGTCGCCTGCGAGGTCTATGCCGACCGTCGCTACGACGACAAGGGCATGCTCGCATCCCGCCAGTTGGAAGGCGCCGTCATTCATGACCTGCAACAGAGCGTCGATCAAGTCCTGTCGATGATCTGCGACAAGCGCATCCCGACGATCGCCGGTACTTATCTGCCTGTCGAGGCGGCAACCGTCTGCATTCACGGCGATACGCCCGGCGCCGCCGCGACCGCTACGGCACTGCGCGACAAACTCACCGAAATGGGCATCGAAATCGCACCATTTACAAAATCGAAAACCTGAATGAGGGAATTGACTTGGCCCGTATTGTCTATGTGAATGGCGACTGGTTGCCGGAAGCCAATGCCAAGGTGTCGATCTTCGATCGCGGCTTTCTATTCGCCGACGCGATCTACGAAGTGACCGGCGTCGTAGATGGCAAGTTGCTGGAATATCCCGGCCATTCCGCGCGCTTGCAGCGCTCCACGGCAGAACTCGGCATCACCTGCCCGCTGACACCGGACGCGCTTCTTGAAGTCCACCGCGAAATCGTCCGCCGCAACGAACTGAAGGAAGGCTTGATTTACCTGCAGATTTCCCGCGGCCCGGCGGACCGCGATTTCACCTTCCCCGAAAACCCGACGCCGACCCTGATATTGTTCACACAGGCAAAGCCGGTGCTCGACAACCCAAAGGTGGCAACGGGCATTTCGGTGGCGCTCCTGCCCGACCAGCGCTGGGCTCGCCGCGACATCAAGACGGTACAGCTGCTGTACCCGTCGATGGCCAAGATGGAAGCGATGGCCAAGGGCGCCGACGACGCCTGGCTGGTCGAGGACGGTTTCGTTACGGAAGCCAGTTCCGCCACCGCTCATATCATCACGGAGGGCGGCAAGCTGGTGACGCGCGGTCTCTCCAACGCCATTCTGCACGGGATCACCCGGGCCAGCGTGCTGGATATCGCCGAGAAAGCCGGCATCGAATTTGAGGAACGGGCATTCACTCCTAACGAAGCCAGGAACGCTGCTGAAGCCTTCATCACCTCGGCGACCAATTTCGTTCTCCCGGTGACCCGGATCGACGGTGAAAACGTGGGTGACGGCAAGCCGGGACCGCTGACATTGCAGCTTCGCGAACTTTATATCAAACAGAAGCTGGCGGATGCACTTTGATCGATGATAGCCCCGAGTGATCAGTGCCGAGGGTGGGTCACACGATCCGCCCTTGATCTTTCTTAATCAGCCAGATCAACCCGTCGCAAAGGCGAGAACCGCGTCGGACAGGACCGGAAAGCTGAATGGTCAGTTCTCCATCGGAAAAGCAAAACCAGCTTTTACCCGATCCATCACAACCATGGTCTTGAACCCTTTGATATCGTGGTTCTCATAGAAAAATCGACGTGTGAAGACTTCGTAATCCTCCATGTCCTTTGCCGTGATCACCAGAATGAAATCGGCATCGCCCGTCACGTAATAGCCGATCATCACCTCTTTCGTGGCGCGGATCGCCGCCTTGAACCGATCGACGATATCAGCCCTTTCGCGCTCCAGCGAGACAAGAACGATCATGGTGATTCCGCGTCCTGCCGCTTTGGGCGAGACGATGGACACATCCGCCTCGATCACCCCTTGCTCGCGCAGCCGCTTCAACCGTCGTTGGCAGGCTGTCGGTGAAAGATTGACGATCTCCGCCAGCTCTTCCGAGGTGAGGCGATTGTTCTTCTGAACGGCGTCAAGCAGCGCCCTGTCGGCTCTATCGAGCATGGTCATGCAGAAATCCTGCGTTTAATGCGGAAATCAGCACAATACCTGCGATAATGAGGACGTCAATGCAGTAAAACGTCCGCGCTCCGCAGCTACATTGCCGTATAAACCCATTTGGAGTGACCTTATGAAAGGTATTGCCGCCGCGGCCCTGAAACACCTGCAGCGACCCGATCTGCTGGAGCACCGCGCTTTTCTGAAGGGCACCTGGATGGCGCGCGGGAAGACCCTTGGCGTCATCGATCCGGCAACCCACGAACACATCATCAATGTCGCGGATTGTTCGCTTGAAGATGCCGACACTGCTGTCGATGCGGCAAAGACCGCCTTTCTCGAGTGGCGCGACAGGCTTCCCGCCGAACGTGGTCAAATTCTGCGAGCCTGGGGTAAGCTGATGCGCGACAACGCACAGGACCTCGCAGTCATCATGACGGCCGAACAGGGCAAGCCGCTGGCGGAATCACGCGGCGAGATTTTCTACGCTGCGAATTTTCTCGAATGGTTTGCCGCTGAGGGTGAGCGCGCCTATGGCGAAACAATTCCGAGCCACCTGCCCGGCAGCCGCCTTTCGGTGCACATGCAGCCGCTGGGCGTTACCGTCGCTATCACACCATGGAATTTCCCTTCCGCCATGATTACGCGCAAGGCTGGGGCAGCACTTGCTGCCGGCTGCACCATGATCGTCAAGCCTGCGCCGGAAACCCCACTCTCGGCCCTCGCTTTAACAAAGCTCGCGCAGGAGGCCGGCATGCCCCCGGGCGTATTCCAGGTGCTGACCGGCGAAGCTGAACCGCTAGCGCGCCGTCTGCTGGAGCACACGGCTGTGCGCGCATTTTCATTTACGGGCTCCACTGAAGTCGGGCGCATTCTGCTGACGCAGTCGGCCATGACGATCAAGAAAGCCTCGCTGGAACTTGGCGGTCATGCACCGTTCATTCTGTTCGATGATGCCGACCTCTCCAAGGCCGTAAAGGGTTGTATCGGCGCGAAATTCGCAACCTCAGGCCAGGATTGCCTCGCTGCCAACCGGATCTACGTACAGCGAGGGCTCTACAGCCGTTTCGTCGATCAATTCGCCAAGGCGACCGCCGAACTCACGGTCGGGCATGGTCTCGAGCCCGGTATCGATATCGGTCCAATGACGCGTCCTTCCGTTGCGGAAAAATGCCGTCAGCAGATTGCACAGGCGCTTTCTTCCGGCGCCCGGCGCGTTTGCGGCGGGCAGGACAGCCCGCTTGGCGGCAATTTCGTCACACCGACGGTGCTGGCCGATGTTACCGACGACATGCTGATCGCCCGGGAAGAAACCTTCGGGCCGATTGCCGCAATACTGCCGTTCGATGACGAGCAGGAAGTGCTCGCCCGCGCCAATGCCACCGAAATGGGGTTGGCCGCCTATGTCTACACCAACGATCTCGGTCGCGCGATGCGTCTGACCGACAGGCTCGAATACGGCATGGTTGCCGTCAATACGCCGAAATTCACCGGAGCCCCGATCCCCTTCGGCGGCTGGAAGCAATCGGGCCTTGGTCGCGAAGGATCGCGCCACGGCCTCTCTGAATATCTCGAAGCAAAATATGTCTGCTTCGGCAATCTCGCTGCCTGAAAGGATCCTTCGCCATGACCGTCAACCTCGATCAGATCGCCGAAATGGACCGCAATTCGGTTCTTCACCCCTTCACGCAACTTAAGGATTTCGCGTCCGGCAAAATGGGCGACCCGACGATCGTCGAAACCGGCAAAGGTATCCGTATCCAGGACGCGCATGGCAGGCAGTTGATCGACGGCTTTGCGGGCCTCTATTGCGTGAACGTCGGTTATGGTCGCACCGAGGTGGCCGAGGCCATTTCGCGCCAGGCTTATCGGCTCGCCTACTATCATTCCTATGCCGCCCACACGACGGATGAGCTGGCGATCCTCTCCAACCGTCTCGTGAAAATGGCGCCAGGCAAAATGAGCAAGGTGTTCTACGGCATGTCGGGTTCCGATGCCAACGAAACGCAGGCCAAGCTCGTCTGGTACTACAACAACCTGCGCGGCAAGCCGAACAAGAAGAAAATCATTTCCCGCGAACGCGGCTATCACGGCTGCAGTGTCGTCGCCGGATCCATGACCGGCATGAGCTTCTATCATGATCACATGGACCTGCCGCGCGCAGGTATTCTGCATACCGGATCGCCACATCACTACTGGGGCGCCCAGGCAGGCGAAACGGAACTGGAGTTCTCCAGACGCCGCGCGGAAGAGCTTGAAACCATGATTCTGCGCGAAGGTCCAGACACGATCGGCGCCTTCATCGCCGAGCCGGTGCTTGGAACCGGCGGTATCACGCCGCCGCCGCAGGGATACTGGGAGGAAATCCAGAATGTTCTCAAAAAATACGACATCCTGCTGATCGCCGATGAGGTCATCACCGGATTCGGACGAACCGGCTCGATGTTCGGATCCCAGCATTATGGCATCGAACCGGATCTTGTCACCGTCGCCAAGGGCCTGACCTCGGCGTATTTCCCTCTCTCCGGGGCAATCGTCGGAGAAAAGGTCTACAGGGTTCTCGAGGAAGGGGCGGACCGCGTCGGCGCCTTCTCTCACGGCTACACGTATTCCGGCCATCCGATCGGAGCCGCGGCAGCCAACGCCGTCCTCGATATCGTCGAGAGGGAGAACCTGCCGGGCAATGCCCGCACAGTCGGCGCCTATTTCCAGGAACAGCTGAAGGCGAAATTCGCTCAACTTCCCATTGTCGGTGAAGTGCGTGGCGTCGGGCTGATGGGCGCAATCGAGTTCGTTGCGGATCGCGAAAAGAAGGTGCGCTTTGCTCCCGGCCTCAGCGTCGGTGCGCGTGTCTCGAAGGCGGCGCGAAATCTCGGACTTATTGCGCGCGCCATGCCCCATGGCGACATTCTGGGCTTTGCGCCGCCGCTCGTAACCACGAAGGAAGAAATCGACGAGATCGTCGCCATCGCCGAGGCAGCCGTCCGCACCGTCATGGATGAACTGGTGCAGGCTGGCGAAAAGATCTGATGCAGACGAACCTGCCGGGCGGGATTTATATCGTTTTTCGACCGCCTGTTTCAGGGAACAATCATGATGACGGCGATTATTCCTGAAGCAATCGCCGGCTTACGATGCATAATGCTTCATCTTTTTGGATGAAGCATGCATAATGTCATGAAATAATCGTCCCGCAAACGAGACAATTTCATGCATCGTCAAGCCAACGCACTCGCCTCCGATCTTATTCCCGCGACGAAGCCGGTTGAATGGCGACCAAGTCTCGCCAGACAGAAGGGGGAGACCAAACATGCGGCCCTCACGGAGCGCATCATCGCGGATATCGATGCCGGCGTGCTCAAGCCGATGGATCGTATGCCGACCCATCGGGACTTGGCCCGCGAACTCAGCCTGTCCGTTCAGACCGTCAGCCTCTCCTATAAGGAGGCGGAACGGCGTGGCTATTTAAGCGGCGAGATAGGTCGCGGCACCTTCGTCAAGGCGCGCGTGACGGATCGCGCCGGGCGTATGATGCTCGACCACAGCCCCCACGAAGTGCTCGACCTCTCCATCGTGCGCGGTGTTTATCTCGATGCGCATGAAAACGCCTCACGCGAGATCCTTCGCGAACTTGCGGACAGCGACAATGCGGAATTCATGCGGCCCTGCCGTCCGATCGCAGGTCTTGACCGTCACAGGCAAACGGCACGCATCTGGCTGCGCACGCTCGGCGTCACGGCCCCAGCCGAACGTATTCTCGTCACCAATGGTGCGGCTCATGGTATTTTTCTCGCCTTGAGCTGCATTGTTCGTTCCGGCGACGTCATCCTGTGTGAAAACCTCACCGATCACGGCATCATCGGACTTTCAAGCATATTGGGGTTCAGCCTCAAGGGCCTGCCTACCGATGACGAAGGCATTCTGCCCGGCGCACTCGAAGCCGCATGTGCGGCTGGCGGCGTTCGGGCCCTGGTGCTCGTCCCCACACTCAACAATCCGACCGGTCACATCTCGGGCGCGGAGCGCAGGCGCGAAATAGCTGAGATCGCCCAACGTTACGGCATTTTTGTCGTCGAAGACGAAGTCTATCGCCCGATGATAGAGGAGGAGCTGCCGTCGATCACCGAGATGTTGCCTGATCTCGGCTTCTTCGTCACGAGTTTTACCAAAACGGTGCTGACCGGTCTGCGTGTCGGCTACCTCGTCGTTCCGCCCGCATATTCCATTCGTGCCGCTTCCATCCTGCGCGTATCGAGCTGGAGCGCCACCTACCTGATCGGCGAAATCGCTACGCGCT
Organism: Rhizobium sp. GR12; assembly: GCF_036596185.1. Taxonomy (NCBI): domain Bacteria; kingdom Pseudomonadati; phylum Pseudomonadota; class Alphaproteobacteria; order Hyphomicrobiales; family Rhizobiaceae; genus Rhizobium; species Rhizobium sp. GR12. The sequence continues at coordinate 73,550 of NZ_JASXTH010000012.1, read as the reverse complement.
GGGTCGAAAACGGCACCGCGCAACGGCTGCTTCAAATCCAGCGCGACGAAGCGCGTGCGCGCCAAAATATTGCGACGGAAATCCTGCGCGACCATATCGCCTCCAGTCATCCGCTCTCCCTCTGCGCATGGCTGAAGGTTCCGCCGCACTGGACCGAAGAAGGCCTGGTGCGTTCCCTCACCAACCAGAATGTCGCAGTCACTCCTTCCGATCCATTCATCGCCGGACCAGGCCACGGCGGCGGCATTCGTGTCTGCCTTGGCGGACGTATGAACCATGCGAGCCTGGCCAAGGCCCTGATGATCGTGCGCCAGGCTTTTGAACAACTGCCGCCCGTCTACGACATCGGTTCGATCGGCTAGTCCCACGGCAATCATTGAATCATGACAATATAATAATTGACATGATTTTACTTCGCTCCCAACATGACAATCATGAACAGCGAAGTCCCGACCATATTCACCGAAGAGAGATCGCCGCCGGTCGTGCTGGCGGATATCGAACGGGCTGCGGCGCGTATCGCCGGTAGAGTGACGCGCACGCCGCTCGTCCGCTCCTCCGCCCTGTCCGAACGCACTGGCCAGCATGTTTATCTCAAGCTTGAAACACGCCAGCCAACGGGCGCCTTCAAGCTGCGCGGCGCGATGAACGCCATCCTGACGCTCGATGAGGCGGCGCGCACGCGCGGCCTCGTCACGGCCTCAACCGGCAATCACGGTCGCGCCGTCGCCTTTGCTGCGCGCGAACTCGGTGTGCCGGCAACCATCTGCATGTCATCGCTCGTTCCCACCAACAAGATCGAAGCGATCCGCGCGCTTGGGGCCGAAGTTCACATCGTCGGCACCTCGCAGGATGATGCGCAGGAGGAGGTTGAGCGTCTGGTCGAGAGGCTTGGCCTCACACAGATCCCGCCTTTCGATGATCCGCACGTCGTCGCCGGTCAGGGAACGATTGGGCTGGAGCTTGTCGCGGATCTGGCCGATCTCACAACCGTTCTCATTCCGCTTTCCGGTGGTGGTCTTGCCGGAGGCATCGCCTGCGCCGTCAAGGCATTAAAGCCACAGGCGCAGATCGTCGGCATCTCCATGGAGCGGGGGGCGGCAATGCATGTGGCGATAGCCGCCGGCAGGCCCGTCCCGGTCCGCGAAGAGGAAACGCTGGCCGATTCGCTTGGCGGCGGCATCGGTCTTGCAAACCGTGTCACCTTCGCGCTTTGCCGCGATCTTCTCGATGACATCATCCTCCTTACCGAAGACGAGATCGCAGCCGGTATCCGCCATGCTGCGCGCGAAGAACACATAACGGTCGAAGGTGCTGGCGCGGTCGGCATCGCCGCCATCCTTTCAGGCAAGGTCGAACTTTCCGGGCCAACCGCCATCATCGTGTCAGGTGGAAACATCGACCCGCAGCTTCATCAAAAACTCGTCGGGGGAGCAACAGCATGAGCCGCATCAGCATACTGATGGAAAAGGACCTTCGTGCGATCGTGAGGCTCGACCGTTCCGCAGTCGATTGCGTCGAACAGGCATTTGCGGCGCTCGCCACGAAACCCGTCGCCATGCCACCGATCCTGCGCCTCGACATTCCGGAATTTCGTGGCGAAGTAGACGTAAAAACGGCCTATGTGCCCGGTTTCGACGGTTTCGCCATCAAGATAAGCCCAGGTTTTTTCGACAATCCCAGGCTCGGTCTGCCTAGCCTCAACGGGCTGATGATCCTCTTCAGCGCGAGAACGGGTTTGGTCGAAGCCCTTCTTCTTGACAATGGCTATCTTACCGACGTGCGCACGGCAGCGGCTGGCGCGGTAGCCGCACGACATCTGTCGCGTGAGAATGCCTCCGTCGCCACGATCTTCGGCGCGGGCATGCAGGCGCAGCTTCAGCTTGCGGCATTGATGCTGGTGCGCCCGATCGGATCGGCGCGCATCTGGGCACGCGATCACGCCAAGGCGCAGAAGCTTGCCAGCGATTTTGCCCGCGAATACGGCATCGAAGTCGCTGCCATTGCCGATCCACTTGAAGCCGCACGGGGGGCCGACATCATTGTCACCACGACGCCGGCCGAAAAGCCGATCTTTCTGGCGGACTGGCTCGAACCGGGCCAGCATCTTACCGCGATGGGATCGGACGCCGAGCACAAGAACGAAATCGATCCTGCCGTATTCGCTCGGACTGACTACGTCGCCGATCGCCTCACGCAAACACGCGTTCTTGGTGAATTGCACCATGCGATCAAGGCTGGCGTGGTCAAGCCGGACCGGGAATTCGCCGAACTCGGAACCGTCATCGCCGGCAAGGCGACCGGCCGCGTCAATGCAGATGCAATAACCTTCGCCGACCTTACGGGCACCGGCGTGCAGGATACCGCAATCGCAAATCTGGCCTTCACCCGCGCTAAAGAGCAGGGAGGCGGTCAGATCGTTGAAAATGACATAAAAATGGGAGATGCAGCTTGAGCGCGACGCTGAACTTTACATCCGGGGAATATGCCGAACGCCTTGCCAAAACCCGCCGCGCCATGGAAGCAGCCGGTATCGATCTTCTGATCGTCACCGATCCGTCCAACATGCACTGGCTTACCGGTTACGATGGCTGGTCCTTTTACGTGCACCAGTGCGTCGTGGTGCCGCCGAGCGGCGAGCCGATCTGGTACGGCCGCAAGCAGGACGCCAACGGCGCCAAGCGAACCGCCTATCTTGGCCACGCCAACATCATCGGCTATCCCGATCACTACGTTCAATCGACCGAGCGCCACCCGATGGATCTTCTTTCGCAGATCATCGATGAGCACAAATGGTCGCGCCTCACGGTCGGTGTCGAGATGGATAACTATTATTTCTCGGCTGCCGCCTTCGCATCTCTCCAGAAGCATTTGCCGAATGCCCGCTTCAAGGACGCAGCCGGGCTGGTCAACTGGCAGCGCGCCGTCAAGAGCCCGACCGAACTCGATTATATGCGCAAGGCCGGCAAAATCGTTGAATTGATGCACAAGCGCATCGTGGATGTCGTCGAACCCGGCATGCGCAAGTGCGATCTTGTCGCCGAAATCTACGATGCCGGCATTCGCGGCACATCCGAATTCGGTGGCGATTATCCCGCGATCGTCCCGCTTTTGCCATCGGGCGCAGACGCTTCCGCCCCTCACCTGACCTGGGATGACAAGCCGATGCGGACCGGCGAAGGCACGTTCTTCGAAATTGCCGGCGCCTACAAGCGCTATCACTGCCCGCTATCGCGCACCGTATTTCTTGGCAAGCCGACACAGGCTTTCCTCGATGCAGAAAAGGCGACGCTCGAAGGTATGGAGGCCGGCCTGTCCGCGGCCAGACCCGGCAACACCTGCGAGGACATCGCCAACGCCTTCTTCGCGGTCTTGAAAAAATACGGGATCATAAAGGACAACCGCACCGGCTATCCGATCGGCCTCTCCTATCCGCCGGACTGGGGCGAGCGCACCATGAGCCTGCGCCCGGGCGACCGCACCGAACTGATGCCCGGCATGACCTTCCATTTCATGACCGGTCTCTGGCTCGAAGATATGGGGCTGGAAATCACCGAAAGCATCGCGATCACCGAGACAGGCGTCGAGTGCCTGTCGAACGTGCCGCGCCAGCTGTTCGTGAAGGGATGAGGCCATGCTGACCAGCGCCCCGCGCCCTTCACCTATTACGCCTTCCGTGGATTTTAACGCGAAGGGCGTGCAACACGGCCATCTGCGCCTGCCCTACAGCCGGGACGACAGCGCCTGGGGATCTGTCATGATTCCCATCTGCGTCATCGCCAATGGAGAGGGCCCGACCGCCCTTCTCATCGGTGCCAACCATGGTGACGAGTATGAGGGGCCCGCAGCCCTGTTCGAACTGGCGCAGACACTGGATCCGTCACAGGTCAGCGGGCGCATCATCATCGTTCCGGCGCTGAATTATCCGGCATTTCGGGCAGGCACGCGCACCTCGCCAATCGACCGGGGAAACCTGAACCGCAGCTTTCCCGGTCGCCCGGACGGCACGGTGACGGAAAAGATCGCCGATTACGCCACCCGCCATTTGATACCTTTGGCCGATATCGTGCTCGACTTCCATTCGGGCGGCAAGACGCTCGACTTCCTGCCCTATGCCGCGGCGCACGGGTTGCCCGACAAGGATCAGGAAGCGCTGTGTTTCGAAGCGGTGGCAGCTTTCGCCGCTCCCTATTCGATGAAAATGCTGGAGATCGACGCGGTCGGCATGCTGGACACGACGGTCGAGGAGATGGGCAAGGTCTTCGTCACCACCGAACTTGGCGGAGCGGGAACGGCAAGTGCCCGCACCATCGATATCGCCCGGAAGGGAAGCCTCAATGTCCTGCGCCATGCCGGAATCCTGAAGGGCAGCCCGGATATTCAACCGACCCGCTGGCTGGACATGCCGTCGAACGACTGCTTCACTTTCGCGCAAGATGACGGGCTGATCGCCTTTGCCCGCGATCTTGGCGACACGGTCAGGACGGGAGAGATCATTGCCAGCGTTTATCCTGTCGGGAGGACAGGTGTTGCGCCGATCGACTATCGTGCCGCCATGGATGGCCTGCTTGCGGCCCGTCACGTGCCCGGTCTCATCAAGGCCGGAGACTGCCTTGCCGTCATCGCGACGGTTACGGAGAAAATTTAACCCCGAGAACATCGCGAGATCCGAAAACGGACCGCGAAAAACACCAACCAGAGGAACATGACATGTGCATCATCAAAATCGCCGGGCTTTGCGCCCTCACTCTTGGCATCGGCATCACGTCTGCCGGCGCTCTTACTGTCGAAGAGGCCAAGGAGCAGGGGTTCATCCGCGCTGCGACAGCCAACGAAGTCCCCTACTCCTATATGCAGCCGGACGGCACCTCCGCCGGCATCGGTCCGGACGTGGCCAACGCCGTGCTCAAATCCATGGGCATCGAGGAGGTCAACTGGACAGTGACACCTTTCGGCACTCTTATTCCCGGCCTCAAGGCCCGTCGTTTCGACTTTGCTGCCGCCGAGCAGAACATTTCGCCCGAACGCTGCAAACAGGTCGCATTCACCGAGCCTAACTCGTCTTATGGCGAAGGACTTCTGGTGAAGAAGGGCAATCCGAAGGGGCTGACGACCTACGCCGATATTGCGAAAGACCCATCATTGAAAGTGGCCGTGGTTTCGGGTGCCAACAATGTCGACTTCCTGCGCGCGGTCGGCGTCAAGGACGAGCAGATCGTGTTCATCCCCGCCAACGCTGATGCGATCCCGACCGTACAAAGCCGCGCCGATGCCTATGCTGCAACCGAATTGACGGTCTCCGAACTCGCCAAGGGCCAGGCGCAGGTCGAGCAGGTCGCACCTTTCACGGATCCGATCGTCAAAGGCGCGCCGGTCAGAAACTATGGCGGCTTTGCCTTCCGCCCGGAAGACAAGGCGCTGCGCGACGCCTTCAACGCGGCCCTCATCGAGTTCCGCAAGACGGACGAATACAAGACGATCCTCGGCAAGTACGGCCTGTCCGTGCAGAGCATCGCTGCCGCTGCCGAAAAGTCCGTCGCGGACCTGTGTGCAGGCAAATGACGACAAAGGCGCTCGGTACTGACCGAGCGCCACCCGTTGAAACTGGGACACATCCACATGGACTGGACAGCCTACCTGCCGATGCTCTGGCAAGGTGCTTACGTCACGATGACGATCACGTTGGCGGCGATTGCCGTCGGCGCAGTGCTTGCTTTTGTGTTCGGTATTCTTCGCGTCGAAGGCGGGCCGGTCCTGTCGACAGTCGCGCTGTGTTACACGGAGTTGTTTAGAGGCACGTCGCTGTTCGTACAGCTCTTCTGGTTTTACTATGCGCTTCCGTTGGTCGGCTTAAGTTTCGATCCGATCACGACGGGCATTCTGGTGCTGGCCGCACATGCCGGCGGCTATGGGGCGGAAATCGTGCGGGGTGCACTTTCATCCGTCTCCGTACAGCAGCTCGAGGCCGCCCGTGCGTTAAATTTCAATCGCTTCCAGACGCTGTTCCGGATCTCCCTGCCGCAGGCGACGGTCGAAATGATGCCCGCCTTCGGCAATCTTGCGATCGAGACGCTGAAACTGTCCTCGCTCGTGTCACTGATCTCGATTGCGGATCTTACCTTCGCGGCTCAGTCGATCCGCAACATTACGCTGGATAGCGCAAGCATCTATTCGATCACGCTCGTCTGCTACTTCGCCATGTCGCTCGTGTTGATGGTCTTCATCCGCGTCATTGAACACTTCGTACGACGCGGCAATGTCTTCCCGCGCGAACGCCATTCGTGAGGGACTTAGTGTTATGATGTATGGCTACGAATGGGATACGACGACCTGGATCACCTATACGGCCTCGATCCTGCCCATCATCCTGATCGGTCTGACCGTCACGTTAAAGGCGGCGGCCGCCGGCTTTGCCATCGCGCTCGTGCTTGGCCTCGTCTTCGCCCTGTTACGCCGCAGCCGCGTCAAGGCGATTTCCTGGCCGACCGCTTTTGTGGTTGAGTTTCTGCGCGACACGCCGCTTCTGGTGCAGCTGTTCTTTCTTTATTACGTGCTGCCGGACTTCGGCATTGTGCTTCCCGCCTTCCTCACCGGAGCGTTGGCACTCGGCCTGCAATATGCAGCCTATACGTCGGAGGTCTATCGCGGTGGCATCGAAGCGGTGCCCCATGGCCAATGGGAGGCGGCGACTGCGCTCAATCTGACACGCATGCAAACTTATCGCGACATCATCATCCCGCAAGCCGTTCCACGGATTGTGCCGGCAATGGGCAATTATCTCGTCGCCATGATCAAGGAAACGCCGGTTCTCTCCGTCGTGACCGTCCTTGAGATGATGGGACTTGCCAACATGATCGGTGAACGCACCTTCGAATATCTCGTGCCGCTGACGCTTGTCGGCCTCATTTTCCTTATCCTGACGCTGATCTGCTCCGCGGGCCTCCACCGTCTGCAGAAGGCCCTACCGAAAGCAGGGATACCACTGCGATGATCGAAAACAACAATTCGCCTCTCATTGAATTTTCCGATGTCACTAAACGCTTCGGTATCCTGACCGTGCTCGACAAATTCAATTTCAGCGTTGCGAAGGGGGAAAAGGTAACCCTTATCGGGCCATCCGGCTCCGGCAAATCCACGGTCCTGCGCATCCTGATGACGCTCGAGCCTTTCCAGGAAGGAAAGCTGACGTTAGCGGGGACCTCCTATCAGGAACCCGGCGGAAAAGGTCCATTTCGGGCCTCGGAGAAACATCTGCGCCAGATCCGCAATCATGTCGGCATGGTGTTCCAGAGCTTCAATCTCTTCCCGCATATGACGGTTCTGCGCAACGTCGTCGAAGCGCCGGTGCGGGTGCTGGGAATGGCACGCGAGGAAGCCGAAGCGCGCGCGACAGAACTCCTTCAGATGGTCGGTCTCGCAGATAAGAGAAATCACTATCCTGTGCAGCTTTCCGGAGGGCAGCAGCAGCGAGTAGCAATTGCACGAGCGCTTGCCATGCGGCCGCGTGTGCTGCTTTTCGATGAACCGACCTCAGCGCTTGACCCGCAGCTGGTGGGCGAAGTGCTTTCTGTCATTCGCGACCTGGCGCATGAGCATGATCTGACCATGTTGATGGTGACCCACGAGATGCGTTTTGCCCGTGAAGTCTCAGACCGAGTGTGCTTTTTCGACAAGGGGCGCATCTGCGAACAGGGTCTGCCGGAGGAGATATTCGGTGCTCCACAACAGGAGCGGACGCGTGAATTCCTTTCTTCTATTTTGGGTTAGACAGTGATGGCGTGCTGAACTCGGGTGGCGAAAAGGCAGGCAGAGAACGCTTACCGTTGCGGCTGCGCGGCCGCTGCCTGCTGTCGCTTTGGTAGCTTCAGACCTGTTCCTTAGGATTTCCGATCAAAGGTAATTCTGCGAGCGCCTGGCGCAGTGCGATCGCGTCCCACGGCGTATGTTCCGTAATACCCAGGCCGACCACATCGACCTCATTTGCGACATCGGCCAGCAGCCCAACAATCTGCTGCAGCGTCATGCGGCCAGCGGGAATATCGTCGTCGGTTGGAGCAGTCTTGCCGGGTTTCGAAAAAGTCAGCGACCGAAACAAGTTGGCATCTAGGACGTCCAGATCGAAATGCACCGCAACGTGTTTTGCCCCTGTCGCCCGTAGCCAGGCAATGACAGGCTCGCTGCCGCCGGCAAGCTTTTCAGGCCCGATGCGCTGAATGTCCAGGCGCTCAGCAAGCTTGTCTTCGAAATCTCGCAATTCGGAAAATTTATCTGGAAGCCTCCGCCAACCCGCGATCAACGCATTGCCGGACTTGATCGGCGTTTTTACCGCCGACAGAAATTCTTCGTCGCCCTGCCCCATCAGGCTACCGAGCACATGTGCGTGCGAGTTGGGAAAGACCTTGTCGGAGAACAGGTCGCTATGTGCGTCGATCCAGAGCACGGCGAGGTCTCCGCCATATCGCTCGTTCAAATACGCGAAAGGTGCCAAATCCACACCGCAATCTCCACCAAGCACAACAATGCGGTCCGGCTGATGTTGATCGATCTGGCGGCGAGCGTGCTTGAACTGCTTCACGACCACGTCACGCGCCAGAATACCGCCATGGATCTCCAGAGGCTTCCCGTCCGGCTCCGCTACCGCGACTTCCTCGACCGGCCCATCGGCCTCAGGCGCGAGCCAGGCCAAAAGTCTTGCACCCAACATGTATGAGGGGTCACCCCCGCCCTGCCATTGCGGAAAGAGCAGGCGAAGCGTTTTTTCGCGTTCCATGGTGTTTATCCTTTGCCGTTTCGATCCGCATCATTTGGCGATTGTCGGCATCGCATTCCATGGTCTATTGGGGAAAATCAGGATACATAGAGTGCAACAAAACGACGCGAATACGGAGACCAAATGGCAGGTGCGAACATCAACGACATTGCGGTATTTATGGCTGTGGCTGACGCAGGCAGCTTTTCCGCAGGCGCAAGGGTGTCGGGCCTTACCCGTTCCGCTGCGGGAAAAGCGGTATCGCGACTTGAGGACAGACTCGGGGTCCGCCTGTTGAACCGGACGACCAGGGCGTTGAGCCTTACGGATGAGGGCCGCTCTTTTCACGCACATGGTCAGCGCATAATCGATGCTGTGGATCAGGCGGAGGCGAGCGTTTCGAGCCCGGCTGGCGTACCCCGCGGCGTACTTCGGCTATCAGCGCCGCACGCCTTTGGTCAGCGTGTCATCATGCCTTTCATAGAACGATTTCTCGCTCAGTGGCCGGAGACGCAAATCGAAGCGAGCTTTACCGACCGGTTGGTCGACGTCGTGGGAGAAGGTTTTGATCTCGTTATTCGCTTCGGCAGCGCCTCGGTCGATAGCCGACTGGTATCGCGCGTTTTGGCGCGCGACCGATATTTGCTCGTCGCATCAGCGCATTACGTGGATCGATACGGAAAGCCGGGCAATCCCGGTGAACTGGCAAAACATCCGTGCCTTGCTTTCAGCAGCCGCGGGCACAGGCAACAGTGGCGCTTCACGGATGCGGAAGGACGTTGGTTTTCCGCACCGGTTCGAAGCCGCCTGAGGCTGGATAGCGGGGAGGCTTTGCACAACGCGATCGATCGCAATCTCGGGATAGGCCTGATGCCGAGCTTCCTTGTGGCGGAAGACATCCACTCAGGCCGTTTCGTTCACATCCTGCCGGAAATTCCGACGGAGGCGGTGGAGATTAGTGTCCTATATCCAGACCGTCGACTTCTCGATCCAAGGGTCCGGCAATTCATCGACCTTCTGGCGTCCGGCCTGCGTCTCTGATGACACTGGATAAGTTCCCGCTGAAGTCCCGCGTAATGGTGCAGTTTGCCCAGGACGGACACCCATCAGTGGCACCGAGCCGCGACCAGAAAAAGATCAAAGCCCGGCGAGCGTCGCCGAGCCTTCGATCCTAACTCTTGCCGATAGCTGGCGGTTCAGGACATCACGGTGAAAGTTCCTCCAGAACCTGCCCCTTGGTCTCGACAGCGAAGAGAACCGTAACCAGAGCGCCAACGAGAAGGATTGCTGCGAACGCGCCGAAGACATACTGGATGCCCATCGACGACATGACCCAGCCCACCGCGATTGGGCCCGCAGAGGATCCGAGACGGAGCCAGGCGCTGCCCGCACCCGTGCCAATGGCGCGAAGGCGGGTCGGGTAGATTTCCGCGGAATAGAGGTAGAGCGAGAAGGTCACGGTCTGGAGGATGGCATAGGCGAGACCAGCGAGGATCAGAACCTGGGTCGCTGACGTCGCCCCTAACCAGGCAAGGATGACAAGCGGGATCGGCGCGATCAGAAGGGCACCTGTGTACCAGCGTTTACGGCCAACTTTGTCGATGAGCAGTGCGCAGATAACTGCCGCGATCACGCCACCAACCGAGGTGACAAAACCGTAGAAGATGCTGGTTTCAAGCGGCAGGTTGAACGTCTGGCGATAGAGGGTTGGAAGCCAGGTGATCGTCCCGTTGGCAACCATATAGGCGCAGAACCACATGGCCCAGATCGACAATGTACGCTTGAGGTAGATGCCCTGGAAGAGTTCACGCCAGTCCGATCCGCGGCGGGCGGGAGCAGCCACTTTTTTGGGATCGGGCAGTTCCTTGCCGGCGGCAAGAGCACTGTTCTCCAGCTTGGAGACGATGCGATCGGCCTCTTCATAGCGGCCGTTGGCGGCCAGCCAGCGCGGTGATTCATGGAGGAACCAGCGCAGCGGGATCATCAGGATCGCAGGGACCAGACCAACCACGAACATCGCCTTCCAGCCGTAGACGGGAACCATGAAATAACCGATCAGGCCCGCACCGACGAGGCCGAGCAGGAACATGACTTCATACAGTAGGAAGAAGCGGCCACGCCCCTTTGAACCGATCAACTCGTTGATGTAGGCACTTGCAACCGGCACTTCGCCACCAGTTCCAATGCCTTGAATGAAGCGAAATGCCATCATCATACCGGCACCAGCAGCAAAAAGGCACGCGACATCCATGCTGACAAACAACAGGATCGTGAATAGCAGCACCTTGAGACGGCCGATCCTTTCAGCAAGCCAGCCAAAACAAATGGCGCCGATCAGTTGTCCGAGGTAGCCCATTGACAGGATCATTCCCGTCTGTCCCGGCGTCAAATTCCATTCGCGTACAAGAACCGGCATGGCATAGGCGATGGCAATGACGGTGTAACCGTCAAAGAATGTGGCGGCGCCGACGATGTTTCGAGCCCAGAAGACCTCCCGCGTCACGGGCAACCGTTCCAGGCGGGCGCTGATTTCAGCTTGGGTATCGACAGCCGGCGACGGCGCGGCCATCCGTTGTTCCATATTCATGTTTCCTCCCTTTGCCTGACCCACTCTCCCGGCCGGGCGTCGAACCTATGCGTTGCATGTCTTGAACTTCGGGACCCACGATGTCGCCGTGGATCCGGAAGGCATTGCATTCTCATCTGTGAAGCGGGCACCACCGTAACAAACCGTGCAATTGCACCGCATCACTCCCCGATGCGGCCGCAACCCCTTTCCCGTAAGAGGCCCCGCGTGAATGCGGGGCATTCTCGGTCACTCAGCCGCCAGAAGCTGCTCAACCCGGCCGATGCCCGCAGCATCGAAGGCTGCAAAGATTTCCGCTTCGGCTTTTTCGCCAAGGTTCTTCAGCGGCTCGCGGATAGTGGCATGGTCGAGAACACCACGGTGAACGAGGCCAAGCTTCAGGGCCACAGTACCTTCCATGTGAGAACCACGATGATAGACGGCACGCGTGACCGGGAGGAGGCGCTCGAAAATCTGGCGGGCTTCCGTGTAGTTCTGCGCCTTTCCTGCCTTGATCAGATCGATTAGAAGTTCGGGAGCGATATTGCCATAACCGACAAGCAGGCCGTCAACATCGAACATGGTAGGCAGCAGCCATTCGTCGTGGCAGCTAAGGATCTGCAGGTTTGGGTTGGCTTTCTTGAGCTCCGGAATCTCAACGTACCAGCGCTTCATGTTTCGGACGCCATTCTTGGTGGCGACGACGCCATCCTGGGTCGCGATCGCAAGTTGGGTATCCAGGTCGTAGGATGCCTTGGTCACATCCGGATACTGGAAGAGAATGCACTGCAAACCGGATTCCTGCCAGATCGCCTTGTAGCGATCTTGCGGGGCGCCTTTCTGGAACCCGAAGCGTAGCCAGCCATGGTTCGGATAGACAAGAGCACCGGTCGCGCCGGCCGCCTTGCACTTTTTGGCTTCTTCAGCGGCGACCCTGGTGCCCTCGCCGGTGATGCCGGCAATGATTGGAATTTGACCATCGACGGCCTCGACATAGGTGCGGATGAGCTTCAGGCGCTCTTCCTCTGTCAGGAACGTGCCCTCGCCGGCATGGCCAAGGATAACGAGACTTTTGATACCATCCATACCCGCAAGCCATTTGGCGATACGAGCATTCGCCGCGTAATCGACTTCTCCGTCACGGGTGAATGCCGTGACCGGTGCCGGGCTCAGGCCTCTCAAATCCATAGCTTGCATGTGGGTATCTCCTCCTGGATAGCCGCTGTTCGCCTTTTGCGATCAGCGCTGGGATCGTTAATGGGAACGTTCCCAATATCGTTTTCGATTTTACTGGAGTCAACATTTTTTTTGATGCATGCTTAGTGCATAGATCATGAGAGCACCCCAAACGGAAAAATTGAAATGGATTCAAAGGCCGAAGAAGCGAACCGCCAGACACGGGTGACCATACTTGACGTTGCGTCCGCTGCCGGCGTTTCAAAATCCACCGTATCGCGCATCCTTGATGAGCGCCTCCCCCGCTCCGATAATGAAACGGCGCGCCGCGTGCGGAAGATCGCAGACGACATGGGTTATGTCCGCGATGTTTCCGCTGCGAGCCTCAGACGCGGCAGCACGATGACGGTCGGCGTGATCGTGCCCCGGCTGACCGACACCGTCATGGCAATGCTTTACGAATCGCTGGCGAAGGCGTGCAGCAAAAGTGGCCGCTTCGCCGTTGTCGCGACGACCGATGACAAACCCAGGGCCGACCGCCTTGCCGTCGAGTCGCTTCTGAAACGGGGCGTTGACGGGTTGATCCTTTCGACCGCACGCGAAGATGATGATTTCCCTGACGAGCTGATGGCCCGAGGTGTGCCTTTTGTCCTCGCCCTTCGCACCGATGGACGAAATCTTTCTTCGATCGGCGACGACCGGTTGGGAGGATATCTGGCGACACGCCACCTCCTGGACCTCGGTCATCGTCGTATCGGGGTGATTGCTGGTCCGTCATATGCCTCCAGCTCGCGGGGACGCGTCGAAGGCTATAGGCAGGCTCTGGAAGAGGCGGGAGTTTTTATCTGTCCGGATTGCATCGTTCCATCGACCTTCGGGATCGACGCGGGAGCCGATGCAGCCGAGCAGCTCATGCGCCTGGAAGATCGCCCGACGGCGATCTTTGCCGTGAACGACAACACCGCGATCGGCGCTCTTTCTGGTCTAGCCAGGCTCGGAATTTCCGTACCCAACGATGTTTCGGTCGTTGGCTACAACGACATCCCTATTGTCAGCCATCTTCCGACCCCGCTGACAACGCTGCGCGTACCCTTCGAACAGATTGCGTCAAACGCTTTGGAGCTGCTTACAAGTGGCGCCGTTTCGGCTGACGACCGCATTCGCATTTCGGCTCCGACCCTCATACCCAGAAGATCGACCGCCAAGCCCAGGTCTTGAAGAGATACGAATCACCATACTCGAGATGGGCTACAGGCGAGACTCGATGTTTAGCACCAGCTTTTTCAGCAATGCTGCGAGATTATCGCGTTCCTCACGATCGAGGCCCTGCAGAAAATCCAGTTCGCTTGCCATGTCCTTGCGAAAGGCCCTCTCGGCCAGTTCGATGCCGGCGGGCATGAGGCAAACAATGACGCTTCGCCCGTCACGCTCAGATTTTCTGCGTTCGATGAGGCCCGCTTTCTCCAAGCGGTCAAGCCGATGCGTCAGGCCGCCCGACGAGAGCATCAGCGTTGTGTACATTTCTGTCGGTGTCAGTTGGTAGGGTGGGCCCGACCGGCGCAATGTCGCGATGACGTCGAACTCGCCGCGATCAAGACCGAACCCGGCAAATGTTTCCTCAATGGACGGCGCCACCAGATTGCAGAGCCGTTTTGCCCGCCCGAGGATAACCATCGGTTCCGTGTCGAGATCAGGTAATTCCCGCGCCCATTGGGTGCGAAGCCGATCGACATGATCCTCCCTGCCATCGTCGATAGACCCGCGCGTTTTCGCATCCGGCATTGCCTGCATCATCTTACCTGACCCCGTCATCTCCAATCCGCAAACCATATACGGCTTGGGTCGCTCCGTGAAGATATCTTTGCAAGAAGATAAATGTCTTGACGAGAAGATAATTCCAGAATATATCTTCTCGTCAAGATAGTTTCGTCGTCAGGAGGAGATCACGATGTTTTCTGTTCGTCGTCATCATGAACCCGAGCCCGGCGCGAGCCGAACAGTGCGTTACGAAGGCTGCGAATACGGGAGTGCCGTATCGATCTTTCTGGTCAACGCCGATCCGGGTCGCGGTCCCGATCTGCACGTTCACCCCTATGCCGAGACGTGGATCGTGCGCGAAGGCGAGGCTGAGTTCACGATCGGCGACCAAAAGGCGCGCGGCTCGTCCGGCGACATCGTCGTCGGGCCCGCGAATATCCCCCATCGCTTCGAAAATGTCGGCAGGAAACGGCTGGAAATCATTTGCATCCACCCGAGCGCGACCTTCGAGCAGACTTTCCTGTAATCCGTTCAAACTTAAGGAGAAAGACAATGGCCAAAACGATTTTCGTGAACCTGCCGGTGAAAGACCTGACTGCTTCTACCGCCTTCTACCGGGCGATCGGTTGTGAGAAGAATGAGCAGTTCTCCAATGAAGATGCGAGCTCGATGGTGTGGTCGGAAACGATCACATTCCAGCTTCTGCGACACGACTACTACAAGACCTTCACCGACAAGCCGGTCGCCGACGCCCATGCAACCAACGGCATGATGATCGCGCTTTCCCGCGAAAGCCGTGAAGAGGTTGATGCCATGGTTGAGGCCGCCGCAAAAGCGGGCGGGCAAGCGGATGTTCGCGAACCACAGGATATGGGTTTCATGTATCTCCGCACTTTCGCCGACCTCGATGGCCATGTTTTTGAGCCAGCCTATATGGATTTGAGTGTTGACGGCTAACATGACAAAGGGCGATTGACCGCAGCGGGAATGAGCAGCGACCTTAGCCCTTCCTTCACGCCCACAGAACGTGGAACATTCGACCGAACCGGAATGACGAGAGAGACGATCGTTTCGCGTTGTCACAACGCATCGGACCGCAACTCTCGTCATCCATGCTGTGATTATCCTCGAATGCTCGGCACCGGCGTATTGAGCAGTTGCTGCTCCCACAAATACGCGATGCCGCTGCCGGCGGCATGTTGCTTGAGCACGTCCGTCAGTTCTGCGGCGTGCGCGGTTCTGGCCCAGTCACGTTGCCATTCGGAGGCCAGCGCCAGCCAGGTCATCATGTTCGCACCGGCCGCGATCATGCGCTGGATGGCGACTTCATGAGCCTCGACCGAAGTCCCGCCCGAGGCGTCGGTGATGACCGTGACATCCCAGCCTTCGCCCAGCGCCTGGATCACCGGCATCGCGACGCAAACCTCGGTCCACAGGCCGGCAATGATGAGTTGCTTGCGGCCTGTCGCCTTGACAGCATCCACCACCTTCCGGTCCTCCCAGGTGTTGATGAACGTCCGGTCGATCACCTCCTGGCCCGGGAACACGTCAGTAATTTGCGGGAAAATGAGTCCGCCCCGGTCGGCGATTACACTTGTCAAAATGGTAGGCACGCCAAACGCCTTGGCTGCCTTTGCCAGAGCCGTCGAATTGTTCACCACCATATGCGGGTCGTGGCTGTTCAGGTTCGTGAGCTGGTACGGCTGGTGGTCGATGAGAACGAGTACGGAATCTTCAGGACGAAGAAGTGAATCAAGGCCGTTACGAAAGGTCATGAATACATCCTATGCTAGCGTCGTTGGTGAATAGGGATTCGAACGGGACATGCGCGGAGTTCCGCGCTCCCGGACGGCCAAAACTTGTCATCCCCATTTGTGATGCGGTAGTACTCTTTGCCGTTAAGCTGTGTCGCAAAAACGGGAACGCTGACTTGGATATCGTCGAGCTTGAAACGTTTGTGGAAGTTGCCGATGCCGGCGGGATTTCAGCCGCGGCGCTTCGCTTGGGCGTCTCCAAGTCTATGGTCAGCAGACGGCTCATCCGGCTTGAGCAGGAACTTGGCGTTCAGCTCCTTGCAAGGACGACCAGGGGCGCGGCTCTAACCGAAGCCGGGGCGACATTCCGGGACTATGCCGCCAGGGTCTGCGCGGAAATCGACGTCGCCAGGGAAACCATTCTGCCCGCCGGCGAGCTTCGCGGCCGTCTGAGGGTTGCCGCACCGCTGTCCTTTGGTCCAACCCATTTCGCTTCCGTGCTGGCGGAAATGGCACGGCGCCACCCTCTCCTCCACATTCACACATGCTATAGTGATCACATCGTCGATCTCATCGCAGAAGGCTACGATTGTGCGATACGGCTCGGTTTTCTTCCGGATTCCAATTTGATCGCCAAACGCGTCGGACCGATCTGCGGTAAAGTCGTTGCAAGCCCGGACTACATCAGGATTCATGGAGCGCCCGAAACGTTGCAGGAGCTGTCCGACCATCAGGCGCTGATGCAAGGCACAGAAACCTGGCAACTTATGGATGGCGATAAACCAGTGACAGTCCGCCCCCAGGGGCGCTTCAAGGCCGACAACGGGAGCGCTCTTGTCGCCGCCGCCCTCGCAGGGCTCGGGATCGCGTACCTGCCCGACGGCCTCATCCATAAGCATATTGCTTCCGGTGCGCTCGTTCCCGTCATGACACGACATCCGGTCCCTTCGGCCGGCATCTATGTTGTCCGCCCGCCGGCACAACATCCTGCGCGGAAGATCCGGGTCCTGACCGAGATGCTGATCGAGTGCTTCGATGACGGTGCCGCACCGGGAGCATAGCCCGCCGATTTATCGCCGCTGCTGCGAAGCGGTAAAGGTTCTCAGAACAAAACACCGCTACTGCGCGCTGGTGCTCTGCGGGTTCTACCAACGCCCGCAAAGCCCCTGTTTCAGAAAGCAAAATGATCGAGGCCGCACCGAGGTGCGGCCCCAACGCGATTATTGGCCGGATGGCGCGGCGAATGGGGGATAATCCGTATAGCCTGCGGCACCACCGCCATAGAGCGTTGCCGGGTTCAACGCCGCGAGGGGCGCGAGCATCTTCAGACGATCCACCAGATCCGGATTGGCGATAAACGGCCGACCGAAGGCGAACAAATCCGCCGTGCCATCGGCGAGATGCGACGTCGCAAGTTTGAGATCATATCCGTTGTTGGCGATATAGGTGTTGCGGAAGCGACGGCGAAGCGATCCGAAGTCGAACGGGGTGACATCGCGCGGCCCACCGGTGGCGCCCTCGACAACATGAATGTAGACGATGCCAAGAGCGTCGAGCTGATCGACGATGTAGTCAAATTGCGTCTGGGCGTCGCTGCTCGATACGCCGTTAGCAGGCGAGACCGGCGAAATCCGAATGCCGGTGCGCGCGGCACCGATTTCCCTGACAACCGCTGCCGTGACTTCCAGCATCAGGCGAGCGCGGTTTTCAACGGAGCCGCCATAGGCGTCCGTGCGGACGTTGGCGCCGTCCTTGGCGAACTGGTCGAGCAGATAGCCGTTCGCCCCGTGAATCTCGACGCCATCGAAACCGGCCGCAATGGCGTTCGCAGCTGCCTGCCGGAAGTCCTCGACGATCCCCGGAAGCTCGTCGAGCTCGAGGGCGCGGGGTTGCGAAACGTCAACGAAGGCATTGTTGACGAATGTCTTTGTCTCAGCCCGTATTGCTGAAGGCGCAACCGGTGCTGCGCCGTTCTCCTGAAGGTCAACATGGCTGATGCGGCCGACGTGCCAGAGTTGCAGGAAAATCCGGCCGCCTTTCGCATGCACGGCGGCGGTAACCTTGCGCCAGCCCTCGATCTGGGCCTGGGTATAGATGCCGGGCGTGTCCTGGTAGCCCTGTCCCTGCTGCGATATCTGCGTAGCCTCGGAGATGATCAACCCGGCCGAGGCGCGCTGGCCGTAATATTCTGCGGTGATATCTCCCGGTACGAAACCCGGGCCAGCGCGATTGCGCGTCAAAGGCGCCATCACGATACGATTGGAGAGGGTCAATGAGCCAAGAGTATAGGGCTCGAACAGCGATTTGATGGTCATAATTCACCTGTGGTGTTGCCGCCGTAGCGGTCTATATCTGCTAGACCGCCTGATGCTCAGGCGACCGTACGGTACCGCTCGGCTGGCTGTGCGTTGCCGAAATTGACAAGCATGGCCTGACGTGCGGCTTCAAGCGCATCCCACTGGCCCGCGTCGGGAAGCGGCGGTATGGTCACCGGCTCGCGGCGGTCGAAGCCGACCAGCGCCGCATCGACCAGATCATCCACCTCCATGACGTTGGAGAGCGCATTGACGTCGGCGCCGACATGCTCCCAGATCTCGGTGCGTGTCGTGGCGGGAAGGACAGCCTGGACGTAAACGCCCTTCGGTCCCAGTTCGAGGCTCAACCCCTGCGACAGAAACAGCACAAAAGCTTTGGTCGCACCGTAGACCGTCATGCCGAATTCCGGCGCCAGACCGACTACGGAGCCGATGTTGACGATCGCCCCCTCGCCGGACTTCGCAAGCCGCGGGGCGATGGCGCTGGCAAGCCGCAAAAGTGCGGTCGTGTTGAGCGCAACCAGCCGGGCGACGACATCGGTGCTCTGCTCGATGAATGTTCCGCCGATGGCCGTTCCGGCATTGTTGACCAGTATCCCAATACGGGCGTCATCGCGCAGCCGTGTCTCTACCGTCGCAAGATCAGCAGGTTGCGTAAGATCTGCCTGGATGATGTCGACTGCCACGCCATGCTTCTGACGAAGACGGCCTGCTAACGCCTCCATTCTTACTGCGTCTCGGGCAACCAGCACGAGGTCGTGTCCACGCCGCGCGAACCGCTCGGCATAAGAAGCTCCGATACCGGTGGAGGCACCGGTGATGAGGACTGATGGAATTGCGGTCATGGCATTGCTCTTTTCGCTGATGGGGCCTATATTCATGACGATCATCATGATTAAATCTAAATATGATGACCATCATGTAAATGTCAATGATGCCGGTGGAGAATTTTAAAAATGAAAGTCAGTCGAGAACAGATGGCGGAGAACCGCCGCCGAATTCTGGAGGTTGCCAGCCGACTGTTTCGCGACAAGGGGTTCGACGCGGTCAGCGTGGCGGAGGTAATGAAAGCCGCCGGTCTCACTCATGGCGGCTTCTATGGGCATTTCAACTCGAAGGACGATCTGGTCGCACAGACGCTCGCCCATGTCCTTGCTGCGGATGCGGGCGTAGAAGGTGATTTTCACGCTTATGTCGGTTCCTATCTTTCGCCGCGTCATCGTGACAATGCCGCCGGTGGTTGCCCAACGGCGGGCCTTGCTGCGGCCATCCGCCACCAGACCCCGGCGGCGCGCTCGACCATGACGGAGGGTCTCCGCTCGCAGATCGACCGGATAGAAAAGTCACTACCGGAGTTGGATCAAACGGACAGGCGAAGCGCAGCAATCGGAAGCTGGGCCGCGATGGTGGGGGCTGTTACCCTCGCCCGGGCGATCGACGATCCGGAATTGTCCGACGAGATTCTCGAGCAGACACGCTTATGGATAGATACGAGCGTCGGTTAGATCGCCGCTTCGACGGATGAAGTGGTTACGGGCATCTTGTAAGGCCCGTGCTCCTCCAGCGCATCTTTCCACTGAAGTCCATGTTTCAAAACGTAAATGATACGCCCATGGTCCTCAAATCATCCAACCGCTGTCGGACTGGGCGCTGCCGCCGCTTTTCGTAGCTGCTTGGCGAAAACCTGCGCGACCGGGTGAAAGTCTCTTGGGGCGTCGATACGGCGCCCGATCCGAACGTGGCCCGGGGTCCAGCACTCGAAGACGACGAGCCCATGCAATTCACTGGACCTAAAGTCTTGCCGTTCGTCTTCGTGCGCGATAATGCATTGGTGTGATAAGCACGCAAGGAGGATATCATGGCAACTGGTACAGTTAAATTTTTCGCTCAGGATAAAGGTTTCGGTTTCATTACCCCCGACAATGGCGGTCCGGACGTATTCGTCCACATCTCCGCCGTAGGTTTCGGTGGCGCCCTTCAGGATGGCCAAAAGGTCAACTACGATATCGGGCAAGATCGCAAGACTGGAAAGTCAAAGGCTGAAAACGTCAGCGTCATCTAACCGAGTGAATTTGGCCTCGTCGATTCGACGGGGCCTGCACCTTCGACCACCCGGAACAGACCGTGTAGCGCACTGGTCCTGGTAAGCTCGGCTCTAGAACGGCCGCACCGGCGATATGAATAGAGTCCAAGCTCTTCGATCTGCGCGACGCCTGCATCACTGTCGCGGCAGCCGTCATGGCTACAGCTAAATTGCCGACCGCCATCAACCGCCACCGCATCCGCCCGCCCCCAGGCAAGGTTGGAACGAAGGCCGGCGCGGCAACCAAAATGCGTTCCTGTCGCATCAGCCCCCGTACTGTTCGTCCGTGACCTGCTCCATCCAGTCCACCACCTTGCCGTCCTTGACTTCCTGAAGCGCGATATGGGCCATGGCAACATTGGGTGCAGCCCCGTGCCAATGTCGCTCACCCGGTGCGAACCATACGATATCGCCGGGACGGATTTCTTCCACCGGGCTTCCCTCGCGCTGTGCCCGGCCGACCCCGGAAACCACGATCAGGGTCTGCCCAAGGGGATGGGTGTGCCAGGCGGTCCGAGCGCCGGGTTCGAAAGTGACCTGAGCGCCCTGCACCCGCTCGGCATCGAACGGGTTGAAAAGCGGGTCGATACGGACCGTACCCGTGAACCATGATTCGGGGCCTTTGGCCGATGCCCGTGTTCCCGCACGCAATATTTCCATGGTCAAGCTCCTGATTTGGATCGTGTGGCAATTTGAAATGGGAATACCCCTCTTGTCCACTGGGGAGTGAAAAATCAGATCAGCCTGTGAGGCTCGAAAGTCTTCTCCGAAGCCCGCAACCGTAGTCGCTACGAGGGCCATGCTGCTCTTTTGAGGGCATTTTTAACGCTGGCGGCGCTCTTTCGATTCCTCTTCAAGGGTCGTAACAAATATTATCGACAGGATTGACTCGTTTGTGAAACCGGTTACATTTATCGATGTAAACGGTTTCATAGTCGATATCCGTTGCTTGGAGGAGCAAATTTTCATGTTTAGACATTTGATGGCTGCCGCCGCGATGGTGCTGGCGGCCGGCACGTCTGTGCACGCGCAGGAGCAGAGCTTCAAGATCGGTCTTTCCAATTCGTTCGTCGGCAGCGAGTGGCGCACGCAGATGATCGAGGAAGCCCAGGCTGCCGCAAAAGCGTGGGGCGAAAAGGGCGTCAAGGTCGAAGTAGTCGTTCAGAGCGGCAATGTCGATGTGCAGGGGCAGATCGGCCACATCCGTAACTTCATGAACCAGGGCGTTGATGCGATCCTTATCAATCCCGGCAGCCCGACGGCTTTCGACCCGATCTTCGCTCAGGCGAAAGCACGCAACATTCTCGTTATCGCCACCGACGCCGAAGTGTCTTCGAAGGATGCGATCTATGTCGGCATCGACCAGAAGGCCTGGGCGGCGCAGTCCGCGCAATGGCTTGCGGATACGCTGAAGGGCAAGGGAAGCGTCGTCGCCATTAACGGCATCGCAGGCAATCCCGCCAATGAAGCGCGCGTCGCCGGTTACCGCGAAGTGTTCAAGAAATATCCTGACATCAAGGTGCTGAACGAAGCCAATGCGAGCTGGGATCAGGCTCAGGGCCAGCAGGCCATGCAGAACCTTCTCGCCACCTATCCCGATATCAGCGGCGTCTGGGTGCAGGACGGCATGGCCGATGGCGCATGGCGCGCAATCGAAGCCGCCGGCAAGACCAAGGACATTGCCGCAACAGGCGAAATCCGCAAGGACTTCATGACGCGCTGGGAAGCCGAAAAATTCAACTCCGGCGCTTCGGTCAATCCTCCTGGTGTCATGGCCAGCGCGCTCAACGTTGCGGTTCTGAAGCTGCAGGGCAAGGAATTCAAGGACGGCATCTTCGGCGGCACCTATGGCAACGCTGTCTACATTCCGATCCCCTTCGTCAGCACCGACAACCTCGCGGACAACATCAAGGCCGCCGATGGCAAACCGGGCTACTGGTCCGTCACGGCAACCGTGACACCGGAGCAGGCTGGCGAGTTCTTCAAATAAGACCGGCTTCGGGCTGGCGGTCGTTTGCCAGCCCGAATTTCGCAATTTCGAGTGCGGACGACGCGTTCTTTTCCGTCTCCGTCAGTGACGAAACACAATGACAAGCACAATTCGGGGACATGCGATGGCGAACGCTCTGGAGGCGGCCGGCATAACGAAGAATTTTGGCGCCGTGCGTGCGCTTTCCGCCGGCAGGCTGACCGTCGGCCGTGGCGAAATTCACGCGCTGCTCGGCGCGAATGGTTGCGGCAAGAGCACGCTCTGCAAGATCGTTGCGGGCGCGGTTGCGCCGACCAGCGGCACGATCAGGTTCAACGGCGAAGACGTGCGCTTCAAAAGTCCGCGTGACGCCGAAAATGCCGGCATTGCCCTGTTTTACCAGGAGCTGAGCCTCATTCCGCAGCTTTCCGTCGCCGATAATATCTTCCTTGGTCGCGAACCAAAGCGCAGCATTTTTGTCGACAGCAAGGTCTTGAAAGCCGAGGCGCGCAAGCTGATCGCACTGTTTGACGGGGTTGCCGGGGATGGGCTGGAGCCGGATGCGATCGTTGGCAATCTGCCGCCCGATCAGCGCCAGCTCGTCGAAATCCTCAAGGTCTTCGCTCAGAATGCCAGCCTCATGATCATGGATGAGGCAACGGCGGCGCTCGATGGCCGCCAGTCCCAGCGGTTTTTCGAGATCCTCAGAGCTAAGAAGGCTGACGGCGTCTCCACCATCATGATTTCCCACCGGCTCGATGAGGTTTTCGCGGTCTGCGACCGCATCACCGTCATGCGTAACGGCGCGACCATCTCCGAACTCGACACAGCCGCCACCACCCGCGAAACCGTCGTGCACGACATGGTCGGTGATGTCCGCGCCGCTCCCGCCCGCCAGCAGGGACGAGCAGGCGCAGCACCCAGCCTGAAAGTGACGGATGTTGCAAGCGATGGTGTTCGCGGTATCAGTCTGGAGGCCTATCCGGGTGAAATCGTCGGTTTGGCTGGCCTGCAGGGTCAGGGACAATCGGCTTTGCTGAAGGGCATTTTCGGCGCGAACCCGTTTGCGTCAGGCCATGTTCAGTTCGAGGGCCGCGACGCCGTCATCGGCAAGCCTTCACAGGCGGTTCACAACGGTTTTGCCTATGTGTCGGGTGATCGCGGTCGCGATGCCTCGCTTCAGGGCCGGTCGATCTTCGAAAATCTTGTTGCAGCTCTCATGGTGCGCGAAAAGATGCGGCTGGTCCGGCCCGCGACGCTGAAGCCGCGTGTGCAGAAAGTCGCGGACGATATGAAGACGAAGTTCGCGGGCATGGACATGCCAATAGGCACGCTTTCGGGCGGCAACCAGCAGAAAATCTTCATCTCCCGCTGGCTTGCCACCTCGCCGAAACTGCTGCTGCTCGACGACCCGACCAAGGGCATCGATCTTGGCGCGAAGGCCGATCTCTTCGCGCTGATGCGGCAGCAGGCCGATGCCGGCGCGACCATTCTTTTCTATTCCTCGGAAGATGCGGAAATCCTCGAATATGCCGACCGCATTCTCGTGTTCAACGGCGGACGCATTTCTGCGGAGCTGACCGGAGCCGACATGACATCCGTAAACATGACCCGCGCCGCCTATGGAGACGCCGCATGAATTCCCTCGGTTTTCTGCGTAAGCAACCCTGGATCATAACCCTTGTCGTTCTCGCAATTCTTATTGCCGTGAACACGGGGTTGCAGCCATCCTTCATTCAGCCGGCGGTTCTGCAATCGAACCTGACGACGTTTCTTCCTTTGATCCTCGTCGCCATCGGCCAGACCTACGTCATTCTGGCGGGAGATATCGATCTGTCGGTCGGCAGCATCGTGGCGCTAGCGAATGTCGTCACCGTCAGCGTCATAGCGGCGCTTGGCGGAACGGCGGGCGCTGTCGTCGTCGGCATGGCGGCGGGAGCCGCGGTCGGGGTGATCTGCGGGCTGGTCAATGGTCTCTTCATATCCGGCCTGCGCTTCCAGCCCATCGTCACGACATTCGCAACAGGCATCATCTTCGCCGGACTTGCGATCTGGGTCCTGCCGCAGGCTGGTCTCCCCGTGCCGGAAGCCTATTGGCAGACCTATTCCGGCAGCTTCATCGGCTTGCCCTTCGTATTTTGGGTGCTGCTCGCCGGCATTGCCTTTACCCTGATCTTATCGCGCGTTCCCTTTCAGACCCATCTGCTGGCCGTGGGCGGCAATCGCACTGGAGCCTTTCAGACGGGCTTGCGCCTCTCCGGCATCCGCATCGGCGCTTACATGATTTCCGGTCTGTTTTCGGCGCTCGCGGCGCTGTGTCTGACGGGCGAAACTGCCTCCGGCGATCCATTGCTCGGCGCAAGCCTGGCGCTGTCATCGATCTCGGCTGTGGTTCTGGGTGGTACGGCACTTTCCGGCGGCTTCGGCAGCTCGACAGGATCGATCGCCGGGGCGCTGGTTCTCGGCATGATCGGCAATGTGATTTTCTTTGCGGGCTTGCCCTTCGAGTACCAGACATTGGTGCAGGGTTTGATCGTGCTGACGGCGCTTGCCGGCGGCGTTCTGGTGACGAGGCGTTGACATGACAAATCCCGGTTTGCAAATCAAATCCCTCATCACCGATCCCCTGACCATTGCGATCGGCGCATCGTTCTTCCTGCTGCTGGTCGGCGAATTATTGTCACCGGGCTTTGCTCAAGGATCGCAGATCGTGCGGCTGCTGACGATTGCGGCCATTCTCGGCATCGTCGCAGCGGGTCAGAACCTCGTGATTCTCGGCGGACGGGAGGGCATCGATCTATCCGTCGGCGCGATGATATCGCTTGGTGCCGTCCTTGCCGGCAACATGATGAACGGCCAGAACACGGGCATTCCGCTCGCCATATTGGTCGCAGGCGGCATCCCCTTCCTGATCGGCCTCATCAACGGTCTCGGCATCACCTTCGTGCGCATTCCGCCGCTGGTCATGACACTCGGCATGACGGCGGTCATCCAGGGCGGGCTGGTGGTCTATTCGCAGGGCGTTCCATCAGGTGCGGCCGCACCGCTTTTGGCGGGCTTCATCAACCGTCCGCTCGTTTTCGGCATTCCCGGCGTTCTCTTCGTCTGGCTCGGCATTGCCGCGATCATGCTGTTCGTGCTGCGCAGAACGGCGTTCGGCTTCTCCATTTACGCCATCGGCTCCAATGAGCGGGCGGCAACTCTTGTCGGATTGCCCGTGTCTTTGATCCGCACGCTGCTTTACGGCCTGTCCGGCCTGTTTGCCGGGCTGACCGGGGTTTGCGTGATCGGTTATACCGGCACGTCGTTCATTTCCGTCGGCGACCAATATGTTCTTCCGTCGATCATCGCGGTCGTCATCGGCGGCACTTCGCTTGCCGGCGGTGCCGGCGGATATATCGGAACCATGGCCGGGGCAGTTGCGCTCACCATTCTGCAAAGCGTACTGATAACGCTCAACCTCGATGTATGGGCCCGGCAGATCATATTCGGTGTCACGTTACTTGCGCTGATGCTGCTTTATGGCCGCCAAAAGCAGTTGCGTGTGTGATAGATGAGCAAAGACCAAGGTTCGAATATCAGGGAAGTTGCAGCTCTCGCGGGCGTTTCGATCGCGACCGTGTCACGGGCGCTGCAACAACCCGACAAAGTCCGCCCGGAAACAAGGAAAAAGGTTTTCGATGCCGTCCGGCAGGCGAACTTTGTTCCCAACGCCCAGGCCGCAAGCTTCCGGCGTCAATCCAACAACACCGTCATTCTTCTCGTTCGCGATATCGGCAACCCCTTTTATCTCGAAATCTATAAGGGCGTGGAGGAAGCGGCGGGTGAAGCGGGCTTCAAGGTCTTGATGGGCGACGCCCGCAATGACGAGAACCGCGTGGCGACCCATATCGACATGGTCCGGCAGAAACATGCCGACGGCCTCATCCTGATGACCGGCCAGTTCCCGGCTGAGCTTCTCGATCAGGGCGACGCGTTGCCGCCGATTGTCATCGCCTCGGAAACAGTGCCTGGCCTCGCATTGCCCACCGTCAAGGTGGACAACCGCGCAGCCTCCCAAAACGCCGTACGCCACCTTATCGAGGCGCGACATGAGAGGATCGTGCACCTTGCAGGTCCCTTCCCGGAAAGTCTCGCGCAGGAACGTTTCGAAGGTTATCGCGATGCGCTTGCCGAAGCCGGCATCGGCTATTCCGACGAACTCGTTGTGACTGGCGATTACAGCATCGAAGCCGGCCGCCGGGCGATTGGCAGCCTTCTCGAAAACGGCATTTCCTTTACCGCGATCTTCGCATCGAGCGACCAGATGGCAATTGGCGCCATCAGCGAGTTGCGTGGACGCGGGATTTCGGTTCCGGCCGACGTCTCCGTCATCGGCTTCGACGATATCATTTTCGCCAATGCCTTCGAACCGCCGCTGACGACAGTGCGCCAGCCCCGGCAGGAGATGGGCCGGAAAGCCATGGCGCTGATGGTCGACCGGTTGAACGGCAAACGCACGGCCGAAACCATCGTGCTGGACACGGAACTGGTGGTGCGCGGCTCCGTCGCGCCCTGCCGCTCGCCGCACCGGTAAAATGAACTGTGAATGCCCGAATTGGGAATGTAAGGAGCGTACGGATATGAAGACGATCAAAGGACCCGCGATTTTCCTCGCGCAATTTGTCGGGGACAAAGCACCCTTCGACACGCTCGACAATCTCGGCCAATGGGCGGCTTCCCTCGGTTACAAGGGCATTCAGTTACCGACCGACCCCAAGCTCTTCGATCTTGAAAAAGCCGCCGCTTCCAAGACCTATTGCGACGACATCAAGGGCCGTCTGGCCGAGATGGGCATCGAAATCACCGAGCTTTCGACCCATATTCAGGGCCAACTCGTCGCCGTTCACCCCGCCTATGACGAGATGTTCGATGGTTTCGCGCCGGCCGAACTGCGTAGCAAACCGCAGGCGCGGCAGGAATGGGCCGTCAATCAGCTGAAGTGCGCGGCGAAAGCCTCCCAGCATCTGGGTCTGAAAAGCCATGCGAGTTTTTCCGGCGCGCTTGCCTGGCCGTTTGTCTATCCTTGGCCGCAACGTCCGGCCGGCCTTGTCGAACTGGCCTTTGCGGAACTGGGCAAGCGCTGGACACCCATTCTCGATACCTTCGAGGAGAATGGCGTCGATCTCTGTTACGAGCTGCATCCGGGCGAAGATCTGCATGACGGCGTCACCTTCGAGCGCTTTCTCGAGGTCACCGGCAATCACCCGCGCGCCAATATTCTGTACGATCCGTCCCACTTCGTGCTTCAGGCGATGGATTATCTTGACTTCATCGACATCTATCACGAGCGCATCCGTGCGTTTCACGTCAAGGATGCCGAGTTCAATCCGACAGGCCGTTCCGGCGTCTATGGCGGTTATCAAGGCTGGGTCGACCGGCCGGGACGTTTCCGGTCGCTCGGCGACGGGCATGTCGATTTCGGCGCGGTGTTTTCCAAACTCACGCAATACGACTTCGATGGCTGGGCCGTGCTGGAATGGGAATGCGCGCTGAAACACCCGGAAGACGGGGCGCGCGAAGGCGTCGGCTTCATTGAAAATCACATCATCCGCGTGACCGAGCGGGCTTTCGACGATTTCGCCAAAAGCGGCGTCGATGATGCCGCCAATCGTCGCCTTCTCGGTCTGTGAAAGGGATAGCCATGTCTTCCGCAACAGCAAAATTTAATTGCCGCCGCATTCGTCTCGGCATGGTGGGCGGCGGTCAGGGTGCCTTTATCGGCGCGGTGCATCGCATTGCGGCGCGGCTGGACGACCGTTACGAACTGGTGGCGGGCGCGCTTTCTTCCGACCCGGCACGCGCCAGCGCCTCGGCAACCCTGCTCGGCATTGCGCCTGAGCGCTCCTATGCTTCGTTTCAGGAAATGGCGGCGGCCGAAGCCGGACGTGAAGACGGTATCGAGGCGGTGGCCATCGTCACCCCCAACCACCTGCATTTCGCCCCGTCCAAGGCGTTTCTCGAAGCCGGCATTCATGTCATCTGCGACAAGCCCGTCACCGCGACGATCGAAGAGGCCAAAGATCTGGCCAAGATCGTCAGGGCGTCCGACCGGCTGTTCATCCTGACGCATAATTACACCGGCTACGCCATGTTGCGGCAGATGCGGGAGATGGTTGCTGATGGAGCCATCGGCAAGCTGCGCCATGTCCAGGCGGAATATGCGCAGGACTGGTTGACCGAAGCGGTCGAAAAGACCGGCGCGAAGGGCGCGGAATGGCGCACCGATCCGAGCCGATCCGGCGCGGGCGGGGCGATCGGCGACATCGGCACGCATGCCTTCAATGCCGCCGCTTTCGTCACCGGTGAAATCCCCAATAGCCTTTACGCCGATCTGACGTCGTTCGTTCCGGGACGGCAACTGGATGACAGCGCCAATATCCTGCTGCGTTACGAAAGCGGCGCGAAAGGCATGCTCTGGGCAAGCCAGATCGCGGTCGGCAATGAAAACGCCCTTTCGCTGCGCGTTTACGGCGACAAGGGCGGACTTGAATGGCACCACCGGGTGCCGGACGAACTGTGGTTCACACCTTATGGGGAGCCGAAGCGGCTGATTACGCGCAATGGCGCGGGTGCCGGGGCTGCGGCCAACCGCGTCAGCCGCGTGCCATCCGGGCACCCGGAAGGATATCTCGAAGGTTTTGCGACGATCTACCGCGAAGCCGCAGATGCAATCATCGCCAAAAGGGAGGAAAAAACAGCCGCCGGGGATGTGATTTATCCCGGCATAGAGGACGGCCTTGCGGGTCTCGCATTCATCGATGCGGCCGTTCGGTCCAGCCTGACCTCGTCCTGGGTAGGGATCGATATCTAGATCGCTGGATATCGGAGACTGACGACGCAGGGGCATCGGAGGTTGTGCCCAGCAATGCCCGGCTAAGCAGTCGGCAAAGGCAAGGGCAAGCGTGTCGTCACATTGATCAAACGGAAAGGGAGTTACGCGTTTGAAAACGTTCAAGTCAAAATTCGCGAAGATGGCATTCGTCGCCGGACTGGCGGCCGGTATCGCAAACCCGGTTTTTGCCGATGACAGCAAGACGCTGCCGATTGCCGCTCAGATGTACACACTTCGCAACGCCGGAACGCTTGAGGAGCAACTTGCCATTCTCAACCGCGCGGGCGTCTCGGCCGTGGAAACGGTGGATATGCAGAAGGTCAGCGCCAGCGAGCTGAACGCGCTTCTCGAAAAGCACAAGATCAAGGTCATTTCCTCGCATGTGCCGATCGACAAGCTGCGCGGAAATCTCGATGACGTTATCACCGAGCAGAAGGCTGTGGGCAATCCGGTCGTGACCGTACCTTTCCTCAAGCCGGAACAGCGCCCGACTGACGCCGCAGGCTGGACCGCCTTCGGTAAAGAGCTTGGTGGATATGCCGACAAGCTTTCGACGGCAGGTATCGCCATGGCTTACCACAACCATGATTTTGAAATGGTCAAGTTCGACGGCAAGACGGCGCTTGAGTTGCTGCTCGACGCTGCTGGCCCGAAACTGCAAGCCGAACTCGATGTCGCCTGGGTGGCGCGCAGCGGCAATGATGCGGCCCAGTTCCTCGGCACGTTGAAAGGCCGGGTTTTCGCAATCCACGCCAAGGATAATGCGCCGACGGGCACGGCGGAAAACGAGCGCGGTTTTGCAACGCTCGGCACCGGTGTTCTCGACTGGAAGGCAATTCTGCCGGCGGCCAAACATGCCGGCGCACAGTGGTTCATCCTTGAACACGACCTTCCGCTCGATGCCGAAGCGGTTGTGACCAAAGGCAACGCGTTCCTCAAAGAACGCCTCCCGACAATTCAGTAAAACCGAAACCGCTCCCCGACGGTCGGTCCGCCGGGGAGCACAAGGTTCGAAAGATATAGACCCAGTTTCCGCCGCGTCGCGACGGGAAGTGTTTCGTCTTGTCGACTTTTTACCCAAGTACCAATCGGAGGAGTTATCATGGCAAACAATCACTACGATGCGATTGTCGTCGGCTCAGGCATAAGTGGAGGCTGGGCCGCAAAGGAACTCACGGAAAAAGGCCTGAAGGTGCTGCTGCTGGAGCGCGGCAGAAACATCGAGCATATCACCGACTATCAGAACGCGGATAAGGAAGCCTGGGATTATCCCCACCGCAACCGCGCCACGCAGGAGATGAAGGCGAAATATCCGGTTCTCAGCCGCGACTATCTGTTGGAAGAGGCCACGCTTGGCATGTGGGCCGACGAACAGGAAACGCCCTATATCGAGGAAAAGCGTTTCGACTGGTTCCGTGGTTATCACGTCGGCGGCCGTTCGCTTTTGTGGGGACGCCAGACCTATCGTTGGTCGCAGACCGATTTCGAGGCCAATGCCAAAGAAGGCATCGCCGTCGACTGGCCTATCCGCTATCAGGATATCTCTCCGTGGTATGACTATGTCGAGCGCTTCGCCGGCATTTCCGGCAGCCGCGAGGGGCTGGATATCCTCCCTGATGGTGAATTTCTTCCGCCCATTCCTCTCAATTGCGTGGAAGAGGATGTGGCCCGCCGGCTGAAATCCGCCTTCAAGGGCACGCGCCACCTCATCAATTCGCGTTGCGCCAACATCACGCAGGAACTTCCCGATCAGGACCGTACACGCTGCCAGTTCCGCAACAAGTGTCGGTTGGGCTGTCCATTCGGCGGCTATTTCAGCACGCAGGCATCGACCCTGCCTGCGGCGGTCGCCACCGGCAATCTCACGCTCCGGCCTTTCTCCATCGTGAAGGAAGTCCTTTACGACAAGGACAAGAAGAAGGCGCGCGGCGTCGAGATCATCGATGCTGAGACCAACCTCACCTATGAATACACCGCCGATGTGATCTTCCTCAACGCCTCGACACTGAACTCGACATGGGTGTTGATGAATTCGGCCACCGATGTCTGGGAAGGCGGGCTTGGAAGCAGCTCTGGCGAACTCGGCCATAATGTGATGGACCACCATTTCCGCATGGGCGCCACCGGCGAGGTGGAAGGTTTTGAGGAGTTCTATTTCAAGGGCCGGCGCCCGGCGGGCTTCTATATTCCGCGCTTCCGCAACACCGGCGACGACAAGCGGAAATATCTGCGCGGTTTCGGTTACCAGGGATCTGCCAGCCGCACACGCTGGGAGCGGGAAATCGCCGAACTCAACATCGGAGCCGACTACAAGGATGCACTGACCGAGCCGGGCGGCTGGACCATCGGCATGACCGCCTTCGGTGAAATGCTGCCCTATCACGAGAACCGCGTGAAACTGGACCACGACAAGAAGGACAAATGGGGCCTGCCGGTCCTGTCGATGAATGTCGAGATGAAGCAGAACGAACTCGATATGCGCGAAGACATGGTCAATGACGCCGTCGAGATGTTCGAAGCGGTCGGCATCAAGAACGTCAAGCCCAACAAGGGCAGCTACGCACCCGGCATGGGCATTCACGAAATGGGCACGGCCCGCATGGGGCGCGATCCGAAAACCTCCGTGCTCAACGGCAACAATCAGGTCTGGGATGCGCCCAATGTCTTCGTGACCGACGGCGCCTGCATGACCTCGGCTGCCTGCGTCAACCCGTCGCTCACGTATATGGCGCTGACGGCGCGTGCCGCCGAATTCGCCGTTTCCGAACTCAAGAAGGGGAACCTGTGATGAACAGACGCGATCTGCTGAAACTGATAGCCATTGCAACCGGCCTTCCCCTGATCGGCGCGGACGTGGTCACGGCTGCGGAAAATGCCGCCAAGCCCGCCGGCGAGGCCCACGCCTTCAGCCCCGAAGATATCCGGCTTCTGGACGAGGTAGCGGAAACGATCATTCCCCGCACATCCACGCCGGGTGCGAAGGATGCCGCCGTCGGCGCATTCATGGCCTTATATGTCGCCGATTGTTATACCGACGAGCAGCGGAAACTCTTCCTGTCCGCAATGGCGGAGATCGAAAACCGCAGCCAGGCGGAGCACAAGAAGGCCTTTCTGGAGCTGACGCCGCAGGAACGGCAGACGCTGATTTCCGCACTGGATAAAAAAGCCCGGGCGGAACAGACGCCGACCGCCCCGCAGGCTTTCACGCTCGTCAAGCAATTGACATTGCTCGGCTTCTTTACCTCGAAGATCGGTGCGACCGAAGTTCTCGTTTACGACGAGATCCCCGGCGGCTTCGAAACCTGCGTTCCTTATAAGAAGGGTACGCCTGCCTGGGGCACGACCTGAATTCAGATCGAGCCGACCCGCCCGCTTCTGCGGGCGGGTTGCGTTCATGCGGCAAGACAAAGGATGACAAAATGCGCAAGAGAATAATCATTATGGCGGCAATGCTGGCAACCAGCGCCATTCCCGCACTGGCGGAGGGTGATCTGGTCAAGGGGGAAGCGGTCTTCAAGCGCTGTTCCGCCTGTCACGCCATCGGCGAGGGTGCGAAAAACAAGGTCGGCCCGCAGCTCAACGGGATCATCGGCCGTGCGGCGGGCGGCGCTGCCGACTACAACTATTCAACCGCGATGAAAAAGGCCGGCGAGGACGGACAGGTGTGGACGGCCGCAGAATTGCGGGATTTCCTGAGTGCGCCCAAGAAGAAGATACCTGGAAACAAAATGGCCTCGACTGGCGTCAGCAAACCTGAAGAGCTGGACAATCTCATCGCCTATATCGAAAGTGCGGCTTCGAAACCGGCCGAATGAAATAGCCGCAAAAACGGTAAATCCACAGAACCGAAATTGAGCAAATATCACTCTATCCGGGGGGCGATATTCCATGCTTGAACACATCGGATTTCAGTGCGTCGACAACGATCTTGAACGCCGGAGAGTTCTGCCGACGGCTCGGGTAATACAGATAGTAGCCCGGAAACATCGGGCACCAATCATCCAGAAGCTGGATGAGCCGGCCCGAAGCGGTTTCATCCACGACAAGGCTTTCCGGCACATAGGCTATGCCGTATCCGCCAACCGCCGCATCGATCATGGCGTAGGAGGTGTTGAAAATTAGCTGCCCGTCGACGCGGACGCGGACCTCCCTGCCATCTTTTTCGAACTCCCATGCATAAAGGCCGCCAGCCCGCGCTTGCCGATGGTTGATGCAGTCATGACCGATCAGCTCCTGGGGCGTCTCTGGAGCTATTCGCCTCGCGAGATATTCAGGAGAGGCGACCGCGACCAAACGCCAGTCGGGACCGATCCGGACCGCGATCATGTCCTTGTCGACACTCTCACCCAGACGCACGCCTGCATCGAACTTCTCTTCCACGATGTTTCGAAACCCATTGTCGGTGTTCAATTCGACTTTGATATCAGGATACTGGCGCAGGACAGGGCGTAGTTTCGGCCACACAACACTTTCCTGGGCGTAATCCGACAGAGTTATCCTGACGGTGCCCGATGGCTTGTCCCTGATCTCCATGAGTTCATCAATCTCGGCTTCAAGCTCCTCGATCCGGGGTGCAAGCGAACGGATCAATCTCTCTCCAGCTTCCGTTGGCGAAACGCTACGCGTGGTGCGCGTGAGAAGCCTCAATCCCAACCGCGTCTCAAGCTTTTTAATGGTGTGGCTGATCGTTGATTGTGAGGTGCCGAGCTTTGCCGCCGCCTTGGTGAAGCTGCGCTCCTCTGCGACGGCCAGAAACCACAGCATATCGTTCAGGTCTTCCCTTTTCATGACGTCTCCTGAGACTGTCGATTAATATCATAGATCGATAAGTACAAGAGGATTGCAATAGCTAATCGCGAAACGCCGATCAGCGTATGTTGCGGTCATGACATACCAAGCTCAAACACGATCCGAAGACATTGCCCTTGTTCATGCTGACGTTGTTCATGAAACGTCAACTCAGGCCGGGGAGCCGGTGGTGGCCTGGGGAGCGGTTTTCTCCCTGGCGCTGTGCGTCGCGGTCCTCATTGCCTCAGAATTCATGCCGGTCGCCCTGCTCTCTCCGATCGCCACGGATCTTGGCGTCACAGAGGGACATGCCGGCCAGGCGATTTCGATCTCGGGGATATTTGCCGTGTTGACCAGCCTCTTCGTTGCTGGGTTCACGCGTCGGATCGACCGTCGGGTCGTCGTGACATCTTTTTCACTGTTCCTGATCGTATCGGGAACGGTCGTCACTTTCGCGCCGAATTATCCCGTATTGATGATCGGTCGGGCCGTGCTGGGCATCGCAATCGGCGGATTCTGGTCGATGTCCACGGCAGTGGTGATGCGGCTTGTCCCCGAGAATTCTGTTCCCAAGGCGCTAGCGATGCTGAACGCGGGTAACGCCATTGCAGTGACAATCTCCGCACCGCTCGGCAGCTTTCTTGGAAGCTATATCGGCTGGCGCGGCGCCTTTTTTGCGGTCGTTCCGCTCGCACTTCTAGCTCTTATCTGGCAGTGGATCAGCCTTCCCTCGCTCCCTCCGAAACGCAGCGAAGACTCTACGAACGTTTTCAAGCTACTCGCTCGCCCGCAGGTCGCCATCGGCATGGCTTCCATCACGCTGCTATTCATGGGTCAGTTCGCGCTCTTCACCTATCTTCGGCCATTTCTGGAGACTGTCACTGCGGTCTCGATTCCGACACTCTCGCTCCTGCTTCTATCGATGGGCCTGGCGGGGATCGCCGGAACGTATCTCGTCAGCCGTCTGCTTCAGAAACGCCTGTTCAGCATTCTGGGCGTAATTCCCCTGATCATGGCCCTGATCTCCGTTGGCCTGATCGTGTTCGGTTCGTCCATCGCCGCCACGTCTATGTTGCTGTTCATGTGGGGGCTTTTCGGTACGGCCGCTCCCGTTGGCTGGGGCACCTGGCTGGCCAGAACGATGCCCGACGACGCGGAAGCGGGTGGCGGGCTTCAGGTAGCAACAATCCAGCTCGCCATCACGCTGGGCGCGTCGCTCGGTGGCATCCTGTTCGACAGCATGGGCTGGTGGACTGCCTTCCTGTTCGCCGCAGTCCTCCTGACAGGCTCGTCCCTTCTCGCCATTGCCGCATGGCGTTCGGCACGCCTCTGAAAACTCAGCGTTCCCTCCGGATCATTTCAATCGAAGCACCACTCAAGGAGACATGTAGATGACCAACAAACCAGACATAGACAACGCAAATCCCTATAACATCGGCATCGACCGCCGCCGCCTACTCAAGATGACCGGCGCCGGTGTAGCCGCACTCGGAGCGATGTCCATTTTCGACACCTCGAATGCAAAGGCTCAGGACATGTCCAACGGCGCGGCCAATTTTTACACCAGTGACAGGGTAACCCTAGAGAAGGTCATCTTCAAAACCCAGTACCAGACGAATGTCGCCGGCAACATCTTCCTCCCAAAGAACATAGATCAGACGGCAAAGAACCGGGCAATCATCGTCGGACACCCGATGGGAGCGGTGAAGGAACAGAGCGCAAACCTCTATGCCACCAAGATGGCGGAGCAGGGTTTTGTCGCGATGTCGATCGACCTGCCCTTCTGGGGAGAAAGCGAGGGGCAGTCCCGCAATCTGGTGTCGCCGGAAATCTATGCCGAAGCATTCAGCGCGGGCGTCGATTTCCTCGGTTCACATTCTTTCGTGGATCGACAGAATATCGGCGCGATCGGCGTATGCGGCAGTGGTAGCTTCGTCATCAGCGCCGCCAAGATCGATCCGCGTATCAAAGCGGTTGCAACGGTTAGCATGTATGACATGGGTTCGGCATTTCGCAACGCCCTCAACAAGTCCCAGAGCGTCGCGCAACGCAAGCAGTTCATAGCCTCGGCTGCCGAGCAGCGCTGGGCTGAGACGGACGGGGCGGAAATTCAGTATGTCGGCGGTACGACGCTCGAATTGACCGCCGACACTGATCCGGTACAGCGCGAATTCTTCGATTTCTACCGCACGCCCCGCGGCGAGTTTACACCGACTGGCGCGACACCACGGACAACGACAAAGCCGACCATGAGCAGCGTCGTCAAGTTCGCGAACTTTTACCCCTTCAATGACATCGAGACGATCTCCCCGCGCCCGATGCTGTTCATCTCCGGCGACCAGGCCCACTCAAAGGAGTTCAGCGAAGACGCCTACAATCGGGCTTCGGAACCCAAGGAACTGGTCTGGGTCAAGGGAGCGGGCCATGTCGATCTCTACGACCGGGTGGATCTTATCCCGTTCGACAAGCTGAAAAACTTTTTCGATCAGCACCTCGCGTAACAAAACACCCGTGAGCTTGCCGGCGCTTCTAATGGCGCCGGTATCGCCAGCCATATGTCTCGTGCCGCAGGCGGCTCACTACGCCACGTCCTGCCTTGGATCGACCGGTAAAATCATGGTCTTGGCAAAAATGGGTGACGCATGAAAGGTTTCGTAGAGACAACATTCGTGGCGGCTTTAATATCACTTCAGACTGGAGTATCCGCATTGGCGCAGGACCGCGTTCTGATTTCCTCCGACTGGGGTAACGTTACTGCCGAACTGGCTGACAACGCGGCCGCTCGTGCCCTTGTCGCATTGTTGCCGTTGACGATTGAGATGGACGATCATCTGCGTCAGGAAAAGACCGGCGACCTGCCCTCCGCCTTACCGTCCGCTCCGCGCCAGCGCGAGTTCTCCATTGGTACGCTCGGCCTCTGGAGTTCGGGCGATTTCGTCATCTACTACCGTGATGGACGCGTGCCGCAGCCTGGCATCGTGATCTTGGGTCATATCCCCAGTGATGCCTCGATCTTTGATCGACCCGGCAAGGTCACCATCAGAATAGAAAAACCGCGCTAATAATCGATAGCGGCAGGGGAACCGTGGCAATCCTGCCCGCCTCGAACCAGCTTTGGGCCTGGAGGCAAATTACCCTTTTGTCTCGCGCCTTTACGTAATATCCCTGTCTTACGCGTGCGGGCCCGGTTTTCCGCAAAGATGTAAAGACCCATTGGAGATACTCCGTGAAACGGCACCTCGGCTTTATGACACTGCTCTCTCTTTCGCTGACCTTTCCTGCGTTCGTTTGCGCCGAAGACAATGTCGCACAGCCACACCCGATGACGATTACCGACATTGCCGGACGGCGTGTAGAGGTCAACGTCCCTGTTCAGCACATGCTGCTTGGAGAAGGCCGCCAGCTCTATCTGATCGCCTCCCTCGATAAAGAGAACCCGTTTCAGCGTATCGTCGCCTGGCGCAACGATCTGATCGATGCCGATCCCGCGACCTACAAACAATATCTCGACAAATTCCCGGCGCTCGCGAAACTGCCCACCTTCAAAGGTCATGAAGGCAGCCTTATCGATATCGAATCCGCCGTCGTCCAGAAACCGGACGTCGTCCTTCTCAATCTCGAGGCCAAACAGGCAAATGAGGAGGCACAATACGTCGAGAAGTTAGCATCACTGGATATTCCAGTGCTCTATGTCGATTTCCGCCATTCTCCCTTGAAAAACACCGATCCGACAATCCGGATTCTCGGCAAGATCATGGGGCGCGAAGAGAGGGCGGAGGAAGTCATTGCATTCAGAAAGCAGGCAATGAAGCGGGTGGAGAGCGTTCTGGAGCAGGCCAAGCCAGACCGCCCCAAAGTGTTTATCGAGCGCATCGGCGGATATTCCGACGATTGCTGCCTGACCTTTGGCGCCGAAAACTTCGGAAAATACGTTGAGCTGGCCGGTGGCAAAAACATCGGAAGCGAATTCCTGCCGTCGACCTTTGGGCAACTCAATCCTGAACAGGTGGTCGTGTCCAATCCCGATCAGGTGATCGTTACAAGCGCCGACTGGCAGGCTTACGTGCCGGGAGGGCGCTGGATTCCCTTAGGGCCGGGTGCAGATATCAACCAGGCACGTAAAAAACTGGAATGGTATCCGACGCGCGATGCCTACACAGGCACAACTGCGCAGATGACGAATAGCTTTCATGGCATCTGGCACCAGTTTTATAACAGTCCCTACGAATTCATCGCCATCCAGTGGATTGCCAAATGGCTTCATCCGGACCTGTTTGCCGACCTTGATCCCGATCAGACATTCGCTGAGTACCACAGGAAGTTTCTGCCGATCGAGTACAAACCTGGCTATGCCGTCAGCTTCGACGCCTCCACGAAATAACGGCGCTTCGCGTGATGCGGTTATTGGTCATCAGGCAGTAGCTCCGGTCTTCGCGTTTGCGACGGTGTCAGGACCGGTTTCACCTGCGAGCAACAACAAGGTGTAACCGATCCCAGCTTTACGTTCTCAAAAATCGGTAGTCATGGAGATCTTGAACGTGCGCGGCGCGCCCTGCGCGATCGTGCTGTAACTTGCCACGCCCGACCAGTAATCCTTGTCGAAGACGTTTTCGACGGAGGCGCGGACTGTTACCGGCCTATTCTCGATTTCCGTCTTGTAGCGTGCGCCCAGATCCAGTCGCGTCCAGGACGGGATTTTCAGGCTGTTGGCCGCGTTGATATACTGTTCTCCGGTATGGATCACATTGGCCGAAACAGTGAACCCCTCAAGAAACGGCGTATCCCATTCCATGCCAATGTTCGCCTGGACGGAGGGAACCCCAACGGGCTTGTTTCCGAGGGTTTGCGAATTTGATGTTTTCGTCAGCGCACCGTCGATCAGCATCAGCCCGCCGAGCAGGTGAACATCGTCCGTGACCTCCCCGAAGGCATTAAACTCAAGTCCCCGATTGCGCTGCTCGCCTCCCGCCGAGAACAGGAGGCCTCCGCTCGTCGGCTCCAGTTGACCAAAGGGCTTTTCGATCTGGAACGCACTGATCGTCATCCCAACCTGACCAAAGTCGAACTTCGTGCCGATCTCGTATTGGGTGGTGCGGTACGGAGCGAGCGTTTCACCGGAATTGACCGCAGTAATTGGCGCCGTGTCGCCAATGCTGAGCCCCTCGGCGTAGTTTGCATAGAAGGAAACGGCATCCCAGGGCCGGACGACAATACCCACCAACGGCGTGACTGCATCCTCATCCGACGAGGAGGAAACCGTACCCGTGGCCGTATTGAAGTTCTTCGAATCGATCTGCTGAAGGCGGCCGCCGACGGTCAGTTGCAATCGTTCATCCAGCATCGACAGGGTGTCGGATAACGCAATGCCCGAGAGCGTGCTTTCCGATACTCTTGGCACGGAGCTCGGATTGGCCACGAACTGCTCAACCCGGCTTACCGGATCATACATGTTGCTGAGATCGGTCGTTCCAGACACGATGGCACGGTCGAGGCCCTGTTTTAGATAACTCGCCTGCAGGGTCATGACATGCGCAATCGGACCGGTATCGAACTTCCCCCTCAGACCAGTTTCCGCCGTTAGCCTATCGACATCGAAGACGCCATTTTGCGGCATGGTGCTGATGTCGCCGGCGGAGTTGAGGATGGTGGGCAGGCCGAACAGGCGATGGACATGGGAGGTGCCGCCGCCCACCGCGCTGAACCAGGTGACATCATCGGTCAGATCATACTCGAATCGTCCAAGAACCGACCGGTCCGTGCTTTTCGACCACTCCCACGACTGCTGTACGTTCAACGAACCGTCAGGCGCACTCGGGATCGCCGCAAGGCGGCTTCCTGGGTAGAACGGACGCGATAACGCATCATATTTTTCATATTGCCCGATAACATCGAGCGTGGCTCTAAGGTTCTCTCCTTCGTAGTCCAGGGCCAGCGAACCCAGAAAGAAGTTTCGGTCCTGATCGTCGATCGGCGTGTCGCCACCGTGAACGCTGCCATTGAACCGGACACCGAACTGGCGCTCATCGCCGAAACGACGGGACAGGTCGAGATGAACCCCACCCTGCACCTCCGAAGCGTAGTCAGTGGTCACCCGTGTCAGGTCCTGATCGCCAGCGCGCTTCGGAACGATATTGATGGTGCCGCCGACAGCACTGTTGGGTGAAATGCCATAGAGGAACGCCGTCGGGCCCTTCAGCACCTCGATACGTTCGGCATAATCAGTGAAAACGCGGTAGGTCGGTGCAACCCCGTAAACACCGTCAAACGCGATCTCCCCGAAGTTGCCTTCACCGATCGGGAACCCCCTAATGTAAAAGGAGTCCAGCATTCCGCCGGATGAGTGAGTATTTCGGACAGATGGATCATTATCCATTACCTCGCCGACGGTCCGGGCGCCCTGATCCTCAATCTTCTGCGACGTGTAGGCCGTGGCATTGAATGGAATATCCATAAAATCCCGGTCCCCGAGTATGCCAAGTCGCATACCTTTTGCGACCTGGCCGCCCGCATACTCGTCCGGCAATGTCCCGATCGTGGACGTTTCGTCCTTATCACCTGCAATGATAATTGGTTTAAGTTGGATCGTGTCTTCGGCGGAGGCCGTCTCACTGACCAAAATCGCCAACGCGATCGCGCATCCCATGCGGGTATTCATAGCAAATCCTCGATAAAATTGCCGATCGCAGGCTTCGGTTGATTCGAGACCTCACGCTTCGATCAAAGCCGAGTAAATAACATGATTAAAAAAGTCAATTTTGATTCAGCGCTAGGGTTGTGCGTGGTTGTCAGTCGCGGTCTGGGCTTGGGTCGTCGCCGTCAGTTAGGTTGGCTCACTATGTCACAGTCCGCTCATGATCATTTTCCCGACCGCCAGCTCGCTCGCGAAATAGCCGCTGTATCTGGGCAAGCTATCCGACATATCCAGCAGGCGACGGTGATAGAATATATCCATCCGAGCCGGCGGGAGCTGGGCCTCAGCCCCAAAATTATACGCTGGAATGAACACCACCTTGAACGGCCCGACGCCCGCAACCTCCACAACGGGCTTGCCGCAGGTCCGGCAGAGCCCGCGGTCGAAGTTCGGCGGCGAACGGTATTTCTTGAATGAGACATTGTCGGCGTTCTTCAACGTCACATCCTTGGCGCGAACGGCGACCACATCCGCGAATGGTTTGCCGTTGAACGCCTGGCAAATCAGGCAGTGGCATCGGAACCTTGCTTTCGGTTCGGCATGCACCTCGAAAGAGCAGGCAGTGCATTCGCAGGAACCGCGCAGCGGCAGCGATGTGTAGGTGGTCATGTTCGGATGCTCCTGAGCTTGGCTTGATGACGGCACGCCGGTTATCGAAGCATCATCTTGAGGATGATATCGATCGGCTGTCTGAACGGGGCATGGAGCAGGCTGGAAAGATTCCAGCGACCCTGCTCATAAATCCCCTTGGCGTGGCTGAGGGTACGGAAGCCCTCAATGCCATGGTAAGCACCCATGCCACTGGCCCCGACGCCGCCGAAGGGCAAGTCATCCTGAGCGATGTGCATGATCGTGCCGTTGATGGTGACGTTGCCTGAGGTTGTTCGGCTCAGCACCATGCGTCGATCTTCATCATCGGCACCGAAATAATAAAGCGCGAGCGGCCGAGGCCGGGCGTTTACATAGGCAACCGCATCGGCGATGTCGCGGTAGGGAAATACCGGCAGAACCGGGCCGAAAATCTCTTCGTGAGCGATGCGCATGATATCTGTCACGCCGAATACGACGGTTGGCGCCAGCGTGTTGCGGCGAGTGGATGCATCGCCGGGCCGATTACCAACCTCGATGATCTGCGCACCCTTGGCTCTGGCGTCCTCGATCAGGCTCTGGAGCCGGGCGTGGTGCCGCTCATTGATGACGGAAGTATAGTGTTCGCTCGTCGGCCCGTCCGCATAGAAAGACGCGACTTTCCGGCCATACGTCTCGATGAACGGCTCGACGTCGTTTTCGTGGACGAGTGCATAGTCAGGGGCGATGCACGTCTGCCCGGCGTTCAGCAGCTTGCCGAAAGCAATCGACGCCGCCGCTTGGTCGAGGGAATGGCCTTTGGCGACAATGACCGGCGATTTGCCGCCCAGTTCAAGTGTGACCGGTACGAGGTTGTCGCTCGCAGCCTTCATCACAGCCCGCCCCACCGCAGTGCTGCCGGTGAAGACGAGATAGTCAAACGGCAGGGCCGCGAATGCCGCCCCTACCGCCGCATCACCGTTCGCGATCGCGAACTGCTCTTCGGAAAAAATCTCACCGAACGTTTTTGCGAGCAGCGCATTCGTCACGGGCGTGAACTCGGAAGGCTTCAACATCACCCGGTTGCCGGCGGCGATGGCGGTTGCGACCGGCATCAGCGCCAGGTTCACCGGATAGTTCCACGGCGACATCACGCCGACGACGCCAAGCGGCTGATACTCAATGCGGGCATTGCCCATCCGCATGTGCAGAGCAACGTGACGGCGGGAAGGCGCCATGAATTTGCGAAGGTTGCGGATCAGATATTTCGTTCCCTCCGCGACCCCACCAACCTCCATGATCGCCGTCTCATACCTAGAGCGATGTCCAAAGTCGGCATTGATGGCGTCTTCGATCGCTTTGCGGTGCCCGA
The DNA here is from genome assembly GCF_036596185.1 of Rhizobium sp. GR12. Taxonomy (NCBI): domain Bacteria; kingdom Pseudomonadati; phylum Pseudomonadota; class Alphaproteobacteria; order Hyphomicrobiales; family Rhizobiaceae; genus Rhizobium; species Rhizobium sp. GR12. The sequence continues at coordinate 30,888 of NZ_JASXTH010000012.1, read as the reverse complement.
TTATCGTGGACCTGAACTTCGACAGATCAGCGCGTCGTTGCGCCAGCGACGGCGCTCCGTCACGCAGGAAGGCAGCACGCTGGTCGGCGAGAAGACTGCCTAACCGATCAGGGGCGGTCAATTTGTCGATTGCGTTCATGGTCCACTCCAATGTAGACAAAAGAAACTTATGCGCTTGAGATAGGCGCATAAGTAGTCACTGTCAACAATGTAGTCGAAAGAAACTTCGAGGCACCATGCAGGACACCCCAAACCGCCCCTATCATCATGGTGATCTGCGTCGCGCAGTTATCGAGACGGCATTGGATATGCTTCAGGAGGAGAAGAACTGGCAGTTCACGCTGCGGGAAGTCGCCCGCCGGGCTGGCGTAAGCCACGCTGCACCCTACAAGCACTTTCCGGACAAGGCCGCGCTCCTTGCAGAGATTGCAATGATTGGTTTCGACCGGCTGCGGGAGTCTCTATCGGCCGCCAAGCCTGAAGCGCCCCAGTCCCTCCGCGACGAAATCACGCCTGTGGCTCACGCCTATGTCGCGTTCGGGATGGACAACCCTGCCCTCTACCGCCTGATGTTCAGCGCTGGAGAGGAAAAAATCGCGGGAATGCATCTCAATGAGCGAGCGCTTGCGGTCTTCGATCAGGCGCTCGAAATCCTTCGACGAGGCCAGGCCGCGGGGCGCATTCGCAAACGGCCGATAGAAGGCCAGGCGGCGACCTTGTGGGGGCTCATCCACGGCATGACCATGCTTGCGATCGATGGGCTTCTGGTGCCTGAGAAAGTTGGATTTTCCCCTTTGGATTCGGCCTTGAGCACATTGGTGGAAGGTTTGGAGAATACAGCACCAGAAGACTAGCTCCGCATGCAGGAATACCCGCACCCAGTCGACTGCCGCTCAGATCAGCCTATCTCTTTCAGTGGCCAGACTTCAACGACGCCGTGCGCCACCGCGCAGGGAACGTGCGAAACCTTTTCAATAGCTTCGGCTAAGTCTGCGGCTTCTATGATGGCAAAACCGGCGATCGGCAAGGCGGACGACATGAACGGCCCATCGCGGGTTTCCATGCCACGGGCCTCTGGATTGCGGACCTGCACCGGCGGACCGGCAATCCCGATCACCGCGCCTTCGAATCGCAATTTCGCATCCTGGTTATGGGCGGCGTCCCTGACGGGGCCGGGCGTGCGCTCGTAGTCCGCCGGATCTCCATATCCGATTGTGATGAACTTGGGCATGGTGTCGTCTCCTTTCAGGGAATGTGGAGGCCTTGAGAATTGCCAGTCAACGGCTACGACCTGAAGCCGGTTCCGCGAACGGGAACCAAACCGCGCCTTTGAGGTTAAGAGAAATTCGTTTTCCAGCGGCAGCGGCGCCATCGGAAAATTCGTTCTCATCCAGTGACTGAAAGCCGAAGGGAACCGATCATGCAAGATCACGACCATAGTGGACAGGAGAACATGGGCAGACGCCCATACGCGATGTTCGCCGTCAACATGCTCCTCAGTCTTGTTGTCATGTACTTCGTCATGTTCTCCATGATCGACGGATGGGGCGATTTCCGGAACAACCTCAACATGCTCTACATGGCGCTGACGATGGTTGCGCCGATGGGCATCATCATGCTTGCCACCATGGGCGGCATGTACAGGAACAACAGGTTAAACGCACTCATATATGCCGGTCTGGCAATCCTGTTTGTGGCCGCCTTCGCCGGAACGCGCACGCAGGCTTTCATAGACGATAGACAGTTCATCGCCTCGATGATCCCGCATCATTCCGGTGCAATCCTCATGTGCGAAGACGCGGATCTCCAGGACCAGGAACTCGTCGCATTATGCTCGCAAATTTCGCGCGGCCAGCGTGAGGAAATCGAGCAGATGAATGCCATTCAGGCCCGTCTTAACTGACCGCCTCCAACGCGGCACGGCCGCCGAACCATTCCGCTGAACCTTTGTTCCCATTTGATCGGCGTCTTTCGCGTCACAGCCGTGATGACGCCTGCCGCACGATCTTTTCGCGGGACACATTCCTTTTCCCACCGAAGGTGGCATCGATATGCGGCCGGACCCCGCCTTCTACAGGCGCCTTCCGAGTGCTGTGGTCAGTATGTCGGCAAAGCCGCGCCCGGCGCTGCCGTCCTCATCAAGGCGCGGATTATAGATGGTGATTTCGATGCCGACTGCCTTGCCGCTCGCCAGGGCGACCTGCAGCGCGGTCCCGAGTTCCTCCCACGACAACCCGCCCGGCACGCGGAAATCGACAGCCGGCATGATGGCGTCGTCGAGGCAATCGGCGTCGAGATGGATGAAAAAGCCGTCCAGTTCCTCTCGCGTCAGGTGGTCGACCGCTTCACGTACGGCGGCCTCGATGCCTTTCGCACGCAAGGCGGGAAGGTCGATCGCCTTGAGTTCACTGGGAAGCGGTTGGCTTTCGTATTCCTCCTGATCCTTATGATCGCGGTACGCGAAGGCGACCGCGTCCTGGGATCGGACCAGAGGACCACGATCTTCGATGTTGGTTAGGAGCGACGGGCCATAGCCGGTGACCAGGGCAAGGTCCATCGAGGCGCCCTCGCCGTTGGGCTCCGCCTCCGGCTGAAAGAAATCAGCGTTGCCATCGATGAAAAGCAGACCGTAGCGGCCACGCCGTCGAAACGCGAGCATCGAGCCCAGCACGATCGTGCAATCTCCACCGAGTACTATCGGAAATTCACCCGTATCGAGCACCGCTTCCACCGCGTCGGCAAGCTTGGGTGACCACGCCGCGATTGCTCCTGCATTCAGGACGCCGGTCTCGGGATCGGGAGCCGGATCCTTTGGAGGCACCGCCAGCCGCCCGGCGCGGCGCGCATGGATGCGCTCCGCGAGCCCGAGGCTCAAGAGCCGGTCGGGCAAGTGCTCCACACCATCGGTCGCCAGGCCTAGCGTGGAGGGAGCTTCGAGAATTGCATAGGGAAGGGTCTGCATGCGCGCCTCCATCAGCGGCTATTTCGCAGAATAAGTCACGGCCTCGATCTTGTGACCGTCCGGATCGCGAACGAAGGCGCCGTAATAGTTGGCATCATAGTTTGGCCGCAGCCCCGGAGGGCCATCGTCGCTGCCACCGTATTTTAATGCCGCCGCGTAAAATCGATCGACCATCGAACGATCCTCGGCGGCAAAAGCGATATGACTGCCATTGCCGACAGTCGCTGGTTTTCCATCGATCGGCACCTGAACGCTGAAGTGAAACGTGCCGCTTCCGTAGCCCAGTCCTCCCTCGTCCTCGGCCATCGGCACTATGCCGACGATCGGCAAAACGGCATCGTAGAAGCGCTTTGAACGCCCGACATCATTTGTCCCTACCGAAACATGGTGGATCACACCGTCCTCCGTTCCAATTTCGCACCGTAACGGCTGCCTCCGATCATTGTTCCCTTGACGCAACGAAGCCTCGTGCTATCCACCGAACGGATAGGTTTCCGGCATGCCGCGACGGTGCTTGGGAAAGAATCGCCTGACTGTAGTGGCTCCGCAACTCGGTGTCGGAAACATGTCACGGAAACTCCAGCTCTCCGCCCGCCATACACGATGAGACAGCAGCGCTCAGCCGACGCAATCAGCCGGTCGAAGGCACGGTTTCAGCCCTTGCCGCCGAAGGCCGGAAAACGCTCAGCATCGATCGACATAACGATTTCCGTCGCGGTCGCGATAATAGCAGCGGCCGGGTTGTCCTGCTACATTTCCGATCAAGGCGCCGGATACACCCCCCACGGCCGCACCGACCGCGGCGCCGCGAACGTTGCCCGTCGCCACACCGCCGACGACGGCGCCCGTGGCGGCACCGATCCCGGCACCCTTTTCCGTCGATGTGCAAGCTGTCAGACCCAACCCTACGCATCCGATAATGAGAAACTTGTGCATTTGAACCTCCATTCCAGTTTGCTCCCGATAAAAGACTCCTTCGGGCCACCAAGGCGACGCGACAGGCCGAGTGTTGGCTTCGGCCGGACCGTCACGGTGAAGTCATCGAACCAAGTCCACTGCCCAAAGTTCCGAAGTAATTGAAGGTCGACTCAAATCGGTCGGGCACTCTCTCGCAAATGAGCGTGAACCGAACAGACGGCACATCTGCAACTGAGGGCGATCGCAAACACTTTATGATTCCACCTTCTTGCCACCCTTGATGAAGTCGATGAAGGCACGGAGAGGTGCCGGCACCAGCCGGCGGCCGGGATAATAGAGATAGGGGCCTGAGAAGCTCAGCCACCACGGCTCCAGCAGGGGCTCGAGTGCGCCGCTTGCCAGATGCGGCTCCAGCCAATCCTCGAAGAGATAGACGATACCCATACCGGCAATGGCAGCGCTGACACCAAGATCCGTGCCGCCGCCCGATTGTACGAGGAGTTGGCCCGGCGGATCGATGACCACCGTCTCGCCGCCGCGTTCGAATTCCCAGGACGTGACGGCCCGACCGGCGAAACGACCTCGAATGCAGGCATGCCCAAGCAGGTCTCGCGGATGGTTGGGACGCCCCTGCACAGCAAGATATTGCGGTGCTGCGGCAAGGGCAAAGCGCTGTGTGCGAGGTCCGATTGGCACCGCGATCATGTCCTGTTCAAGCCGCTCGTCATACCGGATACCCGCATCGCAACCGGCGGAAATGATGTCGACAAAATTCTCGTCGGTGACGATTTCCAAGCGAATATCCGGATAGGCAGCGAGAAACGGTGGAACGATGCCCGGCAGGACCAGCCGGGCGGCACTGACCGGGACGTTGAGCTTCAGCGAGCCTGCCACCCGATCGCGATCGCTATTGACCTGATCGAGGGCCGAGTGGATTTCCGCAAAGGCGGGATCCAGTCGTCGAAGCAGTTCACTGCCGGCTTCGGTTGGCAGAACGCTGCGGGTGGTGCGATTGAGAAGGCGTATCCCAAGCTCATTTTCCAGGCGCTTGATCGCATCGCTGAGCGCCGACGAACTAATGCCACTGGCACGCGCTGCCTGACGAAAGCCACGAGCACGAGCAACCAACAGGAACGCACTGATATCGTTGAAGTCTGGCATATGGCACCTCCCGCCGACATTGGATTGTCCATATTTCCGGACAGGCTGTCCTGACTATAGCCAATTGTGACTTCAATTCCATCAACTCTATATTGGAGGCAGACAACGGGAGAAATCAAATGACAGCACTCAACCACGCTGGGACCTTCCCACTTGCTGGCCGCAACATCAGGCGGATGGGCTACGGGGCCATGCAGTTAGCCGGTAAAGGGGTCTTCGGCCCGCCAAAAGATCGCGATGAAGCGGTCGCAGTACTGCGAGAGGCAGTGGACAACGGCATCAATCATATCGACACGAGCGATTTCTATGGGCCGCACATTACCAATCAGATCATTCGCGAGGCGCTGCATCCCTATCCTGATGATCTCCTGATCGTCACAAAGATCGGCGCGACCCGCGGTGCCGACGCCTCCTGGAACCCGGCCTTCTCGAAAAAGGAACTAACCCAGGCAGTGCACGATAATCTTCGCAATCTTGGTGTGGAGGCGCTGGATGTCGTCAACCTGCGGGCGATGTTCGACGTGCACGGTCCCGCCGAAGGATCGCTCGAAGCGCCCCTTGCGGTACTGGCAGATCTGCAACGGCAGGGACTGATCCGGCATATCGGTCTGTCGAACGTCACAGCCCGGCAGATTACGGACGCTGGAAAGATGGTGGAGATCGTTTGCGTGCAGAACCAATATAATCTGGCGCATCGACAGGACGATGCCCTGATAGACGTGCTCGCAACGCGGGGCATCGCCTATGTTCCATTCTTTCCGCTCGGAGGCTTTTCTCCGCTGCAATCGACGGTGCTCTCAGATGTCGCCACGCGCCTGGACGCCTCGCCGCTACAGGTAGCGCTCGCCTGGCTTCTGAAACGGTCAGCCAATATCCTGCTTATTCCCGGCACGTCTTCGCGAGTGCATCTGCGCCAGAACCTTGCGGCCGCATCCCTCGATCTCCCGGATAGCGCCATGACTGCTCTTGCGACGATCGCCGATTGAATCTGGATTGACGGTTGTCGCTTTAGCCTGAGCCGAGGTGTCAGGTACTCAGAACCTCCAGACGAGATCGCCGCGCACTCCGTGCGCCTGTACGGCGGACGATATTTGCCCGGAATAGGAAACGCCCAGTGTTACGGCCTTCGTCAGGGAATAATCGATACCTGCCTCAACGATGAAAGCATCCCTTGCCAGCGGAGAACCCTCCACCGAAAAGGCCGATCCTCTGGTGAATGTCAGTTCGGTTTCAGGCGAGACATCCCCGAAAGCATGCCGCCATCCCAGCATACCGCGCGCCGTCAGCCTCGAATTGTCGCCTGTGGGAATATCGCCCTGAACACGCACGCCCAGCGTCGTGAAAAGATTATCGTCATTTCCGCTTTGTGACTTCGGCCCAGCTGAACCGTCTTCGCCGATGCCCTCGGTTTGCAGATGCACGTAAGCCAGGTTCGCAAAAGGCTCGAAGCCTGCGGCTCGGTTTGTCGATCGTTCGGCGCACCGCAGATCTGCTTGGGCATCCCTTGAAGATAGAATCCATCGCCGCTCCCTCTCCTATTGCAGATCCCATAAGGCACTCCCGGTGCATTATGGTCGTCGATGACGAGCCCGATGTGCTCGATGCCATCCGTCAGCTCCTCACGGTGGTCGGATACCGTGTCTATGCCGGGAGGTCGGCTAGGGAAGTAACCCAGCTTCACACGACAATGTCAGGCCACAGTCGATCGCCTGTAGATCTCATAATAGCGGATTACAGGCTGGAGAACGGAGCAACGGGTCTGGATGTTATTGGCGAACTCCAGCAATATATCGGCCGATCAATACCGGCATTCCTGCTGTCGGGTGACACCTCTCCGTCCGTATTGAAATCGATATCGGAAAGCGGCTATCGCCTCCTCAGCAAGCCGGTTGATGGGGACGAACTGCAAAAAGCAATTGCTGAAGCGTTCAACCCCTTTCCAGCTGAATTAAGCTTGGACCTGCGTCTGAAAGTGCCGTCATCTGCCTGCCGCTCCTGACAATCCTTCTGGTGGGCCAGGAGTCCATTCCCGTTAGCCTCCTGACGCCGATTGCGCAGATCACCGAGGGTCAGGCGGGATTGGCGAACGTTAAAGTCATAGAACCGACGCTGGCTGGTTCGTCTTCTGTGCAAACACCTGATAGAGTAGTGGACTGCTGATTGTAACGATCGGACATCATCTTCAAGGGTCGAAAATATTCGACGAAACCGGAGGACATTTATGGGCTGGAAAACACCGAAGTTTGAATATGTGAATGGGTACAAGATCGTCGAAATCGATGGTCCTGCCTTCGAAGTTCACGATGGCGAACGTCAGCTAGGAGAAAGTTTCCCCTACTCCGGCGAAGCTGCCGCTTACGCAAAATCTTTGCCAAAGCGAGATCATCAGAGCAATCAGGCAGGAAGCCTGCGAAAATCATAGGCAAACCCGATCAACGATTGCGAAGCAGAATTTGACAAACTCCCATCTTCCCTCAGCCTTGGCGTCGCTTGGCTGGTCTGACTTTTTCGCCGACCAGATCGGCCCGACCGAAACAGAGCTGTTGCCCAGGCGCGTAGCGTCGGTTCACCGGACACGCATCGAGGCGATCGGCGTCACAGGGCCAGTCAAGGTGGAGATTCCAGCCGATGTTAACACGGCTGACCTCGCGGTGGGCGATTGGATACTTGCCGACCCCCTGTCCGGCATGCTCGTCAGCCGCCTCGACCGAAAGACCCTGTTTCAGCGACGACCAGAGGTCGGACGCGGCCAGCAACTTGTTGCCGCCAACATCGATACACTGTTGATCGTGACATCGTGCAACGCCGATTTCAATATTGACCGTTTAGAACGTTATCTGATCACGGCTAACCAAGCAGGAACCAAGCCGGTGATCGTTTTGACGAAAGCTGACACCTCGGCCGACGTTAGCCTATTTCAAGCCCAGGCCGAAGCTTTGCAGCGTGACCTACCTGTTGTTGCCCTGAACGGGCGCTCTGCCGATGCAATTGCTCTTTTGAGTCCCTGGTGTGGCATTGGCCAAACGATCGCCCTGGTAGGATCTTCCGGTGTCGGAAAGTCAACGCTGGTGAACACGCTGATTGGACCTGAATCTGACTCAATGCAAAAAACCGGGACCATTCGCGAATATGACGCGCAAGGCCGTCACACCACGACCGCACGATCGCTGCATGCTATTGCAGGCGGCGGCTGGGTTATAGATACGCCGGGAATAAGAACACTTCTTGTCAGCGACGTCACGGACGGGATCGACACGCTTTTTTCCGACATAGTGGAACTGGCGCCGCTTTGCCGATTTCGTGATTGCACCCATGCGCATGAGCCGGGCTGCGCCGTTCAGGCAGCAGTCAAAAGCGGCGTTTTGGCCGCAGACCGCGTCGACCGCTGGAGACGCCTTGTTTCAGAAAACCGCGACAGAACACCCGTCATCAGCGGACCACGCGGCAACAAGAGCGTTCGAAAGAAAAAATATTGAGGCTCTGCACACCTTGAAGATATGAAGTTTCGCCCCGTGAATTCTTGGGGGCGATCTTCCTGTCTGGGAACCGGGTATGTATTGTGCCAGACATAGAGGGCTCTACTCATGTGAAGTCGCTACCGTCGCTTTGCCAAAGTCAAACGCGACAGCATGACGATAAGGCCGACAACCACTGTGACGGCAATGAACAGGAATGCGGCGGCAGCAATTGCGGGGCTGATATTTTCCCTGATGCTGGAGAACATCTGCCGTGCCAATGTGCGCTGGTTCGGGCCGGCGACGAAGAGTGTCAAGACGACTTCATCGAGCGAAGTTGCGAATGCCAGGACGGCTCCGGACAGGACGCCTGGCATGGCAAGCGGCAGAGTGACGCGTCGAAAGACTGTTATGGGCGAAGCACCCAGGCTTTCTGCAGCGAGTTCCACGCGCCTGTCGATTCCGGCTAACGCGCCTGTCACGCTCACCACGACGAAGGGGACGGCAACGACGGTGTGCGCGATAATCACACCGGCATAGCTGTTTGTGAGACCGAAGCGCGCAAGCAGTACCTGCATTCCGACACCCAGAACGACTGCCGGTACTACCATCGGCAGAAGAAAGAGCGTGCGCATCGTTCCGCGAAAGAAGATGAGCCGGTTGCGCAAACCGAGTGACGCTGCCGTACCGAGCACGGTCGCAAGCGAGGTCGTTCCCGTGCCGATGATGATGCTGTTGACGATCGCCCGCCGCCAGGCATCCGCCGTGAACAGTTCCTCGAACCAGCGCAGCGACCAGGATGGGATTGGATAGGTGAGGATGACGCTGGAGGTGAAGGCAAGCGGCAGGATGGCTATGAGTGGCGCCACAAGGAAGAGCATCGTTATCGACGCGAAAGCGAATTTGGTGAGCTTCATCGGCATGGCCTAATACCTTTCCGATTCTTCGGCGGAGAGCCGCGCATAGACGCTATAGAGAATCAATGTCGCGACCAGCAGGACGACGCCCAGTGCGCCGGCCATGCCCCAGTTCGCCGACCCGATGGCGTAAAACGCGATGATCGATGAGATCATCTGATCGCCCGGCCCGCCGATCAGCGCGGGCGTGATGTAATAGCCGATCGCCGAGATAAACACGAGCAGGCTACCGGAGGCGACGCCGCGCAGGCTGAGCGGCAGAAGCACGCGCAGGAAGGCGCGTAGCGGATGGGCGCCCAGCGATGCTGCCGCCGGCATCAGGTTCTTCGGAATGGTGATCAACACCGAATAGATCGGCAGCACCATAAACGGTAGCAGCACATGGGTCATGGCGATGATCACGCCCGTGCGGTTGAAGATCAGCGGCAGCGGGCTATCGATCAGGCCAAGCATTTGCAAGGCATCGTTGATAAGCCCTTTTTCCTGCAAAAGGATGAACCAAGCCGCGGTGCGCACAAGAAGCGAGGTCCAGAGGGGCAGGAGGACGGCGCCCAACATCAGGTCACGCTTCCAGCCGGTGAGCGAAGCCGCGATGATCGCATAGGGAAAACCGATACATGCACAGGCGAAGGTGACGAGGCCCGCGATCCAGAATGTGCGAATGAGAATGGTGCGGTTGGCCGACTGATCGGCGGGCAGGTGTTCGATCTGCCCGGTCGCGTTGCGACCGAGATCGACGGCGGCCAGCAGGTTCCGGTCCGTCAGCGGCGATAGCGCATCGGCAATTGCCAACCAGAATTCCGGCTTCTCCCAGCGCTTATCGATGGTAACGAGATCGACGGGCGGATTTGCCGTATCTGCGAGCGCGCTGGTGGTCTTCGACATCAACGTGCGGAAACCGGAGCGGGCGCTGTTGAGGCGTCGCACCATGTCGCCAAGCGCCTGATCGTCAGCGACCGCCTTCAAATCGTCCATCAGCGCGGTTTGCATGGCGCTGCTCGGCGGCGAGATCCGGTCCCATCCCGGAAGCACTTCGGCGCTGCGCGGCAGCAGGCGCAGCACGGCGGTATCGGACACCGACTGCGACATCATGCTGAACAGCGGCCAGACAAAAAAGCCGAGAAGGAAGATGAGCAGTGGCGCCAGCAGAAGCAGCGACCGGCTGGTTCGGGATGTCAGCGCTTTCATGGCGAAATGACCCGACAATCATCGGCCGAAAAGGCGGCGTAGACCTTGGTGCCCGGCTGAAACTCGCGCGATCGCCGGCCAAGCTTCGCGATCAGTTGATGCGACGCATTCTGCAACTGAACACGCAGATGATCCCCCTGATAAACCGAGTCGGTGATCTCCGCTTCCAGACAGTTGTGCGCCTCGCCTCGCGTCTCGCTGAGATCGACCCGTTCGGGGCGGATGGACACATACACTGTCTGGCCGGGGGAAACCGTGGCGGAAACGGCCGATAAGACTTCAGCGCCGGACGGGAGGCGGACAACAGCCTGGCCTGCCTGAACCGCCTCGACCACACCTTCAACCAGATTGGTTTCGCCGATAAATTCAGCGACGAAGCGCGTCGCGGGTTCATCATAGACCTGCCGCGGTGTTCCGATCTGCTCGATCTTGCCCTTGTTGAAGACGGCCACGCGGTCCGACATGGTCAGCGCCTCCGACTGGTCATGGGTGACGAAGACGATGGTCAGACCAAGACGTCTATGCAGGTCGCGGATGTCGAGTTGCATCTGTTCGCGCAATTGCTTGTCGAGCGCCCCGAGCGGCTCGTCCATCAAAACGACGCGTGGTTCGAAAACCAGGGCGCGGGACAGCGCCACGCGCTGCTGCTGACCACCGGAAAGCTGGGACGGGCGACGGTCGGCAAAGGCTGACAGCTGCACCATGTCCAGCGCCCTTGCAACGCGTTTGCCGATCTCCGCTTTGCCCATGCCGCGCATCTGGAGTGGAAAAGCGACATTTTCCCCAACCGACATATGGGGAAACAATGCGTAACTCTGGAACACGACACCCATGTCGCGCTTGTAGGTCGGCACATTATTGATGGCATTGCCGTCCAGCAAAATAGTGCCCGAGGTAGCCTGCTCGAAACCGGCGAGCATCATCAGCAGCGTCGTCTTGCCGGAGCCTGACGGGCCAAGCAGGCTGACGAATTCGCCCTTGTCTATGCCGAGATCGAGGTTTTCGACGACGCAGAGCGGGCCATAGAATTTCGTAATGTTGTCAAATCGAATGAATTCCGCCACGGAAGACTCCATCACTTGAGGCAGACGACGTCTCACCGGGAAACCACGGAAAATGCATCTGACCAGAAAGGAAGGGCACTCTTTTAGAGCGCCCTTCTGCGAGGACGGCCTTACTGGGCAAGCCAGGCGTTGAAACGCTGCGTCAGCGTCTCTGCATTGTCGATCCAGAAATCGACATTCAGCGGAATCGAGTCGGTCATATTTGCCGGATCAGTGGGCAGATCCTTGGCAAATTTCTCCGGGACCTTGGCTGCGGCATCCTTGTTCGGCAGGCCGTAGGCGACGAATTCCGGTAGCTTGGCCTGGTTTTCGGGCTGGCTTGCAAACGCGATGAAGTCCTGCGCGGCATCCTTGTTCTCGGCGTCTTTCAACACGACCCAGCTGTCGACAGCGTAGATGCTGCCGGGAAAAACGACCTTGAAATTCTTGCCTTCGGATCGGTTTATGCCGGTGATACGGCCGTTGTAGGCCGATGTCATCGCCACTTCACCTGATGCCAGGAACTGAAGCGGCTGTGCACCCGATTCCCACCAGACGATGCTGGACTTCAGCTCGTCGAGCTTCTTGAACGCGCGCGCCACGCCCTCTTCCGTGGCCAGGACATCATAGAGTTTGTCCTTTGATACGCCATCGGCGAGCAGTGCGAATTCGAGCGTGTATTTCGGTCCCTTGCGCAGCGAGCGCTTGCCGGGGAATTTCTTGACATCCCAGAAATCGGCCCAGGTTGCAGGGCCCACCTTCAGCTTGTCGCCATCATAGGCAATTGCGGTCGACCAGACGATGGCGCCCACGCCACAATCATTGACGGCGGAGTCGAGAAACTTGTCCTTGCCGCCCATCTTGTCCCAGTTGATCTTCTCATAGAGACCATCTGCACAGCCAAGCGCCAGCTCTTCGGCTTCCACCTGAACCGCATCCCAGTTCGGCGCGCCGGCCTTGACCTTCGACTGGATGACACCGATGCCGCCATCCCAAGCCTCGTCCAAAACCGGTTTCCCCGTCTTTTCTGCAAAGGGTTTGAAGTAGATGTTGCGCTGCGCATCCTGGTAATTGCCGCCCCAGGAGACGACGGTCAGGTCCCGCGCAAAGGCCGGCGAGACAAGGCTTGCGGACACAATGACGGCCACGGCCGCCAGAACTCCGGGTTTCACGAAAGCTTTCATGGCATTCCCCTTTTTTGGTTATTGCAGGAACCGATAGGTCCTGTTCCGATAATGATTTCTTCATGCAAATCGTCGCCCATCGTCGCCTTTGGCATATCGATGTCGTGCAGTCTTTCCGGCTGATGCTCACCCATCTCCCTTTGGGTGCCTTCAGTCGATAGAACCATTTACGATCATTGCCGGTCGACGGCGAATGGATCGTTTTCAGACGTGCTGCCCTCCGTTGATGTGGATTTCGGCGCCGTTGATGTAGGACGATGGCTCCGTGCAGAGAAAATAGATGGTTTCTGCGACTTCGCGCGGGTCACCCAACCTCTGCATGGGCACTTCCGCCGCCACGAGGGCGTCGGTCCCGGGCGACAGGATCGATGTCTCGATTTCACCGGGAGCGATGGCGTTTGCCCTGACCCCACGGCGGCCGAATTCATGCGCCATTTCCCGCGTCAGCGAGCCAAGGGCCGCCTTGGACGCCGCATAGGCAACACCGGCAAATGGATGGACCCGCGTTCCCGCAATGGAGGTGACGTTGACGATCGACCCCTTGGCCGCTTCAAGCTCCGGTATCAGGGCGCGGGCGATCAGCGCCGTCGATACGACATTGACATTAAGCACCTGCGTCCAGATGTCCGCGTCCGTGCCCGTGACGCCGAGGCGGCTCCTGTCCGGCCCCTTCGGCGAAATGCCGGCATTGTTGACCAGCGCGTGCAACCGGCCATTGGGCAGCCGTTCCCGCACGGTTGCAGCAAGGCGGTCAATCTGCGTCAGGTCGGAAAGATCCGCCTGAATATGGCTTTCGCGAGCCGACGGCCAGGCACATTCCTCGGAGAAAGGTTGGCGCGACACTGTTAGTATGCGCCAGCCCTTCGATTGAAACAGCTTCACCGTGGCGTGGCCTATGCCGCGGCTTGCCCCTGTCAACAACATGTAACGCCGTTCTTCGGTCATTCGAGCATTCTCTGTTGATGTTTGATGCATCGTAATTCGGAATCCGCGAAATGCAAGCCTTCTCTCTCCAAAGCCTATCCCTGTCGTAACTGACGCTCGTTTTCCCGCTCCAGGCGTTCCAGTATAGGCTTCCCGCCGAGCAGGATATCATCGACGATTGCCATGGAAGCAGCCGCAGAATCGTGGCGCTTGAGGGCGTCGATGACCGGATAATGATGGTCGATCATCGTCCGCCCACCTTGAATATAGGCATCAGAAATATGTGGGCCCATCTGCAGCCAGAGCCGCCGCAGGATGCCGTTCAGAAGCGGAAGTCCGGCAATTTTCGGCAGCATGAAGTGGAAGACCTGATTGAGTTCCGTACCTTTCAACCGGTCGCCATTGGCGATTGCCTGTTCATTTTCACGCAAAATACTCTCCAATGCGGCGATATCGGCACTCGTTGCCAGCTGCGCGGCGGTTTCCGCAGCCAATCCTTCAAGCCGTAAACGGATCGCTCGGATTTCCTTGTAACGGCTCTCGTTCATGCCTGGAATCCGGATATCTCGAGGCGAGCGGAAGATGATCGCCTCATCATTGGCCAGCCGCAGGATGGCATCGCGGATCGGCGTTACGCTCGTGCCGAATTGCTCCGCGAGATCGCGGATCTTCAACCGATCGCCTGGCCGGAATTGCCCCTGGATCAGGGCATCGCACAGCTTGCCGTAAATCGCACTATTCAGGTTCTCATATTCCAGTATCGGAAATTCAGGCATGGACTGGTCCGAAAAATTGCGTAATAAGATACTTGATGCATCTTATTACGCAGGTTGCAAGCTTCGTTTTTCACCGCGGTGATATTTGTGACGGACAAGGCATGGGCGTGCGACCGGGAAAACAAATTTCCACAGGTAGCACAAGCCGATGAAAGCAGCGGCGATAGAGTGAGACGCAGAGAATCACGCGTAATGGAGGACGCATGACGAAGCCATCGACTGCCATCGAGAAAACGGACTCCATGCTGGCGACATGGAATGTGACGGGACTGGCCGATGCAGAGGCCACGGTCCGGGATATCTATGGCTTTTCCGGCACTGCAAAGAGGCTTTCCAGCGAGCGCGACGAGACCTTTCTGTTTACGCGCGACGACGGAACCGAGTTCGTCCTGAAGATCGCCAACCCCGCAGAAGATCCGCTCGCGCTCGATTTTCAGGACGGTGCACTCTTGCATCTTGCATCAGCCGCACCCTCCGTTCCCGTGCCACGGCTTGTCTTCACGAATAGCGGCGAACGGAGCCACACTCTGGAAACGTCTGACGGTCCACGCACCATGCGCCTGCTGACCTTCCTTCGCGGCGAATTGCAGTACCGCACGCAAAACTGCGAAGCGCAGAGCCGGAATGTCGGCCGGGCATTGGCCGCGCTCGGGGTTGGCCTTGAAAACTACAATGGACGTCCTCCGGCCGGAAAGCTGATGTGGGACATTTCTCACACGCTCGATCTCGCCAACGTTATCGACCATGTCGCGCCGGAGCGTCGCGCACGGGTGGACGCGATACTGCGCGAATTCGAGCGCGCGACGTCTGCGATCAACGGGCTTGGGCGTCGCCAGATCATCCATAACGACTTCAATCCGCACAATATACTGCTCAACCCGGACAGGCAGACCGAGGTCGTGGGCATCATCGACTTCGGCGACATGGTGCATGCGCCGCTCGTCAACGATCTTGCGGTGGCGCTTTCCTATCATCTGGCGACGGACAATTGGGCTGCGCGAATTGGCGCCTTTCTGGAGGGTTATCGCTCTGCACGCACGCTTGAACCCGCCGAACTGGAGCTTCTGCCGGCGCTGATCCGGGCCCGACTTGCGATGTCGATCATCATTGCCGAATGGCGCTCGGCACGAGTGCCCGAGAACGCCAGCTATATCATGCGCAACCACGCCTCTGCCTGGCGGGGCATCCTCAACATCTCCGATTTAACACCCGCACAGCTGAAAACGCTCGTGCCGAACCTTTCCGAGGCTTGAATCATGTCGATGGTAAATGCTTTCTCGCACGAAGACTTCGAACGGCTGGATGAAACCGAACGCGCGCTGATCGCTCGTCGTGAAAAGGTACTGGGGCCTGCCTACCGTCTCTTCTACGAAAAGCCGCTTCACCTCGTGCGCGGCGAAGGCGTCTTCCTCTATGACAGTGCCGGCGAAAAATATCTCGACGCCTACAACAACGTCGCGTCGCTCGGACATTGCCACCCGCGCGTTGTGGAAGCGGTCACGAAGCAGACCGCGATCCTCAACACCCACACACGTTACCTGCACGAAGGCATTGTCGAATATGCCGAAACGCTGACGGCGACATTCCCCGAAACGCTCAGTCAGGCCATGTTTACCTGCACAGGCAGCGAAGCAAACGACCTGGCATTTCGGATCGCCCGTTTTGTCACCGGCGGGACCGGCATTATCGCCACGGAGCTTGCCTATCATGGGCTGACAAGCGCTGTGGCGGAGTTTTCTCCCTCGCTCGGTGAAACCGTGACGCTCGGGCCGCATGTGCGGACCATTCCAGCTCCGGACAGCTATCGTCATTCGCCTGACGAGATGATGGAAAAGTTCGGTCGCGACGTGCGTGCAGCCATCGCCGACCTGAAGCGCCACGGCATCAAGCCAGCCATGCTGATCGTCGACACGATATTCTCAAGCGATGGCATTTTCGCCGGGCCGAAGGGGTTTCTCAAACCTGCGGTGGATGCGATCCACGAGGCCGGTGCCCTCTTCATCGCCGACGAAGTGCAACCCGGCTTCGGCCGTACCGGTGAAACAATGTGGGGGTTCGAACGCCACGGCGTTTCACCCGACATGGTGACGATCGGCAAGCCCATGGGCAACGGCTATCCGATGGCGGGCATCGTGCTGCGCCCGGAGGTCATCGCCGAATTCGGTCCGCGCGCGCGGTATTTCAACACCTTCGGCGGCAATCCGGTGGCCGCAGCCGCCGGCAAGGCTGTGCTTGACACGATCCGCATCGAAGGCCTGCAGCAAAATGCGCTCGAGGTCGGACGCTACTTGATGGAGGGTCTGAGAAGTCTCTCTCACCCGGCAATCGGTGATGTACGCGGCTCTGGTCTATTCATCGGCGTAGAGATCGTCGGTGAACCAGCCACAAAACGTCCGGATGCTGCCTTGACGACCCGTATCGTAAACGGTCTTCGTGATCGCCGCATTCTTATCAGCGCCTCCGGCCCCAATGCCAACATCCTGAAAATCCGACCTCCACTCGTTTTCTCACGCGAGAACGCCGATATGCTGCTGGAAGCTTTGGACGACACACTGAAGACTGGGCGATGATGGCAGCGGCAACCCCGTTTTCCGGGTGTGAAACGGCGAAGCAAAATGACGGCGAATGGCGCGCCCTCGACATGCTATTGTCACCGGACAAAGAAACTGCCAGTATCCGCTGGCAGGCCCCAATGGGTCGCTGATATTCCATGAGCAGGGTAGCTCTCGACCGGAAACGGGCGGGAGCTTTTTTATTTTTTGGGTGGCGATGATGAATTCAAAAAGCTGGCGGGTCGGTGTGCTGTTCTCCGAAACGGGCGTGACCGGAGCCGTGGAAAAAACCCAGAGGGCCGCAAGCTTGCTGGCGATCAACGAAATCAATGCGGCGGGCGGCGTGCTTGGCCGGGCGATCGAACCCGTCGCCTACGATCCGCAATCAACTCCTAATCTCTATAAGGAGCTTGCGGTCAAGCTTTGCGACGAAGATCGGATCCGGGTCGTTTTCGGTTGCCATATGTCGAGCACCCGCAAAGCTGTTCTGCCCGTCATCGAGGCCCGTAATGCATTGTTGTTCTATCCGACGCTGTACGAGGGTTTCGAATATTCCCGGAACTGTATCTACACAGGCGCAGCCCCTAATCAAAACTCCGTCCAATTGGTCGATTTCCTCATCAAGCATTATGGAAAACGAGTTTTTCTCGTGGGTTCGAACTACGTCTATCCTTATGAATCGAACCGGACGATCAGCGACCTCTTTCTTCAAGTGGGCGGACAGGTTCTGGACGAGATGTATGTTCCGCTGAATCTCAAGACCGAGGATGTCGCCAAGATCATCCGGCACATCCGCGCGGCACGGCCGGACGTCATCTATTCGACGATCGTTGGCGATGGTATCATTCCGTTCTACACGGCGTTCAAGGAGGCGGGATTCGATGCATCGATGATGCCGATCGCGAGTCAATCGACAAGCGAGGCCGACGTGATCCGCATGCGGCCGGAAGTGGCCGAGGGGCATATCACCGCAGCCCCCTTTTTCGCCTCTCTGGATACACCCCGCGCCCGCGCCTTCGTCTCGGCTTACCAGCAGCGATACGGCCTGCAGATGCTGCCGACCGCTCCGGCCGAAGCTGCCTATTTCCAGGTTTATCTCTATGCGGCGGCGTTGCAGCGTGCCGGTGGCGACGGGCTCGAGCAGCTTCTGCCGGCCCTCTATGAGGTCGAGTACGACGCCCCGCAGGGCGCTGTGAAGATAGACCGCCTGACAAACCACACGCATCTGTGGCCAAGAGTGGCAAGGGTGAATGCGCAAGGCGGTTATGACATCGTCTATGATCCGTCGTTGCGCGTCGCGCCAGATCCGTTCATGCGCGAATATCGCCCGGACCTGACGCAGACCTTCCCACATCGTGTTCAGGTCTGAGAGGGAGCGACGATGTCTTTCGCCCTTCTCAGAGATTTGCGGGACCTCAAGGTTCTGGTTATCCATCCCCGGACATCCGAAGGAGAGTTCCTGGTCGATCATCTACGCCGTATTGGCTGTACGGTCAGTTGCCTCTGGCCGGTGCCTTCCGAGTTGCCAAACGGCACAGATGTCGTTTTCCTTGCAATGGAAGATGAGGCGCGACCGGAAATCGAACGCCTGCTGAAGTGTCTCCCCAATCCTGCTCCGACCATGCTCGCCATTGTCGGTTACGAAAACCCCTCCACATTGCAGATCGTTCTGGAAAGCGGCGCGCTTGCCATTGTCGAGAGGCCGATCAAACCGTTCGGTTTGCTGACCAATCTCGCCATCGCCCGCAGCCTCTGGCTGGAGCGTCAGAAGCTCGTCAAGGAAGCGCGCAAATATAAGCGCAAGGTATTGGGTGACCAGAAGCTTGCCCGGGCCAAGGCCATTCTGATGGCCAATCGCGGCACCAGCGAGAATGAGGCGTATCGCGAAATGCGTGAGCAGGCGATGGCCCGGCGTGTGCCGATCGATGAAATCGCCAATTCGATTATCAACGCGGAACAGCTCTTGCGCCCGTCCCAAAAACATGATTAGTTTTTCATGTGTTTCAAATAAACACCTCCGGCACATCCCTTCGCTTCGCGAAGCCATGTGCCGCTGTTGCACGCGGCCTGGCCGTGATGCGGTGATGGCAAGGGTGCCCGCAGGCTGTGAAAAGCCTCGCGGGTTTTTTGTTGTCTGCTGACAGTGACGTCAGCCCTCCAACCAAATTTTCGGCACGAAAGCCTCACCATCGAGTCAGGCAGTGCCGCCGCGTGCGCCAATCAAAAAAAGGGGAACCAAGATGGTGTTCAACAGACGAGAATTTCTGAAAACCGCAGCCACCGCTTCCGCCGCACTCACCCTGCCAGCTCTGGGCAGCCGGGCCTTTGCAGCTGATGCCATCAAGGTCGGTGCGCTCTACTCCCAGACGGGTGGGCTTTCTGTTGCCGAGAAACTTCTGGCCAACGGGGTCATGATGGCCGTGGCCGAAATCAACGCGGCGGGCGGCGTTCTCGGCCGCCAGGTCGAAGTGGTCGTGGAAGACGGAGCTTCCGACCCGAAGACCTTTAGCGAAAAGGCGTCGAAGCTGATCCTCAAGGACAAGATTTCGACTGTATTCGGCTGCCACACCTCCGCCAGCCGCAAGGCCGTACTGCCGATCTTCGAACGGCGCGGCGCGATGCTGTTTTACCAGACGCACTACGAAGGCTTCGAATGCTCGCGCAATGTCGTCTATTCCGGCGCCGTTCCGAACCAGCAACTCTCCAACTACATTCCCTGGATCGTCGAGAAGCTGGGCAAGAAGAAGTTCTTCATCGTTGGCTCGAACTATGTCTACCCGCGCGAGATGGCCAAGGTTTCCAAGAAACTGATCGAGGCGGCCGGCGCAGAATGGGTGGCGGACGAATATCTGGAGCTTGGCCACTCGGAATGGGCCGTCATGGTCAGCAAGATCAAGGAGTCCGGCGCTGACGTGGTCTTGTCCAATGTCGTCGGCGACTCGATCATCGCCTTTTACCGCGAGTTCAAGAACCAGGGGCTCTCGCAGGAGGTTATCCCGATCTGCGCCACGGTCACGTCCGAAATCGAGATCGCAGCCATGGGCGCCGAATATGCGGCCGGCAGCTACACCTCGTTCCCCTACTTCATGTCGATCGAAACGCCAGCCAACAAGAGCTTCATCGACCGCTTCAGGACGTTCGTCAACGACCCGAAAGCCGTGACATATCACTCGCTCGAAGCCGCCTATTTCCAGGTATTTCTGTGGAAGCAGGCGGTCGAAAAATCCGGCGACCTGTCAGCCGACGCGATCCGGGCCGGCATTCGCGGCCAGACCTATGACGCACCTGGCGGCAAGGTGACCACAGACCCCGACAACCTGCATTGCTGGCTGACGCCCCGGATCGGGCAATGGCAGCCGGACGGCCAGAGCAAGGTGGTCAACGCCTACCCCGCGCCGATCAAGCCGCTGCCCTATTCGGCCTATGGTGAAACGGAAAGCAATCTGTTCTGCACCGGCAAGGGTCTCGACGCAGCAAAGCTCAAGGGCTGACCCCTCCCCGCGTCGTCCCGCCATCCATGTGTGGCGGGACCATGTCTCGGCAAGACGGGTCTGCGCTTTTCCTGTGCGCAGCGCCGATCCGCTTCGGGGATCGGCAAGGAGCAGGAACAAGCTTGGCCCGGCCTTTTCACCAACGGTGGCGTTATGCTCGACATTCTCTTTATCGGCCTCAGTCTCGGCTCGATCCTTCTTCTGGTGGCACTTGGCCTCGCCATCACCTACGGCGCCATGGGCGTCATCAACATGGCCCACGGCGAAATGGTGATGATCGGCGCCTACGTCGCAGTCCTCTCGGGCATTTGGCTAAAAACAAGCCTTTTGCTCGCGATACCGCTGGCTTTCTTCGTGACGGCGTTGCTCGGTCTCGCGATCGAACGGGTGGTCGTAAGGTGGCTCTACGGGCGCCTGCTGGACACGCTTCTCGCAACATGGGGCATCGCCATCCTTTTGCAGCAGGCGGTAAGGCTCGAATTCGGTTTGTCTTTTTTCGGCATTCATATCGAAGGCCTTGGAGCAGGACTGCAGAATGTCGCGGTGCCTTCGTTTCTGCAAGGCACGTTCAGGCTCGCGGGGGCGGACATCAACGCGTACCGCACCTTCACCATCGCGGTTACGGCAGCGCTGACGCTTATGACGTGGTTCATTCTCTACCGGACGACGGCGGGCATGCAGGTGCGCGCCATCATCCGCAATCCGAAAATGGCTGCGGCCTGCGGCATCGACGTGAAACGCGTCAACGCCATGACGTTTGCTTTCGGTTCCGGTCTTGCCGGTGTCGCCGGCGTCATGATGTCCGGCTTCAAGACCGTCTTTCCCGACATGGGCACGACCATGGTCGTCGACGGATTCATGGTGGTCGTCACCGGCGGGGTCGGCAGCCTTTTCGGGACCATCCTGTCTTCGGGGCTTCTGGGCGAAATCAATGCGCTGGTCGCCATCGGGACCAACGACATTCTGGCACGCGCCGTCGTTTTCGGAGTCGTCATCCTCGTCATTCTCGTCAAGCCCAGCGGGCTGTTCTCATTCAAGGGACGCTGACATGAGCATCGAACGAAAATTCCAGATCGCCGCCTATGTCATATTCATCGCGCTGATCTTTGCAGCACCCGTCTTCGGTGACGAGTTCTGGCTGAACCGCATTTCGAAATATCTTGTCTACGGCATGCTCGGCGTGGCCATCGCGCTCACATGGGGCTATGCAGGCATCCTAAATCTCGGCCAGGGACTGTTTTTCGGCCTGGGCGCTTACATGCTCGCCATGTCGCTGAAGCTGTCGAGTCTGACCAGTCTGCAACAGGGCTCTGACAAGCCTGTTCCGGATTTCATGCTCTGGAATGCCGAGCCCGGCGCACCGACGGAACTGTGCTGCATCAACAAGGGCTCCTTCCTCTGGCTTCCCTTTCAAAGCCAGTCGGTGGGTCTCGTACTCGGCATCATGCTTCCAGTGGTGATTGCCGGCGCACTCGGTATGCTGGTTTTCCGCAAGCGCATTTCCGGCGTGTTCGTCTCGATCATCACGCTGGCGCTTGTTCTGCTCGTGCGTCTCATCATGGTCGATGCGCAACCGGTGACAAACGGCTTTAACGGCCTGACGGATCTTGGATGGCTGACGATCGGCGGCATCGAATTCGACCCCTACAGCCGGGCGACCTATTATCTGTGCGCCGTGTGCCTGTCGCTGACACTCATCGGTGCCCGTGTTGTGGTGGAAACCCGTGCAGGCCTCATCCTGCAGGCAATCCGCGACGATCATGTTCGCGCCCGCTATCTCGGTTTCGACGTCTCGCTCTATCAGGTGTTCTTCTTCGCCATTTCGGCGGGGATCGCCGGCGTTGCCGGCATGCTCTACGTGGTCGTCGCGGAGTTCGCCTCTCCGACGTTCATGGATCTGTCCTTCTCGGTGACGATGGTCGTCTGGGCTGCCGTCGGCGGCCGTTCCTCCCTGCTTGGCGCCTGCATCGGCGCGATCCTGATCAACATGATCGAGGCTGAAGTCAGCGAGACCGAAGCACTGGTCGAGGCGTGGAAAGCGATCATCGGCCTCATCTTCGTCCTCGTCGTTCTGTTCATGCCACGTGGTCTTGGGGGCCTTGCACATGATGTGCTGCGGCAGTTTATCCGCCGGCTCAAACCAGGTGCGGCATCTTCATCATTGCAGCAGCAAAGCGAGGCATTGTGACATGAGTGCGATCGCATTGACCATCGACGGTCTCAGCGTCGATTTCGGCGGTTTCAGAGCCGTCAACAATGTCAGCATCACCGTCTTCGACGGCGAGCTGCGTGTGCTGCTCGGTGCAAACGGCGCCGGCAAGACGACCTTGATGGATCTGGTCAGCGGCAAGACCCACAGTACGCAGGGCAAGGTCTTCGTCTACGACACCGACATCACCAACTGGCCAGAACACAGGATTGCACGCGCCGGAATTGGCCGGAAATTCCAGATCCCCAGCGTCTTTCGTGATCTGACGGTGCGGCAGAACCTGGAGGTCGCCAATTGCCGTAACCCTTCCGTGCTTGCCAATCTCCGGTTTGGGTTTTCGCGGGCCGAGGCAAGGCGTGTGGACGACGTTCTGGCACTAACGGGCCTCGAAGCCGAGCAGAACGCGATGGCCGCCTATCTCAGTCACGGCCAGACACAGTGGCTGGAGCTGGGCATGCTTATCGTCCAGGATCCCAAGGTGGTTCTGCTCGACGAGCCAACGGCTGGCATGACCCAGGCGGAGACCCGCAAGACCGCAGAGATCATCAACAACCTCAAAGGTCGCCATACGATCCTCGTCGTCGAACACGACATGGGGTTCGTCCGCGAAATCGCCGAGCACATCACCGTTCTCCATCTCGGGGAGGTTCTGGCGGAGGGAAGCGTCGAAGATATCGAGCGCAATCCTAACGTCCGTGCAGCCTATCTCGGTTCGAAAGGAATATCCTGATGCTGTCATTGAAAGACGTGCACAGCTATTATGGCCGCAGCCATATCCTGCACGGCGTCACGCTCGATATTCCGGCCGGCAAGGTGACGAGCATTCTCGGCCGCAACGGCACCGGGAAAACGACGCTGTTGAAAACCCTGATGGCGCTGACCGACCGCATGACGGGCGAAATGCGCCTGCAGGGAACGGACATCGCCTCCTCCCCGACGCATATGCGGGCACGGGCCGGGATCGCCTATGTCCCCCAGGGCAGGGAGATCATTCCGGACTTTACCATCGGCGAGAACATCCTGATGGGCGCCTTTGCGCGTGCCGATCGCAAACGCGAAATTCCAGCGCTGGTGCCGGAACTTTTTCCTTACCTGATGGCCAATCTCGATCGACCGGGCGGCGTGCTTTCGGGCGGCCAGCAACAGCAGCTTGCCATCGCCCGCGCCCTGGCCTCGGATCCAAAAGTGCTGCTTCTCGATGAACCCAACGAAGGCATTCAGCCCTCCATCGTCGAGGAGATTGAAAAGATCATCATCCGGCTCAATCGAGAGATCGGCATTACGATCGTCCTCGTTGAGCAAAACGTCGCATTTGCGCGGCATGCGTCTCACCAGTTCGCAATGCTGGAGAAGGGAAGCGTCGTTGCGGCTGGCGCGATCGACACGCTGTCCGACGCTCTTGTTCATCGGCATATGGCTCTTTGAGACAGCCGGATACCCTTTCAATAGAGACAATGGAAAAACCATGACATTGATACAGAGCTACACCGCCGCCGCCATCCAGTTCGAACCGACCATGTTTGAAAAGGCACGCAATATCGGTCGGCTGGCAGCCCTTTGCGAGGAAGCGGCGGAGGCAGGTGCGCGCCTGATCGTCACGCCTGAAATGGGCACGACCGGCTATTGCTGGTTTGACAGAGCGGAAGTGAAACCTTTCGTCGAGACTATCCCCGGACCAACCACCGATGTCTTCCAGGCCATTGCCAGCAGACACCACTGCTACATTGTCGTCGGCATGCCGGAAGTCGATCCGGCGAGCGATCTCTATTATAATACCGCCGTTCTGATCGGCCCCGAGGGCGTCGTCGGCAGGCACCGCAAGTCGCACCCCTATATCGCCGAACCGAAATGGGCCGCCAACGGCGATATCGTCCACGAAGTGTTCGAAACGGAGATCGGCCGGATATCGATGCTGGTCTGCATGGATCTGCACTTCTTCGAGACAGCACGGCTGGAGGCTCTGGCCGGTGCCGACATCATCTGCCACATCTCCAACTGGCTACAGGAACGCACGCCCGCACCCTACTGGATCAACCGCGCCTTCGAAAACGCGTGCTATGTCATCGAAAGCAATCGGTGGGGATTGGAGAGAACCGTGCAGTTTTCCGGGGGAAGCTGCCTGATCGAGCCCGACGGAACGGTCGCCGCGTCAATCGATACAGGCGACGGAATTGCCTATGGCACGGTCGATCTTGCACGCGCCCGCCGCCGCGAGGTCTTGTGCGAGCCGGTGTTCAAGTCCCGCCGACCAGAGCTCTACATGAACATGATGACCAACAGTTTCACCTGGAATCCAGGCGACTACTTCCGCCTCTATGGCTATCAGCCCATCCCAGGCGGACGCGCATCGCGTGCCGCCGTTGCCCAGTTCGCCCCGTCCTCTGTGATCGCCGACAACATTGCCCGCATTACCAAGCTGGCAACCGAGGCGAAAGAGACATCAGCGCCGGACATTCTGGTTTTTCCGGAACTGTCGCTGACCGGACTGGACGCGCCGCAAAGCCGGGCGGAGCCGCTCTCTGGCCCGACGGTATCGGCCTTCGTTCGTCTGGCAATGAAGCTCGGCTTCCATCTTGTCGCCGGATTTGCCGAGGCGGATGGAGACAAGGTCTATAACAGCGCGATCCTTGCAGGCCCCGAGGGACTTGTGGGCAGCTACCGCAAGACACATCTTGGAATTGCCGATAGCTGGGCGACGGCTGGCGACGAATGGAAAGTCTACGATCTTGCCATTGGCCGCGTCGGCCTGGCTATTGGCCACGACGCGCTCTATCCGGAAGCCATCCGTTCGCTCTCGTTGATGGGATGCGATCTGGTCGCCTGCCCCTCCGCGATCGCCGGTACGTTCACCGGCGGTCACGCCGGCACGAAAATCCCGCACAACTATCCGATTCCCAAGGGCGCAGACCCCTATCACTGGCATGCGTTGCGCGTGCGCGGCGGCGAAAACAACGTCTATTTCGCCTTCGCCAATGTGCTGGATGCGGCGCGGGGATACCTCGGCAAAAGTGCGGTGTTCGGACCGGATTCCTTTGCCTTTCCGCGCCAGGAATCGGCGATCCTGGACGAAGACGGGATTGCTGCGGCAACCGTCGACACCACCAATCTCGATACGCCCTATCCGACAAATATTGTTCGGAGAAAGGACCTTGTCGTCATGCGCCAACCGCATCACTATCAGCCGCTGGTCAAGTGGCATCAATGAGAGACTAGCACGATGTACGCATTCACATTTGCAACCGCCCCGCAGATAATTGCAGGACCGGGCTGCATCGCAAGGCTTTCGGAACTGAAGACCCGGCTCGGGTCGCGTGTTCTGGTGATTTCGGACGAAGGGGTCGTCAAGGCGGGGCTGGTGCAGCCCGCCCTCACCAGCCTTTCGGGAGGCGGCGCCGAAATATCTATCTTCACCGGCGTCGTCGCCGACCCGCCGGAAGCAATCGTTCATGCGGCTGTGGAGCAGGCGGTTGGTTTTGGAGCCACGGGTGTACTTGGCATTGGGGGCGGCTCATCGCTCGATGTCGCGAAGCTGGTGGCGCTTCTGGCCAAAAGCGGCGAAGCGCTCGGCAATATCTACGGGGTTGGCAATGTGACCGGACAGCGTCTGCCGCTGGTGCTTGTGCCCACTACGGCAGGCACCGGATCAGAAGTCACACCGATTTCCATCGTGACCACAGGCGCACATCAGAAAAAGGGCGTCGTATCGCCGATCCTGCTACCGGATGCGGCCCTTCTCGACGCAAACCTGACAATCGGCCTTCCTCCAGCCGTAACGGCTGCAACGGGAATTGACGCCATGGTGCACGCCATCGAGGCTTTCACCTCTGCAAGTGCAAACAACAATCCGGTTTCGCGTACCCTTGCCAAGGAGGCTCTTCGGCTTCTCGGGGCGAATATCGATATCGCCGTCAAGACCGGAACCGATCTGGCCGCCAGGCAGGCGATGTTGCTAGGCGCGATGCTCGCCGGCCAGGCCTTTGCCAATTCGCCGGTCGCCGCCGTCCATGCGCTCGCCTATCCGATCGGTGGCCATTATCACGTCCCGCACGGCCTTTCCAACAGTCTTGTCCTACCGCATGTCCTGCGCTTCAATGCGAGCGAATGTGGCGATGCTTATGCCGAGCTGGCGCCTTGCATCTTTCCTCACCTTGAGCCTGTCGGTCAAGCCGAGCGGCTTTCCGGTTTTATCGAAGGGTTGGCGATGCTCCCTATGCGCCTGAACCTGCCCGTGCGTTTACGGGATGTCGGAATTTCCAAGGAGGGGCTTCCTCTGCTGGCGCAAAGCGCGATGGAACAGACCCGTCTGCTCGTCAACAATCCGCGCCCGGTGTCTCTATCGGATGCCGCCGGTATCTACGAAGCCGCTTGGTAGACAGGTGCTAGATGCTGGTTCGCGTCTGACGTGACAATCACCTCAGCCTGAAGCTAACTGTGCCGCCTCGACCTTCATGTCTTCCCTGGCACAGGCTGCAGCCGAAGAAAGATGCAGTGCCAGAATGCAAATTTTCTTCGGAACAATCCGTAGATGTTGAAGTTACCCTTCGTCAGGAGGAGGACCATCTATGACCATCAAAGCCACTCTCGTGGGGGCAGCCGCTGCCCTGTCAATGCTTTTTTCAACTGTCGCACTGGCACAGACCGACTTGACGATGTGGTATCACGGTGCGGGCAACGTGGAAGAACGCAAAATTCTGGCCGGCATCATCGACGACTTCAATTCGTCTCAGTCAGACTGGCGGGTCTCGCTTCAGGAATTCCCGCAAAATGCATATAACGAATCCGTCACCGCCGCTGCGCTTTCCAACAAGCTGCCCGACATTCTCGATGTCGACGGGCCGAACATGCCGAACTGGGCATGGTCCGGTTATCTGCAACCACTGAAGATCGATGAGGCAAAGCTTGCGAATTTCCTGCCCGGTGCGGTGGGCAGGTGGGGAGACAAGCTCTATTCGGTCGGCCTGTGGGATGCAGCCGTAGCAGTATTCGCCCGCAAATCAGTTCTCGACGAAAACGGCATTCGTATTCCAACGCTTGACCAACCGTGGACCGGTGAGGAGTTCAATACAGCTCTCGAAAAGCTCGCTGCGAGCGGTAAGTTCGAATATGCAATCGACCTTGGCATGGCCGATAAAACCGAATGGTACAGCTATGCTTTCAGCCCGTTTCTGGAAAGCTTCGGCGGCAGCTTGATTGACAAGGAAGGTTATCAAACCGCCGAGGACTTTCTCAACGGAGACAATGCCGTCAAGTTCGGCGAATGGTGGCAATCTTTATTCGAGAAAAAGCTAGCCCCCGGAACATCGCAATCACCTGCCGACCATGAAACCGGCTTTCTGGAAGGTCGCCATGCCCTGCAATGGATGGGCAACTGGGTTGCGGTGAAGGCTCTGGAGAAATACGGAGACGATCTGCTGTTCCTGCCTGCGCCTGATTTCGGGCAGGGTCCGAAGATCGGCGCCGGATCCTGGCAGTTTGGCGTATCGGCCACCAGCAAACATCCGGAAGGCGCATCGGCCTTCATCGAATTCGCCATACAGGACAAATATCTCGCGCAATTCTCGGATGCGATCGGCCTTATCCCGGCCACGTCCTCGGCTGCCCAGATGACGAAGAACTACAAGCAGGGCGGCCCACTCGAAGTTTTCTTCGAACTGTCCAAGCGCCAGGGAACGTTGCGTCCGGTGACCCCCGCTTACGCCTTCATGTCGCCGGTCTTTTCCAAGGCTGTTTCCGATATTGCCAACGGCGCGGACGTTGCCGATACACTGGACAACGCAACGGACGAGATAAACAACAACATAGAGCGCAATTCCGGCTACCAACCCAAATAGGGGTACGGATCGATGACGCTCTTTTCTTCGCAGGGAAAGCTGACCCGGAACAGTCTCACGGGTTGGTTCATGGCTGCGCCGGCGATGGTGCTGATCGGGCTGTTCCTGATCACACCCTTTTTGCTGGGGCTCGGTTTTTCCTTCACCAACCAGCGGCTGACATCTCCCAATCCGACCGAGTTTGTCGGCATTGAAAACTATACCCGGCTGCTGGGTGTCGGAGTGCTGACGCTCGAGCCGGAGAAGGAGGCGGATGGGAGCATCAAGCGCGATGCGGATGGCACCATCTCCTATCCGAGAATTCGAAGTTTCACGCGCAACAATCCCGACTATCCACACCTGGAGGGAATGCGGGAATATAAGAGCTTCACCTGGGGCGAGAAACAGGTCGTCATTCTCGCGAGCGACGTCGTATTTTTAACGGCGCTCGTCAACACGCTTTCCTTCGTGGTGGTCGTTGCGCCGGTTCAGGCTGCGCTGGCGCTGTTTCTTGCCCTGCTGGTGAACCAGAAGGTCCCCGGCGTCACGATTTTCCGCGCGATCTATTTCATGCCGGTGGTGCTATCGGTGGTGGTGGTGGCGCTTCTGTGGCGGTTTATCTATGCGGCGGATAACGGGCTGCTCAACAGCCTTTTGAGTTACATGAGCTTCGGGTTGTTCCAGCCCATCGACTGGTTGGGCAGAACCGATACCGCTCTATGGGCCATCCTGGTGATGTCGGTTTGGCAGGGCGTCGGTTTCCACATGGTCATATGGCTTTCCGGCCTGCAAACCATCTCCCCTGATCTTTACGAGGCAGCTGATGTCGAAGGAGCGAACCGCTGGCAGAAATTCAGCATGATAACCTGGCCGCTTCTGCGCAACACCGCGGTGCTCATTATCATTGTCATTACCATGCAGGCTTTTGCGCTTTTTGCGCAGATCGATGTGATGACCAAAGGCGGGCCGCGCGATTCTACCCAGAGCATCGTCTATCAGGCGGTTGAGCGCGGATACCGCCAGCAGGACATTGCCGCAGGTTCCGCAATCTCTGTCGTGCTGTTCCTGCTTGTTCTGTGCATTTCGCTGATACAGCGATACCTGACAAGGGAGAAGCAATGATGCAGGCCGGACAACGCAAGAGCCTCACTTTTCTCATCGGCAACTATGTCCTCATGGTCGCCTTCGCGGCGATCTTCATTCTGCCCCTGTTGTTCATGGGGTTCTCGTCGCTGAAACCGACCGACCAGTTGTTGAGCGATGCCGCGTCGATACGCGCATTCCTGCCGGTGGGAAATCTCACACTCGAAAACTACGCCGCGGCTTTCGCCCGGGCGCCGATTGCAACGTTCATATTCAATTCGGTTCTGGTAACGGGCGTTACCGTGTTTCTCGCATTGCTGCTGGGTTCGCTTGCCGCCTTCGCCTTCACCTTTTTGAACTGGCGCGGAAAGGATGTTCTCTTCTCGATCATCCTCGCCACGCTCATCATTCCCTTTGAAACCATTGCCGTGCCGCTACTGCTGGAAGTCAACAATCTGCCATGGATCGGCAGCGACGGGTTTACCTGGGGATGGTTGAATTCCTGGCATGTGCAGATCATTCCATGGATCGCGGACGG
Source organism: Rhizobium sp. GR12 (assembly GCF_036596185.1). Classification (NCBI taxonomy): domain Bacteria; kingdom Pseudomonadati; phylum Pseudomonadota; class Alphaproteobacteria; order Hyphomicrobiales; family Rhizobiaceae; genus Rhizobium; species Rhizobium sp. GR12. The sequence goes on along the minus strand of NZ_JASXTH010000012.1, from coordinate 677 downwards.
GCTGACGATTTTCCTCTTCGCGCAATATTTCAAGGATCTGCCGAAGGAATTGCTGGAGGCGGCGCGCATCGACGGGGCCAGCTGGCTGCGGATTTACGCGCAGGTGGTGATGCCGCTCAGCGGCCCGGTCATCGCAACGGCCGCGATCTTGAAATTTCTCGTCATGTACAGCCAGCAGTATCTATGGCCGCTTCTTGTTACCCAATCCGAGACATACAGGCCTGTGATGGTAGGCCTGCAATACTTCTTCCAGCTCAACACGCCTTGGGGTGAAGTCATGGCGTATCTCACCATCATCACGCTGCCGGTGCTGATCTTTTATCTCTGCCTGCAGCGGCTGTTCATCTCCAGTATCGCGGCGAGCGGGATAAAGGGGTGACGCCTCGGCCTGCACAGGGTGAGCGTAACCGGTAGCAGCTTACGAGTTGTGTTTCCGATTTCTGATCGTGGTGGCAGACTGGAAACAGTGGACTTGTTTCCGATGATCTCTGATTTGAACCGTTTTTGGTTTGAGTTTTCCGGTCCCTCCACCGAGATCGACCTGGACGCCGAACACCAAAAAGGGCTCCGAGTTTCCGCGGAGCCCTTTGATATTTCTATATTTGGTTGCGGGGGCAGGATTTGAACCTGCGGCCTTCAGGTTATGAGCCTGACGAGCTACCGGGCTGCTCCACCCC
>NZ_JASXTH010000011.1:0-220566 GCF_036596185.1 Rhizobium sp. GR12 | reverse complement strand
GTGTTCAACTGGGGTTCCGTCGCGGTTGATCCGGTCAACAAGTGGCTGATCGGCACGCCGCAATATCTCGCCTATCTATACCAGCTCTATCCGCGTCCAGCCGGTCAGCTCGACAAGCGGATGTTTGGCGGAGACAATTCGGGCGGTGAGTCCAAGCCCGGCAACGAAAATCTCGGCGGCCCCTATGCCGTGTCGATCCAGCACTTCCGTTCGGCACTCAACGCGCCGTGCAACGCTCCCGCCTGGGGCGTTCGCGTCGGCGTCGACCTGACGACCGGCAAGACCGCCTGGAAGTACAGGAACGGTACCGTCGCCGGACAGAAGTTCGCCGGCGTGAAGTTTCCGATCCCGTTCGAAATGGGCATGCTTGCCCATGGCGGCACGCTGACAACCGCTGGCGGCGTGGCGTTTACGGCTGCAGCCCTCGACGACGCGATCCGGGGCTACGACATGCAGACCGGTGAAGTGTTGTGGAAAATGGCGCTTCCGGCCGGTGGCCAGGCAACGCCGATGACCTATCGCGGCAAGGACGGCAAGCAGTATATCGTCGTTGCTGCCGGCGGCCACGGTTCGCTTGGCACAACGCCAGGCGATTCTGTCATCGCCTATACGCTCGACTGAGCGGCAGGATCGAGGGCAGACGAAAGCGTACCGGCTGTCCGGTGCGCTTTCTCTCGATTTGGCTTCGGCTGTTATCTGGAAGCTGGCTTGCTCGCCGGTGATCGCTTTGTTTCAGAGGTTCAGGTGAAGGCCCGGAACCTTTCGTATTTCCCGGCGATGAGGCGACGTCGTCGCGGATTTCGTCCGCCAGGCTTCGACAATCTGGTAGGTCAGCGCCCCCTGCTGAACCGCTTTTCGGGGCCCGGGGCAGGTGACCCGAGTGCCACACGTGCCGTAACCTCGGGCCTTACCTGCTGCAAGTTGCACCCGCGCATTCGGATCTTGATAACACATTCGCGTCACGGTGGGTCCCATCAACGGCTGAAACCTTGGGGGCAAGGATGAAAAAGAGGATATGGCTGCATCAGGTTCGTGTCGGCATGTACGTTGAGGAACTTGAGGGCGCGGTTCTCCCCACCTCCCATTTCGGGCCGGTTGCGTCTCCCGGCGACATCGATCTCCTGATGAACAGCCACGCGATCAGTGTCGTGATCGATACGCAGAAGGGACTGGATGTCGATGGTGATCCCGGGGAGCCCGGCCTTGATCTGGCCGGCTTTGAGGCTGCTCTCTCTTCGAAGTTCAGCGCCAGACAAATCCGGCACGCACGGAAAGCCATCCAGGATGCTCGACCTAGTGTGCGTGATGTTCTTGTGGAGGCTCGGCTACGAGGTACGTTTCATCTGGATGCGGCTGACAAAGCCGTAGAGCGGATCATGCTGGAGGCAATGACCAATTCCGGCGCGATGATCGCAGTGGCAAAACTCAAGAGGAAGGACGAGGCAACGTTCCTGCATTCCCTCGCAGTCAGTGCTCTCATGGTCACCTTCGGACGAAACCTCGGGTTCGACGAGGAGGCCGTACGACTTCTCGGTTTAGGGGATATGGACCTTGGGACTTCATGAGCCTCTCCAATTGAGGCCTGCAGAGTGTAGCAGTTCGTCCGTGGCACGTGATCCCAGCTCGAGGAGTTCCTTCCAAACGTGTGGATGCTCCGTGCTGACTGGTGCATACGAAAACATTGAGGCGAGAGCCTTGCGGCCAACTGCCCAACTGCCAAACGACGTGCGTTAGCAACCAGCCCACGGGAATCCGAATGTCTGAAACATGGGTAAGTTTTTCTGGCTAGCGCTGCCTCTTGTCGCCTGTTGCAGCAACGTGAAGCGCATCAAACACCTGTGAAGAAAACTCAAACTGTCGGGCTGTCCCTCGCCCCATTGAGTTCCTTCCAAGCGTCTCCGTAAGGATTCCACGCTGGACCAGGAGATCAATGGTTTCGACCACCCCACCACGCGTCATTCCGGTGATCTCGATTATATTTGAAAGGGTTAGCTTCTGATGCGCCTGATGCATCAGATAGAGAATATTCACCATCCCGATCTGTTTGATGCGGGACTGCGCTGATTCACCGTCGATCGGCTTCTCCAGGATTTCACGCACCGCGAAAACGGATAACGCCTGGCTTTGCCATCGCTCGCTTAAACTGCTTGCCATCGGTTTAACTATCTATTATTTGAACAGTAAAAGGATTGAAACGAGTCGCCGTTCAGTTGCAGCGGACATTGAGGAAACCGGAGGGTAGGTGGCATGAAGGGCCTTTTCTTTCGAACTATCATGGCAGCGTCAGGGTTCGCGTCACTGTATACCATTTCGGAGCGAAGCGCTCGTGCCGACGACTGGGGGTGCCAGGTTATCCTGTGCTTATCCAATCCGGGCGGTCCGACGCAATATGGTGAATGCAGGCGGCCGGTCGAAAAGCTCTGGAGCTGGCTGGCAAAAGGGCATTCGTTTCCAACCTGCACGGGCGTCGGCTTTCAAAGCTCCCGCCCTCGCTACGAACCATACTACTGCAATGCCGGCTACCGCCTGTCTGCTGGCTATGGTCCAAAGGGACGTGACGCGACGTGCACTTCTACATCGACGCAGGCCGTGAGCGATAGTTTCTGCCAGCGAGATAGAGACGGTGGCGGTTCAAACTACGGCTCGGTTACATCGCCCCGCTGGGAAAAGGAAAACGGTCGCTATCGGTGCATGGCCTACACCGTGGCCCGTCCCTTGGTGCGCGTAAAACCTCGGTACATCGATGTGACGATCGACGGGGTCGGTCAGCAAAGGGTGTGGTTCTGACATGCCCGTTGCCTTCCTCGATCTCGCGCAAGCCTGCGCACCCGTCATCGCCTCCGATACTCTTGCAGGCGTCGTCAGCCTCGAAAGTCGATTCGCATCATTCAACATCCGGATCAACAGCGGCGCGCCCCTGGAGCGGCAGCCAGCCACGAAGGCCGAGGCAATCAAAGTCGCCACATCATTGGCGGCTGAACGGCAAGACATCCAGATGGGCCTTGGTGGAATCGGAACCGAAGAACTTCGCAGATTCAAACTCTCGATATCCGACGCATTCGATCCGTGCCTCAACCTTAAGGCTACAGCGACGCTACTCGACGGCTACTATCGCCTTGCTCTGAAAGAATGGGCCGATTCTGGAAGGGACGAACAGGGCGTGTTGCGATCTTATTACGGACGTGATGATCCGTCTGTCGGCGCCATGGTCAACTATGACGATCAGGTTCGGCGCGAAATGAATCGGCTTAGGCCCATTCTGGCGCGATTAACGATTGGCGACGCGGGGGAGGGGCGGCGGTCCGACGTTTCCCAGGCAGACGTCGTTGCGGAAGTGGTGGCGGAGAACTCCCCAGAGAAAACAGCCTCTGTTTCTGTCGCACCAGGATGGGACGTCTTCAAGACCCGACGCGGTTCATCCCTCCTTGTGTTTCAGGGCAATCAAATGGAGCAAAGTGAATGACCGTGAATTCCCGTATCCGACCTATCGTTGTCTCCTCCCTGATGGCCGCTGCGATTGTGATGACTATGGTTGAGCCAGCTTTTGCGCAAGCCGCCGGCATCGAAACCGTCCTGCAGAACATCGTCGACATGTTGACGGGAAACATTGCCAAGCTGCTGGCTGTAATTGCGGTGATCGTCATCTGCATCGCCTGGATGTTTGGCTACATGGACCTGAGGCGGGCCGGCTTCTGGATCATCGGCATTGGCGGCATCTTCGGCGCCACTGAACTCGTCAACACCATCGTCGGGAGCTGAAGATGGCGGGGGAGCGAGCGGTTCTGGAAGAAGACACGCTTTTCATCGCGTGCACGCGTCCGGCAATGATCGCTGGCGTGACGATGGAGGCGATGGGCTTCAACATCATGCTTACGACGGTCCTCTACATCGTTGCCGGGTCGATCGCCTATGCGCTGGTTGGCGTCGTCTTCCATCTCATCTTCCGCGCCCTGGTGAAGCACGATCACAACATGTTCCGCATCCTGCTGGCCTGGGTCGAAACCCGCGGCCGCTCGCGCAACAGTGCCTATTGGGGCGGGGCAACACTTTCACCTCTGAGACTGGCACGCCGCTTCGACGAAAGGGATATTGGAATTGCCTGACATCGCCACCCTTAGATCACGCGAACTCACGCCAGAGGCTTTTATTCCTTACGTGCGGCACATCGACGAGACGACAATCGCGCTCGACTCCCGGACACTGATGGTCATGCTCGCGCTCGGGGGCGTGTCTTTCGAAACCGCTAATCTGCTCGACCTCAACGCGCTCCATCGCGACCTCAACACGCTTTATCGAAATGTAGCCGATGAGCGGCTGGCGCTCTGGACACATCTCATTCGCCGCAGGGACAGCGACTATCCGGGCGGAACGTTTGCAACGCCATTCTCTGCCTCGCTCAACGAGAAATACCGGGAACGCATGGTCCGGGAAGACCTTTTCCGCAACGATCTCTATCTGACTGTTCTTTGGTCGCCAGCGCGTGACCCGGCGAACAAGGCAGGGAAGCTGCTGTCGCGCCTCCGGCGCGCCAAGCGAGCCGGTCTGGAGCTTGATGAGGAGGCCCTGAAGCAGCTTCAGGACAAGGTCGTTGATGTGGTCGCCGGCCTGAAGCGGTTCGAACCGCGTGTGCTCTCCCTTTACGAGCAGGACGGCATGCTTTTCTCGGAACCAAGTGAGGTGCTGCACCAGATCGTCGGCGGCAGGCGCGAAAGGGTGCCGCTCACGGAAGGCCTTATCGCGTCGACGATCTACTCGGACCGCGTTATCATCGGTCGTGAGGCGATCGAGATCCGGCATGAGGCGGAAAGCCGGTTTGCCGGCATGCTGAGCTTCAAGGAATATCCAGCCCGCACCAGGACCGGCATGTTGGACGGCATCCTGACCAGTTCCTTTGAACTCATCCTCTCGCAATCCTTCTGCTTTGTGTCCAAGGCGGACGCCCGCGTCATCATGGGGCGTAAGCAAAACCAGCTGGTGAGCAGCGGCGACAAGGCGGCTTCGCAGATCGATGAACTCGATGATGCGATGGACGACCTGGAGTCCAGCCGCTTCGTGATCGGCGAGCATCACCTGACGCTATCCGTTTTCGCCGGAACAATGAAAGAGCTGACCGACAATCTCGCGAAGGCGCGCGCCAGCCTGACCAACGGCGGTGCTGTTGTTGCGCGGGAGGATCTTGGCCTCGAAGCGGCCTGGTGGGCGCAACTTCCGGGCAATTTTCGCTATCGGGCGCGATCGGGTGCGATCACCTCCAGGAATTTCGCGGGATTGTCACCATTCCACTCCTATCCGATCGGACAGAAGGACGGGAATGAATGGGGACAGGCTGTTGCTCTGCTCAAGACGGCTTCGGGGTCGCCCTATTACTTCAACCTCCACTATGGTGATCTCGGCAACACATTCATGTGCGGTCCATCGGGAGCCGGCAAGACCGTCATCGTCAATTTTATGCTGTCACAGCTGGAAAAGCATGATCCGCACGTTGTTTTCTTCGACAAGGATCGCGGCGCAGATCTCTATGTCCGCGCCACCGGCGGCTGCTATCTGCCGCTGAAGAACGGCGTCCCCACCGGCTGCGCCCCCTTAAAGGCTCTCGACCTGACGCCGGAGAACAAGGTGTTCCTGGCGCGCTGGGTCGGCGGGCTCGTAGGTTCAGTGTCGCGGGAACTGACCGTCACAGAGCTTCACGACATATCTGGCGCGATCGATGGACTTGCCGACCTGCCCGTTGACAGGCGGACGATAGGGGCGTTGCGGACTTTCCTCAACAACACGGATCCGGAAGGGATCGCAGCCAGGCTCCGCCGGTGGGAGAGGGGAGGGCCACTCGGCTGGGTATTCGACAATGTCGTCGAGGATATCGGCTTTGGCGATTTTGGCGGGTCAGGCAAGCTCATCGGCTACGACATGACCGACTTCCTCGACAACGAGGAAATTCGCACGCCGCTGATGGCGTACCTTTTCCACCGTGTCGAGCAACTGATCGACGGCCGCCGGATCATCATCGTCATCGATGAATTCTGGAAGGCGCTCCAGGACGAGGGGTTCCGTGATCTTGCGCAGAACAAGCTGAAGACCATCCGCAAACAGAATGGATTGATGCTGTTTGCGACGCAAAGCCCACGCGACGCGCTGAATTCGCCGATCGCGCACACAATCATCGAGCAGTGCCCAACACAGATCTTCCTGCCCAACTCGCGCGGCAACCATGCCGACTATGTCGAAGGTTTCAAGCTCACCGAGCGCGAATACGAGCTCATCGCTCGCGAGCTTTCCGTCGAGAGCCGGCGGTTCGTATTGAAGCAGGGACACAACAGCGTCGTCGCTGAGCTCGATCTCAACGGCTTCGATGACGAACTCGCCATCCTCTCCGGCCGGACCGCCAATGTCGAACTTCTCGACGCAATCCGCGCGGAGGTTGGAGATGATGCCGAGAACTGGTTTCCCATTTTCCAACAGCGAAGGAGTGCAAGCTGATGACTTCCTATCGACTTCATGGCGTATTGCTCACTGCAGTGCTCATACTTTCCACCGAAGGCGCGGCAGGGCAGGGGATTCCGGTCAACGATCAGGCCGCTATCGCCAAACAGATCGAGAGCATCGCGCAGCTCAAGTCGCAACTCGATGCGCTGAACACTCAGATCGGGAAGGCAGAGCAGCTTTACGGCTCCCTCAACAAGCTGACCGATATGGCGGATGTCGCCAGCGTTCTCAACGATCCGGCGATCCGCAAGGCCCTCCCGTCCGATTTCGCCGCCGTCGAGGGTCTGCTTAAAGGCAATGGCACCGGAGTGTCTGGCGCTTCCGCCTCGAAATTTCTGGAAGGAAACTCAACCTACCGCACTGACGCCGATGATTTCTACGCGAAAGAACTGTCGCGGATCCAGGACAGGAATGCCGGGCAAATGAGCCTTGGCCAGCAGATCTTTGACGCCGCCACTAAGCGCATAGACGGGATCGATCAGCTCCGTGAAAAAATATCCACTGCGGGCGATGCCAAGGAGGTCGCCGATTTGCAGGCCCGACTGCAGGCCGAACAGGCATTCCTCCAGACTGACGCCCTGCGGATGGAGGGGTTAAGGATGGTCCAGCAAGCGCAGAATCAGGTTGACGAACAGCGCAAGGCGGAAGATTGGCGCCAACGCATGGACGCTATGAAGGCGGCGCTGCAGTGAGGCGGATCCCAATCCTCGTTGTCCTGATGCTGCTGGCCGCATGTTCGCAGGAGTCCGAGCGGACATACACTGTCGATGAATTCGTCGCTGACGAAGCGCTGCTGAGCCGTACTATCTCCGAGTGCCGTAACAATCCGGGTGAGCTGCGCAACACGCCCAACTGCCGGAACGCAGAAGCGGCTGACGGAAAGCTACGCCTCCAGAATATGCGCAAAGCGCTGGGAGGCTGATCCATGTATCAGGTGTTTGAGTTTATCGACGGGCAGTTCAAGCAGCCACTGGAGACGTTTGTCTCCGACGGAACCTCGAACGTCGCCGAGTGGGTCACCGGCCCGTTGACGGCGGCTGTTACTCTCTACGTGGTTCTCTATGGCTATCTGGTCCTGCGCGGATCCGTGCAGGAGCCCGTTCTCGACTTCGCCTTTCGTGCGATAAAGCTCGCGATCATCGTCATGCTGGTCCGGAACGCAGGCGACTATCAAACCTATGTCACCAACATCTTCTTCGACGTGTTGCCGCGCGAGATCGCGCAGGCGCTGAATTCGGGTACGGCGCCGAGCGCCAGCACCTTCGACAGTCTGCTCGACAGGGGTCAGTCTTCCGCGACCGATATCTGGACTCGCGCGTCCTGGCCGATCGATATCGTCACAGGTGTTGGTGGCATGATGGTGATCGGCGTCAGCTTCCTCGTCGCGGGGATCGGTTATGTGGTTTCCCTCTATGCGCGGCTGGCGCTGGCGATCGTCCTGGCGATCGGGCCGATTTTCATCGCCCTCGCCATGTTCCAGTCGACGCGGCGTTTTACCGAGTCCTGGATCGGGCAGCTCGTGAACTTCGTCATCCTGCAGGTGCTCGTTGTTGCCGTCGGCTCACTGCTGATCTCCTGCATCGACTCGACTTTCACCGCGATAGACAGCTACAGCGACATTCTCATGCGTCCGATCGCTCTTTGCGCCATCGGGGTTGCTGCCCTTTACGTTTTTTACCAGTTGCCCGGTATCGCGTCAGCTCTGGCGTCTGGCGGTGCGTCGCTGGTCTACGGTTATACGACCGCACGCGATGCACATGAAGGCATGCTGGCCCGGGGAGCCTCCTACACCGGCCGGATGATTGGTCGCGGTGCTGGGTTTGCCCGCCGCGCCTTCGGATCAAGAAATGCCGGCGTATGACACCCAGTCCAGAACAATAAGTAAGATCTGCTGAATGATTAAGCCTGCCCTGTTGCTCGTCTTCTCAGCCACACTTGTCGGCTGCGCTTCGATGACCTACCCATTGCCGGAATGCGACGGCTATTCGCGCCGCCCGTTGAACCGCTCGATGTGGGACTGGGAGGGCGACAGCAAACTGAAACAGCTGCAATCCAGCGCGAGTTCGTCGACGTCCGTCACACCCTTCGCCGAAGAGGCCAGCAAGACCGCCGCTTTTACGCATCTGGACATCGACGGTTCCTACCGCCGCTGTGAGGGATGAGACATGGTGACGACAGATAATCTCAAGAGCTACTTCGACAAAGCACGTCGTTTTGAGCAGGACCGGTTGATCCAGGTCGAACGTTCGAACAGGATTGCCTGGTCGATCGCCATCGCCTCAGGCATTGTCGCCGGTGTAGCCGTCTTCGCGGTCGCTGGCCTCACTCCCCTCAAGACGGTTGAGCCCTTTGTGGTGCGCGTCGACAATTCGACCGGCATCGTCGATGTCGTGTCGGCGCTGAAATCGACGGCTGGCACCTACGATGAGGCGGTGACGAAATATTTCGCAGCAAAATACGTCCGGGCCCGCGAGGGCTACGTCTGGAGCGAAGCACAGGAGAATTTCCGCACCATCGCCCTCCTGTCGACCCAACCAGAACAGACGCGGTTCGCGGGAATGTACCGGGGCAGCAACCCCGAATCGCCGCAGAACATCTACGGGCGCGCCGCTACGGCGAGAATTGAGATCGCTTCGATTTCAATCATAAATCAGAATGTCGTCTCCGTGCGCTACATGCGCACCATCACGCGCGGCGAGGAAGTGCGGACAACCCACTGGGTTGCGACCCTGACCTATTCCTACGTCAACGCGCCCATGTCCTCGACGGACCGGCTCGTGAACCCACTCGGTTTTGCCGTCAGCGAGTATCGTGCAGATCCGGAGGAGGTGAGATGATGCGCACCTCGCCAATTCTTGCGCTCATCCTGATTGTTTCAATGTCGCCAGCGCTTGCGCTTGAGATTCCAAGAGGTGCCAGCCAGGACAGTCGTGTCCGGTTTGTGAACTACCAGCCATACAACATCACGAAGGTCGTCGGCACATTACGGTCGTCTGTACAGATCGAATTCGCAGCGGACGAAGAAATCGCCCATGTTGCGCTCGGCAACAGCGTTGCCTGGGAAGTTGCGCCAGCCGGCAACATCCTGTTCCTGAAGCCGCGCGAGAACCAGCCGGTGACGAATGTATCCGTGGTGACGACGCGCAGGGATGGATCGACCCGTAGCTACCAGATGGAACTGACGGTGCGCGACGGCTCTGTGGAGGCTGGTCAAAACACCTACTTCTACGTGAAGTTCAGATATCCAGGAGATGAAGCCGAGCTTCGCCGCCAGCAGGCAGCGTCGAGGGCTCTCGCGACCCAGGCGAAGGACGCCGATAATGTGCTGGCGCTCCACGAAGCGTATGGCCCTCGAAACTGGCGCTATTCGGCTCAGGGCTCGCAGGCACTGGAGCCGCATAGCGTTTACGACAATGGCAGGATCACGACGTTCGCCTTTGTGGGCAACCAGGAAATGCCAGCGATTTACATGGAGAACTCTGACGGCTCGGAAAGTCTTGTTCCGAAATCCGTCGATGGAAATCTGGTGATGGCGCATGCAATCAGCCGCAAGTTCATCCTGCGCCGGGGCGAGGATGTACTCTGTGTCTTCAACGAAGCTTACGACCGCGTCGGCATCGATCCTGACACCAACACGACGTCTCCTTCGGTGGAACGCGTCGTGAAGATCGACGTCACCAGGCAATAGGGAAGGGAACAGTCATGGCTCAGGAAGACGAGACGCGTATCCCCGGAGAGCGTGCGGAAACGGTCACCGGCCGCCGGATCGACAACAATCCGATTTTGAAACGTGGCGCGATAGCCGTTGCGATCGTCGCATTCGTCGGATTTGCCTTTTGGTCGACAACGGGGAACAAAGCGAAGGATGAAAATGTTCAGCCTGAGCGCGTGGTCATTCGCCAGACAAATCCGTTTGAAGCAGCTAAGGAAAAGAACGAGCCAGCACAGGCGGTCCCGGAAGTGAGGTTGCCGCCCCCCGTTGTTGAACCGGTCGTGGAAGAGAATGACAAACTCCTCGATTCCGCCCGCCGCGCGCCCGTGATGGCCTTCAGCGGTGGGAAGAAAAATGCGAACGAGCGTCGGGAGACCGATAATCCGGACAATTCAGACAGCAGCAATTTCGTACCGCTCGACAACAATATGATGGCTCAGAACCAACAGGCCAGCGATCAACAGCGCTTCGATGGTCTGCTGCGGCCGACCCGACTTGAGGGCTCCCGCGCTGGCACGCTTGGAAATCGCAACTTCATCGTTGCGATGGGAACATCGATCCCCTGCGTGCTGGAAACGGCGCTGGCATCCGACCAGCCAGGTTTTGCCAGTTGCGTGATCAATCGCGACGTTCTTTCGGATAACGGTCGGGTCGTGCTGATGGAAAAAGGCACTCAGATTGTCGGCGAATATCGCGGCGGTCTTCAGCGCGGACAAAAACGGCTCTTCGTCCTCTGGAATCGGGCGAAAACTCCAATGGGCGTTATCGTGACGCTCGCCTCTCCGGCGACCGACGCGCTTGGTCGTGCTGGTGTCGATGGCCATGTCGACACTCATTGGTGGGAGCGTTTTGGAAGCGCGCTTCTGCTTTCTGTTGTTGGGGACGCAACCAGCTATGCCACCAGTCAGCTGCAGGATGGCGATGTTGAGGCGCAGAATACCACAAGCGCTGGCCAGCAGGCAGCCGCAATCGCGGTCGAGCAGTCCATCAACATCCCGCCGACTCTAAACAAGCATCAGGGTGAACTGGTATCGATCTTTGTTGCCCGCGATCTCGACTTTTCCGGAATCTACCGTCTTCGGGTGACGGAACCCAGAAACCGTATTTTCGATCGCACCGTGCTGGAGGATTTCTCGCCGCGTTCGACGCTCGTAACGAAGTAGGAGAGGAAATGGCGGAGGGGCAGGATTCGGCTGTTGTCAGAGAGCTGTTGAAGCCGTTTTGGACATATCTCCAGGACCCGTCTCTCTTTGAAGTAATTGTGAATCGGCCTGGGCAGGTGCTGACGGAAGGTTCGGGCGGCTGGCGGACCCATGATACGCCGGAACTGACCTTCGAAAAGCTCATGCGCCTCGCCCGGGCCATCGCGAGTTTTTCGCATCAGTCGATCGATGAGACCCGTCCGGTCTTGTCAGCAACGCTTCCTGGCGACGAGCGGATCCAGATCGTCATCCCTCCGGCTACTGCGAAGGAGACAGTCAGCATAACGATCCGAAAGCCGTCTTCCGTAGATTTCAGCCTCGATGAGCTTGAGAGAAAAGGATTCTTCACGGCGACGCGTGCTGCTACTGACACCTCGTCCCGGCAGGAGGATGAACTGAGCGAAAGCTATCGTGCTGGCCGATTCAAGGATTTCCTGCGGCAAGCAGTCATTGCGCGTAAGAACATTGTCATTTCGGGTGCAACAGGTTCGGCCAAAACCACGCTTTCGAAAGCGTTGATCAAACATATCCCAGAGAATGAGAGGATCATCTCGATTGAGGACACTCCGGAACTTGTCATCCCACAGCCCAATCACGTGCGTTTGTTCTATTCGAAGGGAGAGCAGGGGCTATCAAGGGCGGGACCGAAAGATCTGCTGGAGTCCTGCGTTCGGATGAGGCCCGACCGAATCCTGCTCCAGGAGCTTCGAGACGGAACTGCCTTTTACTTCATTCGTAACGTCAATTCGGGCCATCCCGGTTCAATAACCACCGTTCACGCCAATTCCGCAGCACTTGCCTTCGAGCAACTGGCGTTGTTGGTGAAAGAATCTGAAGGCGGAAAGGGTCTTGATCGCGCCGATATTCTGGTTCTCCTCAAAACGGCCGTCGATGTCATAGCACAGTGCAAACGTCATAATGGAGCATTTCGCCTGGCAGAAGTATATTTCAAAGTGCCGGCTTAAGCTCTGGTTCAGGCAGAACCGAGCGGGTTTAAGCGACATGTTTTTGGCTGTCTTCAGGCCCGGGGCTGACTGCTGGTTCCACGATGATGATCGGGAGGCTGCCAGTGGGAGCAGCATGCGCGCGCGTTGTTCCCGAGAGCGCTCGAAACCGGAAGCATGTACTACACGGTGGCGGCGAGCCACCGGTGATGTCCTGCCCCTGCAATGGCTGGGAAAGCTGCGGCAGGAATGGCGGATCGGCGGGGCTGGCGCGGGTCTTGCATAGTCTCCTCTCCACTTCGGCATCCGAGGTTTGCCCCCTGGCCGTTCCGTCCTTCGGTTTCATTGCGGTCTGAACCGGCGCCGTTCGGTTCAAGGCCGCTGTCGCGCCGCGGGGCGGCCGGTCATGCCCCTCTCGACAAAGCAGGCATGCGGGCTTCGCAAGAGCTTGTCACCCCTGCATGACCGCACGCCTGCTTCGCTCGATCTGGCTTGTCCGGACCCTGAACCGCCCGGATTGCGCCGGTTCCTTTCGACCGCACCGAAGGACGGAACGGCCAAGGGGCCGACGCTTCGGCGAAGAGACAAGGAAACACCATGGCAAAGCCCGCAACCCAGTCCCGCCAATCAACCCGCCCATCCGCCCGCGTCGTGCCGCTGTGCAAAGGCGCCACTCTCGAAAATGGTCCGCCTCACATGCCCCGATGAGCGGCGGACCTCGGGATTGTCCCCGAACTGGAGCCACGTCCTGATCATGAAGGTTACCTGGCCTCCTGGCTGTCACTGCTCGCCAACGACAAGCGGGTGATCTTTCAGGCTGCCGCCCATGCGCAGCGTGCCGTCAATTATCTGCACAGCCTGCAGCCGGTAGCAGCTGAACACAGGAAGGCTGAGCGATGAGCCCGAATTCTCCCTACCGGTTGCTCCGATCACCGTTACGCGTCATTTGACCGCTTGGCGGCAGGCGGAAACGCCTGCCGCCGCTTATCAAGCGGCGGCGCTTCCCGCCGGTTCAGGTAAAGCACCTCTTTTGTGATGGTCGATCTGATCTCTTGGGTGGGTTCGCGACCGGACGGCCGGGAAGCTCCGCCTACCGATGGAGCAGCGATCATTGATCTGGCATCGCGCGTGTGTAATTCCAAACAGCATTTATGGCTCTCGGGTCCGGTTGGAGCGGTTCCACATTGAACGAGGCAGGAAGCAGGGTGGCTGGTAGCAACGCAATGTCCTGCACTTCGGTATCGCCGGGATCGGCTTAGTTGGCAGATCAGCCTGCAGTTTGCCGACGAACGGTGCGAGACAGCGACGACGCGATGCTGCATCTGCCCGGAAGGCGGCAGGCCATCGGTCGACCGCAAGAGTGGGCAGGTCGAAGCTTTGTCGTTACCAGTGGTGAAATCTGCCGATAACGATCAGCGCCACTACGCGGTCCATCGAGGTTTAGAGATCCGGCGCGGCCAACGCGACCTCGATTTGACATGTCTGATCGAGAACCGGCTGCGCCTCGACCGTTTTCCCGCAACGGCCGTTCCCAGCCTTTTTCCGCCGCGCGCCAGCGCGCTTTGCATCGCGAAGCAAAAAACCTGTGACCGTCCGCCCTCCACTGTGTTCCGGCCCTTGCCCACCCCGTTGCGCTCACGCAACGGGGACCCCGGAGGGTGCGGTCCGATCGTCCCCGATCAATTCGACAGTCATCGAGGACGCGATGGTCGCGGCCCGATCAACCCGAAAGGATCACGACAATGGCAGTCATCGGCGAATTCACCACCAACGGCAACACCATCCTCGGCCACGTACGCACTCTGACGGTCTCCATGAAGGCCCTCCTGAACCCGATCGAACGCACCTCCCGCGACGCCCCCGACTTCCGTATCATGTCCGGAGCGGCCGAAGTCGGCGCCGCCTGGAGCCAGCTTTCCGGCGACGGAGAGCCCTACATCTCGGTCAAGCTCGACGACCCGAGCTTTCCGGCCCCGATCAACGCGGCACTTTGGCCGACCGAGAAGGAAGGCGACTATACGCTGGTCTGGAACCGCCCGAAGCGCGACGCCTGATCCAGGACGGAGCCCCGCCGGAAACGGCGGGGATTTTCCTTGCTGAAATCAAGAAGGAGCCGGGCATCGAGCCCGCTTCCTTCTTCCGGTCACGATACGGAGAGGTGGGGTCTGCTCAGAGTGACCAATCGTGCCGTGAGCAAATGCCGGCCTCAAGGACTTCGCGTGGCCCCCCCCGATTTTGCTTCCGCTCCGGTTCCCTTCGCTCCAACAAACCGGCACCACTTGCCGCCTCTGGCGGTCGCGGGCGCGATCCTTGACCCCGTCATTTCCTCACGCCCCGCAGCGTCATCTTTCTCAAACGTCAAGAAGATGACGATGCTGCTGGAACAACACATCGAAGAACTGCCCGCCGAGCTTCGGAGCTGCTATTTCACGAAGACCGAACGCGCTATGGCTGAGGCCGAGCTTGCCGCCCTCGTCGCCAAGGCCCAGGCCGAGAACGATCAGTTCGCGAGCGACATCGCACTCTATCTCGCTGACCTCGAATGAGGTCGCGATGATCCGGGAGGGCCAACCCTCCCAATTTCAAACTTCTCAGGCTACGCCTCAACCAAGCTGTCAGCTCGCTGGTGATGCGTCAGCCGACCGATTCCAAGGAACGCCAGAACCGCGAGCGCGCCGAGCCCCGTCGTGATCGCGAGCGACCAGGTCGCACCGATATTGGCCATGGCAAACGCTAGGGCGAACGGTGCGGTCGCAGAGACGATCAGCCTCGCGGCCATGACCTTGCCCTGAAGCTTGCCGTATCCCTCGCTGCCAAACAGCATCAAGGGCAAAGTGCCGGTGACAATGCTGAACAGGCCGTTGCCCAGACCGAACACGATGGCAAAAGCCATCGCTCCAATCACAGAAGGCGCCGTGACGATCAAGATCAACACGCCGCCGGGGATCAGCGCGGCGGCGATCGTCGCCAGAACCAGTGGCGGCAGATTGCCGCCGAGCACCATATTGGTGAAGCGGCTTAACACCTGCGACGGACCGAACAGCGTGCCGACGATGGCGGCCGTGGCGCCCAGACCGAGGCCCGACAACAGCGGCACCATATGGACCAAAACTGCTGCGCTGACGAGCGACTGCAACGAGAAGCCAGCGACCATCAGTATGAAGCCAACGCGCCTGCCGTTCGGGCCGAGAACCCCTTCGACAACGTGCACTGATCCGCTCTGTTCCCGGCGACGTCCCTTGGCAAGACCGTGGGATAGCCAGGCATGAAGAGGCAGACAGATCAGGAGATTGAGCCCGGCGAACACAAGATAGATGTTCTGCCACGAGAGGTGGGCATGCAGCGCCGTGGTAATCGGCCAGAAGATTGTCGAAGCGAACCCCGCAATCAGCGTCAGATAGGTGATGCTGCGTTGAGCGGTCTGCGGCCGGATTTGCACCAGCAGCGCGAAGGCTGCGCCATACTGCACCAGGTTCGCGGCTATCTCGATCACGATCAACGCTATGACGAACGCAATCTTGCCGGGAGCAAAGGCGCAAGCAACAAGCGCTGCGGCGGCGATCGCCGAGCCGGCTGTCATGACGCGGCCCGCGCCAAAGTGGTCGATTGCCCTTCCGAGCCATGGTGCGCTCAGTCCGCCCAGGAGAAGTGCCGCCGAAAGCGCGCCGAAGATCCATTCCGACGACCAGTTCAGATCCCGCGCCATGTCTGGCGCGAGAATGCTGAAGCTATAATACAGGGTCCCGTAGCCGACGATCTGCGTGAGGCCCAGGGCAAGAATGGCGGCAATTGGAGGACGTTCGGTCATATGGATTTGAGGCTCACGCGCTGTTCGAGTTTTTCGGCCTCCTCCTTCCGCTCACTGTAGCGATCGGTGAGATAGGAAGACGCATCCCTTGTCAGAAGGGTGAACTTCACCAGTTCCTCGCAGACATCGACGACGCGATCGTAATAGGAAGATGGCTTCATCCGCCCGTCCGCATCGAACTCCTGGAAGGCTTTGGCCACCGACGACTGGTTCGGAATGGTGATCATCCGCATCCAGCGGCCGAGAACGCGAAGCTGATTGATGGCATTGAACGATTGCGATCCGCCAGACACCTGCATGACCGCCAAAGTCTTGCCCTGCGTCGGCCGGACCGATCCGACCGACAGGGGAATCCAATCGATCTGCGCCTTCATGATCCCGGTCATCGCCCCATGACGTTCCGGGCTCACCCACGCCCGGCCTTCCGACCAGGCCGATAGCTCGCGCAATTCCTGCACCTTCGGATGGCTCACCGGCTCGGCGTCAGGCAGAGGCAGATCGTCCGGATTGAAGATCCGAACCTCGCAGCCGAAGTGCTCGAGCAGCCGACCAGCCTCGAACGCCAGGAACCGGCTATAGGAGATGGTCCGCAGGGAGCCGTAGAGGATCAGGATACGCGGCTTGTGGGTCGAGAACGCTGGATGCAGCGCGTTCATGTCGGGCTGGCGCAGATGCTCCAGCGATGCTGCGGGCAGATCAGGCAATGCGCTTGCCCTCGCTGTCGAGTACCTGTTCACCATCCTCCTTGGTGAAGGCGCCTTTGTGTGTCTCGGGAAGGATTTCCAGGACAACCTCCGACGGACGCGCGAGCCTTGTGCCAAGCGGCGTAACGACGAACGGCCGGTTGATCAGGATCGGGTCCTTCAGCATGGCGTCGAGCAGCTGATCGTCGGACAAGGACATGTCGTCCAGGCCCAGTTCGGCATAGGGCGTGCCCTTCTCGCGGATCGCCTCGCGGACTGTCAGGCCGGCGTCTGTAATCAGCTTCACAAGCTGGTCGCGTGAGGGCGGGTTCTTCAGGTACTCAATCACCGTGGGTTCGATACCGGCGTTCTGGATCATCGCCAGCGTGTTGCGCGACGTGCCGCAATCCGGATTGTGATAGATGGTGGCGTCCATGGTCAGACCCTTTCAATGGCTGCGGGTTTGGAATGGGAGGCTGCCTGCACGGCGGCGCCGCGTTCGTACCAACCCTTGCTGCGGTTGACGATCCAGACGACTGACAGCATCACCGGAACCTCGATTAGGACGCCGACGACGGTCGCGAGTGCGGCGCCGGAGTTGAAGCCGAACAGGCTGATTGCTGCGGCGACCGCCAGTTCGAAGAAGTTGGAAGCGCCGATCAAGGCCGACGGGCCGGCGACGCAATGTTGCTCACCCGATATCCGGTTGAGCAGATAGGCGAGACCGGAGTTGAAGTAGACCTGGATCAGGATTGGCACCGCCAGCAAGGCGATGATGGTCGGCTGGGCGATGATCTGCTCGCCCTGGAAGCCAAACAGCAGCACCAGCGTGGCGAGGAGTGCGACCAAAGACAGAGGTTGCAAGGTCTTCAACAGACGGTCGAGGGATGCCGATGATCCCGACGCGAGCAGGCTGCGGCGCAGGATCTGCGCGGCAATCACCGGCAAAATGATGTAGAGCACGACCGAGAACACCAAAGTCGCCCACGGCACGGTGATTGCGGATAGGCCCAGCAGCAGGCCGACGATCGGCGCGAATGCGACCACCATGATGGCGTCATTCAGTGCGACCTGGGACAGCGTGAAGAGAGGCTCGCCCTTGGTCAGGTTAGACCAGACGAACACCATCGCCGTGCAAGGTGCCGCGGCAAGGATGATCAGTCCGGCGATATAGGAATCGATCTGCACCTCCGGCAGCATCGGCCGAAACAGATAGCCGATGAACAGCCAACCGAGCAGCGCCATCGAGAAGGGCTTGATCGCCCAGTTGATGAACAGGGTAACGCCAATACCGCGCCAATGCCTGCCGACCTGGCTCAGAGCCGCAAAGTCGATCTTGATCAGCATCGGGATGATCATCAGCCAGATCAGCACCGCCACGGGAATGTTGAGCTTGGCGATTTCAGCCGCGCCGATCACCTGGAAGACATCCGGCATCAGGTGGCCGAGGGCAATGCCGGCGAGGATGCACAAAAACACCCACACGGTCAGATAGCGTTCAAAAGCGGACATCGTTGTTATCCCTGCAGTGGTTTGGCGAGCAGTGCTGCCGAAGCCGGACAGAGACTGGCCGCCTGACGGGTCTGCAAGATCGCGGCCGGCGCCGTCGTACGGTCTATCGGCCTGAAGCCGAGGGTTTCGAAGAAGGGAGCGGCGTTCGTGGTTAGAAGGTAGCCGGTGCGTGCGCCCTCCGAATAAGCCCGTCGCAGGAGGAGGTCGGTAGCCCGGCGGCCAAGGCCCTTGTGACGGTTGGCAGGCGTGATCACTACAGACCGCAGCAGCGCATTGTCGCCATACAGCTCATATCCACCGTAGCCCACCGTGTCGACGCCACGGGCAATCCGGAAGAATGTTCGCCCTGCGTCATCAAGATCATCCGTTGGAAGGTCGGCGTTTTCGAGCGCGCTGCGGAGCTCGTCTTCATGGCCGGTGATCGGGAGGAGCGCCAGCGAGGTAGCGCCTTCCGTCGCGCCGATCTCACGAAGCTTGGTTTCGAGCGCCAGCTTGTTGATCGAGGTGATCGGCAAATTGATGAAGAGCATGATGCGGTTCTTGAGGTAGCGTGCGGCCAAGGCGAAGGCGCGGCCAACGTCTACGTCGGAACCGTCGACGGCAGCAGGATCCTCGACGCCCCAATGAGCGGTCATCGGATGGCCGAGCCAGACCGGGCACGCTTCGCCGGCCGCGTTGTCGCAAACAGTGAAGATGAAGTCCATCTGCGGAGCGCCGGCCTCGGCGAAGGCGTCCCAGCTTTTCGAGCTGAACCCTGTCGCGGGATAGCCGAGCGCCTCCAAAGTTTTCAGCGCCCAGGGATGGACCTGTCCCTTGGGGTGACTGCCAGCCGAGAAAGCACGGAACCGGCCTTTTCCCTCGGCGTTGAGGATGGATTCCGCCAGGATCGAGCGTGCGGAATTGCCCGTGCAGAGAAAGAGCACATTATAAACGCGGTCAGCAGTCATTGCAGGTTCTCCTTGGCTGTCGGAGCGCAGCAGGCGGCAACCTCGGCGGCCGGCGAGCAGATTTCAGGATGTCCGGAGCAGCAGTCTTCCATCAGGAAGCGCACCAGTCCGCCCAGAGCTTCATAATTGGCGGTGTAGATGATCGAGCGGGATTGTCGCTGCGCGGCGATCAGCCCGGAATGCTCGAGCTCCTTCAGATGGAAGGAGATATTCGATGGTGAGACCTCGACTTTCTCGGCCAACGCACCGGCGGCCATCCCATCAGGGCCAGCGACCACGAGGATGCGCACGATCTGCAGACGGGTCTCCTGAGAGAGAGCGGCGAAGGCGCCGAGGGCTTGACGTTGGTCCATACTTCAATCATCCTTGAATCATTGAAACGAGGGTTACCGCAAATGAACGCCATCGACAACAGCAAAATGCAGACGAACGATATCAGCCTCGGCGAACTCATGAGCATTCTCTCAGGCACCACAGACTCTCCATTGATCTTTTACTATGACGGTCAGCCAGTGAAGCCCGGCTACCATGTTACCGAGGTCAAGGCCGGGCAGTTTTCTGCTCTCGACTGCGGTGCCAATCCCGAAGCTTGGGCGGAGATCTTCATCCAGCTATGGGATATCGAAGAGGGTGATCGCACCCACATGCCAGCGGGCAAATTCCACGCGATCATCCGCAAGGTCACGGAGCATGTGAAGCTTGATGATACGGCTAAACTGACCTTCGAGGTCAGCGACGGCATTCGGCCTATGCAGCTCTATTGCGCCGCCATGCCAACGCTTGGTGCCGGCGCTGTCCATGTCGAGCTCTCGCCGCGACCCGCCAGTTGCAAGCCGCGCGATCGCTGGCTGGCCGAGCAGGAGACTTCATCATGCTGCGGTCCCTCGACGACAAAGAGCGCCTGCTGCGGCTGATGCCGCCAATTTTTCGTTGACTGTCAGGATAACGCGCGGAGCTGCGTAACGCCGTCTACCAGGACGAGCGCCAGTGGATCCTCAACGAGCTTGCAGCGGCGGAAGCGCAGCTTGCGGAGGAAGAGGCCGCATACAACGCGCAGCTGAAGGCCGAGCGGCCCCAGTAGGGCGGTCATCGCCGTTTTACCGGTCTAAGCCGCCTCTCGATTGCAGGCTGACCCGTTTACTTCGGCCTAAGCGTAACGGGATCACAGAACGGCAGGGTGCTTGCACGTCGTATCGCCTGGGCTAGTCGGTCGTTCGTCTCCGCGACGGTCGGCGTCTGTCCGTATCTCACCGCGCCACGGCTGACGGTCTCGTCAACGACCCGCATCGCCGCGGCGACCGTTGCGGCACATAGCATTACGTCGAAATCATGCGGCGAGAGATTGAGCCGGCTGGCAATCACCTCAGCCATCGTGTCTTCGGTGTTCCGCGTCGACATGTGCCAGGGGCCGAGAAGCGCTGGTTCCTCGTCTAGGCGAGCGATGAGATGGATGAGAAGACCGGTATCTATCAGTTCCTGGCTGTCGATCTTGCTCATATCGTAGGTGATCTCAAGGAACCGTTCCACCGAGATGTCGCTCGGCCAGCTGCGAAATCGGGCCGCGAGGCGTTGCGACGCGAGCGCAAAGAGTGGCTCAACGCAGCTTTCCTTGGTGCGGAAGTAGCGCCAAAGCGTCCGCTTTGAGATGCCTGCCGCATTGGCGATCTCGTCGCCAGTCGTGTCCGCGACGCCTTTTTGCAGGAACAAGTGGGCGGCACATCTCGCCACTTCGATATGCGCGTCTTCCGGGATCGTCCTGCTCATCCATGCTCCTAAGGGACTCGTTCGTGGCGAATGTAAACGACATTCAGTGCCGCATCCATATCGCTAACTGTCTAACTGCTTTCATTTAGCAAGCCATAATAATGACACTTAGTGCCATTATCCGTTTTTCGCCCGAGGATAACCGTCACTTTTTAACCGGAGTCACCAATGCGAACACCCGTCGCTTTCGTCGCCCTCTTGCTCACGTGTCTAGACGGCAATTCTGCTGATCAGCTGGAGGGAAACGTGCCGAAAATGATCTATCCGGAGACAAAGCGCATCGACGTGACCGAGCAGTATTTTGGTCAGACGATCGTGGATCTGTATCGCTGGTTGGAAAACAGCAACCCTGAAGACGGCGCAGTTCGGTCATGGATTGAGGCGCAGAACGCCGTTACGCGATCCTATCTCGACGCGCTTCCCGGACGCGACCACTTCCACAAGCGGATGACGGAACTGCTCGATTATGATCGCTACACCGTCCCGCGAAAGCGTGGAGACCGCTATTTCTTTAATGTCATCAAGGGGAATGAGAACCAGCCGTCCGTATATGTCCGGGAAGGCGTCTTTGGTGACAGTCGCGTGCTCATCGATCCCAATAGCTGGTCGGAGGACGGCGCCGACGCGGTGGGAATATGGAACGCGTCCGATGACGGGCGCCTGCTGGCCTTTGGCACGCAGACGGATGGCAGCGACTGGCGGACCATCAGGGTGCTTAACGTCGACAACGGCCAGGTACTGGACGACGTCGTTGAGTGGGCGCGCTTCACGCGCATTGCCTGGGCGCCCGATGGATCAGGCTTCTTTTATTCACGGGTTCCGAAGCCGGTGGATGGAACGCCCGCTGCGGTCGTTGCCAACCACGCCGTCTATTTCCACAGGCTGGGGACGGAGCAAGCAGAAGATCGTCTCATCTACGCCACCCCTGAACGCCCTGACCTGTTAAACGGCGCCGACAGGATTTCGGGCGGACGCTACCTCACCATCTCTTCGACGCCCGGTACGAACGAAAGCTCCCTGACCGTCATCGATCTCGCGTCTGAGGACTGGGAGCCGCGCACGGTCGTCGCCGACATGGATTCCGCGTGGTACGTCATCGGCAATGATGAACAAACCCTGTTCCTCGCCACTACACAAGAGGCCGGGCGCGCGCGCATCGTCTCGCTCGATCTCACCGACAAGAATCCGAAGCCAAAGGAGATCATAGCCGAGGCTGCCGATGGCGCAGTCCTGGACAGCGCTGTTCTTGCAGGTGGCAAACTGCTCGTGAACTACCAGATCGACGTCAAGGCGGAGCTGCGACGCTTCACGCTCGATGGAAAGCCAGACGGCACTGTGAAGCTGCCGGGGGTCGGAAGCGCCCGATTTCTGGAAGGTGATGCCCGGGAGGCCTTCTTCGTCTTTACCAGCTACAACGCACCGATAGCTATCTATCACTACGATACCGCCTCTGGGGTGGTGACCCCCTGGGCGGAGCCGAATGCACCGGTCGACCTGGACAAGATCCTTGTTGAGCAACGCTTCTATCGTTCGAAGGACAACACCGAAGTGCCGATGTTCATCATCCGGCGCAAGGATGTCACCGCGCCGGCTCCGACACTGCTCTACGGTTATGGCGGGTTCGGCATCAGCCAGATTCCCATCTACAATCCCATGCAAATTGCCTGGGTGGAACAGGGCGGCGTGCTGGCGGTCGCCAACATTCGCGGGGGCGGAGAATATGGCCGGACCTGGCATCGCGCTGCCCAGCTCGACAAAAAGCAGAACTCGTTCGACGACTTCATCGCCGCCGCCGAATTCTTGAAGCACGAGGGCATCACAACGCCAAAGGGGCTTGCCATCCAGGGCGAATCCGCCGGCGGCATGCTTGTCGGCGCTGTTACGAACCAGCGCCCCGACCTTTTCGACGTCGCGCTGCCAGGTGTCGGGGTCATGGACATGCTGCGCTACGAAAAATTCACCGGTGGTGCGCTCTGGACAGGCGAATACGGGAAACCTGCCGACGAGAAGTCCTTGCGCAACCTCCTGACCTACTCGCCTTATCACACGATTAGACATGGCAAGGAGTATCCCGCGATCCTTGCCACCACGGCGGACGCGGACGACCGCGTTGTTCCCGCTCACACCTTCAAATACATCGCGGCCCTGCAGGCCGCCGACGTCGGCCGCAAACCGCGGCTGGTGCGCATCGAAACCCGTGCTGGCCACGGCAGCGGCCTGCCGATCGACAAGGCCGTCACGCAGAACGCCGACATATTTTCATTCGCCGCCTACTGGACGGGACTGAAAATCACAGCGGGGAAGTGACCGATTAACAGGAGAATGAACGATGACGAAATCCCAGACGCCGATGTTTAAAGCCGTGACAACAATCTGCGGAGGCGGCCTCATAGCCCTGATGCTGGCTGGATGCACATCCGCTCAGGATCAACATTACGAAGACAGGCAAGCATGCTACGGGTCGCGGCACTATAGCGGGTGTATGAACCAGCAACAGTACCATCGCGATCGCGAACAACTGATGAACCAGGAAAGAGCCCTGATCAGTGCGCAGCAGGCCCGTGAAAACCTCAGGATGCTCCGTGAGATCAGACGGAAGCGCGGGGAATACTGAGCGCACCGAATTGCGATAAACGACGAGGAAACATCACGTGCCGATCAATCAACTGCCGGACAAGTACGGCACGACCGAGGGTGCGCGTCGGCTTGCGCTCGAAACGGTGATCCGGGCGCTGGTGGACAACGCGAGCGTAGCCGATCCGGGCCTGAGGAAACGCATCACCACGGATGTCGAGGCCTACATAGTGCGCCTCGATCCACAATCGGAGCTGGAATTCGACTTTGCCGAACGGGCAAGAAGCTTCGCTGCGAACCTTTTAAAACCGTCCGACTCGTGATCAAGCGACTAAGAGAGCTGGCAGGCTCTCTTAGAGTTCAGGTGCGGCGAAATGCATCACATCTGAGAGGAGGGCTTCCCGTTCCGTTATACGTGGGTCCTTCTCGCCCCAATCTCAATGCCAGAGGGGAAAGCGAGCCTCGCGTTCCGCCGGTTTCAGCCCACGCATGGTGCTGGAAACGGCGGTCCCAGGATGTTGATCGCCTGCCGGGCGTGAGCCGCATCGGCGATTGGGCCAGAAGCGGCCTTGATCCTTGACTGTCAGGATAGCGGGCCGAATTGCGAAATGCCGTGCACCAAGACGAGTGCCACGAGATTTCGGCCGAGCTGGCAAGCGCCGAGGCGAGCCTTGCCGAGGAGGAGGCAGCGTTTGAAGCGCTGATGGCCGTGGAGCCGCCGCATTGAGGGCGGCTTAGCGCCAGAGGCGGTCAGTTGCCGCCAATGAAGCTATCCACGACCCAATCTGCCAGATCAAGCCAGCGGCCTTCGAACATCCCATCATGCGACCAGAGCTGCACGGAGCCGTCCGGCAACAGACAGTAGTAGTCGCCGTTGTCATGACAGATAGGCAACCAATCAGCCGCGACACCAGCTTGGCGAGCAGAATGGATGGCGACCAGAAGATTGCCGCGTCCGATCTCGTCATCACGTAGATAGAGTAATTCCTTGCTAAGCGCGATGTTTCCGGCGTTCTGGACAAGGTATTTGTAGTCGGGAGGCAGAACGAGGCCCCTTTTGGCTTCCACATACCGTATGGCGTCGTCGTCCGGGAGAGGAATGAGTGTCTTGTATCCATCCGCCTGCGCCTGAAGTAATTGAACGACGTCCTCAATCTTGCTTGTTGGCATTGAAGCTCCACGGTGTTGCGATACGTACGACACATCTAGGGAGTTTCTTGTCCCGAGCAATAGATCGGGCTTGGGACGTCCCCCTTTGGCTGGAAGCCGTCATTGCGCTTGACTGTCAGGATAACGCGCCGAGCTGCGTAATGCCGTCTATAACGACGAACGCGAATGGATCCTTAGCTTGCTGATGCCGAGCGTCGGTTGCCGAGGAGGAGGCTGCAAACGATGCGATGGTTTCTGCAGAGGCGTCCTTATGGGGCGGCTTCCGCTTTGCACCAAAGGAGACGTGCGCTTGTCGTTGGCAATTTCGATAAAGCGAACGTTGGGTGCCGAAAAGATACCGCATGTCTCCATTGAAAGAACTTGGTTGGCTTCTATTCAGCCAATGCCTTCACGCTCAACTGCGTCCTCGTCGCTTTCCGTTGGACGAGGATGATCCCCACGATGGTCATACCACCGCCAACGAGATGGTAGACATGCAAGGTCTCTCCGAGAAAGACAGCGGCGACGATGGCGGTCAAGATAGGGATGAGGTTCATGAAGATTGCCGTCCGGGCTGCCCCCAAATGCTTAACCGCTGACATCCATACGAATGGGGCAAGGATGGAGCCAGGAATCGCCGCATAAAGGACCATGGCCGTGTTTGACACGTTAAAAGTCGACGGTGCTGACATTAGGTAGGTTGGAATAAGGAACACCAGCGCAGCGCAGATCTGGACGTAGATGGACGTCCACATGGCCAGCGGAATAGCCCAGCGCTTGAGAAGAATTCCATAACAGGCATAAGCCAGCACTGCGATCAGCATGATCGCATCTCCACGGCCCGCGCCTTGCGATAGGAGGCGCGATGGATCGCCCTGACCCAGCACAACGAAGATTCCGAAAAGGGAAACAAGGCCGCCAAGCATCGCAAGGCTGGATGGTTTGTCACCCAGGAAGACGATGCTTAGGATCAGGGTCAGCAGTGGAACAAGCGACAGCATGATCGCTATGTTAGTTGCCGAGGTGAACGCAGCCGCATAATAGCCGAGCCCCTGACATGCGGCCATGCCGAGCAGGCCCAGAACGATCAGTTTCGGAAGGTAGGCCGCAACGGTTCTGCGGTGACGCCAAAAATCTCGCCCGACGATAGGCGTCAAGATGAGCAGGGCAATAAACCAGCGCTCGAAGGCGATGGCGCCTGGCGCAATCGCGCCTGCTGCGAGTTTGCTGACGATCGTGTTTCCAACCCAGATTAACACCGCGAGCAGAGCGAATAGGAGATATTTGATAGGCACAAGAAGCCTCCTTGTTGAGAAAGGCTTTTGCTACCAAATGTCCGATTATCAATATATAGCAATAAAAGGACATCCAACAGTCGCGATAGGACGGTTCATGAAAACTGAAATCCAGCCCGGAGAGACACCGGCACCGCTCTCATTCAGGACGGAAAACTACGGGGCCGGATCTGTCCTTAAAGAAAGACGACAGCCTTGGTGCAAGGTGGGTTACGCAGTGAAGGGCGTGGTTGAAGCGAAAGTGGAGGGTAGACGGTTTCTCTGTCCGCCGCACTATGCCACGTGGATTCCTGCCGATGCCTTGCACGCATGCCATAATCGCGAGAACGTTAAATTCGTGTCGATCTATATCGACCGCGTTCTTTGCATCAATATGCCGGAAAGACCCTGCACGCTTGCGCTCAGCCCTTTAATCAAGGCTATCCTCGCCGACTTCGCCGATCGTGGGATCACGGTACCCGAGACTGATGCCGATCGGCGACTTGCCTTCGTTCTGGTCGACCAGTTGCTTAAGGCTCCAAGGCGGGAGAGCTTTCTACCCATATCGGACGATGAACTGCTCCGTCCCGTCATCGATGCACTTCGGGCAAATGCCAGCGATCGGAAGTCTCTCGCAGAATGGGCGCGGTCGCTCGGCACTACGGAAAAAACCTTGTCGAGGCGGTTTCAGGGACAGCTTGGGATATCGTTCAACGAATGGCGGCAGAGGTTGAAGCTGGTCGCTTCACTTTCGCTTATCGAAGATGGTAAATCGGTTCAATCGATCGCGAACGAACTGGGCTACAGCAGCGCGTCGGCGTTTATTGCCATGTTCAGAAGACAGACGGGAACGAGCCCGACGCATTTGGCGTCCATGGCGACCAGCCAGAGTGTCATCCAATCCTGAAGGTTGACGCAAAGTAGTTGTCCGCTTCGAGCCCAGAAGCGGCCTTGATCCTTGACCGTCTGGATAACGCGCCGAGATGAACCATTGCCATCCAGATGAGCTCCGCCAGATTGCCGCGGAGCCGGAGCTGGCTCTGGCCGAACTGGCGGTCATCATGGCTGAGCAGGACGGTTCCATCGGCGCCGTGCCGCCCTTCTGAGGGCGGCATCCAGCCTTCATGCAGGCACCATCGTCCGATTGCCATGAATCGCAACGCTTTCGCCGTCTCCTTATCGAGGACAGTCATCGACCATCCGGGATCGTGCATCCCGTGCAGCCACGCTGCAACCTTTCGCCGCCGCGGGCGGCTCCTCGCGGTCCAAAATCCCGGTATCGAAAAGGTCCCCCACTGCCATTCCGGCCAGCCGGTGCAGCCTGCCTTTCCGGTCTGCATCTTCTCCCTGCGATAACAGCAAATCGACAAGGAGAAACCGCATGAAACGTCTCCCACAACTCCTCACCGCCACCGGTCGTCGGCTCCGAATCTTCGCCAAGGTGATCTGTCATTTCTTCCAGGGCGGTAAGCTCGCCCTGAAGCTCGCGATCAAAATCCCGTTCATCGAGATCGGGATCAGCTTCGAGCTGGGCAGGCCGCGCCGGGAGCCGCTTCGGCGGCTCCCCTTGATCATGCCGCTTGCGTTGGTGCGGCTTACTTGTTCAGGGTATCTTTCAGAGCCTTCGCGGGCTGGAACGTCAGCTTCTTCGCAGCGGCAACCTTGATGGTGGCGCCAGTGGCCGGATTGCGAGCCTCACGCTCCGGTGTATCCTTGATCTTGAACTTGCCGAATCCGGGGATCGACGTTTCCGCGCCGGACGCGGCTGCCGCCGTGATCGATGCGAAGACGGTTTCGACGATCGTTTTCGCCTGAGCCTTGGTCAGGTTCTGTTCGGTTGCGATCTTGTCGGCGATTTCATTGGTCGTGGTCATTATGATTTCCTCGTTAAAGACGGAAAACCTTTTCAGCCGATCCGGACATTGTCATGCGGCGATGTTGGCCCAATGGCGCTTCTGCCGGAGTTTCCACAGCTTCTTGCCGGTTGATAGCCTCTTTTTCGTTTCTGCAGCACAAGTTCGAGAAAGCGCGATATCGCATCCTTCTCCGTGCCGAAAACCTCGGTCATCTCCCCGCCCGCCTTCCCGATCCGTCCCCAGTTTCGCACCACGGCTGTTTCTCCAAACAGGGTTGGCCGGATCGCAAGCGTGTAATATCGGGCCAGGTTCCTGCTGGCGTCGATCCTTTGACAATGGATTTGGTAGTGGTGAATGCCCATGCCGCATGATCGGTGATGTTCACGCTGCGGTCCAACGACACTTATGAATCGAAGAACCGCTTCCGATTCATTTCGGTGATGGATGCCAGGTACCGATCCGGCAGTGTCGGGGCGAACCGGCATTCGCCGGCCGGGTGCTACTCGCTTGGCCTCACGGAGCCCGTAGCCTGTCTCCGCCTGCGGTGACACCCTCCTTTCGCAGGCCGGTTCCTCCCGCACACGGTCGCGCCACTGGCGCGGGTCTTTTCTTCTCTCTGCCTCTCAATTCTGTACCCGCCGCTCCGGCGTCGAGGACATTGCGGCACCTCCAATTTGCTGCCGCCGTCTGCGACGGCTCTCCCAAATCAGTTCCTCCGTTCGCCGCCTCCGGCGGTCGCGATGCGATCCTGGACCCCTCGCGCCTACGGTGCGGCCTCCTTGCGTCAGAAACGAAGGAGACATGTCCATGACTGAGCGCAAGATTAAATACATCGATGGTGGCAGCCCGGAATACTGGCGTCAGCGCAGCGAAGGATTTCGACTGATACGCGAAGCCGAGCTCGCCCGTGAGCGGATCAAACGGGCTTCGACCGATATTTCCGGCGCCCGTGACGAGGATGGTGATGTCATCCCCCTCGATAACCTCGGTCCCTCGTCTTCCATCCATGATCGTCCTCGGCTTGGCGAAGGTTGCGCTTTACACCGCGTGGTGTCTTTGCTTTTACATCCTCCGATGATTGAGGCGCGAAAGGCGGCCGACGCGGCACTGGCGCTCATAGAGCAACGAAATGGCCGACAGAAGCCGAATACGACCCGCAAGAAAACGCGTGAGCCGTCAAGGTCTCGGCTTGGCAAACCTGTTAGGTTTGGCCTGCGTGTCCATGTCCTTTCGCCTGAAATAGATTGCCCGTCCGCAACGGATCGGACTGTGCCCCTGGACGATGATGATCTGCTCATCCTTTCGCATCGACTGCGTGATCTCGTGCGGCATAATCAGCGGGCGGCGCTGGAAATTGATGCTTTCGGATTTCCGCGATGCGCTGTTCTTCATACCCCACCCGAGATTGCGAGAACTGCCTTTCACTTCGACAGTCATTTCTCCGCATTGGGCTGAGACATTGCGGGCCGTGTCGAGCGCCTTGATCGCAGCGTAGCTCGCGAAGGCGCAGCCGTCGATCCACGATACCGCACCATCTTTTCCGAAATGCCGTTCCAACTGCCCGACGGACTGATACATCAGCATCATGCTGACGCCGTACTTGCGACCGCGGTCGCGCGCCTCTTCCAGCACGCGCATGTAGCCAAGCAGATCGACCTCGTCCAATACGAACAGCGCCCGACGCTTAAATGCACCATCGGCCTCGATCATCGCATTGATCAGCGAGCCGATGATCACCCGGCCGATACCGGGATAGGATCGCAGGATCGACGCCGGAATGTTGAGGAATACATCTTTCTTTCCGCCAGCGATCTCGCTCGATTTGAACGTGTTGCCGCAAACGAGCGCCGCGTAATTGTCGAGCGACAGCCATTGCGTATCCTTTGAGGCTGTCGAATAGACGCCTGAGAACGTCTGCTCGGTCATATTAACGAAGACGCCGAGCGTTTCGCGGATAAAGGCGGACGCTGAGTGTTCCTGTACGTCGCGCAGCATGGCGAGCACTGATGTCTCAGGCTCGGAAACGATCTGGCGCAGGCTACGCAAATTCCGCCGGCCGGCGAACTCCGGCGACAGCATGACATGGGCCAACAGCCCGGTCAGGAGGTTGTGCGCCTGGTTCTGGAAATAGGAGCCGGTTGAGCTCTCGAAGCGCACGCTTTCCGAGAGCAACATGTGCGCGATGCCGACGATGTCCTCTTCCTTTTTTAGCGAATGCTCGATGCCGTCGAGTACGTTGAATCCCATGACCGGATTTGTCGGATCGAGCACAACGACCTCCCGGTCGAGCTTCTCTCCGCGGTGGTCAACGACCATCGGGGCCACCTCGGTGGACGGATCGAGGCAGATCAGCGGGCCTGTATATCTGAGCGCCGTCGGCACGACATTGCTTGTGGTCTTGAAGCCACCGGAGCCCGCGAAGAAGAGCATGTGGGTCGAATCGAAGTCCTGGGCGTAAGTAAGCAGAGGCGCTTTGCCGCCGCGTCCCCAGGTGGCCGGATCGTTCGGATCGAACGGCAGCTCATGAACGAGTTCCTTGTCAACCCTATACCGCTCACCGACGACGATTTCGCCGTCATCGGGAAACAGCCGTGCCGCCGCCGACATCGACAGCCAGTCGGCATCTCCGAATGTTCCGCGCTTGGCGCGTGTCACCTGTTCGGGCACGACGCTGGAGATGCGGGCCGCAACCGCGACCGCCGTGAAACCCACCGCTGCGCCAATGACCGCAATCATATCGACGAAGGATAGTGCCTGATCCCAGGTCAACACGCCGTGCTCCACGGACGGCTCAAGGCGCCCGAACTCCCGCAGTCCATAAAAGCCGGCCACCAGGAGAAAGCAGAGAAAGCTTACCAACGCCACCAGCCTTCGCCGATGGAGGGGCAGCGCCCAGACCGCCAGCAGTCCGGCCAGAGGCCCGAACAAAAGGACCGGCAAAGGTGACGCCCGCAGGAACCAGTATTGCGTTTTGCCGGTCATGCCGGCGGCCAGTTCAGGCCAACGCCAGTTGGCGACATAAAAGGTAAAACCGGTGACGACGATTGGCACGATGATAAGCAGCTGGCTCGGATGCGGTTTCGCCTTTCCCGTCATTCAGCCGCCTCTGCAAAGCCTTCGAACCCGCCGTTGGGCGCCGCAACTCTGAAGGCGAGCTCCCCGATATCGCACAGGCGCCGATGCTCCGCCGTCCCGGGCACGACCCGCGTCATTTCGAGAAGTCCGCCAAGCAGGAAAGCCCGATCCGCGTTCGACAGGCCCGCGCGGACGACGATGCCGCCGAGCAAGAACTTCTCTCTTGCTTCCTTCTTTCGATCAGCCGTCATGAGGAACCTCCGTTTCCGCTCCAGTCCCACCATTTGCCTGTCCACGCGACGAAGCAGGTGAGCCACCAGATCCTTTCTTCCCGCCTTTGCGAAATCGCGCCGCGATCTCTTCGAAGATGCGATCCACCTCCTCGTCAGCGATCTCCATCTCCGCCAATCCCGACTTCGTCGCCGCGCGCGCGAAGCGATCGGCTGATTTTACTATTAAAGTTTTCCTGCGTTCGCGAAGCTTCTCGATTTGAGCATCAATATCCACTAACGCTGTCCTGCTGGCCATGGTGACGTCCTTTCATTCAGTGAGAAATTTCTATTCCGTCATTTAACTGACTAGAAAACAGTAGTCAAACACGCTACCGTGCACAAGCCCCCAAGCGTCGATATTGGAAATCCCAGCTGGGCCGTCTTCAGGAAAAGCGGCATCGGTCCTTCGGTCCGATCGGTTTGAGGGCGCAATATACGTCGCTGATGCGACGTGCCTGAGGGAAGCGGAGACCAGTCGTGGCGATCATGTTCGTCAGAGCGCAGGTGATCGGAAGGGGAGGGGGACGGAGCATCGTCTCGGCCGCCGCCTATCGCCACCGCGCCCGGATGATGGACGAACAGGCGGAAACCTCCTTCAGCTATCGCGGCGGCGCGGCCGAGCTGGTGCATGAGGAACTGGCGGTGCCGGATAAGATTCCCCCTTGGCTGAAGACGGCCATTGACGGCAAGTCGGTTTCCGCTGCCAGCGAGGTGCTGTGGAATGCGGTTGACGTCTTCGAGACTCGGGCGGACGCCCAGCTGGCGCGCGAACTCATCATCGCCCTGCCGGAAGAACTGACGCGGGCCGAGAACATCGCTCTGGTCCGTGAGTTCGTCGCGGACAATTTCACCTCAAAGGGCATGGTCGCCGACTGGGTGTTTCATGACAAGGACGGCAATCCGCACATCCATTTGATGAAGACACTGAGGCCGCTGACGGAGGAAGGGTTCGGGCCGAAGAAGGTGGCTGTGATGGGCGAGGATGGCGAGCCCTTGCGTGTCGTTACTCCGGACCGGCCGAACGGAAAGATCGTCTACAAGCTTTGGGCCGGTGACAGGGAAACGATGAAGTCATGGAAGATCGCCTGGGCGGAGACAGTCAACCGGCATCTGGCGCTTGCCGGCCATGAGATCCGTCTCGATGGCCGCTCCTATGCCGAGCAGGGCCTCGACGGCATCGCGCAGAAACATCTTGGGCCGGAAAAGGCCGCGCTCGCCCGCAAGGGTGTCGAGATGTATTTCGCGCCGGCCGATCTCGCGCGTCGGCAGGAGATGGCCGACCGGCTGCTTGCAGATCCGGATCTACTTCTGAAGCAACTCGGCAACGAGCGCGCCACCTTCGACGAGCGTGACATCGCCAAGGCGCTGCACCGCTATGTCGACGATCCCGCCGATTTCGCCAACATACGCGCCAGGCTGATGGCCTCCAATGATCTCGTGCTGTTGAAGCCGCAGCAGCCTGAGCTGCAGACCGGCAAGATGGCCGAACCTGCGGTCTTCACCACACGCGATATCTTGCGCACCGAATACGACATGGCGCAGTCGGCTGAAATCCTCTCCCGGCGCAAGGGCTTCGGCATCGCCGCGGCAAAGATTGCTGCGGCTGTCCAATCCATAGAAAGCGCTAATCCGGAAAATCCGCTCAAGCTCGATCGCGAACAGGTGGAGGCCGTTCATCACATCGCTGGCGACAATGGTATCGCGGCTGTGGTCGGGCTGGCTGGTGCAGGCAAGTCGACGCTGCTTGCCGCGGCGCGGGTCGCCTGGGAAAGTCAAAACCACCGCGTCCTCGGGGCAGCGCTTGCCGGCAAGGCCGCCGAAGGGCTGGAGGACAGTTCCGGCATCAGATCGCGCACGCTCGCCTCCTGGGAACTGGCCTGGGAGAACGGACGCGATCTGCTCGACCGGCGGGATATCATTGTCATCGATGAAGCCGGCATGGTCTCGTCGCAGCAGATGGCGCGTGTGCTCAGGCGCGCCGAGGAGGCCGGAGCCAAGGTGGTTCTGGTCGGCGATGCAATGCAGCTTCAGCCGATCCAGGCTGGCGCAGCTTTCCGGGCAATTTCCGAACGGATCGGTTCTGCGGAACTTGCCGGTGTCCGGCGCCAGCGTGAAGAGTGGGCGCGAGAGGCATCCCGTCTTTTCGCCCGGGGCAAGGTCGAGGAGGGACTGGATGCCTATGCGCAGCGGGGGCGTATTGTCGAGGCGGAGAGCCGGGCTGAAGCTGTGGAGCGCATCGTTGCCGACTGGACGAGCGCTCGCCGCGACCTCATCCAGCAAGATGCCGATAAAGAACACCCGGTCCGCTTGCGTGGTGACGAACTGCTCGTTCTCGCCCATACCAATGACGACGTGAGGCGGCTCAATGAAGCGCTGCGCAACGTCATGAAAGATGAAGGCGCGCTGACCATCTCTCGTGAATTCCAGACGGAGCGAGGCGTGCGGGAGTTCGCCGTCGGCGACCGGATCATCCTCCTCGAAAACGCCCGGTTCATCGAACCACGTGCGCGGAAGATTGGACCCCAATATGTCAAGAACGGCATGCTCGGCACGGTCGTCTCCACCGGTGATACGCGTGGCCCGCTGCTGTCGGTCCGTCTCGATAATGGCCGCGATGTCGTCATCAGCGAAGACAGCTATCGCAATGTCGATCACGGTTATGCCGCGACCATCCACAAGTCCCAAGGCGCGACAGTCGACAGGACCTTCGTGCTCGCGACCGGCATGATGGATCAGCATCTGACCTATGTGTCGATGACCCGCCATCGCGACCGGGCCGATCTCTATGCCGCTCGCGAGGACTTTGAGCCGAAGCCGGAATGGGGAAACAGATTCCGGGCCGATCATGCCGCTGGCGTCACAGGCGAGCTGGTCGGAACCGGCAATGCGAAGTTCCGGCCGCAGGATGAGGATGCCGATAAAAGCCCCTATGCCGATGTGAAGACCGAGGACGGAACCGTGCTTCGGCTCTGGGGCGTGAGCCTGCCGAAGGCCCTGGAGGAGGGCGGCGTGTCGAAAGGCGACACGGTGACGCTGCGCAAGGACGGCGTCGAACGGGTGACGGTGACGGTGCCCGTCATCGACGAGAAAACCCGAGAGAAGAGGTTCGAGGAACGGACAGTCGATCGAAACGTCTGGACTGCCAAACAGATCGAAATGGCAGAGGTTCGCCAGCAGCGCATCGCGCAGGAGAGCCATCGGCCGGAACTGTTCAAGCAGTTGGTGGAGCGTCTTGGCCGCTCCGGCGCCAAAACGACGACGCTCGATTTCGAGAGCGAGGCCGGCTACCAGGCGCACGCCCGCGATTTTGCCCGACGCCGCGGTATCGACTTGGCTGCCGGGATCGCGGCCGGAATGGAGGAGGGGGCGGGGCGGCGGTTGGCGTGGCTGGCGCAGAAGCGCGAGCAAGTGGCGAAGTTGTGGGAGCGGGCGAGCGTGGCGCTCGGCTTCGCGATCGAGAGCGAGAAGCGTGTTTCCTATAGTGAGGAACGCGCCGAAACCCGGACGGCAAAAATTCCGACGGATCGACAATATCTGATCCCGCCGACAACATTGTTTTCCCGCAGCGTCGAAGAGGATGCCCGCCGCGCGCAGCTTCGCTCAGATCGATGGAAGGAACGAGATGCCATCCTTCGGCCAGTGTTGCAAAAGATCTATCGCGATCCTGAAGGCGCGCTTGCCAGACTGAACGCGCTTGCGTCTGACACTCGGATCGAGCCCCGCAAGCTTGCCGACGATCTTGCGGCCGCGCCGCGGCGTCTCGGCCGCCTGCGTGGATCGGAGCTTTTGGTCGGCGGCCGTGCGTCCCGTACCGAGCGCGACGCGGCGGTATCGGCATTGTCCGAATTGCTGCCGCTGGCCCGCGCCCATGCCACAGAATTCCGCCGCCAGGTCGAACGCTTCGGCATCCGCGAGGAACAACGGCGCGCCCACATGTCGCTCTCGGTTCCTGCGTTGTCCAAGCCGACAATGGCACGGCTTGTCGAAATCGAAGCCGTACGCGAGTGCGGTGGCAAGGATGCCTACAAGACGGCCTTCGCCTACGCGGCGGAGGATCGCCTTCTGGTTCAGGAGGTGAGGGCGACCAACGACGCTCTCACCGCTCGCTTCGGCTGGTCTGCCTTCACCGACAAGGCCGACACTATTGCCGAGCGCAACATGATCGAGCGCATGCCGGAAGACCTCGACCTTGATCGGCGCGAAAAGCTCACGCGTCTTTTTGCCGTCGTACGCCGCTTTGCAGAAGAACAGCATCTTGCCGAAAGGAAAGATCGCTCCAGGATCGTTGCCGGTGCCAGCGTCGAGCCGGGGAAAGAGACGGTGCCGGTGTTGCCAATGCTTGCAGCTGTAACGGAGTTTGAAACCCCGATCGACCAGGAGGCGCGGGAGAGGGCGCGCGCGGTTCCTCACTACGGTCAGAATCGCGCCGCCCTTGCTGGCGCTGCGGCGCGTATCTGGTGCGATCCGGCAGGTGCTGTTGGAAAGATCGAGGAGCTTGTCCAAAAAGGCTTTGCCGGTGAGCGGATCGCTGCGGCCATCAGCAATGATCCCGCAGCATATGGTGCGTTGCGAGGCTCTGGCCGTATCATGGACAAATTGCTCGCTGTCGGCCGGGAGCGGAAGGAGGCCCTGCAAGCCGTCGCGGAGGCGGCAAGCCGCGTTCGGTCGTTGGGGACCTCATTTAGCACGGCGCTTGATGCAGAGAGGGGGGCGATCACTGAGGAGCGCCGGCGCATGAGCATCGCCATCCCGGGATTGTCGCCTTCCGCCGAAGTTGCGCTGAGAGATCTATCGGCGGCGATGAAGAAAAAGAAGGGCTCGCTCGATGTCGCTATGGGCTCGCTCGATCCCGCCATTCGTAAGGAGTTTGCAGAGGTCAGTCGGGCGCTCGACGAGCGTTTTGGCAGGAACGCGATCCTTCGTGGAGAGAAGGACGTCGCCAATCGCGTCTCACGGGCGCAGCGTCGCGCTTTCGAGGCGATGCAGGAGCGCCTTAAGGTTCTGCAACGGGCGGTACGGACAGAGAGCAGCGAGAAGATTATTGCTGAACGTCAGCGTCACACGATCGAGCGAGGCCGAATTTTTACTCGATAAAAAACGGCATGGCGGAACGGACCCGTTGAGGGAAAAAATGAAACGTCGGTTGATGGCATCAGGATTGGGGCGGCCCGCAGGGGCGCACGACGAGGTGTGGGCCAATGCAATATTGCGTGGTGCTGGCCCATTTGGTTTCGATCGCTACGTTCTGCAAATCTCCTGTATTGATCCGTAGGAGCCAGTGGCCTTCATTCTCTCATGTGCGTTGTAGCGGTTCGAGGGAATTGCCCGAAGCGGGGCTCTCGTGCTGGTAGCCATGTCATTGATCTTGCAGCGCCGGGTGCTATCTCCCACAAGCGACCCTCGATCAACGTTTGAATGCCGTAGAACGTGAGCAGTTCTCCGGCGGAGACCCTTACGATGAGACCATCGTCAGCGACTGTGATGATTGCACACCCATTTTCGAAATTCAGTTGCCTGCCGTTGTCCCTGTCGATGATCGACAAGCAGAGATCTATGCTCTGCGTGCAGATTTTATTCGCTACGGTCGGCGCAGCTTCTAGCTCAATGAAGGCCTCTGAGACATTTTGATACCTCATTCATCATCCCTCAGAAGTGTCTTCCTTCCGCATTGTCCAGTATACAGCATACGCGACGACCAGCGGTGGTATGGAGGACAGCATGCAGTTGGTCCTGATGATGGGAAATACCCACAACGGCACTCCCTCATATGAGGGATATTCACGTGATCGGCATGCCCCGCAGCTACAACGGGCGGCGGGCGGCATAGGATTTATCAGGATCGCTGGGAACGGGAGTTTCTGCCGACTTTTCAGAACGGGTTCTTGCTTCGGCCTCAATACTTCGCAGACCTGTGTCCAGTTCATGGCCGGGCAAAAAGTAGACAGGAAGTGCGTATAGGCCGGTGGGTGGTAACATCGCTGCCACCGCGGTTGCGCGGGGCTTGACGGTCAACACCCGCGTCACAAGCTCTTCGATGTCGCCGGTCTGGAGGTCACCGATCCCTGCAATGTCGCGCGATGAGTTACGACAACAGACCTGCTGTTTGCTGTATTGCACAGGACTAAGAGGCATGTACCAGGGTGTGCTCGACGATTCGGCAAACGGGGAACCCCGCGAGCCTGCCCATGCTGTGTCAGGACGTCCAATTGCGGTATTGCTTACGAGCGGGCGCTTTCGCAATAGTGGATGCGAGCTGGCGGCCGATCTCGATGATGTCATCACGATTGGCGGTCGGGTCCTGGTTGCTCCAGGCCAACCCAAGGCCGATGCGCAGATCGATCTCCTCCACTGCCTTCAAACGGAAGTTCCTGTTCGGCAGGTTTGCCGC
Source organism: Rhizobium sp. GR12 (assembly GCF_036596185.1). Lineage (NCBI taxonomy): Bacteria > Pseudomonadati > Pseudomonadota > Alphaproteobacteria > Hyphomicrobiales > Rhizobiaceae > Rhizobium > Rhizobium sp. GR12. Next base: position 182,923 of record NZ_JASXTH010000011.1, on the reverse strand, counting down.
CCATTCCGGTACGAAGCCGACACCGACGCCTGCGGAAACGAGCGCTATCAGTGAAAGTGTGTCGTCGCAGGTATAGACGATCCGGTCGGAAAGTTCATGCTCGCGGAATGTCTTCAGAAAATACCGCTCCGTGTAGGACAGGTTCGAACGCGAGAAGGAAATGATCTTCTGGCGCTGCAGGTCATCCAAGGTGACGGTCTCTGCCTCAGCCAGAATATTGTCTCGGGAGACGGCGAGTAAATACCGCTCCTCTGTTATCGCCTGCCATCGCAATGCGCCGTTGTTGTCCAGCGGCCGGACGAAACCGATATTGACCTGGCCCCGCTCGATATCTCGTACGATGGATTCGGTTGTGCCGTTGCGGATATGAATGCGGATATCTGGATAACGTCGGCCAATTCGGGCAAGAAAATCAGGCAGAACACCGAAGGTTGCCGGGTGGATTGTGCCGATGGTGATCTTGCTGGCAGCTTTGCCGGCAACCGCCTGTGTGATCGCACAACTTTCGTCGACATCGCGAAGCAGTTGAACGCAACGCTCGTAAAAAACCGATCCTGCGGGAGTAAGCTGAACCCGGCGGGTGGAACGAATGAGAAGGGGAACGCCAAGTTCCTTCTCGATCGCCTGGACCTGGGCAGTAACCGCAGGCTGGGCGAGATTGAGCCGGATTGAGGCGCGCCCGAAATGCAGTTCTTCTGCGACGGCAACGAATGTGCTCATTTGACGCAGATCCATTTCAGTTCCTTCCGCCGGAGGCGCGATCAAGGTCGAGACAGGCCTCAAATTACGAAGAGGATAGAGTGGTCGGTCCCGTCGGTCCAGATGAAACATTGATAGGGCGTGGCGATTAATGGTTGATGAGGGCGGTCGCGCCCCGCATAATGTCGAGTAGATCGATTGGGGCTACAACAATGTGGAGTAGCAATAGCGAGCCGATCACGGCTAGAATATCTGCCCAGAAGAAGCGATGGTGAGGCCATGAAAACGGATATCGGACATCTTCCGCAGGCAAAGCAGCTCGAACTGGAAAGGGTCGTCCGGATCATCCACGAAGAGTTTGCCGGCATTGTCGATCGTTCGAAGTCGGATGCCAAGAAGGACGGGCGGATTTACAAGATCATCCTGTTCGGTTCCTACGCCCGCGGCACATGGGTCGACGAGCCGCACACGTCAAAGGGTTATCGCTCGGATTTCGATATTCTCGTCATCGTCAGCAACAAGGAACTGGCCGACCCCAAATACTGGGACAAGGCGACCGACCGACTGATGTGGGACAGGGAGATCGAGACACCTGTCGGTCTGATCGTGCATGGCGCCCGCGAGATCAGCAACTTCCTGCATGACGGGCAATACTTCTTCGTCGATCTCGCCCGCGAAGGTGTTGTCCTTTACGAATTCGATGACCGGCCTTTGGCCGAACCGAAACAACTCAGCCCTGCCGATGCACTCAGGGTGGCGGAGGAGCATTTTGAGAGGCATTTCCCGGATGCTCGCGATTTTGCTGATGTCGCAAAGTTCCTCATCGCAAAAGGTAACCTCCATCTGGCCGCCTTCCAACTTCATCAGGCAGTTGAAACAGCATACTCTTGCTACCTCCTGACGCTGACCAACTACAGCCCGCCCTCGCACAATCTGAAATTCCTGCGCGGGCTTTCCGAGGATCGCGACCGTCGGCTGGTCGATATCTGGCCGCGCGACCAGCAGCGTTTCACCGCCTGGTACAACATTCTCAACGAGGCCTATGTCAAGGCGCGTTATTCGAAGCAGTTCGAGATCAGCGAAGAGGCACTTGCCTGGCTTCAAGAGCGGACCGCGGAACTTCACGGCCTGATCGAGACGCTCTGCCGCGAGCATATCGAAAGGCTGCACCAGACCGTGGAAAACGGGAGTTGAAGGCTGGGCTGTTTCGTCTGAACATCATGGGAATGTCCGGATTAGTGTGCGAGCGACCTGATCAGTACGCTGGCTGGCGTATTTCTTGCGAAGAATACAGCCCGGAGCCGCGCTTGCTTGCGCAGTGTGGCTGATTTAGGGCCGTCCTCTGACTGTCCGGCCTCCGGCACAAAAGCGAAGAAGCTGATGTTCGCAGAAGCCCATCGACCGTGATGATTGAGATGGAGCTGCCATCCAGACACCAAGGCAAGTAATACGCTACACTCAGACGTAGGGGCTGGCATCTGCTTGCAGTTGCATGCGATGCCTAGCTAGATTACGTCTTCAACGCTGTAGCTTTTACTTCGCGACTTACATTGAGTGGGTGAGTTGGACGCGGCCCTCAATTTTGACCCAACGATTTCAACTCGCAGCAGTGCAGGGGCCGTCAAAAGCGACGGATCGCGTCGGTGTCATAAGCCTTGTCCGCAAGAAGCGTCGCACCGGGCCGCAATCCGCTCAGCAACTTTTCCGCCATGGGGGCGTCGGCAGCTTGGCCTGCAGTCAACTCCAGACGAACTGGCCGCCCGTCGGCATCCACGAGCGCATGGATTTTGGTGGTCAGGCCGCCACGGGAACGTCCCATGCCAGGATCGGCAGAGCCCCCCTTTTTAGCGGTGGCACCGTGCTGGTGAACGCGAACGCAGGAGCTGTCGATCATCACGATGTCACCCGCATAACGCTTTGACACGGCATCAAGAAGTTGATCCCCGACACCTGCCTTTCGCCAGCGAGAGAAGCGATTGTAGAGCGTCGTTTGCGGACCATAGCGCTCCGGCACATCGCGCCAGGACGAACCCGTCCTAAACCGCCAAAGGATACCATTGATCACCCGGCGGTCATCAACGCGTTTCACTCCACGGCTGTTGGTTGGAAGCAGCGGCTCGATGACGGCCCATTCTTCGTCGCTCAGTTCGTGACGGCGCACGACGATCTCCCTTCAATGGGAGTGAATCATAATCCGCTCGCACATGAACCCTGCTTACGGGGACAAGTCACGCGAAGCGGCCACACATGAAAGGCTGGCGCATCGTGCCGGCAATAAGTCATTAAGTTTTCGTCCGTGCGCCCCAGCCGGGGCGTCAGGAAGTGTGCCGGCGTTGCGGGTGTACCAGGTGCGCTATTTAGCGCAACCTTGCCGGCAATGTCGGTGGTCAAGGTGCCTTTCGTGACATATTTGTGCGTGGCCGTGTCGATGATGTAGGGTACGCCATCAAGGCCCGATCGAATGTCGGCGTAGAGCAGGGGAGCGCCGGCGCAGATCGAGGTATCAACGACGACCGTGACCAGTGTGCTACCCTCGCCAAGCTTGAGGCTTTTGGCTTTCGCCTGCGCCGCCTTGTCCGCTTCATCCGGCGAGGAAAACGGAAGTGACGCGCCCTTAGAGCAAGAGCGCTGTACGAATGTCTGTGTTCTGCGAGACGCCACCGACTGAATTACCATGAATTAGGGGCAAGTCGTCCTACTCTTCATTGCCCACGCCAGCGACAGCTATTTCCCATAAATGCGATGCCTTCCACTATTGAAGATTTTATCTCAGTGGTTTGCCTGAAGCCCAAACCTTAGATCAATCCCAATTTTGTGGCCAATGCGGTCGTCTGCGGGAGGGTGACGGTCTTAAGTTTCCGTCGAACGTTTTTCATATGAAAATTGACCGTATGGTGCGTCATGTTCTCGATCAGCGCTATCTCTTGGGTCGTTTTCCCTTCGGCGGCCCATTTGAGCACCATTGACTGCCGCGCCGTCAGTTCGATGGCCGGTGCTCCGCTCGATGCCGCCTCGGTTGCCTCCATGCACATGCGGAGTAACGCCAAAGCGTTTGCAGTCAAAACAGGATGCAGTTGGTATTTGCGGGGCAACGTTACGTCGCCGGTGAAAAGTGAGAGGGTGAACAAATCGCTGAATGGCGCCATCACGGGCATACATATGCCGGCCCTGATGCCCGCATCGTCGGCACTGGAATAGAATGTCTGGTGGGGTCCGCGTGCGACTTTTCCCTCATGCTCAAAATCAAAGACGAATGGCGCCATTATTTCACGGGCACGGGTTAGGATTGGGTCGTTCCTGTCGAAACGCTCCTGCCGATATTTGCCCAACCACCCCTCGGGAGCATTGGACAAGATGGCGTTTCCCAACCCGGGGTGACGGACAATCACCACATGGTAAAAGTCAAACCCGAGCTCGCGGGTCAGATGATCAAGCAGTTCGGCTGTCGCCCGACTGGTTTTCATCATGGACGTCGTGTCAATCAATTTGCGTAGCCAGATTTTCATCCACGTCTTATCCCACCGTTCTTAAGCAGCACCTCTGCCATCGGACATCATTGCAGGTCGCGAAGTCCTCGGTTTTCCTAAGTCTGTTGATTTGGCCTACGCCGTGGGACACTTGTACTGCAGCCGCTCCCGCAGCCTCGGGCAAAAACCGCGTGTACAAGGGCTGTGCAACTCTAAGGACTGATCGCATTTGCTTAAGAGTTTCGTCTGAAACGGCGAACACTCCGCAACACACCGGGAGTCGGCCGTAACCGTCGGCACGTCCAACCTCTTCTACGATCAATCCCGCTCGCCGGTATACTCTTTCCATTGGCGGCTCGTAGTTTGACACGAGGGTTTCGATGCCATGCGCGAAGGCGCATTCGAACAAGGCCAGCAAAAGCAGCCCAAACGCCTTTGATCGGCTGAGCGTCGGTTGAGACTTTCTGAGAAGATCGACATCAAGGCACATTCGTGTGCCTTCCCATGTGCCTGGAGAGATCAGATCCTTTGCCGGCAATGTTCGCCTGAACACATCACGCAGCAATGTCGGCCCCGTCGTCGGCATGAGCCGTACCGTACCATAGAGATGGTGCGCGTCCTTGTCGCACCAGACCAGGTAGACGGCGCCTAACACGTCATAAGCGTCCCGTTCAAGACCGTGATGCACATCGACCTGCCAGCCAAGACAATCGTGAAAAACCCGTTTCCGCAATCGGAACGACTGTTCCAGCAGGCCTGCGTACCGATAATATTGATAGGGCTGGATAAGAAGGAACACGAGCCAATCTCCGATCATCTGCCGGAACAGGATGCACGTAAATCCCGGGTTGCCCATTGCTACAGATGGGCACAATCAATTGAGGTATTGCGTCGAAAGTTGAAGGTCTTAGGCTGTTGTGCCACGAGGGTGAAAGGCCGGATCCGTGCTGCTACATCAGATGTTGATCAGCCTGAACTTCATCGCCTGGACCGCGGCGGATGAAATAGTTGCGCATCCGAGCTTTAACCGGCCCGACTTGAGGTAGCTCCTTGCCGTATGCTCGGAAATACCAAGAATGAGTGCAATATCCTTGTGGTCTTTTCCGCGTGCCACCCACGACAGGCACTCCCGCTCACGTGCGCTGAGGCCTGGAACAGGGTCTTCTCCTCCATGAATCTCTGTGATCGCTTTCATATGGATCTGATATGCGAGTTCGATCCAGTCTGACCGGTTGTCTGCTACAACTCTGTCCCAGTATTTCGCGGTGCGTGCCGCGCTGACAGACAAAATCGCGCGCCGGCCGACCCTGTCGGTAATGGGAATCGAATAACCGAACTCTCCGACGCCATGTTGCCAGGCGTCATCAAAGAACGCTGCAATTTCGGGCGTCATTTCGAATTCCCGCCAGTCGAACGGGAGCTGCCGCAAAAAGCCCTGTTGCACAACAGGATCGACCTGGACATATCGCTTCAGGAAATACCGTGCGATCCATTCCGGACTGTAAGTTGATTGAACAAACGGTGCATCAAGGTCGCTGATCACAGTTGCTGTGAGATGGTAGGTGACGAAATCTACGTCGTAAATTTCCTGAACAGATACAAGAGCCTCATAGACTGTGGCGGCATCTGTGATTGTCCCGATAGCTTTAGCGAGATTCGCAGATACTGTTTTCATGCGGTTACCCTTTCCGATGTGTGGGGAGGTTTCACAGCGCAGACGAGAAGCACCACGTCCCCCGTCGGCGCTCAACGACAACGTGCCAGCGTTTCAGACGGCCGGACCTGCTCATTATTTTCCCGCTCGTCTTTCGGTTGAAGCTGGGGCAGGCTGTACCGTGTCTAGACTTATTGTTCGGCTATAGGCTCGACGTACGGGGAACGATCGCTTCAAAACCGACACCTTGCCAACATTTTTCTAGCTTTGGTCAGCTTCCGCTCGGTCCCGATAGCATGCCCGTCAGGAGTCACGCCGAGCGACCGTCTTGGTCTGGCAGCAGCATTTTTCCGTTGCGGGCTATGTAGCTTCCAACCAGACCGCAGCGATGGCGTGGTAGCCAAGATGCCTGTTGCCCGTTGGTGGGGGCATCTACTTCGGCAACACAAATAGCCGTTGCGCACGGGCGTCTATCGCTGTTTGGATGATGCGGTGATAATTCAAAGATAACGACGCCACGCTTCCGATCTCGCTGCCAAGCGTCGGATACCAAGCCGTCCCTAGTCTTTTCGCTCTTCGATTTGGTCAAATGTCCGTCCCTGCAATGATCGTCCTGCGAGTAGCCAATCTGTGTCGGCGGCCACCGTCTCCCCTGATAACAAAGATAAATTTTGAACACGCCACAACGCGTCACTTTTGGCGACTACTACTTCTAGTAGTCGATTTCACAGCGAAATTGAGGGAAATTGATATATCGGTCGTAGGGAATATGGTTCAACGCATGTGACAATTGCCCGCGTCCAGGGGCTGCTGCCGACGCAAAGGAAATTTAATGAAAAAACTGATCCTGATCGGTTCGGTTGATGCGGACTTCTTCCTCCTCCTTTCACATATTCTCGAAGTTGAGGGTTATGAGGTTCGGATGGCCAGAGGTGTCGAAGAAATATCCCATCTGGCCGACGATCACCAGGTCATGGCTATACTGCTTGACTGCCGACCGGATCCCTTTCCTGCGGTGGAGGTGTGTGCCAGGATCAAGGGAAATCATCGCACGGCGGGCGTTCCCGTGCTCGCAATCATTGGTGCGGGTGCCGAGGGGCAATATGTCGATATGCAGCGCGCCGGCGCCGAAGAATGTTTCGTCCGGCCGTTTGCACCGGTCAAGCTGCTTGAATACCTGCGCAAGTCTGCGCTCAGCCGGACACCTACTCGAGCGCAAACAGGTCAGTTATCCTATGGCGGAATCGAGATTGATTTCGAGCATCATCGCGTTTCAAGAAACGGTCAAACCTTTCATCTGGGACCACTGGAATTTGCTGTCTTGTCCTGCCTGATGGAGCGACCGACCGAGATTTGCCGGCGTGCAGAACTGATAACTGCAGTGTGGCCCGGCCGGCATCATGTCGAAGAGCGCACCCTGAACGTTCATATAGGCCGATTGCGAAAGAGACTGAATCAGAACGGGCAACCTGATCTTATCCGCACCGTCCGGGGTGTCGGCTACATTCTGGAATCGACTGCGCGTGACGCTTCAGACGGTTCTGGAGACGATAGCAATGCCTCATAATCGGCTCGACAGGATCATACGCGGCGCTTCCGTGATAACGGGAGATGGGACCACATTTCATGAAAATGCATCCATCGGTATCGGAGACGGCAGAATTGTTTTCGTCCAGCCGGGAAATATATCCGTCGATCCTGATGGGGTCGACGTCATCGACGCTCACGGCCACACAATTATCCCGGGCGCTATCAATGCGCATGCCCATGGCTGCGTCTGCGGGCCATCCATGCCGAGCGGGTCGTCTTCTGTCGATAGGGACGTGATCGTCTGGAACAGGAACAGGCATCTCCTCGAGGGGACCACGACATTATTGAATGTATGCGGTTTGGCCTTGCCTGATGAGGCGTTTGCGGGCGATCCACATCCGCTTGATGTCCATATTTCCACAGCGCACACCCCTTCCAATATCGAAGCGGCACTGGCAATCGATGGCGCCGGTCTTTCCGAACGGCATCGCAACGCATTCATCGATGATGCTTTGTCTCAAGGAGCAAAAGCCCTTGGCGAGGTTGGCGGGGGCCAGACACTGGGAGGCGGTGCACAGGAATATCGGTTCATTCCCGAGGCGATGAAACGGGTGACGGGCCGGGACGTATCACCTCTGGTTTCACGCCAGTTGCGAAATGCCGTGGTTGGCCGATACCTCAAAGTCGAGGATGGAGTTTCCGATCGCGAACTGCAGTTGATACTCAACGAATGCGGTCTGTCCGATGTCTGCAGCGCGCGAACCGTCCGTCAGGTCATTCTCGCTTCCGTAATGCCACCGGTCGATCTCGCACTAAAAGGCTTTGAGGAAGTGGCGCGAGAAGCCGCGCGTGTGGGCTTCCCGGCGATTTTTCACAATTCTGCGCCGTCGGCCCAACGTTTGATCGAAGTCGCTGAGAAATACCCACACGCAAACATTGTCGCGGGTCATTCGAATCATCCGATGTTTCTGCCGGATGAATCGGTATCGTTCGCGCGCGAGCTGCGAAGTCGTGGCGTCACCATCGATGTCTCAACGCTCGACAGCATCCAGACCCGTTGGCGGAATAATCCGGCGAATTTCGACGCTCTGATCGAGGCCGGATGCGTCGATACAATCTCGACTGACTATGCCGGCGGCCATTGGGACAGCATCCTCGTGGCAATCCATCGCATTGTTCACAAAAAGCAGATGTCACCGGCTGCAGCTGTTGCATTGGCGACCGGGAACGTCGCACGCGCCTTTCCTCAATTGGCAAGCGATCGCGGTTTGATCGAGAAGGGCAGGCGCGCGGATCTCGTGATCGTCGATCGCGCCAATCTGGGTCGCGTCCGTCACGTCATCATCCATGGCAAGGTGGTGGTCTGGAATGGAACGATCAAAAGCAATGGTTCGGGCGCTTCTACGGCGAAGCGAAGCGATTAACAATCACAGGTCGCCCGAAATCTCTCGCAGGAACGGCAGAGGATCACCATACTTGAGCTGGTCAATCGCCCTGTCGAAAACCTCCTCACGCGCTGCACTCATTTTGCCCCTGCACACCTGATGGAACTTCTCCTTAAGGTCGTCCCAAAGCATCGGTCTGCCCGCGTCGCCAAGTGGCATCACGGTGGTGGACGTTATTTCGCCCGAACGAGTGGTCAATGCCACTCGCGCCAACGTTTCTGCCGGAAATTTTTCGTCGATCTGTTCATCGACCGCCAGGGTAACGGCGCCGGCAAGGGAACAGATTTCCCGGTCATCGAGAAGTCGCTCATCGATGGGCGCGAGCGCAGAGGCGCCACGGCGGACGGCCGCTGCCAGACAAAAAGGCAAACTGTATTGAGCCTCCACGAGAGTTTTCGGTATGACTTTGTTTTGCAGCCGCTGAGCCCACTGGAATGTGTGGACCTCGATTGACAGCACGTCTTTCGGCTGGAGTCTTCGGCTTTGCATGAGGTCCAGCGTTGCATCGATGGCGGGATGGATATAGCGGCAACAGGAATACGGCTTGAAATAGGTCCCCAGGATTTCCCAGGTCAGACCAAGCCCGTTCTCGATACGATCCCTGTCAAAATGGGAAGCGTGATCGAGAATATCTTCTGGACCTGTAAACCCCGTTTCGGCCAATTCGAGTGCGGTGAGGCCAGTGAGGACGCTCCATGGGATTCCTTCTTTCGCATGATTCCCGGTGAGCTTCGAATAGCCGGAACTTCCGTTTGCCGCCTGATTGGGGGCCCATACACCGTTGATCGCCAAGGCTTGGGCGAGATGATCACTGCGTGAGCGATTGATACTGCCGGCTGCAACGACAGCGCCGTAGCCGGCCCAGAGACCGCTTTGGCGACTTTTTATATTTTCAGGATTTTGTGCGGCGGCGATCCGGATAGCGATCTCGTAGCCGGCGACGATCGCAGCGACGAATTCTTCTGGGTCGATTGCACTGTCCGCGGAGGCGGCCAGAACAGCAGGGATCACCGCAGCACCTGGATGTCCTCGCGCTGCACGATGACCGTCATCGAAATCAAGGGCGCACACAGAAGCCGAGTTGGCAAAGGCGGCGCCGATGGTCGATAACCGGTGGCCCGAAAACAAGATAGGGGCGTGTCCGGGACCAAAAATTCGGGTTGCAACCAGTCTGGCGCTGATCGACCCGGTGGCATATTTGCCGGCGAGTGCGCAGGTCGTTGCGTCGAACAGGCAGGACAGTGCCTTGTTCCTCACCGCCACAGGCACGGCATGGAAAACACGGTCGGAAATGCATTCGGCGAGAAGCGTCGTCATATACACGGGGGCATCTCTCCGTTGGTCGCTTCTGCAACCGTCGCTCCGCCGGCGTTATCATTTGTGACGCCCGACAGAGCCTCATAGACATGGGCGGCCACATAAAGGTCCAGCATAGGCAAACCGACACAGGTGATATGGACAGGTTTTTCCTGTCCGATTTCCGAAGGATCCAGAATCGCCGTAATTGAACGGATGCCGAGCAGGGATCCCAATTGCTCCAGCGTCGTCCCTTTTCGTGAGAAGTGAAGCGCAAGACTTTGCGAGCCGCGACGCGACACCATCTCCACGTCGTCACACAGAACGCTACCGCACCGCAGCGCCCGTTTCAGATGTCCCGCGGGTGTTTCATCTCCACCCAGATGAAGCACGGGAGCGTCGCCTATCTCACTGGCCTCGAAGACCGGAGCTTTCGCGTTTGATGCAGTAATCACAAAATCGCATCGACGGAGATCGCTGTTGTCCTGAACAGGTATGATGTCGAAGGTTGCCGTTTCTCCCAGCGATCTTGCGAGCCGTATGGCTGAGTCAACTGTTCGGCTACGGACGAAGACCTCGCGGATCTTCTCCCCGTGGCATCTGTCGAGCGCCACAACGATTTTCTCGGCAATTGGTCCGGCGCCGAACAGGAAGACAGACATATCTCGACGGGGCGCGAGCAGTCGCTCAACAACAAGCGTCGCATAACTCGCCGTCCGGGCGGCGGAGATGTCGGTTCCATCGAGCAGGCAAAGAGGAAGTAGGGTAAATTTGTCCATGAGGACAATCGTGGACCGTGACCGTGGAAGACCGAGCTGGCGATTGAGGGCGTTTGCGCCGACGATTTTCACTGCCCCGTAGCGGCTGTTGACGCTTGAAAGGCAGGACAACTTCCAGCCAAGGCGCTCCTCCAGCGATACTGCGTCCTTGATCATGGGATGCCTGTCAATCTCCCCGGGAGTGATGGAGAGCACGGATTTCGTGCCGTACGCGGAACCGCGCGCAATGTCGTCCCATGCTTTGCCGGCGACCTCATGGACGATCTTGCCATCGAGGAAAGCCTCGTTTCCGGCGATCTCTGTCGCGGAGTAACACGGTATGTCTGACAGGCTTGGACTGATAATTCCTCCACTCATGCGAGCTCCTCCTCGAACATCCGAACGAGATGATTTCAGCAGGAATCGGCGGGAAATAAAGCCAAGATTAGCTATCTTTTATGCAACAATATTCATTCCGGTTACATAGGACTGTCCACGGACTGAGGCACGCCTCCTGATGCGCGGATCGTATCCAGCAGAAACCCCAGGTCGTCTTTCAACTCAAGCTGCCTGAGGAACTGCAGCATTTCCAGTTTTCCGTTCCCACGCAAACGCCCCGCTGACAGGCGCAAAAACTTCTTCTCCAGGAACGAAGGCGCGAGGGGATTGGCAGCATCGCCCTTTGCAACCTCGACATTGGCCTCCACGACGCGGCCGTCGAGCAGGTGAAGACGAACCTTTGCCCCGTGATGGTGGCTCAATCGATCCGTGGATCCGAGAGGAAAGAGCCGGATTTTTGCCGTCAGCTCGCGCACTGTTTGATCCAGAAAACGGGAAGGCTTGAACCATTCCGGACCGGCCGCATGCCCGAGCACGCCCATGGCGATTGAAAAAGGTGCGCTGAACTGGGCCGCCCAGATGTCGCGGGGTTGGGGATCATTGAACGGGGGACTACACACGATCTCTGGAGCGAAGACCTCGATTTGCCCGACGTCATGACCGGTTGTCCCGTCAACGGCCCCTAGGGCGAATGCCTCAACAGCAGCTTCGACGCTGCTTTGGATGATCCTGCAGCAGCTGAACGCCTTGAAGCCGACGTCTTGTATTTCGTAACGAATACCGGGCCCGATTTTCAGCTGCGACAGGTCGACGCCGTCGGCTCCCGCCATCCGCCAGAAACCGGTGTCTCCTTCGAAAACGTCAAGTGGCCCTTCAAATCCGGCACGAGCAAGTAGGGCTGCGTTGACGCCGCCCATTGCTGCGGTCGCAAAATTGTTTTTCGCCATTGTCGGTGTGGCCCCATAAACGGTCTTCATGACCGACGCCACAGGTGCATTGACAGCCGCGATTGCCAGGGCTTGGGCCGCTTGCTTATGATCGAGTTTCAGCAGTTTCGCCGACGCGGCGGCTGCGCCGAATATTTGCCAGGTGCCATGGCCATGGACGGTCTTGCGCGGTGTGTTGTGGCGGAGCGACATGCCGATGCGGCATCCCACCTCGTATCCGGCGACGATTGCAGCAATCAGGTCGCGCCCTGTGGAGCGCGACCGGTTAGCAACCGCGAGAGCGGCAGCAACCACTGTCGCCCCAGGATGCCCCTTCCAGTAGATGTCATCGAGGTCAAGGGCGTTGGCCAGAGTCGCGTACTGAAATGCGTGCCAGGAGGGATTCGGTCGGGGAGGGTTAGCGGAGCCTCCAGCCATATCCGCCGAAAGCCGTTCCAGACCCGGAGCGACCGGAGTTTGGTGACCGCCGAAAAAGCACCCGACCGAGTCCATCAGGCAGAGCTTTGCTTTCTCTACCACGTCCGGCGGAAGATTCTCAAAACACGTATTCACGAGGCATTCGGCAAGCGTCTGCGTTGCGGGGGTAGTCATGGCGCCCTCTCGACTATTCACAGGAGGCAGGCAGGTCTGTCCTGCTGCGGCAAGTCGAACATAACCCGTCGCAGGCAGCATTTTCGACTACTAGATGTTGAGCTGTTGGTGCCAGCGTTTCAGCAAGACCTGCCCGGGATGCTGCGCTTGGAAACTGCTGACGATGGCGCTCCATCGGAATAAGCCGGCGCACATCATTTATTCGTTGGCTGTCCAGCCGTGCCGTCGCAATGCCCGTTCCATCCGAGGCGCGGGCGATGACCTGTCCCCACGGATCGCAAACCAGCGAGTTGCCGAAACACTGCCGGGTCTCGCCGCCGGCGGCAACGTAACTGCCCCATTGGCCGCACGCGGCGAAATAGACCTGGAACTCGATGGCGCGCGCCCTGCACAGGACCTCCCAATGATCCTTTCCGGTCTGCATCGTGAAGGCAGCCGGCAGAATGACCAGGTCGACTTTGTTCTCGGCAAGTTGATCGAACAGGCGGGAAAACCGGAGATCGTAGCAGATGGCGGCTCCGATCCGGAAGCCGCCAGCCTCGTAGACAAACAGGTCGTGCCCCGGTGCGACTGTGGCCGACTCGCGATAGGCCTTGCCGTCGGGAGCCACGATGTCGAAAAGATGAATCTTGCGATAGCGGCCGACTTCCCTGCCTTCGGGATCGAATACAACGGTGGTGTTGTATATTCGCTCTTCCCCGTGAACACGCTCGAGCATGCTGCCAGCATGGAGCCATAATCCGTGCCGGCAAGCAAATTCCTGCGCAATCCGGTAAGCTGCACCACCGGGCATGTAGTCTGCCGCCGCCAGCTTTTCCACGGCGGTGCCGCCTGACCAATCGAAATGTTCGGGCAGGACGATCAGGTCTGGTGCATCCTCCCTTACGGCTTTCAGCATGAGTGCCTCCGCCTGACGAAGATTGGCTTCGCGATCCGGCTGCGAGTTCATTTGAATGAGGGAAATTTTCATTGGGAATGCCCTTCTTTGAAATCGAAGATTGAATGCCCGGTTTCCAGATGTGCGCGCACTCGGACCGATCGTTGCTGGCGCTTTAGCGCCATCTCTCCAAGACTGCGCATTCGCTCACGTTCTGCGACAAAGATTCCGGAGTTGTCGGCGAGAACCGCGAAACCCGGCAGAACAGCCGTACCTCCACAGGCGACAGGCACATTTATTGATCCTCCTGTCTGCAATGTGCGGCTTGTCGTCTTTGCAGAAACTCCGCGGCACCAGACAGGCAGGCCCAACGCCAGAATTTCCTCGACGTCCGTGCATGGTCCGTCCACAACGATCGCGGCAGCACCACGTGCCTTTGCCGCTGTCGCGACGCCGCCGCCGACACAGGCGATATCGTCACCGTCGATCCTTGCGATGACGAGAACATCTCCCGGCCGGACAAGATCGATCGCCTTGTAAATGACGACGCCGTCGCGGCCGGGCGCCGCGACGGTCAATGCCTGCCCAATGACCTTCGCAGGAAGGACCGGACGAATGCCTGTGTTGAGAAAGCCGAAATGCTCGGTATGTCCGATCGTTGCAGTTTCAACATCCTGCAGCAGGACACAAAGGTCCGTTGGAAGGGGAACCCCTCCCTTTTCTATCCGGTACTCTTGCATGATTAAGGTCGCTTTTCTGGAGTCTGAGAGGATCAGACCGGACGTTCGCCGGAGGTCGTGGTCCGGTGCATGATCCGGATCGAATTGGGATCAAAGGAATCGCGGCGATGCATTGTGCAGCGATTGTCCCACATCATGATATCGCCTTTCGTCCATTTCTGGACAAATACCTCGCTTGTTTCGGTCGTGTGCTGCCAAAGACGCTTCAGCAGTTCATCGCTTTCATCCAAGGGCATTCCGACGATCCATGCACCTTCTGCCGTTCCGCCAAGATAAAGCGCCTTTCGACCGGTCTCTGCGTGGGTACGCACCAACGGGTGGGCAATACCGTCCCACTCCCGAAAGTCTTTGCTGGCCGGCGCCACTTTGCCAAGCCGCAGCTTCCCGGTTTTGTCATAGACATTCTGAAAGAATATCTGCCGGCCGTTGATTGCTTTGCGAACGTCTTCCGGCAAGGCGTCATAGGCCCGATAGGTAGAAAGAAAATAGGTATCTCCTCCTTCGGCTGGCACCTCGACAGCACGCAGAATTGCACCTGCCGGCGGCCGCTCGTAAAACCATGTATCCGTATGCCAGGTCGCCTCGCTGTTGCCCATCGCGCCTGACGGCTTTCCGTCCTTCATTGTATTGGCGATGACAAGGATCTCCTTGTGCGTCGGGTGCCCGCCCTCCTGCAACTGTTTGGGATGGATGACAAACTCGCCGAAATGACGGGAGAAAGCGACCTGCTGCTCGTCGCTGATGTTAGCGGCCTTGAAACGAAGAACGCCGTAGTGCAACCAGTATTTGCGAACTTCCTCGATGTCCCTGTCATCATAGTTGTTGAAGTCGAAGCCGACGATGTCGGCACAAACGTTGCTGCCGTCCTGTACGGCCGATATTCTTTGAGTGTTGAGCATTTCCTGTTCCTTCCTTGGAAATTTCCATCTCTGCAAGGGAAGAGTAGCGTTACTGACCTTCGTATCTCCAATATCAATTTCAGTTCATTGATACGAATACGCGATCAATTTAATCTTCAAGCAGCTGTACAGCCTTGGGATCAATTGAGAGACGGACTGGTTGACCGACCTTCAGATCAGGCAGTCGTGTTGATCGTACAAGTGATTTGAGAACGGCCCCGTTTGCGAGGGTGACAAAGCAATCGCGATATGCTCCGAGGTTGACGATCCTCGTCACGGTTCCAGCTAGCGCATTGACCGGGGAGGACAACTCCTTTCCCTCGGGCGCGAGGCGGACGGCTTCTGGTCGCAGGCAACAGTACCGGGCCGCGCTAGGGTTTTCTGGTGGCTCGACGACCAGTTCAAGACCGCCCTCGACAACAGCGGTCATCGATCCCTCCTCCCGTCTCAGGGATACAATTGGAAGCAGATTTGATTTCCCGATGAAGTCCGCTACAAAACGCGACCGCGGATTATCATAAATGTCGTCCGGCTTGCCTTCCTGCGCCACGAAACCACCATGCATCACCACGATGCGATCCGACATCGCCATCGCCTCGTCCTGATCATGCGTGACATAGATGAAGGTCATTCCAAGCTCTTCCTGTATTTCTTTGAGCTCGATGCGCATTGCCTCCCGCAATTTGAGATCGAGATTGGACAGAGGCTCATCCAGAAGAAGGAGTGACGGCTTCGGCGCGATCGCTCGGGCGAGCGCTGTCCGTTGCTGCTGACCGCCGGACAACTCCTTGGGATAACGATGTTCAAAGCCCTCAAGATGCACGCGTCTCAATGCGGACCGTACTTCAGTCTCGGTTTTGGTGCGCGGGCAGCCCTTCATTTTGAGGCCGAAGGCAACGTTTTCGGCAACCGTCATGTGAGGGAACAAGGCATAATTCTGAAAAACCAGCCCGATCCCACGCTTTTCCGGAGGAACGCCCAGCTGGCTTCGCCCTCTGATGCGTATGTCTCCGCTGGAGGGATCGGAGAAGCCGGCGATCATGTTCAGGGTCGTTGTCTTACCACAGCCGGACGGGCCCAGAATGCTGACGAATTCACCCGCTGGGATGGAAAGATCGATGTTATCAACAACGCGATTGGTACCATAATCCTTGCTAATCGCGATCAGTTCGATGTCCATTGTGCTCATTTGCTTCCACCGTGTATCTGTGTCGAGAACCCGCCAATCCGTTCGAAAAGGAATACGGCGGCGAGAATGAAGAGAAGAGAGGTGACGTTGACTGCCGCCAGAACCGGATCGAGACTGTATTCGAGGTGATTGATCACGGTGATAGGAAGTGTCGTTTCACCCGGCCGGACAAGAAAGACCGAGAGGGGAATATTGTTGAAAGAGAGAATGAACGCGAAGGTCATTCCAGAGAACAGGCCAGGCTTGATCAAGGGAAGCAGGATGTAGCGAACTCTTTGCATCTTGGTTGCGCCCAGGATGCGTGCCGCTAGGTCCAGCCGCTTGTCGAAATTGAACATTGCTCCTGCGATCATCCGCACGACAAAAGGCAGCGTGAGGATGACGTGGGCCATGATCAGGCCGGGCGTCCCGAGAAGGCTATAAAAACCGGTTGACGAAAGAAAGAGAACGATTGCGACCCCTTTGACGATCTGCGGAACAGAAAGCGGAGACAGCAAAAAAGACATGATCACGGCATGGCCCGGGCATTTTTCATAAGCGACCGCAAAGGCTGCCAGGAGACCGAACAATCCACTGAGAACCGTCACGACAAGCGCGAGTTCGGCGCTTAACAAAAATGGATCAATCCAGCGACTGGTCATGAGTGCGCCATACCATTTCGTCGTCCAGAGCGTTGGCGAGAAAACAATCTTCGCCGTCGGGCTGACAGACGCCACGAGAACCACCAATAGCGGCAGGGTGATAAACGTGAGGATGAGGGCCAGCGAAGCTTTGAACGTAATCGACAAAAACCTGTTCACGAGTATCTCCTATAGATGCAGCTTGTTATGGAGACGCGCTTCAATGCGCGAGCCGATGAAGACGGCGACAAGCATTACAAGCAGCAGCACATTTGCCATCACCGCGGCGAACGGCCAGTCGATGTAGAAGAGGACCTGTTCGTAGACCATCGTAGCGAGTACCTTGAAACCCGCCCCGCCGAGGAGCGCCGGAGTGGCATAGGCACTGGCCGCCATCGTAAACGCGATGAGCAGAGAACTGACGATGCCCGGGACGGAAAGCGGCAAAACGATATGCCGGAGCACGGCAAGACGGGACGCCCCTAGGACTTGTGCAGCCTTCTCAAGGTTGGGATTGATACCCTGCAGGCTCGTCAACAGGGAAAGTACCCCGAAAGGAAGGACGACGTGCGTGAGACCGGCGACGACTCCGAACATATTTTTCGATAGCGGCAAAGGTTCGGCGATTAAACCTGCCCAAATCAATGCCGAGTTTATAAAGCCGTGATCATCGAGGATCACCAACCAGCCGTAGGTGCGCAGGACCACTCCGGCAAGCTCCGGCGCGATAGCAAGCGCAAATACGATTGTGCGCCAGCGAGACGTCGCGCGCGCCAGATAATATGCGAGTGGATATGCCATCACGGTCACGCAAACAGCGACCAGTCCCGACATCAGCATTGTCCGGCCGAGACCGGTCAGCATCAGTTCATCGGAAAAAAAACGCTGATAGTTGGCAGTCGTCCATGCTTCATCATCGGCACCTTGAAAACTCATTCCGATCATCATGCCCATTGGTAAGGCAAAGAAGAGCAAAAGAACGGTGGAAGGAGGTATCAGCGAAAAATAGGGCCGAAGCGTAAAGGCTCGGCGAGGCGACGGTTCAATTGGAGACAGGATTTCGATCGTTGTCATCATTCCCCCCTATCGCGCGCCTGCGATCACTTCGCGCTCCCAACGCGCTCCCCATTCCGGCAGCTTGGCTGCGACGGTGGAGAGGTCGGGGAGGAGAAGTGTCTTCAGATCGGCTTCGGCGGTGATCTGGCGTGCGCGAACGTCATCAGGGACGTCAATATCAGTGCGGGCGCTACCGACATTGTAGCCAGTGACCCAGGCTTCCTGGCTGGATTTTTCGAGAAAGAAATCAACGAACTTATTCGCCATTTCCTTGTTGCGGGCACCAATTGGCACGTTCAAGGTTGCGACAAGGGGGATCGTTCCTTCCTCGGGTCTCACGTAATCGACTGGCAAACCGCTATCGACAAGCAGTTGTGCGCGCCCGTTCCAGAATGGCATGGCCCAGACTTGCCCGTCTTTCAGGAAGGTTTCCATGATCGAAGAAGACTGTTCGAAACCGATTGATTGCCTGGCGAGCTTGCCAATCGCTTCGAAACCGGGATCAACGTTGTCGGTGAGATCGCCACCGTTGGTGACGGACATGATCTGCATGAGATAAGCCGCCATGGTGTTCTGGAACGTCGGGAGAATAACCTTCCCTTTCAGTTCCTCGCGAAAGAACGCCGACCAAGAGACAGGCGCTGATGCAAGTTTGTCTGTGCGCCACAGAAGCGAGAGATACTGAACCTCGTGGACTGCTCCGCAAGGGCCAGCGATCCTGCTGATTTCGGGGTTGAGTTTTGCAATATTCGGAACTGTTTCCGGTGAAAATTTTTCGAGGAAGCCATCCCGGCATCCGTCGAGCGACTGTGAGGCAGTCATGACGACGACATCGAAACCCGGCCGGCCGCGTGTGGCCTTGATTTTGGCAAAATCTTGCGATGCGGATCCCACCGCATCGTAAATGACCTCCACACCGAACTGTTTTTCGAAGGGTTCGATGATCCGACTGCGGATGATATCCTCGTATGGTCCTCCATAGCTATTGACGATTAACTGCTCTGCAACTGCGGCACTTGCCGTGCCGGTTGTTACAATAAATGTAACAAGCAAAATTCCACGTTTCATCGTTCGCCCTCGTAATTTGCTGATTGTTCGGGATTTCCGGTAGATACTGCCGGCGTTCTCGTGACGAAATCTAATATTAATTTGCGATTATTAATCCTATTCTACGAATAATAGAATTTCGGAGGTTCTGGGAACAAAGCAGGCTGTCAAGATCGTCCCGCAGGTTTTCGTCCTGCGGGAAATGATCGCCTTCAGACATATCCCGATCAATTTTCACGCTCGGGGGCGGAAGGAGAGAAAAGACGGGGGAGGCCTTGCGCAGTTCGCAAAAAAGACCGAACCAAAAACGGTAATGGTCATCGCCACCATCGCCACGCGCTTCAATTGCGCACCACGCTGCTACTGTCGCAGCATGAAGTCCGTAGAGATCACGCATCACCTCAAAGGCGATCGCACTATGTATTCCTTCGCATACCTCAACGGGCGCGAACGGCAAAACTGGTATTGCAGAAGACTGTTCTGACATGACGACTCTCCAGTGAGAGTCCGGCCGAGCTTATAGTGAATTGTGGCCGGACACTGCCTTGGCGACCTTCGCCGTCCGGATGCACACCACCTGTCATGTCCCCGCAATGTAAAACAATTCCTGAGCAGGATGAAGCTTAATATCCTTTTGGACAAGGCAAAGTGATCGGTTGCCTTCGAGGGACACGAATATTCAGGTTTGGCTACGAGGCTTTGAATGCGCGCGGGGTTTCAATCAGCCATTAGCCATGGAATTGGCAGTTGAAGCCGCGAAGCACGGTAAATGCGGAACGGGAGGTGCCGATTCCGAGTGAAAACCGGGACCGTACGCGATCGCGCAGCGCTTAGCCGCAAGCCGCGCCCTCGTGCGTCTGCTGGACGGTGGCGTCGCCCGCGTCATCCCGGATCCGTCGAGCTCGCGATCGTCGTCTCCTTCAAAGGGGGGCTTGCGATACTATCGCGGCTGGCTGAAGGTACCGGCATCCAACACCTCAATTCCGAACTCGCGGCAGATCATCGCCGCATTCAGATCGGGATTGGCGAGGCGCCGGGTTGCCTCGGCTAGCGGTTCAGGCAGCATGCCGAAATCATGGCGCGCGACGTAGATCAGGTAGGCACAGGCCTCAAATCCGTCGTACTGGGTGCCGGAACACAACGGGGCCAGCCGAGTCTTCGGTCCGCGGGTCCAACAGGTCGGCCTCGAATCCCTCTCTCGCCGGTGCGGCGGCTCTCAGCGGGCGCGGTGATCGGGGAAGAAGAGGCCGCCACAGCGCTGGCGCCGGGAAACCCTGTCGGCGCGGGTTGTCCGTTAGTATGCGTTTTCCGGGATGGTCGGGGGCAGGAGCGTCCCCCATCTTGAGAGCGTACGGTTGATAGCGTGCCAGACAACACCAAGGTCGAACAATCGATGACGCTTCGTGGACCCGGCACGGCCGAGTACACCTGATATTTACAGGTGCCGTGCTATCGCGTCTTTCACGAGTGGAGGCTGGTGCAGAGGTCGGCATATGCAGTCAGGTATGAACTACTACAACGTCATCGGTTTGCTGAATACGAGCATGTCCGCAATATTCTGCGCGTCCCTCTTCGTGCTTTGGCGCCATCACCACCAATTCAGATATATTGGCATATTGAGTATTTCATACGGAATAAGATCCCTGTGTTTTGGGCTTTTCTATTTTGCTTTTGTTCTCGAGAATCCGATTCTGCGCCTTCTGGCCAACACATTCTTGATGATGTCAATGCTGTTCCTGTCCATTGGGTTGTCTAACCGGCGCGGACAACAGCCGCGCTATGGCGTCCTCTTGATCATCTCGTTTATTGCTTTGGGATCGCTCTATTACAATCAGTTCATAGAACCAAGCCTGCTGGCACGAGTGATCACCTTCAATTTCGCTCTTGCTGCCGTCGGTTTCCTGATGCTGCCTGATGTTGCAAGGCACTCTGATCGCACTCCCGTCGAGCAAGTGCTTCTTGGCCTGATAGTCGTCTCGTGTGTGGGATTCCTTCTTCGTCCCTTGTTCTTGCTCGCGTCCGGCCTCCCAAACGAACAGTTTGAAGGAGCTTACTGGCTGGTTGTCTCTATCTCGGATGCTCTTATTTGCGCGATGACGGCCGTAGGGATATTTGCGGTGATCGCGAGCGACGTGATGGACGGGATCAAATCAGATGCCCAAATCGACGTGTTGTCGGGATTATTCAATCGTCGAGGCTTTGAACCCCGAGCACTCGATACGCTGACGCGGCAGACCTCTGCTGCGCCGGTAGCAATGATTCTGAGTGACCTCGATCACTTCAAATCGATCAACGACCGCTTCGGACATAGCGGTGGCGATAGAATTATTCGACGATTTTCCGAGATTCTCAAAGAAAAAACTCTCCGTGACGCGATCGTGGCCCGCCTTGGCGGCGAAGAATTCGCGGTGTTGCTTCCACCGGGAAAGGCCGGCGCTGCCTACCTATTTGCCGAAGAGGTTCGGGCAGCGTTCAAAGAGGTGGCGCCCGGTATCGTCTCGGGCGAAGCCTATCCAACGGTGAGCTTCGGGATCGCAATTGCGCGTGAGAAGGAAGACCTCCATGCGTTGATGGAACGGGCTGATCGCGCACTCTATCAAGCAAAAAGCGACGGGCGCGATTGCGTTCGAATAGACGAATGAGCAGCGTTCAAAGCCGCCGCTGCATTCTCCCTACTACGGTGTTGATTATGGGATGGCCCGCCCTTCCGAGAACATCGAGTATGATGTCTCTCTTTTGAAGGGAAAGGAGCCGAGCCATGCAGATTTCCATATTGGGTGTCGACATTGGGAAGAACAGCTTCAGTGTCGTTGGTGTTGACGGCCAGGGTGCCGTGATTTTGCGTCGAACAATGCGGCGACAGACATTGATTGATTTTGTCGAGAAGCTGCCACGCTGCGTCATCGCGATGGAAGCATGCTGCGGCGCACATCATCTTGGTCGGCTCTTTGCCGCTGCTGGTCATGACGTGCGGCTTATGTCGCCGGAATATGTCAGGCCTTACGTAAAAGCACAGAAGAATGATGATCGAGATGCAGAGGGAGTTGCCGAGGCGGCGTCTCGCCCGACGATGCGGTTCGTGGACCTGAAGAGCCAAGAGCAACTTGATATCCAGACGCTGCATCGGGTTTGGTCACGCCTGGTTGCTGAGCGCACGACCTTGATCAATCAGCTCCGCGCAATTCTTCTGGAACGAGGTGTGGTGTTCCCTGCCGGGCGCGTGAAGTTCGAAAGTGCTCTTGATGACCTTATTGCCGGAGGCAACGACGTTTTGTCGCCGCGCATCCGAAGCCTGATCCTGGAATTGCGAGACGAATGGCGAAGGCTCGACCAGAAGATTGAGACGTTGAACACGGAGTTCGTAGCGCTCGCCAAGCATAACAGCGCAATGCGTCGTCTGACTTCAATACCTGGGATCGGTGTCTTGAATGCGACCGCGCTCGTTGCAGCGATCGGAGATGCCAGCAGCTTCCAGCTCGCCCGAGATCTTGGAGCATGGTTGGGACTTGTGCCTCGTCAGTTCACGACCGGTGGCAAGGCGCGGCTGCTTGGCATAACCAAGCGCGGCAATACATATCTGCGAACCCTGCTCGTTCATGGTGCTCGAGCGGCGATGCACACGCTCAGTAAGAGCGACACGCCGATCGGCCAATGGCTCAGAGCGATGTTGTCCAGAGGCGTGGCACGTAATGTCGTCATCGTGGCCTTGGCGAACAAACTGGCGCGTATCGCGTGGGCGGTGTTGCGCAAAGGTCTGCCATATGAGCGGTCTTATGGCGTAGCGGTAAATTAGGTAATTGGCTGCTCTGATGCGCAGCCTACGATGTTTGCGAGTGGAATGGAGATGGCCTGACAGTCGATCGGCGTTCAGATAGCCCAGCAGTGGAAATGGTTCTTGGAAACCGTGTTGATTATCGTGGCGCTGAACGTGCGGATATCCATCTTGGCCACGGTATGACCGTGAGACCGAATACGTTGAAGCAGACTGTTCAGGTATCAAAAAATCACTTGCAAGCAGGGCGGGCCATACGTTCCACTGGGAGCTGTCCCGGCGCAGCCGGACATTTCCATTGAGAATTGACCCATGTTTCAAGCAGATGCCGGAAGTCTTGCGTGATCCGACTGGTGATATGAAGTCCGCTCTTGCTCAGGTTTTATGTTAGCCCTTCCACATCTCCGCTGAGGGTCTCGATGCAAACCGGACGAAAAACCAGGCCAGCGGGGATCTGATACGGAGACACGATCGTTCGGCCCAGGAAATCGGTCGCCACCATGAGTGTTCCGCCAATAATCGCTACGCCGAGGATATCAAACCTGTCCCCGAGAGGAGCATCATTGGAAATCAGGACCATGATGGCTTCGTCCACGGCCCTCATCTGGCGCTCGATCTACCTGAGCCTGCCGGCGTTCTGCTTCCCGAGGAGCGGTTTTGTGAGGAACTTGCCCCTGTTTCTCGCGGGGGTCTGTCCTTGACGAGGGCCACCTACGCTTGCGTTACGAATACACTGCCATTTCTAACGCTCAAAATTCTCTCCCAGAGAGGCCACGCCATTCAGTTTCAGCAGCCGTCTGTTTGCAGAAATGATGCCAAGCACGATGATCGTGACGAGGTATGGCAGGCTGGACAATAATTGCGACGGAACATTCATCCCTGTCGCCTGTGCTGCCAGTCCCATCAGGGAAACAGCCCCGAAAAGGCAGGCGCCGAGGAAGATGCGTCCGGTCATCCAGGTGCCGAAGACGACGAGAGCGATGGCGATCCAGCCACGACCGGCAATCATTCCGTCGGCCCACAGCGGTGTATAGATCACCGCAGCATAGGCACCGGCAAACCCCGCCATCGCGCCACCGAATATGACGGCCAGAACGCGAATGGAAATGACAGGATATCCGATGGCATGGGCCGCCTTGGGATTTTCGCCGACGGCGCGGATAACGAGGCCAAGCTTTGCGTAGCTGAATGTCGCCCATATGACGAGCGTTGTCACAAGCGAAATCCACACCACGATGTCCTGAGTAAACAGTCCACCGATCACAGGACTGTCGGAAAGCCATGGCACGGACAGTTTGGGCAGGGGCCTGACCGTCATGCTCTCATAGGTTTTGCCAAATAGGGCCGATAGGCCCTGTCCAAGAATACCGATCGCAAGGCCGGTGGCCACCTGATTTGCCCTAAACCCCAGCGCAACGATGGCAAACACCAGCGATAGGGCCGCGCCGCCAAGGCCTGCTGCAATAAAACCCAGGATATGGCCGCCTCCGTGGTAAACAACGATAAAGGCGAGCACGGCGCCAAGCGCCATTAGTCCTTCGACCCCAAGATTGAGAACGCCGGCGCGTTCCACAACCAGTTCACCAAGTGCTGCCAGCAGAAACGGCGTAGCGGCGGCAAGCATGCCCGATATGATGAATTCGATGGCGTTCATGGCAAGCTCCTGGATCGGGTATTCCCTGGGGCCCGAGACCACGCGAGACGGTATCGCACGAAGGTGACGGAGACGAGGTACGCCAGCAGCAAACTGCCCTGAAAGACACGCACGGCGGCGATCGGCAGGTTGGCCGAAACCATGGCGTTGTCACCGCCAATGTAGATGACTGCCATGACAAGTGCGGACACGATAATGCCGATGGGGTGCAGGCCTCCGAGATATGCAACGATAATGGCTGCATAGCCGTAGCCGGTGGAAATCGAGCGCTGTAACTGGCCAAGCGGCCCGGCAACCTCTGCGGCGCCTGCAAGACCTGCAGCAAAACCGCCGATTAGCAACGAAAACCAGATCGCCCGATTTTGGCTAAAGCCTGCATAGCTTGCGGCTCCTGGTGCCAGCCCGCCAACCTGAAGCTTATAGCCTGAAAAGCTCTTCTGCATGAAAACCCACGCTGCAACCGAGAGCGCCAGCGCGATGAGAATCGAAACATTGACGCGTGTGCCTGAAATCAATGTCGGCACCATCGCGTCATACTGGAACATGACCGATTGCGGAAAATTGAAGCCGTGCGGGTCTTTCCAGGGGCCAAGCAACAGGTAGTTGAGAACCTGTGCGGCAACAAGACTGAGCATCAGTGACACCAGGATTTCGTTGGCGTTCAGCCGGACACGCCAGAAAGCGGTGAGCGATGCCCAAAGCGCGCCTCCGATCGCTCCCAGGATCAGCATCAATGGCCATATCCACTGGCCTGATGCCTGCGGAAACCAGACGGGTATGGCGGAGGCGAATATGGCACCGAGAATGAACTGTCCTTCAGCCCCGATGTTGAATATCCTGGCGCGGAAACCGATTGCCAGACCCTGGGCGATCAAGAGCAACGGCCCCGCTTTCAACAGCACTTCTGAAAACGAAGCCCAGGAGAGAAACGGCTCCAGAAGCATCGCATGGACCACCGCAACCGGGTCGCGGCCCATCAACACATAGAGGCCGAGATTGAGAATGATGGCGAGGGCCAGGGCAACAACGGGCGCAATCAGGGTTGCGGCCAGTGATGCGCGCTCGCGGCGTACGAGGCCAGGGAGAAAAGCCAGCGACCAGAAACTCATGCTTGCACCTTTTCGGGCGTGTGCTGCGCCCCGATCATATACCGGCCGATTTCCTCGGGCCTGGTGTCACGTGTCACGAGCGGTCTGCTCAGGGTTCCGTGGTGCAACACCTGGATGGAATCGCAAAGTGCGAACAATTCCTCCAGTTCTTCGGATATCACAAGGATCGCCATGCCTTCATTGCGCAAAGTGACAAGACGGCTTCGTATGGCCGATGCGGCCCCGATATCGACGCCCCAGGTCGGCTGAGCCACAAACAGCAGCCTGGGCGACAACATGATCTCGCGACCGACGATGAATTTCTGCAGGTTCCCGCCGGACAAGCTGCCCGCCTCCACCTGTGGGCCTGGCGTGCGGACATCGTATTGGCGAATGCAGTCTTCGGTGAACGCGACTGCTTGCGCCTTGTCAATGAGACCGCGTTTGAGAAGCTGGAGCGGATGGGCCGTGAGCAGGCCGTTGAGAACAAGCGACATTTCAGGCACGGCACCTCGCCCCAGGCGGTCTTCCGGTACAAAGGCGAACCCGAGCTTGCGGCGGGCGGCGGCGTCAAACCTGCCGACATCTTGCCCCATCATGTAAATTCGGTCGCGCTGTTCACGTCCAAGCAAAGTCTCACCGGAGATCAGCTCCGCAAGCTCGCTTTGGCCATTACCCGAGATACCGGCGATGCCGAGAATTTCACCGGCTTTTACCTCAAGGGTGATGCTGGACAGCGAAACACCGAAAGGATCGGCAGGGGTGTAGTCCAGGCCGGCGATCTCCAGTTGTTTTTCCCCCCCGGATATCGCCTGCGCCGGTATAGGCGCCGGCATGTCGCGGCCGATCATCATGCTGGCGAGATCATGGGCATCATGTTCGCGTGGATCGATATCGCCGGTGACACGCCCGCCGCGCAGGATTGTTGCCCGGTCGCATATGGCCCGGATTTCCTCCAGCTTGTGGGAGATGAACAGGATGGACACCCCGACGTCGCGCAAACGGCGCAGGGTATCGAACAGCTTCTCCACCATTTGCGGTGGCAGGACCGAGGTGGGTTCGTCGAGGATGAGCAGTTTCGGATTGGTCATCAGGCAGCGAATGATCTCAACCCGCTGCCGTTCACCCACGGATAGCGCATGGACGTGGGCGAGAGGATCAACGTCGAGGCCAAACTCGCGCCCGAGCGTCTGGATCTTTTCCTTGAGATCCGCCGTGCGGCCGGGAACGACCAGCCTGATGTTTTCCAGAACCGTCAGGGTCTCGAATAAAGAGAAGTGCTGAAACACCATTCCAATGCCGTGGCGTCTGGCACTTGCTGGCGAGGCCAGGTGTAAACGTTGTCCTTCCCAGGTGACGATGCCGTCATCCGGTTGCTCCACGCCGTAGATCAGTTTCATCAGCGTGGACTTCCCCGCCCCGTTTTCTCCGAGAATCGCGTGGATAGAGTTCGGAGCCACATCCAGATCGATTGCCTGATTGGCACGGGTCTGGCCGTAGCTCTTTGAAATGCCGCGGAGTGACAGGAGCGGGGTAGTCATGGCTTATTTCGGCAGTGGCGTAGTTACGCCTTTGACGTGCCAGTCCAGTGCGACGATCTCGGAATCAGGCATGCTCGTTCCCGCGGCTACGCCTGCGCTGCCATCGGCCCTGGTAATCGGCCCGGTGAAAGGCGAGAAGCTGCCGTCGGCGATTTTGGCCTCGACGTCCTTGATCTTTGTCATCACGGTGGCCGGCACATCCGGGCTCCAGTCGACTACCTCGACGACTTTCTCCTTGACGCCGAGGAAGGTGTTGGCACCCGTGAATGTGCCTGCAAGATGCGCATCGACAGATGCCCTGAAGAACGGCGACCAATCTGTGGAAACGCAACCGAGATACGTTTTGGGAGCATATTTCTTCATGGAAGAGTTAAGGTTGAAAGCATAAACACCTGCTTCTTCACAGGCGGCGATGACTGACGGCGTGTCCTGAGCGTTTGAAAAGATCACGTCGCATTTCTGCGCAATCAGAGCTTTTGCTGCTTCCTGCTCCTTGGCTGGGTCAAACCACGAATTGACCCACACGACAGAGACGTCAATGTCGGGTCGGACTGCTTGTGCACCCAGCGTGAAGGCGTTGATGGTGGTTATGAGTTCGGGGATGGCAAAGGCAGATACGGAGCCAAGCTTGCCTGTCTTGCTCAGGGCTGCGGCTGCCATGCCGAGGAGGTAGGAACCCTGGAAATATTTGGCTGCAAAAGGTGAAAAATTTGGAGTGACCTGAAAGCCCGATGCGTGCAGAACCGTGACGCCTGGGTCACGACGGGCGATTTGCAAGGCGCCGTTCTGATACCCGAACGAGCCGGCGATCAGGAACTTGTTTCCATCAGCAACCGTCTTGGTCATGATACGGTCTGCATCAGGGCCTTCGGCAATGTTCTCAAGAATCGTAACCTTCACTTTGTCCCCATAGACCGCCCTGATAGGATCAAGACCGGCAGACAGCGCATGGCCCCAGCCAACATCGCCAATGGGCGAGGGAATGACGAGTGTGATACCGAGCGGCTTGTCTGCAGAAAAGGCAAGGCTGCTGCCGAATGTGCTGGCAAGGCCGGTTGCTGCTGCAGCCTTCATCAGGTTTCTGCGGGTCAGGTTGGTCATTTTATCAGTTCCCTCTTTTGTTTTTAAAATTTGACGCTTGTGAGTGCTGCTTCGGCATCGGCAAACAGCTTGCCTTCGTCCAGACCCGGGAACTCACCCTTTTGCCAGACGATGCGCCCGTTGATCATGGTCATGTCCGTGGCCATGCCGATGCCGACGCGGGGGATCAGGCTCAAGGGATCGTGCCGCGTGCCGACGTAATCCATGCGACGGGTATCGATTGCAAACAGATCGGCTGCCATGCCCGGCGCAAGCCGGCCAATATCTTTGCGCCCCAGCAGGCTGGCACCGCCCTCTGTGGCATAATGCAGGAAATTCACTGGCGGCGGTACCGGGTGGGTGCGGTTGGACGACACCAGGCATTGCAACATGTAGGCCGAATGCAGGCAGTGCATCAGGTTGGAATTGTCGTTGGACGCGGCACCATCACACCCAAGGCCTATGCGCAGGCCGTAGTTGGCCATGGCCGGGATATCTGTGACTTCGGCACCAACAAGGTAGACAGGCTCCGGGCAATGGGAAATGCCGGTGCCGCTCGCGGCCATTTTGCTCAATTCGCCATGCGTCAATTCCCAGCAATGGGCATAAAATGCATCCGGTCCGGCAAAGCCTATTTCGTCCAGGTAGTCTATGGTGCGCATGCCGTGGCGGGCCTGGATGACCGGGCTTTCGCCTTCTCCTGCATGCGTGTGCATCATAACGCCCCGGTCTCTTGCCAGAGCCACGGATTCCACAAAAGTCTCGCGGTAGCAATTGACCGGCTGGCATGGCGCGACCACCACCTGTCGCATGCTGAAATCACTGCCATCATGATAGGTGTCTATCAAACGCGTACAATCGTCGATGAATTCATCCGTCGTCTCCAGCATTTCGTCAGGAATGGTGGAGCCTTCGGATCGGGGCAGGGTGTTGCCGCCACGACCGGCATGAAAACGCATGCCAAGCAGTTCAGCTGCCTCGAATTGCCGGTCGATCAACAGCTTTCCGGCGTGGCGGGGGAAATTATACTGGTGGTCGAGGGCCGTCGTACAGCCGTGTTTGATAAGTTCGGCGATGGCGGTGACCGAGGAATGGTAGAAGCATGCCTCATTGAGTTGCGAAAACACCGGATAGATACGGTCCAGCCATTCAAGGACCGATAAGCTGGTCCAGTCCAGCTCAGCGCGGTTGCGCACGAAGCACTGGAAAAAATGGTGATGCGTATTGACGAGGCCCGGATATACGAACCAGCCGGTGGCGTCTTGCACAGATGTTCCGTGCGCCAATGTGCCCGCTTCGAGGTTTTCGCCGATGGCTTGAATGGCTGGTCCACTGGTCAACACGTCGACATTGCGGCGGACGGCCATTCCCTTGCCGTCGTTGCAGATCACAGCTGCGCAATTCCTGAGAAGATAACCGGTCATATTACGGCTCACCTGCTTCCGGCTCAGGCTTTAATTCGTGCAGCCGGTGAATGCCCGGCATTTCGATGAATTTGTCGAGGCTGCGAACAGCTCGCGACCAGAGCCGGATTGCCGGATAAGGATCAAGCGAAACTCCCCCATCTGGTGCTAACGCCACATAAGGGAAGCAGGCAATATCAGCAACCGTTGGCCGGTCTGCAGCAAGAAAGCGCATGCCACGAAGGTTCTGCTCGACAAGGCCGGCTTCCAGCTCGCGCAGGGCTGTAACACCCTGAAGCTGCAGCGCGCAGATATCGCCAGGGCGCAGCAGCATTTCGGTCAGACGCGCGCCTCCCAGACCTGCAGTCAGCCGGCCGGAAAAAGACAGCCATTGCTGCACGCGAGCGGTTTCTTCGGCACCTGTAACGGCCAACCACTCGGGCGCTGCCTTGGCCGCAAGATAAACGAGAATTGCCGAGGATTCCGTCAGAACCAGATCGTTATCTTCGAGAATGGGGATAGAACCTGCCGGGTTCAGCGCCATTAGCTCCTGGCCCTTATGTTCCGCTCCAGGATGAAAATCCACGGGGCGGATGTCGAGCTTGACGCCGGCAAGGGCGGCCATCAGGCGCACTTTGTAGCAACTGGGTGAGAGAATGTAGTCGTAGAGCTTCATTGTGCCACCAGCTGCGCACCATAGGTGTAATTGTGTCGTTTAAGCCAGCGGCGATACGCTACCGAGGTCAGATCGGCCCGCGTTGGAATTTCCATGCCAGGATCCAGCGGCAGAAGACGCGGGATCTGGTTTTCAAGAATGGACCTGTCCTGCAGGAAGATCGTCTGCTGAAAATGAATGAGATCGGTCATGCTGGTCGTGTCGTCGAAAAGTGCCATCCAGGGCCAGACGTCGCAGAGGTCCTCCGCCAGCGGCTGGACGAACAGGGTAATGACGTCCCATTCGCTGGGGCGCGGCGGGCACGTCTTGTAAAGCACCGAACAGGTCGGCGCTGGAACGCGGTACATATATTCGGTCGTGATGCCGCCACTTGCGGATTTGGAAGCCTGCGGCTGGTAGAATTTCACCTGCGTAGCCCAGACCTCATCGACATCCTCACGGATTTCGACCCTGTAATTCTGGACTTCGGTGTGCGGTTCCGCACCGAGAATATCTGTATGAACAAAGGGAAAATGAGCAATGTCGAGGAAGTTTTCGACTGCGCGCAATGGCGAGCAACGCACCCTTACCACCCCAACGTCCACAAACCGTCGACCGGGCTGATCCGCTTCGGGTATGGCAAAAAGCCCGTCTCTGGGTTGACCGAGGGACGTCCACACATGGCCATAACGCACCAGCACTGGCAAAACTCTTCCACTTGCCGTCGTCACACGAGCGTCGCCATTTTCATTGCATGCCACGGTGATTGGCTCACCCATCAAGGCGGTATCTTGCCCGGCCTTGTCGAGGCGGCTGAAAAGACCGACAGGGTACCACTCATCGACCATCGCCTGTGCTGTCATGGTGTGACCTCCTCAAGCTGAAATTTCTCCGCCTCACGCCGCAGACGCTCCATCGCCCGGGAAGCGGCAATGCCCGCACCCGCATCGGCTGAGGTCTCGAGCAGAACATGGATCAGCGTGCTGTCCTGGCCCTGTGCGCACAACAGCAGAAAGGCCGTACCGAGGTCGTGACTGAATTCCAGGAGGCCTTCCGCATCCGCTGTCTTTCCGGTGGCGGCTTCGATTGCGCCGATACTGGCGTTTGCCGTCAGCGATCTCAATGGCGCCAGACCTTCAAACAGAGGCGGTTCGCCATGCGGCTCGCCCGAAGCGATCCAGATGATGCCGCCACGCTCGTTGACTGCATACGTCGCCACACGGATGGTTTCCGGCGGCACCAACCCCGGATGCGCCGGTATTCGAAGACAGTGTCCTGCCTGTGCGTAGCTCCAGCCATGATAAATGCACGAGAGCGCTTCGCCACGTACGAACCCATGGGAGAGGCGCATGCCGCGGTGCGGACATCGATCCACAGATGCAGCCGCTTGCCCCGAACCGTTTCGCCAGAGCGCAATGGGGCCTGCTGTTATCTGCGCTGGCATCACTGTACGGTTGGGCAAATCTTTGGAGAAGGCGACTGGAGTCCAGGGACCAGTCGTATCGGGTTGCATGGCTGAACTTCCCCCATAAAACGAAATATTGCGAGGCGAATTCAGCGCTGCCCGTCGCGCATGTTGACCAAGCGAAAGCTACGGTTGCATAATTTTTCTGCATTGGCAAGAATGGTCAATTAAAGTGCAATGGTTGTGCTAAACATCGAAACTCGCGTTTTTATTCAGGCTGTTTCGCGGTCGATCGTCCGGCGTTCGATCGTCTCCACCCACACGTCGATTGGTCCGAGCGAACAGCCCATCTCCATCATGTCAATCAGTTCGTCTGGACCTTCCAGCAAAAGTTCGATCCGGTCTTTACCAGCGTGGGATACCGTCTGCGAAAGTCCCAACTTGGCGGCGTGGCGCCTGACCCACGGCTCGAACGAGCCGGCATCAAAATCCCCCATGATCGTCATTTGCTGCCGGAGATGATTGTTATGCCACTCTGTCATCACGCGCTCCGTATTGCCTTCACCTGTCGCAAATCATGGAAGCGAAGATGCGCTTCACCTCCAGGAGCTCCTTGCACGTTTTCGCGTGTAGAGCTCTCTGTTCAAGTCTGGCCTGGCCGGTCCGGCCCGCGTCTGGAATTATCACCCCTCGCAATATGATCTGGGCAATAGTCTCAGCTGCGGCTTGCTGGCGTTGTGCGGTTCCCGATACTTCTTCGAGGTCAGCCATTCCCCTTGGTCGTATTTACGCCCGACAGGGCCAGACATCATCACAGCCGATCTGTCAGCGATAGACAACAGCTTGGTCAACAAATGCTCACATCAACCTTGCATTCCTTTACTTCGAAAGCGAGCTCTCCGCCGGGAGCTTTATCAGTAACAAGGTAGTTGACATCCCGCCAAGACGCATGACGGGCGGGAACTGGAACGTGCTCCGAAAGGTCTCGGACTCGCGTCATATCCCGGATCCGTCGAGTTCGCGATCGTCGTCTCCTTCCCAGGGGGCGGGCCTTGCGAAACTATCGACGTTGGCCGAAGGTACAGGCATCCAACACTTCAATTCTGGCTCAGCGTATTCAATGATCCGCCCCGGCGTCGAGTCGGAGGCGCGCCATCCTTCTGGTCCGAACCGGTCGCCATTCGACCAGTATGCGAGGTCTACCTGGGCTGGTCCTTGTTCTGACGAACGGATCGTTACGAGGATCCGGTTTCCGTTTTTCGGCGCGCTTGCCATGTGGCGCCATCGGTTTTGCCCGTCCATCATCTTCATCCCTCCCAGTGGCTGCAAGTGCCACCTCGCCATGAAAAATGTGGCGAGTCAAACTTTGCGGAACCCTGTATTGGTTCTCCCGGCTTTCGACGGGATGTGCCGATCGGCTACTAGAGGGCATACTCGGGGGGAGCTGGAACGCGATGCAGATATCAGGCTGGATGATGTCCGTGCCACGGGGCCGCCTCCTGAATAGCCTCCTGCCGATAGCTTCGCGACATGCTCGACTTGCCGCATGAAGTATTGTTAGG
This sequence comes from Rhizobium sp. GR12, assembly GCF_036596185.1. NCBI lineage: Bacteria > Pseudomonadati > Pseudomonadota > Alphaproteobacteria > Hyphomicrobiales > Rhizobiaceae > Rhizobium > Rhizobium sp. GR12. Next base: position 149,609 of record NZ_JASXTH010000011.1, on the reverse strand, counting down.
TGAGGCATTGTGAGGGGTTAATGTGCCGGAGGGGGCCGCATGAGACTCAGAAGCCAGATTGTCGCGTTGGCCATCGGACCGCTTGTTCTTGCCATTATTGTCATCACCGCACTCATCACCTGGCAGTCAATGACACTGGCGCGGACCAGCATCGACGCTTTCGAACGGAACATGCTCGCGGCAAAGGAAGCAGAGCTACTCAACCTCACCAATCTTGCGCTTTCCGCGATCCGCTCGGTTTATGACAGGGCAGGGCCTGATGACGAAGCTGCAAAGGAGGAAGTCAAGCGCATCCTGACCGGCCTGGACTACGGCACGGACGGTTATTTTTTCGTCTATGACTATGACGGACTGAACGTGGTCCATCCCCGCCAGGATTTTCGCCCGGGCAATAACTGGCTGGATCTTCACGACCCCGATGGCAATCGTGTGATCTACGATCTGATAGTCAAGGCAAAAGAGGGAGGAGGTCTCGTCCAGTATAAGTGGGAGAAGCCTTCCACCAGAAAAATGGCCGACAAGCTTTCCTTTGCAGCGGGACTCGACAAATGGCGCTGGATGATCGGCACCGGCGTTTATCTGGATGATGTTTTTACTGCTACGGCAGCTGCCAAAGAGGAATTACGCCACTCTATCACATGGAATTTCCTGATCGTCGCGCTGTTTGCTGTTCCTGCCGTATTGCTGGTGTTTGCCACCTGTATGCTGCTCAATCTGCGCCAGCAACGGCTGGCCGACGGGCGACTTAAGGAATTGATGCAGAGGATCATCGACACTCAGGAGGAAGAGCGCCTGCGTATTGCCCGGGAATTGCATGACGGCATTTCCCAGAACCTCGTTGGCGTGCGCTTTGCAATCGATCTTGCGCGACGCAAGGTGACGCCGGACAATATTGGCGCTGTCGAGGCGATCGGCAAAGGTGCTGCGGCATTGAACGAAGCGATCAAGGAGGTACGTCGTATCTCCCATGATCTCCGTCCCCGCGTTCTCGACGACCTTGGACTGACGGCCGCTCTGGAATCGCTGATTTCGAGTTTTTCCGAACGGACCGGCATCGCGGCGACACTCGAATCCGTTGCGTTCAAGAATATGCTCGTTCCCGAGGCACGCGTTGCCCTTTATCGTGTTGCACAGGAGGCGCTGACCAATATCGAGCGCCATGCGGATGCCACGCAGGTTACCATCAGGTTTTCCAGCCGCGATGAGCGGGTGCAGATGGATGTTACCGACAACGGCCGTGGATTTCCAGCCGTTCGGTCGGAGACCGGGGCACCGGCCAACAAGGGGCTGGGCTTGAGAAACATGCAGGAGCGCATGACCCATTTCGGTGGCAGGCTGGACGTCGAGAGCTCCGTCAAGGGGACTGTTCTGCGCGCGGTCCTGCCCATTACCGCCATGAAGGACCACGAGAACGGAATACGGGAGGCTGCCGAGTGATCCCTCATCCGATCCGTGTCCTGCTGATCGACAATCACCCCCTGGTCCTGGAAGGGCTGAAGGCTGTGCTGGAGACTTATGACCATATCGCCGTCGTAGGAACCGCGGTATCAGCCATGGCCGGTCTCGATGCGGCCGTCACCACGCGGCCCCATGTGGTGCTGATGGATATCAACATGCCACAGATTAACGGCATCGATGCGCTGGAACTGTTCAAGGAAAAACAGCTTTCCAGCCGGGTGCTGATGCTGTCGATGCATGATAGCCGGGAATATATATCGACATCGGTAATGTATGGTGCGGCGGGCTATGTCCTCAAGGACGTAGAGACGGAAGAAATAGTTGCCGCAATCGATGCCGTAGCTGGCGGTGGAACCTATTTTTCCTCAGGCGTTCGTGACGTGCTGATGGAGGGCTCGTCCGGCAGGCTCAAGGCGCTGACGACACGTGAGCAGGAGGTGCTGCTGCTGATCGCACGGGGAAAAAGCAATCGCGATGCCGCTGCGACGCTGGACATTGCCGAGCGGACAATGGAAACCCATCGCAAGAACATCAAGAGAAAACTGGATATAGCGACCACTGCCGGTCTCATCCGCTACGCGATAGATAACGGGCTGATCAAGGAATAGTCAGCTTTGAAGCACCCCGGAGGTCGCCATCCGAGGTGCCGCGATATTACAAAGCCGGCTTATTTTCCAGTGCTCTGCATTGCGTAGCCGTAACTGTCATAGGTATATTCGGCGACACGGAACCATTCGTAGCTCTCGTCGCGGAATTTCTTCCAGCCGGGATAGATCTTGGCCCATGCCGGATGCTTCTGGGTATATTCATCATAGAGCTCGAAAGTCGCCTTGTAGGCGGCATCGAGCACGTCGCGGGGCAACGGACGAAGTTGCGTGCCCTTGGAAACCAGCGAGCGGATCGCATCCTTGTTCTTTACATCGTAGAGCGCCTGCATGTTGATGTTGGCGGCCTTGCAGGCGGTGTCGAGCGCTGCCTTGTATTCGTCCGGCAGCGCCGCGTATTGATCCCTGTTGATGAAGAAGTGGATCGTCAGGCCGCCTTCCCAGAAGGCCGGATAGTAATAGTAGGGTGCGATCTGGTAGAAGCCGAGCTTCTCGTCGTCGTAGGGGCCGACCCACTCTGCCGCATCTATGGTGCCACGCTCAAGGGCCGGGTAGATGTCGCCGCCGGGAAGCTGCTGTGGCACGGCGCCAAGCTTGGCAAGCACCTGTCCGGCAACGCCGGCGATGCGCATCTTGAGGCCCTTGATGTCCTCGATGCTCTTGATTTCCTTGCGATACCAGCCGCCCATCTGGGCGCCCGTGGCTCCACCGGGAATGCCGATGACACCGTAGTCGGAAAGGAATTCATTGTAGGCTTCGTTGCCGCCGCCGTGATAAAGCCAGGCATTCTGCTGGCGGGCGTTCAGGCCGAACGGGATGGTGGAGCCAATGGCGAACGTCGGATCTTTTCCCGTGAAATAATAGCCGCAGGTATGGGAAATTTCGACGGTATTGGCTTTTACGGCGTCGATGGCCTGGGCTCCGGGAACGATTTCGCCGGCCTGAAAGACCTGGATTTCGAATTTGCCGCCCGTAATTGCCTTCAGTGCATTAGCCATGACCACGGCGCCGCCGTAGATTGTGTCGAGATTGTTGGGAAAGCCCGACGTGAGACGCCAGCGAACGTTTGGCAAGGACTGGGCTATGGCTGGCGTGGCGAGCGTTGAAGCGGCTGCAGCCGCCCCGGCAAGCACGCCGCCAGACAAGAAGTGTCTGCGGTCCAGATTGTTTTTCATTAGATTACCTCCTCCTATGAAGTGACCGACGCCTGGCGCGTCGACGGGTTGCGGCGGGCACTTGTGGCACCCGTCCGATTGTCAGGGCTTGCCCGGCTGGCCGAAGCCTGGTGCGTTGCCGCCGGGGGCGAGGAACGGATTGGCGAAAGGATCGGCATCGCTTCCTGCGCCGGGCATCGGTACATTGATATGAACGGCCGAGGGATCGACCACCTTGGCGCCCGACTTGTAGTGCATCACTATTCCGGGGAAGACGATGATGATGATGACCATGGCGAGCTGGATGAAAAGATACGGAATGGCGCCGAGATAAATCTGGGTCGAGGTGACCGGCTGGATCGTCTGGCCTGTGATCCGGTCCTTGTAGGCGCGTGTTGGCGCCACCGAGCGCAGGAAGAACAGCGAAAAACCGAACGGCGGATGCATGAACGATGTCTGCATATTGACCGCCAGCATGACGCCGAACCAGATCAGGTCGATGCCGAGAGCATCGGCGACCGGGGCCAGGAGAGGGATGATGATGAAGGCCAATTCGAAATAGTCGAGGAAAAACGCCAGGAAGAAGACCAGCAGGTTGGCGACAATCAGGAAGCCGATTTCGCCGCCGGGGATCGATGTCATCAGATGCTCGACCCAGACATGGCCGTTCACACCGTAAAAGGTCAAAGAGAACACGCGGGCGCCAAGCAGGATCAGCAGCACGAAAGACGAGAGTTTTGCCGTTGCATGGAGCGACTGCTGGATCAGGCCGAAATTCAATCTGCGGTTTGCGAGCGCGAGTGCAAGTGCGCCCACCGCACCCATGGCGCCGCCTTCCGTTGGTGTCGCGATCCCGAGAAAGATCGTGCCGAGTACGAGGAATATCAGCACGAGTGGTGGCACAAGAGAGGTGATGACCTTGAACAGAAGCCTGGTGCCACGCAGGGTGCGTGCTTCCAAAGGTAACGCCGGGACTTTCGTCGGGCTGATGATCGAGGTTATGATGATGTAGAGCGTATAAGCCGTTACCAGCATGAGACCCGGAACAAGCGCACCCTTGTACATGTCGCCCACCGAGCGGCCGAGCTGGTCGGCCAGCACGATCAACACGAGGCTGGGGGGAATGATCTGCGCCAGCGTGCCTGAGGCGGCGATCGTCCCTGCGGCGATTTTACGGTCGTAACCATAGCGCAGCATGATTGGCAGCGAGATGAGGCCCATCGAGATAACAGAGGCGGCGACGACACCCGTGGTTGCGGCCAGAATGGCCCCGACAAAAACGACGGCGAAGGCGATACCGCCGCGGACCGGTCCGAAGAGCTGACCGATCGTATCCAGCAGATCTTCCGCCATGCCGCTCTTTTCAAGGATCAACCCCATGAAAGTGAAGAACGGTATGGCCAGAAGTGTTTCATTGGACATCTGGCCGAATATACGATCGGGAATGGCCTGGAACAGCGTTACCGGCAGCAGGCCGAGCTCAATTCCGATGAAACCGAAGACAAAGCCGACAAAAGCCAGCGCGAAGGCCACGGGATAGCCGAACAGCAGTACGATAATGAGCGCCGCGAACATGATGGGCGCGAGATTTTCCGCAAGGAATGCCATATTTGTTTCTTCCTTCGATCAGAGCATTGCTGCTGCGGCATCAGCCGCTGCAACCGGATCGGGGATATCGCCGCGAAGGATTGCGACGCGTTTGATGAGTTCCGACACGCCCTGGATGGCGAGTAAGCTGAAGCCGATCGGTATCAGCGCCCAGACCGGCCATTGAATGAGGCCGCCCGTATTGTTTGAAACTTCACCCGAGGCAAATTTCTGCAGGAACACCGGCCAGGAGAGATAAACCGTGATGAGGCAGAAAGGCATGAGAAATAAGATGGTCCCGAGGATATCGACCCACAATTGCCCCTTGCGCGGCAGGCTTCCGTAGATCAAATCGACCTTCACGTGCTCGTTGTTGAGGAGCGTGTAGGCGGCAGCGATCAAAAACACGGCAGAGAACAGATACCACTGGGATTCAAGCCAGGCGTTGGAACTCATTGAGAACGCCTTGCGCATGGCGGCATTGATGGCGCTGATGAGAATGGCTGCGAGCAGCAGCCATGAAATACCTTTGCCAATAGCAGAATTGGCAGCATCAATGGCGCGCGAAAGCGCCAGCAAAAACTTCATGATGTCCTCCCCGGGCGCGGCCGCGTACTCCTCAATACACGTGTGGTCGCGCTAATCCGGGCAGAATATCAGTGGTGGATCTACGCTCAAGGGAGCGCAGGGGCCAATTTCTTCAGGAGTACCAAGAACTGGGTATGCTGTTTCCAGTTGAGGAAAGGGCTGTGGCGCAGCCAGGCGTCGCATTCAGGGTCGGGCAGCCCAAATATAAGTGTTCGTGAGATCTGCCCGGCGCTCAAACGAATTCACATGGCAAAATCATCTATTTTAGCGCGCCCGGATTAATGCGTGCATTGGTTGTCGGCGGTTCATCCCAAGGCGATGACGGGCGCACTTCATGCTGTCGTCAGAGCAATCATCGCTCCAGGCGCGGGTGCCGACCGCCTACGGCTCAGATGGTAGAATGGAAGCCGGCTCAGCAGCCCTCGTCTCCCATCAGCTATCGCTGGTTGAGGCTCTGCGACTGCGGCGAGGCGCGATGTCAGGCGACGCAGCTGACGAGTGTCTTTCCTTGATTGGATAACGCCGCACGTTCTCCCTGAACGACAACAGGGGATGCTCCTTGGCCGGACGTCAGGCGATGAACCAGTCATCCGGCGAGGGCTCGGCGGGTCCGCGTCGACCTCGGTCCTGGCGCGGTTGAAGTCCGCCTGATGGCGCACCACCAGGGTCTGCTCAAAGGCCAGCCGCATCTGTCAGGTGCATGAAAACGAGGTGCTCCAGGTGCTTCGCAAAAGGCGATTTGGCAAAGAGCTGCGGAATTAACCGGATCGAAAATTATCTAGCCCGTTTAATTTGCTCTTGATATTTACATTCAGAATGTATGTATAAGGACAGAATGATCGGACGTTTGTGATCTGTCCGACAGCACACGGTTGCATCAAAGGTGAAAAAATGGTCGAGAAAAGTCAGTGGCGGCGCGGGCGAACCGTGGTCCTCGCGTTGATTCTATCCTGCATCCTCTATCCCGGGAGAGTGCTCGCACAGCAACAACCAACCCCGTCGGTCACGGTCGAAACCGTAAAAACTGAGGATTTCACGCTGACTGCGCGTTTGCCCGGACGTATCAAACCATCCACGATTTCGGAGGTGCGACCGCAGGTCTCAGGCATCATCCGGGAACGGCTGTTTGAGGAAGGCGCACGCGTCGAGGCCGGTCAGGTTCTCTACAAGATCGAGGATGACACCTACGTCGCGGCACTGGAATCGGCGAAGGCCAATGTCGCCCAGGCCCAGGCCAGCTACGATTTCGCCGTGGTCGATGCACGTCGCGCGGAGGAAACCTTCGCCAACAATGTCAGCTCGGCGTCGAACCGCGACAACAAGATCGCCGAGAGGAACAAGGCGCGGGCCGCACTGCAAGTGGCGCAGGCGCAACTGACGACGGCAGAGATCGACCTTGAGAGAACCACGATCCGCGCCCCGATCTCCGGCGTCATCGGTTTTTCCGAGACCACGGCCGGTGCTCTCGTCGCTGCCCAGCAGACCACGGCCCTGACGACCATCCGCGCGCTCGATACGATCTACGTTGACGTCACGCAGTCCGTAAACGACCTGTTGCGATGGAATGCCGACAGGCGGGTTGGCACCAGCCAATCGCTTTCCGTGGCGACCATGATCCTGCCGAACGGACAGATCTATCCGATCAAGGGCGACCTGAAGGCGGCCGAACCGAGGGTCGAACCGACGACGGGCATGGTCACACTTCGAATTTCATTTTCCAATCCAGAGAACAGGCTTCTGCCGGGCCTCTATGTCGAGGTTGAATTGCCGCAGGCCGTCACCAGGGACGCGATCCTCGTGCCGCAAAGTGCCGTCATGCGCAATGCCAAAGGTGAGGCATCCGTCTGGATCGTGGAAGGCGGCAAGATCGCTCTTCGTCGGGTGACCATCGTCACCGGCGCGGGCAACCGCTGGGTGACCAGCAGCGGTCTGAAACCGGGGGACCAGATTGTCTTGTCCGGATTCCAGAAGGTGGCACCGGGTGCGGCGGTGGAAATAGAGCAACAGCCGGCGGGCCAGCAGGCTGCCCGGGTCGGGAGCAACTGATCCATGGCACGGTTTTTCATAGACAGACCCATTTTCGCATGGGTCATTGCGATCATCATCATGGGTCTCGGTGTCTTGTCGATCATGAGGCTGCCGATCTCGCAATATCCCGCGATAGCCGGTCCCTCCGTGGTCATCGGCGCGACCTACCCCGGCGCGTCTGCCGAGACGGTTGCCGATACCGTGGTGCAGATCATCGAGAAGGAAATGACGGGTCTCGACGGGCTGCGTTATATCGATTCCTCGACGACATCGACCGGTCGCGCCACCGTCACGCTCACCTTCAATCTGGGCACGGATCCCGACATCGCGCAGGTTCAGGTCCAGAACAAGCTCAGTCAGGCCGAAGCGAGCCTGCCGTCTGAGGTGACACGTCAGGGCCTGACCGTCGAGAAATCGACGACCGGCTTCCTGATGGTGGTCGCGCTGATTTCCGATGATGGAGCCCGAAGCGCCATCGATCTGTCCGACTATCTGAACTCCTATATGGTCGAACCGATCTCGAGGCTGAAAGGTGTCGGCAAGGTCGAAGTGTTCGGGTCGGAATACGCAATGCGGATCTGGCTCGACCCGCAGAAGCTGAAATATTACGGCCTATCTCCAACCACAGTCATCAACGCGATCAGCGCCCAGAATGCGCAGATATCCGCTGGTTCTTTTGGTGCGATGCCGGCACCGGATGGTCAGCAGCTCAATGCCACCGTCACGGCCCAGTCGCTTTTAAAGACGCCGCAGGATTTCGAACGCGTTGTCCTGCGCGCCGATACCGACGGTGGTCTGGTGCTGCTACGCGATGTGGCGCGGGCGGAACTGGGAACGGAAAACTACGAAATCACCAGTTTCTACAACGGTAAGCCCTCCTCGGGCATGGCGATCCAGCTGGCATCCGGCGCCAATGCGCTGGAAACGGCGGAACTGGTCAAGGCCAGGGTGGCAGATCTCGGCGCATTCCTTCCTGCCGGCGTGAGCTACGTCATTCCCTATGACACGACGCCGTTCGTTTCGCTTTCCATCGAGGCGGTCATTCACACGCTCATTGAAGCGATCGTGCTGGTCGTGTTCGTGATGCTGATCTTCCTGCATAATTTCCGCGCAACGCTGATACCGACGCTGGCCGTACCGGTGGTTCTGCTCGGGACCTTCGGCATCATGGCGGCGCTCGGATTTTCGATCAACACGCTCACCATGCTCGCCATGGTTCTGGCGATCGGGCTTTTGGTCGATGATGCGATCGTGGTGGTGGAGAATGTCGAGCGTATCATGCGCGACGAGCATCTCGATCCCGTCGCCGCGACCAAAAAATCGATGGGAGAAATCCAGGGCGCTCTTGTAGGCATCGCCATGGTGGTCTCCGCCGTCTTCGTGCCGATGGCGTTTTTCGGCGGCGCAACGGGTGAAATGTACAAGCAGTTCTCGGTGACGATCGTCGCGGCCATGGCGCTTTCGGTGCTGGTGGCTCTGGTATTCACGCCCGCGCTCTGCGCCACGATGCTGAAGGCCCATGACCACAATGCAAAGCCCGGACTGGCCAGCCGTTTCAGCAACTGGTTCGAGCGCAATTTCTCCTGGCTGACGACACGATACGGCAATATCGTCAGGGCTTCCGCGAAAAGGCCGGTCAGGATGTTCCTCGTCTATCTGCTTCTGGTCGGTGCCATGGTCTTTCTTTATCAGAAGACGCCCACTTCGTTCCTTCCCGATGAGGATCAGGGGACATTGCTCACCATCATCCAGACGCCGCCCGGATCGACCGCACAAAACACCGAGGCCGTTCTGGGCAAGGTGGAAAATTACTACATGAATGCCGAGGGCAAGAATGTCGAGGCGGTCTTCTCTGTTCGCGGCTTCTCCTTTGCCGGCCAGGGCCAGAACATGGGCATGATGTTCGTCAAGCTGAAGGACTGGGAAGAGCGCAAGGGTAAGGAGAACTCAGCCCAGGCCATCGCCGCGCGTGCCTTCGGGCCATTGATGGGTGGCATCAAGGAGGCGATCGTGGTTCCCCTGGTGCCACCGGCGGTGACGGAACTTGGCAATTCCAACGGCTTTACTGCTTTCCTTCAGGCGCGCTCCGGTCAGAGTCACGAGCAGCTTCTGGAAGCGCGTAACATGCTGCTGGGTCTCGCTGCCCAAAACCCGAAGCTCATGGCCGTCAGGCCGAACGGCGTGGAGGATGCCTCCCAGTTCGAACTCAATATCGACTGGGGCAAGGCCGGGGCCGTGGGCCTCAGCGCCGCGGATGTAGGGTCGTTCCTGACCACCGTCTGGTCGAGTTCCTATGTGAATGACTTCCTTTACGAGGGACGCATGAAGCGCGTTTATGTGCAGGGCGAACCGCTTGCCCGAACCGGGCCGGAAGATCTTGCTCTCTGGCGGGTGCCAAACGCCAACGGCGATTTTGTCGATCTGTCGACCATCGCCAGCCAGAACTGGGTCTTCGGGCCTCAGCAGGTCAGCCGATATGATGCTCTGCCGGCGATGGCAATCGAAGGGTCCGCAGCCCCGGGATTCTCCTCGGGCGAGGCGCTGGCGGAAATGGAGGCGCTCGCCACCAGATTACCGCCAGGCTTCAGCCTGCAATGGACAGGAATGTCGCTTGAGGAAAAAGACGCCGGTGCTGGCGCCCTTCCTCTCTACGGGTTGGCATTGGCGACCATGTTCCTCTGCCTTGCGGCGCTTTATGAAAGCTGGACCATTCCTGTTGCGGTTCTGCTTGCCATGCCGGTCGGTATTCTTGGCGCGCTTCTGGGTGCCTGGATCGGCGGTCAGTCGAATGGCGTCTATTTCCAGGTGGGTCTCCTGACAGTGGTCGGTCTGACGGGCAAGAATGGCATCATGATCGTCGAATTCGCACGTGAGCGAATGGCACAACTCGGCGAAACTGCGTTCGAGGCGGTTTGCGAGGCAGCGAAACTCCGCTTCCGGCCGATTCTGATGACGTCGCTTGCCTTCGGTCTGGGCGTCATTCCGCTGGTCATATCGACGGGCGCAGGTGCCGGTGCTCGGCAGGCAATAGGCTTTGCTACCTTCTTCGGCACCGTGACCGGGACCTTGCTGGCGATTGTTTTCGTACCGGTCTTCTTCGTCCTGATATCGGGGATGTTTCGCCGCAAGACCGAAAAGCTGGCGAAACCGAAAACCGCCTGAGCCTGGTGCATTGCCGCCCCGCCGTGACGAGTTGCGGCGGGGCCAGCCATTCTGGCTGCGGAATTGCCCTGGCTTTGCCGGCGATTTGCTTTTCCCGAGTTGGTCCATGTAGAAAAGCAACGGCGCAATTCAGTCAGGGAGTTTGCATACGTGAGGAGAACCAAGGAGCAGGCGGCGGAAACCGGTCGCCAGATCTTGCAGGCGGCGGAGACCCTGTTTCTGGACAAGGGCTACGACAATGTCAGCCTGGAGGAAATCGCTGCTCTTTCCGGCGTGACCCGCGGTGCGATCCATTGGCATTTCAAGAACAAGCACGGGCTTCTGCTCGCCCTCAGGAACGAGGCGCAGGAACCGTTCAGGCGATTTGCCGACGAGCTTTCCGAGGACAGCCGTTCCGCTTCCATTGAAAAACTCGGTGACATCATTACCGATACCTTCAGGCAGCTCGAGCAGGATCCCCGTCAGCGAGGTCTGCTGCGGGTGATGATGCGGCTTGATATCGTTCTGGCGGAAAAAGATGAGACCGCACAGAATGCGTTTGCCGAAGAAATGCACGAGCTGCTCGTGCGCATATTCACGGCGGTCGAGCGAAATCCCGGGATGGTAAAGCCATGGACACCGGAGAAGGCGGCGTCCATGCTTTATGCGGCCATGGGCGGGCTCGTAACAGAATGGGCTCTGAGGAAGGGGGTCTTTACACTTTCCCAGGATGGAAGCCTCCTGGTCACCACCCTGCTGGCCGGACTTCAGCAAAAACCCTCAGGTCGAAACTGAATCATTCCTGAAACATCACGGACCACGCATGGGGTGCGCTGATAAGGAAAGATAACAGTTCAAATTTACAAACGTTTTGTATGTATGTATAAAGGTCATGCAGCAGCGATCCGGTCGGGATGACCGGTACAATCCCGAATGCAGGCCGGTTACCACTGGAGGAGGCGTCTGCCGAAAATGATGCAGGATGGGGAATATGTTTCGTGCCAGTCGCTTCCAATCCACCGCGATCCGGCCCTTTCCACAGGTCACGGAGACCTCGCGCCCGATGCGCCTTCGATAGAAATGGTTCTGACGTGTCGTCCCCCACAGTCAGGGCCTGTGATGTCCGCAGTGCTCATTGCCGGACATCCGACGGGGCACGTTCTTCCCCACCAGCGTGCCCCGTCGTTCTTTTCGCAACTTCGCCGTTTAATCCGCAGGGGAGGGGAGACCGGTCCGAACCGTTTCAAAAAACCGTCGGATTGGCTAAGGGTAGTCGCTCTTGGCGTCATTCTCGTTGATTTTGCCCTGTTATGCTTCGCCAACAGGTTCCTGGGCCGAAATTTCGAGGGTTATCTTCCAGGCATCGGGCCAATGCTGGGCGGTCTGCTCTTCGCGATCATCATCATGCGGCTTGCGCGCCCCGCATCTTATCCAGACTGGATTGTTATCGGCGCCCTGCAGGCGGTGATGGGATCTATGGTCTGTGTCGACGAAGGCCTGCAGTCGCCCGTCGGTTTCCTGCTTTTCTGCTGTCTTTTTTTCGGTCTTTCGCTGTTGCGGCTCTGGGTAGGGGAAACGATCCGTCCCCGCCGGGGGGCTGCATCGCTGCTTGCGGGCGGCTTGACCAGCCTGTTCTTTGTCGCGTGGCTGGTCACCGACCGCGGCCTTGGTCTTGGAGCCGGGCCGGACATCATTCTGGCGGCGGATCTCCTGGTGGCGGGTTTCACGATGGTGTCGTTCGGATTTTCCCTGCGCTCTGAAAAGGATCCTTCCTAGAGGTTCACTCTGCCCAGCCGAAGCGGCTGCGTGTCAGAAGTTGCTCGAAACAAGACCCGGTTTGCCTGAGAATATGGTTGCTGGAATGTCTCGTAGATTGTGTGGTCCGTGCAGCAGCAAAGCCCTTGATGCACCCCGGCCAGTGTAAGGATTATAGATCCCGTACCGCTGGATGACCGTCCGCCAATTAAGCGCGCTGACTTAAGCTGGAAGTTTATTTAAATAAAGTGATCCTTGTTTAAATAGCGGAAAGACCCCGTATTCAGGCTAGGCCTGATTCCGCTTCAGATTTGTGCGGCGGGCGGCTCGTCGAATCTCCGCTAATGTGCGGATATTATCGAACTTAATCTCCGCGTCAGTTCCACATATCCATTGCGACAGAGACCCGATGCATTTTCCCGTACGGCATTTTGTGGGCAGAGAAAACAAAATGTCTTTGGTTCATTCCTTCAACTGCGTGAAGCAAGACGTCTACTGGCGCAGGAGTGGCGCCTCAAGTTGTCTATCAAATTAACGAGCTCACATGGGACCCGCTGAGAACGTCAGCGTCTGGAACAACGGTTCACATCTCATCAAGGCGAAGACGACTGATCGCATGTGCTTAAGTATGTCTGTGTTGTATATCCCATTGACATATCCCGCACGAGGAGCTACATAGGCTACGTCGTTATCGATGTAATTGGGAGGTATGCAGATGGAGCAGGGCGCAGTATTCCAGAGCAACCGGAGCCAGGCAATACGTTTGCCAAAGGCGGTTGCTTTGCCCGATGACGTAAAGCGTGTCGATATCGTTGCGGTGGGACGCACTCGCATCATTGCACCAGCTGGTGAGATCTGGGACAGTTGGTTTGAAGGGGCGGAGGCGACGTCCGATTTTATGATTGAGCGTGACCAGGCTGCTTCGCAGGAGCGCGAGGCATTCTGATGCTGAAGTACATGCTGGATACCAACATCTGCATTTTTACGATCAAGAATCGACCTCAGCAAGTGCGCGATGCGTTCAATCGCTCACATGATCAGCTTTGCATCAGTTCGGTCAGCCTGATGGAATTGATTTACGGAGCGGAAAAGTCAGCCAGTCCAGAAAAGAACCTTTCCGTTGTGGAGGGCTTCGCGGCGCGCCTCGAGGTGCTCCCATACGATGAATTCGCAGCAAGCCATACGGGTCAATTGCGAGCCGAACTGGCGCGCAGTGGAACTCCGATCGGTCCATATGATCAGTTGATTGCTGGACACGCGCGCTCGCGCGGACTGATTATGGTTACCAATAATCGCCGTGAATTTGACCGCGTACCCGGATTACGAGTGGAAGACTGGGCTGCTTAGTTTCAAATATTGATCACCTGCCGGATTTCCGTAAGCATCCAACCACCGGGTCGTCGCACCGTACCCCATCAACTGCGCCGTCTGCGGCTTCGTCGATTCAACGAAATGAACGTTCAAAAATTCAAACCCGATCAAGGCCACGCTCCGCGATGCGAACATGCGGAGATGCGGAAATGCTGCGTCCCGTTTCCATTTCGCGTTGTGCCACTCAATCTCATCTTGGTGTTGACTGAAAACCTCTTGTGGCGGTGTGGAGCGGATCGCTCCGAAATGAAAAAGTGGGCAAATTCGCGCGATAATCAACATAGCTGCACGACATGAAGAAGCACGAGTAGCCTCGACGAACACCCAGACCGCGCAGCCGACTCGTCCCCACCGTCAGGTCCGCAGTTTGGGGCCTTTCGGCGGAGAAAAGTGCGACATCACGGCTTCCTTATATAGCAAGAGTCCGCCGTGGGCGTTGGGTGCCCACCAGATCCCGCGCGACCCGAACCACAGAAATGGAGGAACCTTACGAGCATTCAAGACAACGTCCAGATCGTGAAGGACGTCTTTGCCGCAATGGGCAATGACGATCAGCAAGGGCTGCCGGTGCTGTCTGCCGAAGATAGCGAGCGAATCATCCCGGTTAACTCGCCGCTGGCATGAACGCACCGCGGCGGGCATCCGGGATTGCAATACCTGCTTCAGACGGCCTTTGCGGAGATGGAAACTTCGTTTCCTGAGCGCGAGCCGCTGCCACCGTCCGCGTTACAAGCGCAGCGTTGAAAAACGCAGGGACCACCGAACCCTGTTGCCTGACCAACAGACACTTCACGACATAATCAAACCGCCATCGACATTGATCGTCTGTCCGGTGATATAGGCGGCGTCTTCGGATGCCAGGAACGCCACGAGTGCCGCGACTTCGGCGGGCGTGCCGGCGCGGCGCATCGGAATGTTGCGCACCCACTCGGCCATCAGCTCGCCGGGCTTGTAATCGCCGAGCATCTGGCCCCAGACGCGGTCGTTGTAATCCCACATTTCGGTATGAATGATGCCGGGGCAAATGGCGTTGACGGTGATGCCTTCCGGTGCGAGTTCCTTGGCAAGGCTCTGGGTGAGGCCGACAACGCCGAATTTGGACGCGGCGTAATGCGGCGTGTAGATGAACCCCTGTCGGGCCTGGCCGGAAGCTGTGTTGACAAGGCGGCCTTTGATGCCGCTTGCACGGAAGCGGCGGATCGCCTCCTGACAGCAGAGGAACGCCCCCTTGGTGTTGACGTCAAGATTTAGATCCCATTGCTCCTGCGTCAGATCTTCGATCCTGGAAATGGTGATGACGCCAGCATTCTGAATGGAGACGGAAAGTGCCCCGACGGCATCTTCAGCAGCACCATAGGCGTCACGAACGGCTGCCGCATCCCGCACATCGAGTATGACGCCATGGGTGATCGATCCGGTCTCATCGGCCAGTTTCTTCGCGGTATCCTGTGTGTCCTTGTCGACAGAGGCGATGGCGACTTTCGCACCTTCCTCGGCAAAACGGCGGGCGATGCCGTAACCGATGCCCTTATTGCCTCCAGTCACGAATACGGATTGACCCTCAAAACGCCTCATATCTTCTCCTTACGGGATAATGGCCATGTTTATGTGCCGACCAGTCGTTCGGCGGTGAATTTGTCGGTGACGAGCACGTCGATCACGCCGGTTCTGAGCGCACCGGCGATCGCTTCGGTCTTTTTCGAGCCCCCCGCGAGCGCGATGACGCGGTCGACATTCGAGAGGTTCTCCAGCGGCAATCCGATGACCCGGTCGTCCAGCGGCGTCTTGACCGGCTTGCCTTGCCTGTCGAAGAACCTCAGCGATATGTCGCCGACCGCGCCCGCCTGTGCGAGATCGGCAAGCTCCTTGGCGGAGAAGATATTGCCGGAGCGGGCGAGAAGCTCCGACGGCTCGACAGCGCCGACGCCAACGATGGCGAGTGTGATTGAACCGAAAAGATCGATGGTTTCGCGTACAAAAGGATCAGCCAGCATCAAAAGCTTCGCCTCGCGCGAGGTGGCGACGCCCGGCACGAGCAGCAGTTTCGGTTCGGCCTCCGTCAGTCGCGCGAGACGGGTAGTGATCTGGGTGGCGTGCGTCTGCACGGAGGGATCACCCATGCCCCCCAGGGTCTGGACGATATAACGCGCTTTTGCACCTTTCAGAGGGTGGATGTTTTCCACCATCTTAAAGATTGTCTGGCTCCAGCTGGAAACACCGATGATCTCGTTCTGCGATAGCGTCACCTCGAGAAAATGCGCCGCCGCCTCACCGATACGGGCCATGATGGCGCCGTCGCGATCCTCGCTGCAATCTACGACGATGGCTTCCGGAAGATCGAAACGCTCGCGTAGCTGCGCTTCCAGATCGCCATAGGTGCCGGGCGGCGGAATGATGCTGGTGCGGACGATGCCTTCCGCTTCGGCACGCTTCAACATGCGCGACACGGTTGCCTGCGACAGATTGAGATGCTGCGCGATTTCCGCCTGTCGCTTGTGCTCGCTGAAATACATCTGCGCCACGCGGGATATCATCCGAAGTTCGTTTAGCCTGCCCATAAGCCCTCCATGGTGAATTTTTATTCACCATTACCCGAGGTTACAGGCAAGGTCGAGCGTGCAATCGCGTCGCGCCAGATCCCGAGCCCCCGCCTGCTGTCACCGCCTGACGGCGCTATGACGTTGCCCTGGTTGTTCAGCGCCGCGATTGCATCGAGATCGCTCCAGACACCGAGTTCGAGACCCGCGAGATAGGCGGCGCCGAGCGCCGATGCTTCCGGCGCGTCGTGCTGGATGACAGGATGTTCCAGCATGTCTGCGACGCATTGCATCAGGAAGCGGTTCTGGCTTGGACCACCATCCACGAACAGTCGCCCAAAACCGGTTGGCGATTGCGCGCGCATGGTCGCGAAGACGTCACGAACCTGGAGGGCGATGGAATCGGTAACGGCGCGGGCCATCTGCGCGCGGGTGGTGCTGAAATTGATCTGTGAAAACAGCGCCCGTGCGTCCGAATCCCAATAGGGCGCACCAAGGCCGACAAAGGCCGGCACGAAACCGGGGCCGTCTGGCTCGGCAGTGGCGGCAAGTTCGACAAGCGCGGCGACATCAGGCAGGCCGAGGATTTCCGTCATCCATGGCAGCGAGGCGGCGGATACGAGAATATTGCCTTCGAAAGCGAAAGTCGGCCTTCCGCCAAGCCGCCAGGCGACCGTGGTCGTGATACCGCGTTCAGGCGCGATGAAATGGGGCAGGGTCGTCATGACCGAGGAGCCGGTGCCGAAGGTCACCTTGCCGTCGCCGGGATAAAAAGCGCCGTGGCCGAAGAGAGCCGCATGGCTGTCGCCGATGGCTGCGAGAAGCGGTGTGCCGTCCTTGATGCCGGGAACGCCAAGCGTCACGCCGAAATCGCCACTGCTGTCGCGCAGTTCCGGTAATGCGTCGATATCGACGCCGAAGAGTTCGCAAAGCTCCTCGCTCCAGACCTGTCGGTTGAGATCGAGCACCTGGCTGCGGGCGGCATTGGAGGCATCGCAGGCATGCACTTTGCCGCCTGTGAAACAATGGATGAGCCAGCTATCGATCGTGCCGAGGCGGAGCTTGCGGCCCTTTGGCGCGCGCTCCAGCAGCCAGCGCATCTTCGCACCGGGAAACATCGGGTCGATCGGCAGACCGGTCAATGCCATGACGCGGTCGGAATGTCCCCTGCCGATCAGGTCGGCGCAGTCCTGCGCCGTGCGACGGCATTGCCAGCTTAGGACCGGGCCGAGCGGCTCGCCTGTTTCGCCGTCCCAGATCGTCACGGATTCGCGCTGATTGGAAATGGCGACGGCCTCGACATTGACGTCAGAGGGCGCGGCCAGAAGGCAGGCGGAAATCGCTTCACGAACCGAGGCCCAGATGCGGTTCGGGTCCTGTTCCACCCATCCGGGCTGCGGATAGGCGATCCCGACAGGTGACGAACCGCGCGCCAGCAACTCCCCGGTTTCCGCGACGAGAATGGCCTTGGAATTGGTGGTGCCCTGATCGATGGACAGAATTGCGCGCATCACTTGAGTTCTTTCGTCGGCGGCGGTCATTTTCGCACAATTTCTTTGCCCCAGCCTTAGGCGGTTCAAAGAAAAAACGTCTGCTTTACTGAAAAAGGGTGTCGCCGCGCATCCGAAGACACGCGACGACCCTGGGAGGAGACTTATTTTCGCTTGATCAGCGCTTCAGCCGCGTCAGCGATGGCGGCGGGCGCCATGCCGAATTCGTCGAGCAGCCATTCGGCTGAACCGGTTTGAGCGAAGACGCCGGGAACGCCGAGCCGCTTCATCGGCACGGGCGCCTGATCGACCACGACTTCGGCGATGGCTGAACCGAGACCACCGAAGATTGAATGTTCCTCGGCCGTCAGGATCGCGCCGGTTTCATTGGCCGCCGCGACAATGGCCGCCTCGTCGATTGGGCGAACGGTGGCCATGTTCAGCACGCGTGCCTTGACGCCACGGCTCGCGAGAATATCGGCGGCCTTGACGATACGGTGCGTCAGCGTGCCGTTGGCGATCAGCGTCAGGTCGGAGCCCTCGCGCAGCAGATTGGCGCGGCCTGGTATGAAAACGTGGTCTTCCGGCAGAAGGTCCGGCACGCCGATGCGCGACAGGCGCAGGAAGCACGGGCCGGCATACTCTGCCGCCCACTTGACGGCGGCAGCCGTTTCGACGCGATCGCAGGGGGCGATGACAGGCAGGTTCGGCAGAACGCGGGTCCAGGCGAAGTCCTCGATGGAATGATGCGTCGGCCCGAGTTCACCATAGGCCATGCCCGAGGAGATGCCGATGAGTTTCACATTGGCATTCGAATAGGCAAGGTCGGCCTTGATCTGCTCCAGCGCGCGGCCGGTGAGGAAGCAGGATGCGCCACAGACGAAGGGCAACTGGCCGCCATTCGCAAGGCCAGCGCCGACGCCGACCATGTTCTGTTCGGCAATACCGACATTGACGAGGCGCTCGGGGAATTTCGACTTGAAGCCGCCGAGTTTCGAAGAGCCGACCGAATCGTTGCAGACAGCAACTACTTTGTCGTTGACGGCTGCCAGCGCCTCCAGCGTTTCCGCGAAGGCGTCGCGGCAATCATGGAGTTTGGCGACGGTTACGGGCGCGTTCATCACAATGCCTCCGAAAGTTCTTTGACGGCGATTTCGTATTGTTCCCTGCTTGGGACCCTATGGTGCCAGTCGACGCGGTCCTGCATGAAGGAGATGCCATGACCCTTGTTGGTATGGGCGACGATGCAATGCGGACGATCGCCGCGATGCTCCAGCGCCGGGACCACTTCTGCCATGACGTTGCCGTTGATTTCGCTCACCTCCCAGCCGAAAGCCTCAAGCTTGGGGCGCAACGGCGCGACATCGTTGGTGTCGGCAATGGCAGCGCCCTGCTGGAAACGGTTATGATCGATGATCAGCGTCAGATTGGTGAGACCAAATTGCGCCGCCGCCATGATGGCTTCCCAGTTGGAGCCTTCCTGCATCTCGCCGTCGCCAGTCATCACATAGGTATGATAATCCGCGCCGGAAAGCTTGGCCGCTTTCGCCATACCGACGGCAACGGGAAGCCCGTGGCCGAGGGGACCGGTGTTGGTTTCGACACCTGGAACCTTGTTACAGTTCGGATGGCCGTTAAGGCGGGAATTCGGCTGCAGGAAGGTCGAGATTTCTTCCTCCGGAATGAAGCCGCGCTTGGCCAAGGTCACATAAAGCGCGCAGGCCGTGTGTCCCTTCGAAAGCACGAAACGGTCGCGGGCCGGGTTCTTCGGCTCGTCTGGCCAGATGCGCAGAACGCGGAAATAGAGGGCGGTCATGATGTCGATGGCGGACATTTCGCCGCCGATGTGGCCCGCGCCCGCTTCAAAAACAGCCTGGACGTCGCGCAGGCGGATCTGGCGCGCAATGCGCTCTAGCTCTTTGGGCTGCATGGAATCCTCTTCAAAACATGCGTGTGAATATTTATGCATATGTTTATATAATTGCAGATATGGGGTTTCTGTCAAGCCGGAATTGCTGATTGTTGATGGCCATGGCGGGAGCGTCTCACTGTAAACGCCCTATTGACAAGCTTCTCTCAGGTGGATTATGCATGTTTCACCGTATATGAATAATTATTCTAATCGGTTTAAAAAATGCAAGACAGTCATCGGGAGGAGCCATGTCCGCGCTAGAACGCAATGAGGGGGTCAATCACGCCAGGAGCCCCCTTGCCTGGCTGAGCGGCGCGACGGGGCCTCTTTTGGGCCTGATGCTGCTGTGCGTGTTTTTGACTTTCGCCAGCGAGAACTTCCTGTCACTCAGGAACGGGCTGAACATTCTCGACCAGATTACCGTTCTCGGGATTATGGCCGTCGGAATGACCTTTGTGATCCTGCTCGGCGGCATCGATTTGTCTGTCGGCTCGGTTCTGGCGCTTTCAATGATGATCATGGGCTGGACGGCCAACGTTGCCGGGATGCCTATGGGCATGGCGATTGCGCTGGCGCTCGTCGCTTCGGCGGCCTGTGGCCTCGTCGTCGGCATTCTCGTCACCGCCTTCCGGGTGCCGGCCTTTATCGCCACGCTTGCCATGATGTCGGTGGCGCGCGGCCTTGCCAATATGATTACCGACGGCCAGCAGATCGTCGGTTTTCCCGACTGGTTCATGATGCTGGCGATCGACCGCCATTTCGGCGTCCTGACGGCCACAGTGCTTCTGATGCTGGTCGTCGTGCTGATTTCCTGGGCGTTCCTGCGGTTCCGTTCGGAAGGCCGTACGGTCTATGCCGTGGGCGGTAACCCGGAGGTTTCGCGTCTCGCCGGCATCAACGTGCCGCTGGTCACGATATGTGTTTACGTCGCCTGCGCGGTTCTTGCGGGCCTGGCCGGCATCGTGCTGGCGGCGCGTCTCGACTCGGTGCAGCCGTCGAGCGGTTTCGGTTACGAGCTGGATACGATTGCGGCCGTCGTGATTGGCGGGACATCACTGTCGGGCGGTGCGGGTGGTATCGGCGGAACCCTGATCGGCGTGCTGATCATCGGCGTGCTGCGTAACGGCCTCAATCTCCTGAACGTCTCTCCCTTTCTGCAGCAGGTCATCATCGGTGTGGTCATCGTGCTGGCCGTGGGCGCCGAAACCCTGCGTCGCCGCAGAAGCTGAGTTTGCCTGCAGACGGCGATCCGCCGCCCGCGCAATAAACGATCCTCCCGACACGGGAGGCGTGAAAAACGGCCGGAGGGGAGGAGGTCTGCCCGAAGGTCAAAAATCAACAAATGGAGGAATAATCATGAAACTTTCGCGCATTCTGCTGACATCCGCCGCCCTTCTCGCCATGTCGCTCGGCTCGGCCAACGCCGCCGAAGTCAAGAAGATCGGTCTCGCCGTCGCCAATCTGCAGGCGAACTTCTTCAACCAGATCAAGCAGGCCGTCGAAGCCGAAGCCAAGACGCGCGGCATTGCCGTCGTCACCGTCGACGCCAAGGGCGACGGCCCGACTCAGGTGAACCAGATTCAGGATCTGCTGACCCAGAACATCGACGCGCTGATTTATATCCCGGCCGGGGCTGCTGCCGCGACCGTTCCGGTGAAGCTTGCCAAGGCCGCCGGCGTGCCGGTCATCAACATTGACCGCAATGCCGACGGCGCGCCTGGTGACACCTTCCTCGCTACCGATTCCGTCGCATCGGCCAGGTCGGTGTGCGACTACATCATCAAGCAGGCAGGCGGCGCAGGCAAGATGGTTATCATCCATGGCCAGAAGGGTACGACGCCGGAAGTCGATCGCACCAAGGGCTGCATGGAATCGGTCAAGGCCAATTCGGGCGTGAAGATCGTCGCTGAACAATGGTCCAGCATGTGGAGCCAGGACGAAGGCTTCCAGATCATGCAGAACATGCTGCAGGCCAATCCCGATGTCTCCATCGTCTTCGCGCAGGCCGATGGTCTGGCGCTTGGCGCGGCCCAGGCGATCAAGGTCGCCAACCCCTCGCAGAAGATCGTCGTCGGCGGCTTCGATGGTGATACGGCGGCCCTTGAAGCACTCAAGAACGGCGTCTTCGACGTGACCGCGACGCAGCAGACCCAGAAGATGGGCCGCACGGCTGTCGAGATGGCTGTCAAGATTGTTGGAGGCGAGAAGGTTCCGGCCGTGCAACTGAGCGATGCGACGCTGACGACCAAGGAAAATGTCGCAGGCTTTATCGCCAACCATCCGTAATCCGACGCCCCCGCGCATCCGGCCGGAGGCGCGGGGGCCTTTCTGATTTATCATTACGCAATTTCGGACGCAAAGCCGTGGCCTATGTCCGCTGCGACTGCTTCCCCAGGAGGTCCCGTCATGCGCGAGCCGGTTCTTTCGCTCCGTGGCATCAGCAAACGTTACGGTCCGCTAGAGGTTCTGAAAAACGTCGATCTCGACGTCTATCCAGGCGAGGTGGTGGCGTTGCTAGGCGAGAACGGCGCGGGCAAATCCACGCTTTCCGGTATCATCGCCGGTTCCCGCGAGCCGTCCGAAGGCTGGATGACATGGCTTGGTCAACCTTATGCACCGACATCTCCGCGCGAGGCGATCGACAAGGGCATCGTGCTCATCCATCAGGAACTGAAGCTTTTGCCGGAACTTTCGATCGCCGAAAACGTGTTCATCGGTCGCTGGCTGATGAAAAACGGCGTTGTCGACCGCGCCGAGATGGTGCGAAGGGCCCAGCAGCAGCTGGCGCGGCTCAACCTGCATATTCCCGCCACCCGGAAAGTGGCGGGCCTTTCAACTGCGAACCAGCAGTTGATCGAGATCGCCAAGGCGCTGGCGCTGGACGCGAAGCTTCTTATCCTCGACGAGCCGACTGCTGCATTGGGTGGCGCGGAAACGCAGGCGCTGTTCGAGCAGGTGCGCAAACTGCGCGCCGAGGGCGTGGGCATCGTCTATATTTCCCACCGTATGGAAGAAATCAGACAGATTACTGACCGCATCGTCGTGCTGCGCGACGGCGAGCGCGTGCATGAGTTTGCCGACAGCGCGACGCCGGTACGCACCATCGTCGAAAGCATGGTCGGCCGCTCGCTGGAGCGCCTGTTCCCGGCATTGCCCGAACCTCAGGAAAAAACGGTGCTTGAGGTCAAGGGGCTGACTGGCACGGGCAATTCTTTCCGAGACATCAGCTTCGGCGTCCGTGCCGGTGAAATCCTCGGCATTGCCGGTCTGATCGGCGCCGGCCGCACCGAACTGGTGCGCGCGATCGCAGGCGCCGACCCAACGAGCGCTGGTGAGATTCTGCTCGACGGCAAGATCCTGACGCTGAAAAGCCCGGCGGACGCCATCGCGAAAGGCATCGTCATGGTGCCGGAAGACCGCAAGCTGCAGGGGCTGGTGGTGGAGCACGAGATCGGTGAAAACCTGATCTACGCCAATCTCGACCGTCTCGGCACCGGCTGGATCACACCCGGCATCAAGCGCGCTTTCACAAGGGAGGCAATCGCCAGATTCGGGGTGAAGGGCCGCAGCGAACAGGCTGCATCCGATCTTTCCGGCGGCAACCAGCAAAAGGTGGTCATCGCCAAATGGCTTGCCCGCAGCCCGCGGGTGGTGGTGCTGGACGAGCCGACGCGCGGCATCGATGTCGGCGCGCGGGCTGGCATCTACGATATCATCGTCGGTCTGGCGAAAGACGGTGTGGCCGTCATCGTCGTCAGTTCCGATCTCGAAGAGGTACTGGGCGTCTCCAACCGTATCCTCGTGCTTGCGCAGGGAAAACAGGCCGGCATCCTCAACCGTGACGAAGCAAACGACGTGTCGGTCATGGAACTGGCAACCATCTGAAGAAGGAAATACCGATGTCCACCATCACGCTCAACGCGCCGAAACTGTTCGATCTCTCCGGCCAGGTGGCGCTTGTCACCGGCGCCGGCTCCGGTATCGGCCAGCGGATCGCCATGGGGCTTGCCCAGTCCGGCGCCGATGTCGCGCTTCTCGACCGTCGCACCGATGACGGTCTGGCGCAGACAGCCGACTTCATTGCCAGGGCAGGGCGCAAGTCGATTCAGATCGCCGCCGACGTTACCAGCAAGCAGGCGTTGACCGACGCGGTTGCCCGCACTGAGGCCGAGCTGGGAGCGCTTTCTCTCGCCGTCAATGCGGCCGGCATTGCCAATGCAAATCCGGCGGAGGAGATGGAGGAAAGCCAGTTCCAGACGATGATGGACATCAACCTGAAGGGCGTTTTCCTGTCGTGCCAGGCGGAAGCCAACGCCATGTTGAAAAACGGACGTGGCGCGATCGTCAACATCGCCTCCATGTCCGGTGTCATCGTCAACCGCGGTCTGATGCAGTGCCATTACAATGCTTCGAAGGCGGGCGTCATCCACATGTCCAAATCCATGGCGATGGAATGGGTAGGCCGCGGTATCCGCGTCAACACCATCTCGCCGGGTTATACGGCGACGCCGATGAATACGCGGCCGGAAATGGTGCACCAGACCAAGCTCTTCGAAGAGCAGACACCGATGCAGCGTATGGCGGGTGTCAACGAGATGGTCGGCCCGGCGATCTTCCTGCTGTCCGATGCTGCGAGCTTCGTGACGGGCGTCGACCTGTTGGTCGACGGTGGTTTCTGCTGCTGGTAGGGTTTGCGGTCCTGGCGCGGGACCGTCGAGATTCATTGTTGCATCGACCAAACGGTCGGGATCAGCCAGCGTTTCATCATCCTCGGACTTGATCCGGGGATCCATGGTCACCCCGCATTGTGGGTCTTCGGGTCAGGCCGGATGATAAGGTCGAGTTTGTGGCTTACGCCCGGCTTGCACCGAGCGCTTTTGGTCGCGTCGTCGGCCTCATGCATGCACCACCGCCCATTAAACGGCTTCGGCAACCGCCGGCCGGCGGCTGCCGAAATATGGCTTACTCAAGATCGGTATCGTCGGACGGCAGCGACTCGCGGATCTGATCGATCTTTCCGACTTCGGTTCCCACGCCGAGGATGGACTTGGCCTCGTCGAGCGTCGCATCCGTCACGACACCGCTTTTGCTAAAACCTGCAAGCGCTTCCCGCAGAGCTTCGTCACTCAGTTGCGGATCGGTCGGGACCGCATCGACACCGTATTCCGCCTCGAACTGAGCGTAGGCCAGCGCATACGCAGCAACTGCCGTCATGCGGGGATCACTCGTATTGAGGTAGGCGCGATAGTTGCGGTTGAGAGAGCGCAGGCCGGGTGAAACCGCCCTGGTCTTGTCAACGGACGCTTTAGACGCCTTGGCGCTGGAGGCTTTCCCACGTGGGGCTTCCCGCGATGATCTGCCGCGTTCTTCCGCTTTGCCGGACGTGGATTTGCCGGAGGAGGATTTACCGTTGTCGCCGCCATGATTTCCTCCGCCACCATTGCCGCCGCCATTACCGCCACCGCCACCATTGCCTTCGCCACCCTTCGCAAAAGCAGGGGCTGCAAACCCGGTAATGCCGGCAGTTGCGGGTATGACCGCCAGGCTCAGTGCCAGAACGCTCCGGACGATGGTGTTGTTCATAGCCATTTGAATCTCCTTGATTTCCTCGCCGGCTCGTCTTGCATTGGGCGCACGAACCGTTCCCGCGAAATTAGCCGCCGCCCGGTTGTGGCGCTACCGTCCCCCGTCCGATTCCGCCTCTGTACGGACCTAAGTCCGAGGTTTGGCCCGTTCAAAGGTCCGGAAGTGCCGGTGCTTCGTGCTAAAACACGGGGGCCGTCTTGCCACGCCTGTCCTGCTCCCCTAGAATCTAAAGATAATTTCGCCGCATCTTCCGGCAACCCACTCGAGTCTCCGGTGCGCATCAGCAATCTCATCTTCCGCTGGAACTCCCAATCGCTTGCCGTGCAGTTCGTCAGCATTGGGGGCGCTGTTTCGGTGTGTGCAATGGCGCTGGTCGGCGCCTTCGTTTCAGACCGCGTCGAGGATACTGTAACCAGCAACGCAGCCGCGACGACGGCACTCTACGTTGACAGCGTGGTTGCGCCTCTGCTGCCGGACATGCAGAGCAGTGAAGTGCTTGACGATGCTTCGGCGCGCGCGCTGGACGAGACGCTGGGGCAAGGGGCGCTTGGCAACCGCCTCCTGGTGTTCCGCCTCTGGCGCTCTGACGGGAAGGTACTGTACGCGAACGATCACGCCGTCACAGGAACCAGACACCCCCTCAACGAGATGCTCAAGACGGCCTTCTCCGGCCAGATGGCTGCGCAGTTCGTGGCCACGGGTGACGAAAGTGTGCAAACTGAGCCGGCGCGGCCTGTTCTGAAAATTTATAATCCCGTTCTGCAACCGTGGTCCGGACAGGTTGTGGCAGTTTCGGAATTCCATGAGGACGCCGGTGAATTCCAGCAGAGTCTCCTCCGAACGAGGCTGCACACGTGGTTCGCCGTTGCCGCCTTTACATTCACCTTCTTCATTCTGTTGTCCGCGATCGTTCTTCGCGGCAGCAGGACGATCGAACGCCAGCGTCACGCCGAGAAGCAACGTGTGGAGCAACTTTCGGAATCGTTATCGCAGAACGAGGCGCTGCGGGGCCGCGTACAGCGTGCCACACGGCGCGCGACGGCGCTAAATGAGGGATATCTGCGCCGGATCGGCGCAGATCTGCATGATGGCCCAGCCCAGCTTCTCGCTTATGCTGCGTTGCGTCTCGACAGCGAAGCCCTGCGAAAATCATCCACTCCTGAGGCGACGCGGGAAAACGAAATCGCCGCGATCAAAACCAGTCTCGACGAAGCCATGCAGGAAATCCGGACAATCTGCAGCGGCCTCGTCCTGCCACAGATTGAGGGCGCAAGCCTGCCGGATATTCTCCAGCAGAGCATCCGTGCCCACCAATTGCGGACTGGAACGACCGTGGAGCTGTCGCTGTCGGCACCGCCCGAACATCTTTCGCCTGCCGCCAAGATCTGTATCTATCGCTTTGTGCAGGAAGGCCTGAACAATGCCTGCCGCCATGCCGGGGGAGCCGGACAGGCGGTTTCCCAACGCGCTGAGGACGGCCTCATCATCGTCGAAGTGGCCGACCGCGGGACTGGCTTCGACCCCTCACGCGTAGGCCCGGCCAGCCTCGGTCTTGCAGGATTGCGTGAACGGGTTGAGAGTCTGGGCGGAACGTTCGAAATCATGTCGTCGCGAACCGGCACTGTCCTGCGCATGACGACAAGCATCGAGGAAACGAAATAGGATGAGTACGAAGATACGGGTCGCGGTCGTGGACGACCATCCTCTGTTCCGGAATGGGGTGACAAAGAGCCTGTCGGAAATCGACGGATTCGAGATCGCAGCCGAAGGCAGTTCCGGCGAAGATGCGGTCCGCATTGCAGCAACACTGCGACCGGACGTATTGTTGATGGATATTTCAATGCCGGGCGGTGGCCTCGACTCCATCCCAGCCATTCTGAACGTTGCACCTTCGCAGAAGATCGTCATGCTGACGGTCTCGGAGACGAGCGAAGACGTCGTTACGGCGCTCGAACGCGGCGCCGTGGGCTATGTTCTGAAGGGAGTGGGCGCACGAACACTTGC
This sequence comes from Rhizobium sp. GR12, assembly GCF_036596185.1. NCBI lineage: Bacteria > Pseudomonadati > Pseudomonadota > Alphaproteobacteria > Hyphomicrobiales > Rhizobiaceae > Rhizobium > Rhizobium sp. GR12. The sequence continues at coordinate 122,393 of NZ_JASXTH010000011.1, read as the reverse complement.
CGATGCCATCCGCACGGTCGCTGCGGGGGAAGGCTATGTTGCACCGACCCTGTCGGCGCGACTGATTTCCGCAGGCACCCAGAGGACGCCCGGCAAGCCGGCGCTCATCGCAAGCCTGACGCCGCGGGAAATGCAGGTTCTGGAACTGGTTGCTGTAGGCATGAGCAACAAGCATGTGGCAATCGAGCTCGATCTGCAGGAGAAGACCGTCAAGCATCATATGACGCAAATCCTCACCAAACTCGGCGTGACCAACCGCACGGAAGCCGCGATGACGCTGCGCGATGCACGTAAAACCTGAAGGCTACTGCAACAGTGCCTCGATCCTGCGTCGATCGGAGGCCGTCGCTGCCCGGTTGACGATTGTGCGACCGCGTCCGTCCCTCATTATGTAGCGCCCCCCCAGAACGGTTTCCGTAATCCCGTGTTTGTGGCGGACACCGATTGCCGGAAGAGAGGGATCATCATCGATGGCGTTCTTTTTTGTCGTGGTTCCCGACGGCTGGTTTTCTTTGCCATTGGAACGGGACTCGCCACCTTTTCCGCTGTTACCTCCCCCATTCCCACCGCCGTTTCCGCCACCGCCACCGTTTCCACCGCCATTGCCGCCGCCATTCTTGGCATTCGCTTCAGCCAGAAAGACAGCAATACCAGAGGAGGAGGCATCGAATTTAACAGGAGCAACGACAGCTGCGAGCGTAACGATCATCCCGCAAGAGAGAGCAAAAGACATTCGGCGCATGATGACGAGGGTATCTTTCAATGTGATATGTCCAGGGTCCGGCTCTTGCGCATTTTCCGTGCCACAAGCTTATACAACCAGTTTTACATGAGTGGTCACCGCATGTCTTCCGTCATGTCCCTCGCAGGACGTTTCTCTGCCGTTCTTCAGACATTCGTCCAGTCGATGCCAGCCTATGGTCTGCACGCGCAATAACCACCGCAACCGGCGCGCTGCATACTGCAGCCGCGCAATCCGATGCCTGGAATCGTCAGCGGGCGACTCCAGGGTTGATCGGGAGCCTCACGTACATTGTCTTTCTAATTTCCGCACGGCTCCAGGCAACGCGTGCCATCGACCTTAGCCCGCTATCGGCGGACTGAGCCGCGCGAAGCCCTCTTGCCTCCGGTAAGGGAAGTGAGGATACGGTGCGGTGACGGCGCTGGCCTCATCCAGCTTTGCTACCTGTTCGGGCGTCAGGTTCCAGCCGACAGCATCGAGATTCTGGCGAAGCTGTTCCTCGTTGCGTGCGCCGATGATGACAGACGAAACGGTCGGGCGTTGCAGCAGCCAGTTGAGCGCGACCTGGGGGACCGTCTTGCCGGTTTCTTGTGCCACGGCATCGAGCGCATCGACAACACGATAAAGATGTTCGTCCTCTACTGGCGGACCGAAGCTGGCGGTTTCGTGTAGACGGCTGCCTTCGGGCAGTGGCATGCCGCGTCGGATTTTTCCGGTCAGGCGTCCCCAGCCGAGCGGGCTCCACACCATTGCGCCAACGCCTTGATCCTCACCAAACGGCATGAGGTCCCATTCGTAGTCGCGCCCGACCAGCGAGTAATAAACCTGATTGACGACATAGCGCGGCCAGCCGTAGCGGTCGGCGACGGCCAGCGACTTCATGATCTGCCAGCCGGAGAAGTTGGACACGCCAGTATAGCGAACCTTGCCGGCGCGAACGAGCGTGTCGAGTGTCGAAAGCACTTCCTCGACTGGCGTACCGGCATCGAAGGCGTGAAGTTGCAGGACATCGATGTAGTCCGTCTGAAGGCGGCGCAACGCATCCTCGACGGCCCGGATCAACCGGAAGCGCGATGAACCCCCGTCGTTCGGGCCGTCGCCCATCTGCAGACTGGTCTTGGTCGAGATCAGCACCGCGCCTCGCCGCCCCTTGATCGCCTCGCCAAGCACTTCCTCCGAAGCGCCGTCAGAATAGACGTCTGCTGTGTCGAACAGGTTGACACCGGCCTCAAGGCAGATGTCCACGAGGCGTCTTGCTTCCGTAGCGTCCGAAGTGCCCCAATTGCTGAACAGCGGGCCGGAGCCGCCGAAGGTGCCTGCGCCGAAGCTGAGAACCGGCACTTTGAGGCCTGATTTGCCGAGCGGTCGATAATCCATGATATGTTCCTGTCGTTTGTTCGAGGCTGGATCAGCGACCGAGGAGTGCATCGAGATCAATGGCTTCCGCCATCGCCTGATTGCCCTCGTCGCCGGGGTGAAGGTGGTCGCCGGAATCGAATATCGGCGTAAGGCGTGCGGGGTGCGCGGGATCGCGGAGCACCGCGTCGAAATCCACGATGGCGTCGAAAGCGGCCCTTTCTCTGATCCAGCGATTGATTTCGTGGCGCAGTGCGTCCTTGTCGGGATGGTAGTAGTTTCCGAGCGGCGTTCCGCTGAGCGCCCCTTCAAACGGCGGCAGCGTTGCACCGATGATCCGAACACCGTTCGTATGCGCGAGGGCTATAAGTTGCTGGTAGCCAGCGATCATCTCGTCGGCAGTCGGGCGCACCTGATCCGGGGCGAAATCAGTTCCCGGCCAGGAAATGTCGTTGATGCCGATGAGGACGACGACCACCTTCACGTTTGGCTGCGAGAACACATCCCGCTGCAAGCGTGCCGCGACGTTTACGCCCATCTTGTCCTGAAGCAGCCTGCCGCCTGAAATGCCGCCGTTCACCACCGCGATCCGATGCGGAGCGAGCCGTCTCGCAAGGAAATCCGGCCAGCGGGTATCGGCATCAACCGTCGCTCCGTTACCGTCGGTGATCGAATCCCCGACGACGACAATCGCGCCATCGTTCGTCGTATTGACCAACACTCCGCTCAAAAAGACGCGGGCATCCGTGGCGCCGCTTGCCGGAAAATCGCCCGAGCCTGAGAGATCGCCCCGTGCGAACCATGCCGTTTGACGACCATCCCAATGAAAGGTTGTCAGCGGCGTTTCGTCGGGCAGGTACATCGAGATGGCGAGCCGGGCGTGCGCATCGACGCTCAGTTCCACCGGATCGCTGATGGCTGGAGCACCGGGCGGAACGACAATGCCATCCTTGCCGCTAAAAGTGATCTTGCGGATCGTGTCCGGTTCAGTTCCTCCACCTTGGCCGGCGAGCCCCACGCTCGCGCCGCCGATCCTCAGCGGATGCTCGCCATAGGCGTTGGAGAAGACGAGGCGCACGCGAGAACCGCCAAGGCTGATCCGCACGACCTGTCGGATGGTCTGATCCTGAACGGATGCGGGAATTTTGGTCGGAAAGGCAAAGTCCGTGTCCCAGATCGGTTGCGGGCTCGCCATCCATGATCCAACCCAGCTTTCCTCATCGGCCAGCGCTGGCGACTGCCCAGGAAGGACAGATACGAGGGCAATCGCACCAACAAGGATTTGGGAACGGATCGTTTTTCTACACGGTTGACGGCTGACAGTCGCCGTTCGGGGTTCATTCGGCATGATTGTTTGGTCCTATAGGTTGACCTTCGAAGGCTGATTGCGTGGAACGCCGATCAGTAGTCGCGGCGAAGGCGGCAACCGCAATGGCTGCGGCCGGGAAAAGCGCGGCAACGAACGGCGCGAAGGCAAGGCCCCGTCCGTGGTCGATGACCATGCCGCCTGCCCATGCACCGATGGCGTTGCCGGGATTGAAGGCCCCGATGTTGATGCTCGATGCGAGGTCCGCGGCAGCAATGGTGACGTTCAGTTCACGGCTGACCTCCGGCAGGAGGCCATGATGACAAATTCGGTGACGCCGATGCCGAGGCTCCGGCCGTCAGGGCGTAGAGCGCCAGAGGCATGATGCAGTCCGATCTTCTTTCGCAGCAATTTATAGAAAGATAGACCTTTCGCGTTTGATGAGATAGAATGCGTAAAAGAATATCACTTGTGAGATGAATTCATCATGGCGCGACTGGAAGTCAACCGATCGGGGGAGATGGACGTGTTCGTGCGCGTGGTCGAACTCGGCGGCTTCTCGCCTGCCGCGCGCGCGTCCCGCATGACGCCTTCGGCGGTCAGCAAGCTCATTGCACGGCTGGAAGCGCGGCTTGGTGCAAGGCTTCTCAACCGCTCGACACGGCAGCTCCAGCTCACGCCCGAAGGCTGCGCCTTCTACGAGCGGGCGACGCGCATCCTCGCCGATCTGGAAGACGCCGAGCGGGCGGCGAGCCTGGGCGAACAGCCAGTTGGCCGCGTTCGCATCAACACCAGCGCCTCCTATGCCGCCCATATCCTCGCGCCGGCACTGCCGAAGTTCCTCGCCCTTCATCCGGGCGTCACGCTCGACATCATTCAGACCGACGCCGTTGTCGATCTTCTGGCCGAGCGCATGGATGTTGCGATCCGGGCGGGACCGCTGAAAAGCTCCAGCCTGGTGGCGCGCAAGCTCGGTGAGGCGGCGCTGACCATCGTTGCCGCTCCGTCCTATCTCGACCGTTGCGGCGAACCGCGCACAATTGCCGATCTCGAACGACACAATTGCCTCAGCTTCGGCTATGTGCGTGCCGTTGATGGCTGGACGCTGCGGGAAAATGATGAAACCAGCGTTGTGCCCGTCACGGGCCGCGTGCAGGCGAGTGATGGCGAGGGGCTGCGCCATCTTGCCCTGGCTGGCGTCGGCCTTGCCCGCCTCACCGCCTTCACCGTGCGCGAGGATGTTGCTGCCGGTCGACTTGTGTCGTTGTTTGGGCATCTCGATGCCGGTGACAGGGAAGCATTCCACGCCGTCTATGTCGGCCAGGGTGGCCCGCTGCCCTCGCGCGTCAGGGCGCTGCTAGACTTCCTCGCAGAACATGGAAGGGTGTGCTGACGCCAGATGAATTCCCAGAATTCCCACAGACTGTCCCAAAACACTGACCATGCACATACGCAGTAACGAGCACATAGAAGTCTAAACCAAAAATCAGAGCGAGTGTTGCAGACGACAACCGCAGGACGTCTGACATCAGTAACGCAGAGGCAGACTGATCTATGTCTACGAGGGTTGTCGACTGATGATCACGAAACCGATACGCGGAGCGTCGGTAACCGTGACCAGATAAACTGATTGTCATGCCGACAAGACGAAGCTGATCAGAACCGCTCAGGACGCACTGGATGCGCCCTTGATGCCAAGAGGTTTTGGCGCTGAGCGCCGGGGAGCTTGATTATGTCACCAGAAACTCTTTTGAAACACACTTCCGCAGGCGTGCTCGACGTTGCCTATTACGAAGCAGGGCCTGCCAACGGCGTTCCGACCATTCTTCTTCATGGCTTTCCCTACGATGCGCATGCCTATGACGAGGTGACGCCTTACCTCGCCGCCGCTGGTCACCGTTGCTTCGTTCCATTTTTGCGAGGCTATGGCCCGACCCGGTTCCTGTCGCCGGAAACGCCGCGCTCCGGGGAGCAGGCGGCGCTGGGCGCGGATCTGCTGGCATTGATGGACAGCCTCGACATCGAAAAGGCGATTCTGGGGGGCTACGACTGGGGTGGCCGAGCCGCCTGCATCGTCGCGGCGCTTTGGCCCGAAAGAGTAGTCGGCCTTGTCAGTGCCGGTGCGGGCTACAACATTCAGGACATTGCTGGAGCCGCCAGGCCGGGTGCGCCGGATCAGGAGGCCCGCGACTGGTATCAGTACTACTTTCATACAGCGCGAGGCCGCAAAGGTCTGGAGGAGAAGAGGGGCGAGATCGCTCGTTTTCTATGGAAGACCTGGTCACCATCCTGGTGCTTCGACAACCACACATTCGAGCAAAGCGCGGCATCTTTCGACAATCCCGACTTCATCGATGTCGTGATTCATTCCTACCGGCATCGCTATGGCGTCATTGCAGGAGATCCGGCCTATGCGGAAATCGAGGCGAGACTGGCGCGCCAACCCGATATTTCCGTTCCAGGCATCGTGGTTCTGGGCGCGGACGATGGCGTAGATCCACCTCCCCCAGAGGACGAAGAAGGCGTAAAATTCATCGGGTTCTACAACCGTCGCGTACTTCCAGGTGTCGGACACAACGTGCCGCAGGAAGCGCCGGCCAATTTCGCCGATGCAGTCCTGGAACTGCGCGCGGCTTTCATTTGAGAGGCGAGCGCGACCCCGTGGAAGTGGCGAAGATTCAAAGCCCGCCCATGTCGGCCAACGGCGGGTTGTCGAGCAGGCCCAGAAATCAGTATTGATCATGGCTCCATCGTCGTCGAGCCAGAGTAGCAGTCCTTCCGGTTCGTCGGTCATCGTGCTCCAAAGGCTGATATAGCCCTGGTCTTCTTCCCCGCTGTTGAAGATGTGACGGCAATCCTTCGATTTGACCTCTTCAAACAGGGACGAAGACGGTTCGGTCCGGGCGCCTCATACGTTACACGACCACCTGAATGGGGAAGGAAGCCCGGAGCCGGCCACATGATCAATGGCAAAATGAAGAATGAGATGATCCAGCAGGCCATACTACAGAAGCCATCGCAATTCCGTATTTTTCCCTAGGTGTTATCCGGTGGTTTACTTCCATCAGACTGCCTACCCGTTCCACTTGAAATCTCTTCAATGGTGTCTAGAACGCCCTCCGGTGTAACGTCCTCTTCAAGCTCTACAATTTCCTGCTTCTGATCAAGATCGAGGCTGAGCTTTTCCGCTATAGCAGTGACAATCGATAAAAGCTGCGTGGTTTCGTGCTCTGCAAGAAGCGATATCTGAAGATTGAGGTCGGCGCGCTTGTCGTCGGCCTCCGCCATTCTGTTCTGACTGATCAGAACAAATGTTGAGATGAAAATTGCTTCGACCGAAGCGACCATTGCCAAAACGACCAGCGACGGGTCGAAAGCCGGCAGGATGGGAAGGATACCAATGTTGACCATGATCCACCCTCCAAACACAATGGCATGAATATAGACAAACATCATTGATCCAGCGAAACGGGTTATAGCTGCCGCTGCTTTCTCCTGAAGCGATGCTTTCGCCGCCTCTTGTCGTCGCCGTTCCAGCAGGGCCTCGATGTTACGGTCGAGCCGACTGGAGATGGACCGCTGCTTTGTTGCTGGCTTCGACATGTGACCCTCCGAAGCGGGCCCAACCATTTTGATTGGGGCCGGTTCCGGTCCCGTGCGCCTGACAGACAAGGGCCGAAGAAACGATCCGCAAAGATTCGCCGGCCAGTGGAGTCTGCCATCATTGGAAAAAGTGGGCGACGGCGAAGAAATTATCGACGATTGCAGGATGGCCCAGCCCTTGACGCTGGACCCATCGCTACCCAGGCGGTCGAACATTATGAAGTGGTTGATACGGGACGCTGATTGAATGGGTAAACCAGCCTGGCCGACCTGCGCCGGTGGCTCCGGCGGTGCTCACCCCAAAGCCAGTGCCAGGGACGCCGATGTGCTGTGGCTGGCGAAGTTCCACGTGACGCGACAAAATGGCAAATTCAAAGACGTTTCATCCAGATGTATGTGTACAGGCAACAGTTTTATTGAAACGTATGCATTTGGCGATAAGAGCGCTCGCCCGACAATCAGGTGAACCACAATAGACGACCATGAGCATTTCATTGCCTTCCTGCCTGATATGAAGCTCGACAGGCGTTATCGAAGCTGTGCAGAGCTGGAACATCTGAATGGCGAGCTTCCGACCGCACTTCATCACAGAGCCGACGGCGCCGCCTGGAGATATGCAACATGATGGACTGGAACTGGTTCGATTGGTTCCCTGTAGTCTTCCTGCCGTTCAAGCTTCTCGTGTTGGGCACGGGCATGTTCTTCGCTATAAAGTGGCATCACGATCAAGCGAAGAAGGACAATGAAAACAGCGGGAAGCAAGCGCCCGCCGAACGCACTATTGACGCCTCAGATTAGTCGGTCTTGGTTAAGCAAAGGGGGCAGCAGGTCTCTGGATCGGCTATTGGGCAGTGTCGGCAGGCGGGTCAGCGCCTCGTAGAAACAGGCCTCGGGATGGTTGTGATCCAGGGGGCCCATCTATCGCAAAAGTACTTCGCGGTAGCCGTTGCGTCGAGCAGTCAGGGCGAAGGTATAGTCATCACGCGCGCGGCGGATGTCGATTTCGTGCCTGTCAACATGCATCGCAGGGAATCGAGAGCTGGAAGATGTCCGTCACAACGTCTTTGTGACTGCATTCATCTCTGCTCTATGAGGGCCTCAATGTTGCTTCGCGAAATAACGACCTCTCGGCCACGCACTTTCAGCTCATCGACAGAAGCAATGCCCATCAGCGCCAGGCTTATAGAGACTTCCCTTTCAAGAATGGCGATCACGCCCGCGACACCTTGCTCTCCCGCCGCGGACAGCCCGTAGGCATAGGCACGACCAAGCAATACGCCATCTGCACCGAGACCGATCGCCTTGATGATGTCTGTGCCGCGACGGATGCCACCGTCCAGCATCAGGCAGAAGTCCGGACCGACGGCCGCGCGAATGCCGGTCAGGGCGCGGATCGTGCTGGACGCTCCGTCCAGCTGACGTCCACCGTGGTTTGAAATCACGACGCCGTCGCAGCCGATATCGCGTGCCTTCACGGCATCGTCGGCCGAAAGCACGCCCTTGACGACCAGCTTGCCCGTCCAGCGTTCGCGCAGCCAGGCGAGGTCTTTCCACGAGAGCGCCTTGTCGATGCCGCGTGACAGATTGGCCGCCTGCTCCAACGCGCCGCGGCCGAACTCCGGACGATGTTCGATCGCGCGCACCGAGGGCATTCCACCGAGGGCGATTTCCGCCAACCAGCGCGGGCGAACGGACAGGCGGGCGAACAGCCCCGGCGTCACTCGGGTCAGCGAACGGAAGCCGTTGCGGAGATCGCGTTCACGGATGCCGGTAATCGCAGTGTCGACAGTGACGAACAGCGTATCAACGCCTGCCTGTTCCGCAGCGATAAGGAACTCCTCGCAGAGTGTGCGATCCTCGAGCACATAAAGCTGGAAGTGCAGCGGTCCTTTCGTCTCGGCTCGCAGGTCCGCGAGCGACGCAATGGAGAAGGTCGAGAGGCAGAACGGTATGCCGGCCGCATGGGCGGCGCGAACCGCTTTTATCTCGCCATTGCCCGCGTAGAGACCGAGAAACCCGACCGGTCCCAGCATGAAGGGCAGAGGGTGGCGCATGCCAAGATAGGAGGCTGAGAGATCCTGCGGCTTTGGTTCCACCAGCACATTCTGCTTGAGCTCAAAACCGCCGAAGTCCGTGCGGTTCGCCTGCATCGTGGCTTCGTCGAGGGATCCGCCGTCGATGTAGTCGAAGAAGATCTTCGGCAGCCGGCGGCGTGCGCGTTCGCGGTAGTCAGAGACATTGACCAGCGTCATCTCAGCCTCGACCGGGATCAATAGAATCGAAAAAGCGGGATAATGCATCCTCGCCCGTAACCGGCTCGCTTCCGGCCATGACTGCACTCGAAAAGCCGATCAGCGATGAGACGGGGTTGTGGCTCGTCGCACCCGCACGAAGGTTCATCACCAGCGTTGGGCAGAGGAAAAGGCCCAGGCGGACGACGCGGCGCCAGTCAGCGGGCAGCATGTCGCGCGCTTTGAGGTCCGCAAGCAGCGGCCGCCACATGGCCTCGCCCTTTACGGCAAGCAGTTCGCGCCGAACCTGGCTCGGCTCGTAGCTGGTGGCGACCCGCAATATATCGCCATCAAGCATCACGCTGGCCGAATAACGCTCGGCTGCGAACGCCGGATCGTACAGCCAGAGCGGATGGGCGAGAACGTTGTGAAAGGTGGTCTTCACCTCCGCGAGCAGCGTGGGAATGTTTTCGCCGGCGAAGGCGGGGTCGAAGAAGGAGAGGTGCGCCTCATTGCCGCGATCCTCGTACCAGACATTGGCGTTATGGGCATCGCCGTGAGCGGTGACGCCGCCGGCATCAGCCAGACGCGCGAGTTTGAGCCGTTCGTATGCCTCATCGAAAAGTGCCGCGAGGCTGTCGCGATATTCGATGCCGTTCACTGAGAAGCGAAGCCTGGAAAGGCTTTGCCAATGCAGCGTCAGGCCGGGGAACTCGAAGGTCTTGCCGACATAAAAGTCTGCCATCCGGCCGCCCGGATAGGTGCCCACGGGAGGATCGATCAGGCGTTCGTAGAATAATCGATGTATTGGCTCGGCTGCCACTTCGGCGGGCGTCACGCCGTGCAGGGTTTCCCGATAGATCTTCATGACTGCCTCGTTCAGCTTGCGCTCGGCTTCTACGGCCTTTGTGCGTTTCGCTGGATCGTCCTGAAGGTCAAGCGCACGCAGCACGTCGGAGAAGCGGGGATCGGTGCGCCGGCGGTAGACAAGGATCTGCTCGCCGGGCAGCACAGACATCAGCAGAGGTTGGTCAACCGGCAGGCCAGCTCGGGCAAGAATGTCGGCGCGGTAGTATTCGCCGCTCATCGCTTCTTCGCCCTCTTCCTGGTGGAACTTGAAGAAAAACTGACCGTCGTCGGTATCGAAAAAGCCGTTCAGCGAATTCAGGCTGTATTGGTCGTGGTTGATCGCCACGTTTCTCGCTTCAATCTTGAAGAGGTCGCGCAGCAGCTCGGCGAGCATCTGTTCGGCTCTGCCGTCGGAGGCCTTGGCAATTTTTCTGATTTCCGCGGTGCGGCTGGCGGGCTGGTTCATGGCGCTTGTTCCGGATGTTGTTTCATTTGCTGCCGTGCAGGTAGCGGCTGCCGAGTGAATAACGGCTGCCGACATAGGTCAGCGTATTGACGGTTGCGACGACCTGGCCTGTCCAGGTCTTACGGTGCAGGACGAGGCAGCTGTCGCCAGTGCGGATCTGCAGTAGACGCGCATGAGCCTCGCTGGCTGGCAGCGCGCTGATCAGGTGTTCGACTTCGGTGAGCGGGGTCGCGTTCTGCAGATAGTCGTAAGTTGCGGCAGTGGTGAAATCCTGCTCGACATAACCCGAAACGAGGTCCGGGTTGACGTAGCGTTCCTCGAGTTGCACCGGCAGATCGTCTTCAAAATGGATGACGACCGAATGGTCCACGGGCTTGCTCGTGCTGAACTCGAAGGCGAGCAACAGCTCGGGTTCGGGTCGGGCGATGCGCTCCAGCACCACCACTTCAGCCCGGTGGCGGCTGCCGCGCGCCCTGATCTCGGTGATTATGTTGCTGATCTCGATCAGTGTCGATTGCGGCTTGGGTGGCGCGACGAACGTGCCGACGCCCTGGATGCGACGCAAATGGCCTTCTGAGGTGAGTTCACGCAGCGCCCGGTGAACGGTCATGCGCGAGACGCCGAGCGTGGAGACCAGCTCGTTCTCCGACGGCAGTCGGCTGTTGCGCGCCCATTTACCGCTTCCGATATTGCCGAGGACGAAATCCTTGACCTTCTCATAAAGCGGCGAGGCGGCATCCGAAAGTGCATTCATGGTCACTGTCTCCGCCTCCGCTGTCTTGCGCCGGCATACTGGGGAAGTAACGTGGCGGATTATTCCGCCACGTTTATTATCGTCTTCAAGGCGCTGCTCTCGCCGCGGAGCAGCCGATCGTAGGCGCCGGGTACGTCATCGAGTGACGGCAGCACCTCGATGAAACGCAGGAGCGCCGGTGCAAGTTCGCTCAGCAACGCCACCGCCTCCGGCAATTCGTCGGAGAAGGCGTGGCAGCCGATCAGAGAGATTTCACGTTCGACGAGGACGTTGGGATCAAAGTCGAGCTTGCCGTGGCTGATGCCGACAAGCGCCAGACCGCCGCCACCTGAAAGGAGTTGGATAGCCCGGGCGATTGCCTGAATGCTGCCGGTGGCATCAAGCGCATGGCGAAGACGCCCGCCGGAAAGGGCTGCCTCTATCTGCGTCTTGTCGAGTGGCACGACCTTGCCACCTGTGACATCGCTGACGAGCTTTGCCTTCCCGGCGTTGAGGTCCGCGAGCAGGAGCGGTCCGTCATGCAGGCGGGACAGCAGGAGAGCACTCAGACCGCCGATCGTGCCGCAGCCGGCAACGAGAACCGGCTCACCGGGGGGAACGGCGAGGCGGCGCACCGCATGGAGCGCCACGGCGAGCGGCTCGGCCATGGCTGCGATATGCGGAGAGAGCTGCGGATCATGGCGGACCACCAGCCTGGCCGGCACCTGCACCTCATCGGCGAAACCGCCATCGCACACTTCACCGACGAAGCCCAGGCTTTCGCACACATTGCTGCGGCCACTTAAGCACGCCGGGCAGTTTCCGCACCACATGCGGGAATCCGAAGATACGACATCGCCGATGGCAAGATCACTCACGCGGTCGCCGATTGCCGTTACGCGCCCGCAGAACTCATGACCGGCGGTGGATGGGCGGCGGGATATCCACTGGCCGGTGCGGTAGTTGTGCAGGTCCGAACCGCAGATGCCCGCTGCCCTGACCTTCAGATTGACGAAACCCGCTGGTGGCGCCGATGGCGACGCCATCTCCTCCACGCGCAGATCCATCGCATCATAAAGCCGCACCGCCTTCATCGTTCAAGCACCCTTCTTCAGATAGGCGTCGCGCACCGGCGAGACGGCGAGCGCATGTGAGGAGAAGCCTTCGTAGATGGCCAGGTTGTGCGAATGCCTGGCGAATTCCGGGTAGGCCGGCGGTGTCACATAGCCGATCGAGCTGCGCTTGACGAAGTCGGTGACCGAGAGCGGGCCGAAGGTGCGCGCCCAGCGGCTGGTCGGCAGGACGGCGTTCGGGCCGAGCGAGAAGTTGGCGATGCTGACCGGCGTGTGGGTGCCCATCAGGATTTCAGCGGCTTCGGTGATGTGGCCGAGGTGGATGAACGGCTCTTCCGACAGCAGTTCGAGGTGTTCCGGTGCATAGGCATTGACGAACGCGTAGCTCTCTTCGATCGACGACGTCAGGACGATGCCGCCGGTCTTGCCGGTGAGGACGGTCCTGGAAAAGCCGACGCGCTGTTCCGTCATTTTAGCCCAATGGTCAGGCAAAGCGGCGATCGCCTCTTCAACAACACGGCGGCTGTGGGTGACGAGATAGGCCGAGGAATCCGGCCCGTGTTCGGCTTCGATCAGAAGGTCGAGCGCGGCGAGGCCGCCGTGGACCGTATCGTCGGCCAGGATCATCACTTCGGATGGGCCAGCCGGCAGGCCGGTATCAATGACACCGGACAGCGAACGTTTGGCGGCCACGACCCATGGGCTGCCGGGGCCGACGATCTTGAGCGCCGGCTTCACGGTCTCCGTGCCGTAGGCGACGGCGGCCACGGCCTGTGCGCCACCGACCTTGTAGACTGTGTCGACACCGGCGAGACGCGCGGCAACCAGCGTGGCGGCATCGACAGAGCCATCAGGCGCCGGCGGCGTGACAATGGCCAGGTTTGGAACGCCGGCAACGACGGCCGGGACTGAGGTCATCATGGTGACCGACGGGAAAGAGCCCTTCCCGCGCGGAACGTAGAGCGCGACGGACTGGATCGGCGTGAAGCGGTCGCCCGCAAATGCGCCGGGGCGGATTTCCTTCAGCCACATGGCCTCCGGCTTCTGCTCCTCGTGGAAATGGCGGATGTTGTCTATGCCGAACTGGATGGATTCGACGACGCTCGCATCGACCAGCCTGAAGGCTGCGTCGAACTCGGCTTCGGTAACTTTGAGGTTGGCTTCGGTCACCTCGGCCCTGTCGAGTTCCCGGCCGAAGCGTGCCAGTGCCCTGTCGCCCTCGGTGCGCACGGCCTCCAGGATCGGAGCAACCTTTTCGATAAAGCCGGAGATGTCGCTTTCCGAGCGGCGCAGCAGGGCGGCCTTCTCATCGGCGTCGAGCTTGAAATATTCGTAGAAAGACACTGATGTCATCGTCTTGTCCTTGATGTCGGGCCTTGCGGCCGATGGTCACTTCGATTTCAGGAAGATGTCGAGACCGACGAGGCGGTCGAGCAGCGCGATCGCGATGCCGGCGCAGGCAATGAACACCACGGAAATGGCGGCCAGATCCGGCGTGATGATCGAGCGGATGGAATTGTAGATCTGTACCGGCAGCGTCACGCTTCGCGCGTCCACCAAAAGCAGGCTGACAAGGAACTCGTTCAACGCGAGAATGAACATCAAAAGCGAGCCGGTGATCACGCCCGGCAACACCGCCGGAAGCGTGATGTAAAGAAAACGCTGCAACGGCGGGGCTCCGCAATTGGCAGCTGCGAGTTCCAGATCTGGCGAGAGATTGCTGGCGCTTGCCGTCACCGCCCATATCATGAAGGGCAGGTTGATGACGGAGCATGCGATGCCGACCGGCCAGAGATTGCCAACAACACCCATCTGCCCGAAGACGAGCATCATCCCGATACCGGAGCCGATCAGCGGGATCGTGAAGGGAAGCAGCAGATAGATCTGGATAGAACGTGCGAACCGCACCCGATACTTGGCAAGCGCGATGCCGGCGAGCGTGCCGACGGGAATGGATACCGCGGTGCAGATGGCGGCAACGATCAGCGAGCGCACGAAGGCCTGACGAAGATCGCTCGCTTGGGCGATCTTGTTATACCAATGCAGTGAGAAGCCATCCGGCGGGAAGGTGATAATATTGCCGGAGGTGAACGAAGCGCCGAGAACCACGATGGTCGGAGCCGACAGCATTACGAGCGCGGTGGCGACGAAGGCCCAGATGACGATGGATTTGCTGCGGCTGCCGGTCATTTGCGGTCACCTCCCATGGCTAGCGTTCCTGCACCGAACAGCATGAAGACCAAACCGACGAGAAGGGAGCCGACGGCGACGAGCAGCAGCGAGAGTGTCGCGCCGAGGCCCTGGTCGGAGGTTCGGAAGAACTGGTCGTAGATAGCGTTGGCGATGAAATCCTGCGTGCCACCACCAAGAATGGCGGGGATGGCGAAGTCGGTCAGGGAAAGGGTGACCACCACGAGGCCGGCGCCGACAAGGCCGGGGCGCGAAAGGGGGAGGACGACATGGCGGAAGGTGCGTATCCAGCTGGCGCCGAGAGAGGCGGCCGCGGCCTCGAGTTCGGCCGGAATGGCGGTCAGCGCCGGCGCCAGCATCAAAACCGCAAAAGGCAGCATGTATTGCACGAGGCCGAACAGCACGGCCGGATAATTGTAGAGCAGACGCATCGGCGAGACGCCGACCAGGCCGAGAGCCTCGTTGACCATGCCCTGGTTGCCGAGGATGATCAGCCAGCCATAGGCACGTACCACCTGTCCGATGAAGAAGGGCAGGAACAGCGCCACAAGCAGGAACTTGCGCAGCGCGGATGAAGGTGTGCGAACCATGAGATAGGCGTACGGAAAGGCGAAGATCAGCGTGATCACCGTCACGATCAGCGAGCCCATCAGGCTGCGACCTGCAACGGTCGCGAAGAGTTTCTCGGTGAGCGCTCGCTGGTAATTGGCCAACGTATAGGTCTCTGACATCAAAAAGGTATTCGTGTCCAGCGTCCGCAGGCTCGTGTCGCCGATCTGGATGAGGCCGAGAACCAGAAGACCAACCAGCACGATTGCCGGCAACAGCATCAGATAGGGCAGGCCCCTCTGGAAGCTGGATGGCCAGAAAATGGCCGCAATGCGTTCGAGCACATCCATGACGCGCCACGTCAGGGGATATGCGACACGGGAAGCGCGCATGATACCGATCCTTAAGCGGTTCCAGCAAAGGCTTAAGTGCGTTTGCGAAGGGGCCGCGTAATTTCTAGGTCACAAAACGGAATGCCCGCCGCCAGAGGGGACGCGGCGGGCAAGGCCGGGCCTCAGCCCTGCATGATTTCCTTGAACTTGCCGAACCACTGGCTCTCATTCTCGACCTGGATCCTGGATGAAATCCGGATCAGGTGTTTGAACTCTTCTGCCGTGGTGGGATATGAGGGATCGCCCACGAGGTCGGCTGGCGGGTTGACGCCGGGAATGACACCGGGAAGGCCAAGGCCGTCAAGCCAGATCTGCTGGGCTTGCCTGGTCAGGGCATGGTTGATGTACTGCTTTGCCCAGTACAGCTCGTTCTCCGGCAGGCCCTTCGGAATCCACAGGCCGTCGGTGTCGAATTTGGCGCCTTCTTCCGGAACCACCCATGCGATCTCGATGCCGTTCTTCTTGGCTTCGCGGGCATTGGTCGAAATAGTGCAGGCGGCGTCGATTTCGCCCTTCTGGAACCATGTCGTGAAGTCCGGGTCTTCGCCAAGCAGCGGCTGTTGTTCCTTGATCTTCGAAATGAAGTCCCAGGCCGGCTGCATGTTGCCGGGGATGTCCTCCAGCTTGCCGCCGCCGGCAACCTGCGCCGGGAAATGGAAGCCGATGCCGTCGTTGTAGAGCGCGATCCGGCCCTTCAGCTTCGGGTCGAGCAAATCTTTCCAGGACTTGGGTGCGCCGTTCGGGAATGCCGATGGGCGGTAGGCAAGCACATAGACATAGCCATAGGTATTGACGATCGGGTAGCCGTCGAGACCGACAGGCTTGGCCAGATCGGTGGCGTCCTTGAGGTTTGGCAGATCCGAGAGGTCCTCGGTCACGCCGCGCAGCGCCGATTTTGTGGCGTTGGTCGTGGTGTCCCAGTTGATGTGGATCGGCGGTACGCGCTTCTGCGCGACTGCGGCCCACACCTTGGGCTGGATTTCGTTGTCCTCGGTCAGGTCGTGGCGCACCGCGATGCCCGTCGCTTTGGTGAAGCTGTCGGAAACGCCGGCCTTCAGCGCGTCCACCCAGCTGCCGCCCCAGGCGCGGACGATGATTTCGGCCGGCTTTTCCGGCTCCTGCGCGAAGGCGCGGCTTACACCGAGCGTCGACAGGCAGGCGGACGCGCCCGCTGCGGAAAACGATGCCAGCAGCGTACGACGACGAAGCTGGGCTGTCAGGAATTTATCATGCGACATCAGATATTCTCCTCTGGCTCGACCTTCTGGGGGTCATTTTTGAAAGACATGCATATCCCGTGCATTCCAGCCGAGACAAACGTCATCGCCAGGGCCAAACTGCAGATGTGATTCAGGATCGTGGTCGAATACGCGCATCAGCGCGCCGCCAAGAGCCTGAACCCGGATCTCGTAAACCACGCGCTCGCCTTCGAAAATGCAGTCCTCGACCTTGCCTTCGACCACGGTCGACAGGCCTTCGAGACGACCGCCCTTCGGCGCGATGCGGATCTGCTCCGCGCGAACGGCGCCGGCGCAAGCCGCGCCGATAGAAAGCCTTTCGTCCGATATGATGCCGGCGAGCACCGCGCCCTCGGCTTTGATCGTGACAGTCGGTGCGGCGAGTTCGGCAACCTCGCCTTCGATGAAATTGGTGACGCCGATGAAGTTTGCGACGAAAGCGTTGGACGGCGTGCGGTAGGTGTCCACCGGCCGCGCCTTCTGCTGGATTTCGCCACCGTTCATCACGATCACCTCGTCAGACACTACGAGCGCTTCACGCTGGTCATGGGTGACGTTGATGGTGGTTACGCCAAGTTCCTTCTGGATACGGCGGAACTCCAGCTGCATTTCCTCGCGCAGCTTGCGGTCGAGTGCGGCGAGCGGCTCGTCGAGCAGAAGAAGATCAGGTTCGAACACCAGCGCGCGGGCGATGGCGACACGCTGCTGCTGGCCGCCGGAGAGCTCGTTGATGCGGCGGGCGCCGTAGCCGCCAAGACGGACGAGGTCGAGATAGCGCTCGACTTTCTCCGGAATGGTGCGGGCGTCATGGCGGCGCATTTTGAGCGGAAAAGCCACGTTTTCAGCGGCGGTCATATGCGGAAAAAGCGCGAGCTTCTGGAATACCATGCCGATGGCGCGGTGGTGCGGAGGCACGGCACTGACGGGCTGGCCGTTGATGAAGATCTCACCACTGGTCGGGCGATCGAAACCGGCGATCATTCGCAGCAGCGTCGTCTTTCCGGAGCCGGAAGGCCCGAGAATGGTGAGGAAGCGGCCCTGAGGAAGGTCAAAGGAGGCATTTTTGACGGCGTGCACATTGCCGAAGGACATGCCGACATCCTTTACGGAGACGGCGATCTGGCCGGCGGAAGTATCGGCCGGCCGGAGTTCGGCTGCTGCAGCACCCATGACATTTCCTCTGTCACACTTCGTCAGCGGCGAAGCCCCTGCAAAGTTCGCTTCTGTAGTCTCGATGGCAGGTGGCCAATCGAGTTTGCGTTAGGTTGTCTATACATATTTATACATGTAGCGTCAACTGGATATGCGTAATTTTGCGCCGCAGAAATAATTGAGTAATATTTGTGCAAGTACGGAAATACTGTTCTGCCATGTCGCCAGTTTTGTCCGCCACGGATTAAAAAGGCAAGCGCCCGGCGCGGTTGTTCGGTACTGTTTTGCACCTGCCATGAAATGGCGCTGGACGACTTTAGATTGAGGCCAGATAGCCACCGTCGACAGGGATGCAATGGCCTGTGATATACGCGGCCGCGTCGCTGCAAAGGAATACGGCGACGCCACCTATGTCGCTTTCCTTGCCGAAACGCCGCTGAGGGATCCTGTCCAGCATCCGTGACTGCCATTCGTCGTTCTCGTAGAAAGTTTCGGTCATGGCCGTACGGAAATAACCCGGCGCAATGGCGTTTACCCGAATGTCATGCGCCGCCCATTCGCTCGCAAGCGCATGGGTCACGCCCAGCAGGCCCGATTTCGACGCGCCGTACGGAACGGCCGTTGGAATGCCCACGTAGGATGTCAGCGAGCAGAGGTTGACGATCGCGCCGCCACCCGTTTGCGCCATGATGCGGCCGGCCGCCTGGGCGCAGAAGAAGGCACCTTTGAGGTTGGTGGACAGGATCGACTCCCAGAGCGCTTCATCGACATCGAATGAAGCGCGGACGTTTTCGAAGCCGGCATTGTTGATGAGGATGTCGAGACCACCAAGTTGCTGGGCCGCAGCCCTCGTCACGCTACCGCACGCCTCCACATCGCGAACGTCCTGCGTGAGTGCAACGCAATGGCGGCCCGCATTTTCGATAAGTGCCTGAGTTTCGGAGAGTGACTCGACGGTGCGCGCAGTGATCGCCAGATCGGCGCCTGCTTGCGCAAGGGCCACGGCGATAGCCTGACCTATGCCACGGCTTGCGCCGGTCACGAGGGCGCGGCGGCCGGAAAGGTCGAAATTGGCGCGGGTCATGACGGCTCCTTGTTTGGTCCCCCAGACGATGACAGCATTTTCATGATAAAATGTCTATACATATTTACCGATACGATTTCCGGGCTTATGACTGGACAATCGCCCCCGCACCTCATGGAGACCGCAAAATGGCAAACCCTTCAAGCCCCATCCGCGACGAAATCCGCGCGATCGCCCCTTACAACGCAGGGCTGACGCTTGAGGACGTGCGGACGAAATATGAGGTCGATACCATCGCCAAGCTTGGCTCCAACGAAAACCCACTCGGGCCGTCGCCCACGCTGCGTCGGCTTTTCCCCGATATCGGCGAACTCGCGCGTCTCTATCCCGATCCGCAAGGGCGGACGCTGTGTGGCCGACTTGCCGCCAAATTCAGCGTGGATGACGGTCAGGTGATCCTTGGCAATGGCTCGGAAGATCTGATCGCAGTGATCTGCCGCTCCGTGGTCCGCCAGGGTGATACGGTCACCACGCTCTATCCGTCTTTCCCGCTGCATGAGGACTACACCACACTGATGGGCGGTGTCGTCGAGCGGGTGACTGTAAAGTCTGATTTGACGATCGACGTGGATGCAATGCTCGCGGCGATCGCGCGCAAGCCGCGCATGCTGATATTTTCCAATCCGATGAATCCAGTTGGCTCATGGATGACGCCGGCTGAACTCCACAAAATAATCGCCGCGCTCGACGAGGCAACGCTGGTCGTCGTCGACGAAGCCTATGCCGAATACGCTGCCGGCGAGGACTATCCCTCGGCCGTCGACCTGCTGCGGGAAACAGGCGTTAACTGGGTGGTGCTCCGCACTTTTTCCAAGGCCTTCGGTCTTGCCGGGCTTCGCATCGGCTATGGCATCGTCAGCAGCGGCGATCTCTGCGATCTCCTGAACCGTGCCCGCACGCCCTTCAACACCAACGCGATAGCGCAAGCCTCCGCCGTTGCGGCCCTCCAAGATGATGCGCATCTCAAGAAGACCATCGAGCTGGCACTTTCGGAGCGCGGGCGTGTCGCCGGCGAACTGG
The DNA here is from genome assembly GCF_036596185.1 of Rhizobium sp. GR12. NCBI lineage: Bacteria > Pseudomonadati > Pseudomonadota > Alphaproteobacteria > Hyphomicrobiales > Rhizobiaceae > Rhizobium > Rhizobium sp. GR12. The sequence goes on along the minus strand of NZ_JASXTH010000011.1, from coordinate 102,409 downwards.
AGGCGTCGGGTTACCGGATGGCACCGTCGAAAGGCAATTTCCTGTTCGTCGATGTCAGAGCCAATGCGGTGCAGATCGCGGAAGAACTGCTCAAGCGCGGAGTTATTGTGAAACCGTGGAAGCAGCCGGGCTTCGACACCTTCATCCGTGTCAGCATCGGCTCACGCGGGGAGAATGATCACTTCCTCTGCGCATTCCGGGAAATCACTGCAGGCTGAGGTGCTGCTTTGAAGCGTGCGCGGATTGGCAGGAGCTGACGCGCGTCGCCCGGGCAGGTGGAGTGTGCCTGGGTAACCGGCCGACGGCATGCTCCATCTGGAGGCTTTTGCAATTCATATGGCCGTGCCTTTGTCGTGCTTCAGGTTCACGAGGGGATCAAGGGCAATTCTACCGCTGCCAAGGACCACAAGTGTCAGCGCCATGGCGGCCCAGGGCAGGTGGAAATTGGCCCATCCATCCGGAATGGTGAGCTGGATTACTGCCGTCATCACGAGCAGGCCAAGAGCTGCATAGCGGGTGAAAAGGCCGAGTACCAGCAGGATAGGTAGCACGAGTTCGCCAATTCCGGCCGCCGCTGCCATGGTCAACGGCATAGGGTAAGGGATCTGGTTGCCGAATATATGCAACTTGAATTCCTGTTCGAACAGATATCTGGCTCCGGTTGAAAGGGTCAGAAATCCGTCCCACTTTGTCAGCCCGGATTTGAAGAACGGAATTGCGAGACCAAGGCGCAATGCCAGCAATGGCAGCGACTGTGGGATGGACGCAAGCAGGCCTTCGGCGCGACGATGAAGCCAGACAAGAGCTGCGTCGCGAATGCCGGAAGAAGCGCGTTCGATGGTCATAGAATTTTCCCTTCAACAGGTTCAAAGGCGCTGAATGCGCCAAGGCCAGTCAGGCCGATCATGGCCGATCCGAAATCAAACCCGGGTGCCGTGGCAAGTGCCGTCAGCGCGGCTTCACCAAGGCGCGCTCCCTCAAGAAGACGGGCCGCGAAGACGGCGTCCACTGAGGGTAAAACCGTGATCTCGACATGCGTGGCCGGCCGCACGACAAGCGCCGTCTCGGGTCGCCAGTCAGTGACCGATGTCACGGCATCTCCCTGGTGGGCGCTCCAGATGGAGGCGGCCGGAAAGTCCGACACAACAAGCCGTGCCGAGGGATGCGCGACGAGCGACACGTTTGCGATGTGCTCAGGGGGAACGGCGAAGAGCTGGGCGACTTCCAACGGCACACCGTCTGCAGCATGATAGGCCTCAGTCCATGCGACCTCGATCCGCGCTACGTCGGCCAGATAAACGAGAGACGCTGCAGGCGGAAAGATTGCGATGAAGTCCGGGAAATCGTCGCCATACTGCATCATGAGCGGTGAGAGGGGTTTGTGATCGGTGGCGTAAGCACGTGCCATTCCGGTAAAGAAATCCGAGCCGACCAGCCGTTTTGTCACTGGAAAACGCTGCCCCAGTGCTGTTGTCAGCCCGACATGGACATTGTTGCGATAGACGGCAAAACGCAATGGATCGGCGGCGCCACGCGCGGTGGTGATGTCGTTCGGAAGCGGCCGGTCCGGATGGAGCAGGGCCGCAGCAAAGGCGTTCTGGGTTTCGGTGATACCCATGGTTACGCCGCCCGGTTGGCGCGGCTTTTCCCGGCCGCTTCGTTCAACATGGCATCGACGCGAGTGGCCTCCGCTTGAAGAGTGGCAAAGTCCGGGACGTTGTTGTCCCATTCAATCAATGTCGGCAAGGCACCGCTGCGCGACAGCGTATACCGGAAGAGCTCCACCACATCCAGGCTGACTGCGCTGCCGTGGGCATCGATCAGTAACCGGTCTCCGACGCAATCAAGGGTCTCGTCATAACCGGCAAGGTGGATCTCACCCACCAGCTCGACCGGAAAGCGGTCGATATAGGCGACCGGATCGAGACGGTGGTTCACCGCCGAAACCATGACGTTGTTGACGTCGAGCAGCAGTCCGCATCCGGTTCGGCTGGCGATTTCGATCAGGAAATCCACCTCGTCGATCGTGCTTTCGGTGAATAGCAGATAGGTCGATGGATTTTCGAGCAGGATTTTCCGGCCAAGCCATTGCTGGGTCTCGTCGACGTGGTCGATGACGCGCGCCAGCGTTTCGGCCGTATAGGGCAGCGGCAGAAGGTCGTTGAGGAAGCCGGTCTCGTGGGTCGACCAGGCCAGGTGTTCCGAGAAGCTCTGCGGCCTGTAGCGATCAATGAGGATGCGGAGCCGTTTCAGATGTTCCTTGTCGAGATCGCGTGCCGCGCCAATCGACAGGCCGACGCCATGAAGCGACAGCGGGTAAAGATCCGCAACCGCCTCAAGATAATGGTGCGGCGGGCCGCCAGCGCCCATATAGTTTTCAGCATGGACTTCGAAGAAGCCGACGTCCGGCCTGGTTGCGAGAATGATTTCGTAGTGCTCCGGCTTCAGGCCGAGCCCAGCACGTTGCGGCAAGGCGATGGCATGTCTTTCTGACGCGGTCATTGCTGTTCTCCCGGTTTTGAGTGAAGGGGTGGAGACCCGGAAACCGGGCCTCCGATAGACGTTCAGCCCTTCATAGGTTCCAGCATGCCCTTGTGGCCGTCGACATTCATCGAGGTGCAGGTGCCGGCCGGGACGGCCTTCCAGGCATTGCCCTGGTAGTCCATGGTCGAGGTGCCTGCGCAGGTGGTGCCGGCGCCGGCGGCGCAATCGTTCTGACCCTTGAGTGCAATGCCATAGCATTTCTCGTTGCCGACCATCTTCTCCGGCGCAAGCGGCGCTGCGAAGGAAACGGATGCAATTGCCGACGCGAGGGAGCCAGCGAGGGCGAGGGTAAGCGTGGAGCGGTTCATGGATGATCTCCTCTTTGACATTCGCAGACCGGTGATCGGCTGCGTATATATCTATCCGTTTGGGCTGCCCCGATGTTACGGTCTGCCCACAACACGAATTCGTGATGTCCTTTTTCGTCTCCACGGAACGGTAAATCGGGCGCCGAGTGTCACGTGCTGCGCAGATCATGGCAGGCCCCCTCAAGCTTTACTGCCCAGGCCCGACGGAATGGATTATTGGCCGCAGCATGCTCCTTTTCGATCGGAGGACCCGGAGCAGGCCGTGGTAGCCTTTAGGTTTTCGTGTTCCAGTCAACGGTCGCGCGGTTTGCGGCTTGCCGAACGCGGCGCGGGTTCGACATTCAGTGCGCCATTGTGAAGTCTTGGCATCGACGCGCAGTAGAACTGCACCGGTTCAGCGCCGTCGCTTGCCTCAAAGGTCAGTTTTGCGGATCCATCGAGCTGAACATGCTCGGAGACCTTGCAAGTGATCGCGGAGAACTTGCCCGCAGGCATATGCGTGCGATTGCATTCGTCCATATCCCAGAGCTGCACGAAGATTTCCGTCCAGGCTTCGGGGTTGGCCCCGAGCCCGACGGCGGGAAATACAGTCTGTGCGCGAAACGACCTAGATCCCGCTCCATGGTCGGCATTTTTCACTCGTCACCGCGGGATCACGTGCGGACAACCGTGCAGCGGATCGGGTATGACCAGACAATTCAGCGCAAAAATCTGCCGCATCGTCGCCTCTGTTACCACATCGTCAGGCGTGCCCTCGCGGTGTACTTTCCCGTCCTTGAGCGCAAATACATGATCGGCGAACCGAGCTGTAAGGTTGATGTCGTGGAGAACCATGACGACCGTTTTGCCACTCTCCCGATTCAGCTTTCGCACCAGTTCCAGAAGCTCAATCTGATGGCGCAGATCCAGAAAAGTCGTTGGCTCATCGAGCAGGAGGATTGGCGCGTCCTGCGCTAAAATCATTGCAATGAAAGCTCGCTGACGCTGTCCTCCGGACAGTTCCGACAGGGGTCGCAGTGAGTATGCCTCCACACCGGCCAAGGCCAGGGCGCGCTCGACTGCCAGCGCATCGGCGCGGGACCATTGTGACAAAGGTGATTGCCATGGAGTTCTGCCCCGCGCGACCAGATCGAACACCCGTAGATATTCCGGGACGGCCGAATTTTGCGGCAGGATCGCCAGTTGCCTTGCGACCTGTTTCGAATTCTGGCGATCGATGGGGTCTCCTTCAAGTAAAACCTCCCCCTCATCCGGACGTAAAAGTCGGGCGAGGCAACGCAGCAATGTTGACTTCCCACAGGCGTTGGGACCGATGATGACACTGATCTTTCCCCTCGGGACAGCAATGCCGAGCTTGTCGAGCACGGGGCCGACCGGCCGCGTAAGTGTCAGGCCTCCAGCTGACAGTGGAAAGGTGGCCGTTTTCATCAAATCACTCCCTTGCGGATTTCGTGGGTAAGTCGCCACACCAACAGGGGGGCCCCGATCATTGCGGTAAAGACCCCGGTTGGAAGATCGGCCCCAATAGGAAGAGAACGGCAGACAAGGTCGGCCACGACGGTCAGGCAGGCTCCAACCGCAGCTGCTCCCAAAATCTGTGAACCATCACGCCCACTGAGAACGGATGAAAGCCTGCGGGCGATCGGGTTGGCTGCGAAGGCGACGAATGGCAGTGGTCCAGCAACGCTGACGGCGCATGCTGTCAGGCCAACAGACAGAAAGAGGATTTTAAAACGGACTGTCGAGACGTTGAGCCCCAAACCTGTGGCAATATCATCGCCAAGTGCCAGCCTCTTCAGTGCAAATCCCTGCCATAGCGCGAACGGCCCAAGCGTGATCAATGCGCCAAAGATCAGGGCTACGTCATTCCATTCCGGACTGGAAAACGCCCCGACGAGCCATTTCATGATATCTGCGGCAGTCAGAAGATCCAGCTGCGCCATCATGATGTCGACGAGAGCCATGAGGAAGAGGCTCAGCGCCATACCAGTAAGTACGAGACGCGCTGACGACAGCCCCTTGTTCCAGGCCAGCAGCAGAACGAGCGCTGCGGACAACACGCCGCCGACCATCGCTCCTGGCAGGACCCAGAAACTACTTCCGGTCAGCATAACGGTGAAAAGCGCTCCGGTCGCAGCACCGGAACTAAATCCGATGATGTCTGGAGAGGCCAACGGATTGCGTAGCATGTCCTGGATCAGTGCCCCGGAGATGCCAAAAGCCGCACCGGCACCGATGCCGACCAGAAGGCGCGGCAGACGATGATACCAGATGACGATATCGGGGGTTTCATTCGCGCGCTGAAAGAGAATGGCCGATATTTCCGCAGCGGTCAGCGGATAGTTTCCAAAGTACAGGGCAAGCCCGGAGACAGCCATCAGGATTGCAAGCGTGAGCACGGTGAAGACAAGCGTCTGGGGGGCGCCCCTCCCGGAAAACGCACCGCATCGCCACGCCGTGGAAATCGGTCTTGTCATACGCCTACCCGCCCACTGCGGATTGCCAGAACCAGAGCAGGTGCTCCGATCACGGCGACCATAACCCCCGCCTGCATGCCGGTGCCGGTGAACAGCAGGCGTCCAGCGATATCAGCAGCCAGGAGGATGGTGGCACCCAGAACGGCCGACACTAATAGCCGGATACGCTCGTCCCCGGCGACCAGCCCCGCGGCAAGATGTGGCGCGATCAGTCCGACAAAGCCGATAGGACCTGCCAGCGAGACAACGGCCGAGCAGAGACAAACGGCGGCGGCAAGTCCAAGCACGTAGGCGAGCCGGATATCGACGCCAAGCGACCTGGCGAGATCCTCGCCGAGCACATAGGCGTTCAGCATCAATCCGGCGGCCGCCGCGAGGACAACGCCTGCGGCGAACAGTGGTGACAACGTCCCGATGGCTGCCAGGGATATCCCGTCAAGCCCGCCCATGACCCAGAAACGATAGGTGTCGAGAGCTTGCTGGCTCAGCAAAAGGAAGCCACGCACAATCGCCAGGAAGAACGCGCTGACGGCAGCACCTGCGAGAAGCAGACGTATCGGGTGCGGCCTGCTGCCTGCAAAGGCTCCAAGCGCCAGAACAGCCAGGGCGCCCGAGGTTGCGCCGGCCATGGCGGCCACCGATCTCGCCAGTGTTATTGCATCGCCGGCAACGGCAATGAAGATGACCACACCGAAAGCCGCTCCGGCATTGATTCCGAGCAGCCCAGGGTCTGCCAACGGGTTTCGGGTAACTGTCTGCATGATGGAGCCAGCCGCTCCGAGGGCCGCGCCGCACAATAGGGCTGCCACCAGCCGCGGCAGTCGCAACGACCATATGACAACATCTTCAGGCCGGTTGAGATCCGTGGCAACAAGTGCGTTCCACAGCTCTCTGAACGCGACAGGTCGAGGGCCGAGTGAGAGTGCCAGTCCGATCAATATCAGGAAAATGGGCAACCCGAGGAGTAACAGCGGCCGGCTCTTCATGGGTTTTGGCCCCCGGCGCCAGCAGCTTTTGCGGGCGAAGTAGTCGCCAGCACCTTCTCAAGCTCCGGAACGAGGCTCGAAAGCGCGTAGTCGAGGCTGAGCGGACTGGAATGCGAAAGCGCTGCAGAAAGCAGAACATTAGCATGGACCTCATGTCCGGTCCTGACAGCTCGCAGAAAGGGATAAAGCGGCTGGCTTGCGAATTCGGGACGCCCCTTCTGGGAGTTCAGCCAGATCAATACGTCAGTGTCGATCGGGGTAAGATCTTCAGGAGATAAGCGCACATAGAAACTCCGCCCCGCCGCCAGCGCATCGACCGCGCCTGGCGTTCTGAAGCCAAGGGCGGCAAGGAAGCGACTTCTGACATCGCGCGACGTAAAGGTTTCCGGCCCTCGTATAGACGCCATCACCGCTGTCTTCGTATGCCAGTCCGGATGTGCCGCCCGGACGGCCGCAAACTTCCCCTCCAGTCGATCGATGATCTCCTTTGCGGCCGTTTCGCGACCCGTCGCGTAACCGAAAACTCTGGTCATCTCCTGCCAGGGCATGTCGTAATCCCCGCCGCCGGCCGCCGGTGGCAACGTGGGCGCAATTCTCGACAGGAATCGGTATTCAGCTTCGGTCATGCCTGACCACATGCCCTCAATGAGGTCGGGGTGCAGCGCGGCAATACGTTCGAGATCGAGATGCCCACTCAAAACAACCGGAAGGTCGTCTCCAAGAGCTTTCTCCGCCCAGGGCCAGACACCCTTCGGATTATTTCCGTACCAGTAGCGCAAGCCTGCCGGCTTGACCCCCAATGCCAGCGCGAAATCGTGCCCGATGTAGCTGAGTGTGACCACTCGAACCGGCTTCGCTGTCACGACCGTAGACCCGTAGCGATGCTCGATCCTGCGTGGGAAATCTTCCGCGCACGCGTTGCTCACGGTCAATAACAACGTCGACAGGACTATCAATCTTCTCAAAACCTGCATCGGGTGCCCCGAATAATCTGACACCCGGCGGTGCCTTCGCGTCGCTGGATGCATTGGTTCAGAATTTGCGCGACGCGGTAAGCATTACGCGACGCCCCTCGTTGTAAGTGCAGCTGCCGGCATAGTCCGCCAGTGCGCCTACCGCCGCAGCGAATGTCGCGGTATTGCATTCGGCCTCGTACTCCCTGTTGGCGAGGTTGCGCGCTGCCAGAACGAGACTCCAGTCGTCCCGCTGGTAGCTGATTGATGCATCGAGAAGGTTGGCGGAGCTGATATGATAGGCGTTGGCCGCATCCGAAAAATATGAGCCAACATGCCGGACCCCGGCTCCAAGGCTGAGACCCTCAAGCGCAGGCATCTGCACATCATATTTGACCCAGGCGGAGGCCGAGTGGACAGGCGCCCTTGCAGGCCTGTTGCCCTGCAGCGTCGGATCCTTCGTCACCTCGGCATCCACATACGTGTAGGAGCCGAGAACCGTGAAGCCGTGGTCGAGCTCAAGAAGCGCGTCGACGTCGAGGCCCATAGAGCGAACCTTGCCTGCCTGGATCTTTGTTATTCCGGTCAGGTCGGACGGGTCGTTGTAGGTCGCGTTCAGCTTTGTTGTGTCGAACAGGGCCACGTTAAAGTGACCGCGGTCTTCCGGCAGCTTGTAACGCAGGCCAATTTCGTAGGCGCGGGATTTCTCCATCTCAAGCGCTGCGCCGCTCGCCGTAATCCCGGCGGGAGGAACGTTGAAGGAGTAGGCACCGTTGCCATAGACGGTCCATGCATCATCAAAATTCCAGGCAATGCCGAAACTGCCGGAGGTTACCTGACCTTCAGATGCGATCTTTCCGGCGCTCGTTTCTGTCGAGCTCTTGACCCAGTCATGCCGGATGCCGCCACTGAAAACGAGGTTTTCGAACTCACTCCGGCTCGTCAGATACACACCAGTCTGATCGATGTCATTGTTCAAAACGGCAGGCAGATGGGCGGGAAGCGCACCGGACAGGAAGTTTGTCAGATCACCCGTGAAGAGGTTCATCTCTCCAAGATAACCCTGGGCATAATCCACATCGGAACGGGCAAGATAATGGTCGAAGCCTGCCACGACAGTGCCGCTCAAGTCTCCGGACTCGAATTCGTAAGACAGACTATTATCGAAACTCGCCTGGTAGGCGTTCTGTTCGAGATCGAACTTGCTGAGCAATGCGGTGTCAACCGCACTCGGATCTGCTCCAGGCACACCAAACAGTGCAGGCAGCGAGACGAAAGCGGCCGGAACCGCGGTTCGCATCCGCCAGTCGTTTTCCGCATATCGCGCTTTGCTGTGGAAGGTGATGCCCGTTTCGAACTCATGTTCAAATTCATAGCCGATGGTGGTCTGCCTGGTTTTGACGGAGTTGTGGCCTGCAAGTCCGGTGTAGGTGTCCGGCGAAAAATGGCCAAGGGGGTTGTGGCGCAGCGATCCGTATTCCGGCACGACCGACCAGCTGTCTCCGACATCGTCCCTTTGAATTTCTGCGAAAAGAGTGAGGCTGGTGGTGTCTTCCGGCTTCCACGTCAATGACGGCGCCACGTAGAACCGTCCTTGGTCGACTTCATCATAATTAGTGCCTGACCGGTTGGCCACACCTATGAACCGATAGGCGAAATCATCACCGATCGGGCCGGTGCTGTCGATGCCGGCTTCCGTTCCTCCATAGCTGGAAAGACGGCCAAAGACCGTACTGCTTGGCTCGAAGCTCGGACGTTTGGTCACGGCATTGACCAGGCCCCCGGGCTCGTTGGACCCATAAAGATCGGAGGTCGGTCCTCGGAGAATATCGAGGCGCTCTAATCCAAAAGGTTCAGTCCGCCATGCTGCCCAGCCGAATGTGCGTAACGGCATGCCATCTCGATAGGTGCCAACATTCTGGGTTTCAAAACCGCGTATCACGTATTGGTCGTAGCGATTGTCGTTACCGTAGAGTCCGGTGGCGACACCGGGCGAGTAGGCGATTGCTTCTTCGAGATCGGAGACCCCCCGGTCGATCATCTGTCGCTGTGTCACGACGTTTACCGAACGTGGTGTCTTCTGAATGTCGGCGGAGATGCGGGTGCCCGTGGTACCGGAAGCCAGACTGTAGGAATCCTCACTCGACTGGCCGCCGCTTAGAATGATGGTCTGGAGGACCGTGGCGTCGTCAGAGCCTGCCGCGCCGCCTGCCGTCGCCGATGGACTGATGATCGTAACGCTGTTTCTGCTGGTGAACCGCCAGGTTAGGCCAGTCCCCGATAACAGCCTGGCGATCACCTCCGGCGCTGCGCCGTCTCCTCGAAAGCCACCTGTCCGCAATGACCGCGTGGCCGCAGCATCATAGATAAGCTGCAAACCGGTCGCGTCTGCAAAGCGGTTTAATGCCTGAGGCAGAGGCCCGGCCGCGATTTCGTAGCGCACCGTCACGGCTCGCTCCTGAGCAGCGGCGACGTCGACGAAAGGAACCGTCAGAACGGGAAAACATACCGTCGTCGCAAGAAAAACCACCAGCCTGCGCGTGGAGCGGTGAGACGCCGCAAAGTGAGAACTCATTTAGACCCCCTGGACACATCTCTGACCCCTGACAAACAGGCAATCAGATGATTTCGCCGTTTATGACGTTTGCCCAGAGAAAAACCGGAGTAAGAAAATCAAGAAATTTTAGAAAAATTAGCGATGGATCAGGATCAGGAGACTTCCCAGTCTGGTGTCATTGAATCCAAAGGATTTTTCCAGTGCATCGATGACCTTGACGATGTCGCTGGTCTCAAAGACGCCGCTTACGCGTCGCGCTCTGATCGACTGATCGACGATCCTTATCACCCCGTTATGATAGCGGTTTAGTTCATCGATAACCTCGCCGAGCGGCTGGTCGACGAAGATCAGTTTCCTCCGTCTCCATGCCGTTTCGGATGCCGCGTCCACTTTCTCGATGGCGCCAAGGTTTCCATCTTCGTACCGGACACGTTCATCGGGGCCGAGTTCGAGGGATGCTCCGGCAGGGTTACCCGAAACGGAAACATGGCTTTCGATTACCGTCACGACGCTGCCGCGGTCATCGTTTCGAACGCCATATACCGTGCCGAGCGCGGTTGCCTCGCCTCCCTGAGACTCCACAATGAAGGGTCGGTTCGAATCGGAAGCCACGGTGAACACGGCCTCACCCCTTTTAAGGTGGATCCTGCGCTCACCAGAAGAGTATGCGATTGCAATAGCTGTGCCGCTGTTCATTTCGGCTGTTGAGCCGTCCGGCAAAGTCAGGACCTGGAATTCTCCAACTGCCGTGTAGCCATCGGCAAACATTCTCGATGGGAAATCAAGGGCGTAACTCCCGAGGCCAAGTAGACAGAGAAACGTGAACCCGGCCGCAATCGGTCGAAGGAAACCACGCGCAGGCGGTGGCGCCAGAACGGCCGGGGACGGCTGCATCGAACCAAGTTCTTGCCAGGTGCCGGCAATTTCCGCATAGGCATCGCGGTGCCGATCAGAGGCTGCAAGCCAGGCATGGAATGCCACCTCATCCTCTGCCGACAGAGGGCCGCCATCGTGCCGAAAGAACCATCCGGCGGCCTGTTCCAGAATATCCTTGTCGTTAAAATCCGTCATGAACAAGGGTTCGCCTTGTAACGCCCCGAGACAATGAGACAATGAGTAAGTCCAACCAAAACAGAAGACGTTCTGGAAGAGGCTAACCCCAGGTTGGGTGCAAAATTAGTCATTCGCCTTCACGCGCCGGGCGCAGTGGATAGTTGCCGCTGCCAGATGCTTCTCCACAGCACTGGCGCTGATCCCCATCCGATCGGCGATCTCGGCGTGGGACAACCCTTCAAATCGCCGAAGAACGAAGCATTCGCGGCATCGTGGTGGAAGTTCCGCAACCGCCTGCGCGAGAATTGCCAATCGCTGCCGGCCAATGACCTCCCGCTCCGCATCCGGCCGGTCATCGGCAGCATCCACGGTGTCAGCGTCGATGAAACTTTTTTGAAGGCGCACTCGACGGCGATGGTGATCAGTAACGAGATTAGACAATATGCGGTAGAGATAAGCCCGTGGATTGAAGGGCAGGTCGTCGCCAGTCGTCACCAGCCGTAGACAAGCTTCCTGGACAAGCTCTTCCGCCACCGTATCGTCGCCGACCCTCCGTCGGGCATAGCGCCGCAGCTCTCCGTAACATCGCTCAATGACACCCGCGAGGAGCCGCTGGGGGTCATTGCCGTCCGAGAGCACCAAATCCGTCATTTCCTGAACTGCCTGTACCACCGAGTTATGACCGATGCCGACCTTTGCCATTCATTAGAGCGAACGGGCGGGTATTTCAAGTTTCACGTTCCCTCGAACATCACAGCCGGGCTTGGCATCGCGCCGGGAGCCGGCCGGGCGTTATGAAATTACTCAACTCCCGGCTCACTGAACGAAATTGAACCGTTGAGACGTGAACCTGCTCAGGTCGCTCCGATGCTTGGCTCCTGTGTGTCAGACGATCGCTACAATGTTCCCCTGATTTTTACGGGTTGTTTATTGCCGTCCGGGGGAGACGCTTATTCATCTGACGTTCATGCGCCGGAGGCCACCTTGCGCGTGGTCGCTCCGCCAAGTGGCCCAACAGAGGCCCGCAGCACCCTAGGTCTGCGGGCCTCTATTTTTTGATCGCGAGAAGTTGATCATCGAAATATTCCTGAAAACCAGGCCCTCTGAAGTTGGCGGGTAATTTGGGGGTTGTAGGCTGGTTTCTACGGTTTTAAGACGACGCCCGTCGCGCGTCCCCTGAAACAGGCCGCGGCATCGGGGCCTGTCGCTTGGCGGGGCGACGGGCCCCTTTTTTGCGATCAGTCTGAACCACCAGCCAAACGATTGACTGTATTTCGTGGAGGAACTGTCGACAGCAGGCTGCCCACACTGGATCCCGTCAAGATGTGCTAATCTCAATAGTTCTTTTTGCGAACGGTCTTGTTGCCGTGTGGCCCGCGGAGGCAGGTGTTCTGTCACGGCTTTCAGCAACAAGATTTTGTCAGCGTTCAACGCGATCGGCGGCCAAAGCGCCGCTTTTGACAACCGATTGAACATACAGCCTGGTTCATGCGCGTGGGCGCAATCGCGAAACCGGCAGCGCGGTGCCAGTAGCGCGTCGTGCCGAACTGGAAGCATTTCATAGCCGGAAGATCACACCGGAACGCCGGGAAGGGGGCGCAAAGCTTGTCAGCTATATCATCTCGTTCCTCGCAAGACTGCAGCGCGCTCCCTGTTTCGACTAATGGTCAAGCGGGGTGGATTGACTGATCATACCGGTGCCCAACACTTGTGCCAACCAGCTTGAATGCCGCGCCTGGAGACCCTGCGATCGACCATTGTGGTTCTCGGAGAATTGATTCATCCTCACGAGAACAGTCAACGTTGGATGAGGGCTTGTCCTGATCATAGTGGAAGCTGGCTGTTCTGCTGTCCCTGGTCTTGGGGCAAACGCTGATTTTGCTGGTCGCGTCGCATTCGGCACAGCGTGTCATGATCACAGATGAATCTGAAGGAGATATCGCATGCCCAAGCCCGTCAAGGCTCTTGTTGTAAGCACAATTGCAGTGTTGGCCTCATGCGCCGCCGATAATGCGTCGACAACGCCGGCAAAAGGGCTCTGCAACGCTGACGCTGTTCAAAGCCTTGTTGGCAAGTTAAAGCCGACAGATGCGGAGGCCATGCGGATCACGAACTCGAAAATCGTCCGCCAGATCGAGCCAGGCCAGATGGTGACCCAGGACTTCAGAGAGGATCGGGTCACTATCGAGACCGATCCTGTGTCCGGTCGGGTCGTAGGAGCCAGGTGCGGATGAGACGCCTCAGAGATAGACCGTGCAGGCGCTAGATTTACTGCCAGGTTACAAGTTTCTGTCAAAACCCTATAGTGGCGTGCGCAGAGGGAAATCTGTTTGGAGCGAGGGTGATGAATGCCGTTGGATCCAAACGGGAACGAAAATTGTTCCTGGGTCTGATCGTAGAGACCGCGGTAGGTCCCGCGGCCGAAAGGGATATCGACATCCCCGTATGCTTTGGCGGCCACGTCATCTCATCCACCATGAATGAAATCGGTCGTTCATCCCGGGGGTCTCGAACCCGGCGTCGATCCTGTCCTGGTCGACATGAAATTTCCGCGGATGCCCATGCTTCGCTTTTGCCGTCCCGGGCTGGAGGTTATTTAAAGGAAATCTTGCCCGCACAGACGCTCTACCGATTTGTTGGCCCCAAAACGCGAATTGCGAGCCGATGGTCAAAAATTGCTCGCCCGTTACAAGCGCGGAATCTGAGTCATGCGGGCAGAGAGTTTCCCGCCTTCTCAAGCGGCCGCTCTCTACCCGTTCCGGAAATTCGGTTCCAGTGTGCTGTGGTGCAAAATGAGCGCATTGCCGACGTTCCCGCCCCAATGATATCGGCGGCCCCCACCAATGCGATGGCCGCATCCTGACGTACGTCAACGCAGCTTATGACGATCCGCCCACGCAGCGACGGCCTTGCCGATGATCTCTGGCTGATCTTCCGGGCAAATGTGGGCAGCCGGTCCGCATGCCTCCACCTCCAGGGAGGAGATGTTCCCTTGCGCCCAACCTGACATTTCCGGTCCGATCATGAGGGCGCCACCCGAGTTGTCGAAGGTCAGCAGCAGTTTGGGGGTTTCCGGTGAATTCGCCAGCCAAGTGTCGTAGGCTTCGATGCGTCTCACCGTATCGGCAGGTTCGCCCTCTATCGGCATTTCTCTCGGCCACGCGAGCAGGGGGCGCCTGCTTTCTCGGGTGGAATAAGGCTGCCGGTAGATGTCGTGATCCTCGGCGCTCAGGCCGGACTGAATCGTAACCGAGAGCGCCTGCTCGATAAAGAAGTTCTCATCGAGAACCTTGGCTTCGCCGCTGCCGGTGGCGCGGATCGTCTCGTATCTTAGCCGATGCGGGCCAGGAAAATCATTCCAAGTCATCGGTCGAAGGATCGTCTCCATGAGGACTACGCCCCGGACGCGTTCCGGATGCCGAGCCGCCCAGTCCATGGCGAGCGCGCCGCCCCAATCGTGGCCGATGAGGATCGCTTGGTCGAGTGACAACTTTTCGAACCAGGCGTCGAGATATTCGGCATGATCGGAGAAGCGGTAGGTGATGTCTGGCTTGCCGGACTGACCCATGCCGATGAGATCAGGAGCTAGGCTGCGGGCAGGCGATCCAATATGCGGAATGACGTTTCGCCAGACATAGGACGATGTCGGGTTGCCGTGTAGGAACACGAATGGGTTGCCGGTCCCGGACTCGCGGTAGAACATCGTGGAATTGAGAACTTGCAGCGAAGGCATGGCTTTATTCCTTGCGTCGGATTTAGTAAGGTGCCTGTCTATCTAAACTAGTTAGACAGGCACCTGTCAATATGTCCATAGGCTCTGCTCCCGCTCCGCAATCGCTCGGCGTCCTGCTGCGGCTTGCTCACCAGCATTTTTCCTTGGCCGTCGATGAGGCGCTGGACCAGTCGGGTTTCGGCGACATCCGCCTACATCACGCGAATGTCTTCAGCTTTGTGCCGCCCGAAGGCATTCAGGTGTCCGAACTCACGGTGAAGGCGGGCGTACGCAAGCAATCGATGGCGCAGGCGGTGGAGGAGTTGGAGAAACTAGGCTATGTCGAGCGGCGGCCGCATCCAGCCGACAAGCGTGCACGCCTGGTTTTTCTTACGGAACGCGGAAAGCAGATACGTCCGCTCGCAATGGCCACCGGCAAGCGCGTGGAAGAAGTGTGGGCGCGACTCCTTGGCGAAAGGGACCTGGAGGTGTTGCGTTCTGCTCTGCAAGCACTTCTCGGCAAGCTGCAAGGTAGGGGCAATGATGACAAGAACTGAATGGTTCTAGGCGGCCGATTCATTATCCGACACGAGGCCCGATCGCTGGGGCGGGGCACCGTGGGAATGTACAGAAGGTCCGCCGGCTTCAGGTTCCTACCCCGATTGCGACCTTGCCGGTACGCGCCAATCGGTCAAATGTGCACCCTTTGATCCACCTGCCGTGTATCTGTGCTCCTTTAATGTTCAGAGGCCACCTAGCCGCGATCGCCTTTTCCGGACCTTGCGACGAGATCACGAACGTAGCTTTCCAGCGATGTCGAACCGCGCCAGGGGTCGTCAGCCAGATCAAAGCCGCCATCGACGCTGATCTCGGTCATCCGTACGTAGGACGCTGCAGCCGGCTCGGAGAAGCCCAGATCCAGAAACGCCTGCTTCCACTTGGTTCGTGGCGTGATCGCCAGTTTCACAGACCTCCCAAGCTCCGCTGCGAAAGCATCCGCCACATCGCGCGGCGAATAACGCTCGGGTCCTTCAATGTACCAGACGCCGACGTCTTCGCTCGAAGACAATAGTCGCTCGGCGGCGGCCTGGCCGAGGTCGGCGGGCGCGACCATCGGAATGCTCGTATCCTCAGAAAACATCGTCGGCAGAACGCCATCGCGCTGGATCACATCGAGAAAACCATCCCAGTTGCTCATGTAGTAAACACCACGGTTGATCGCCGCCGGGATGGACTGCTGGCGCAGGCCCTCCTCGAATTCCCACAGGACGTTGAGATCCCCGAGGCGCTCTCCTGGCTGTGCGCCGGCCGTTGACGCCGCGACCACCTTTTCCAGCCCCGACTCCTCCAGGGCGGCGAGGATACTGGCGACTGTGCGCCGTTCGACGACGTCCGTGTCATTACTCGTATCAGCCGGCGGGTTGAGGAGGAAGGCGCGTTTGGCGCGCTGAAACGCCGCACGCAGCGATGGTGTGTCCTCCACATTCAATTCGATGATCTCAGCGCCCTTCGTGCGCCACCCGTCGGCTCGTCCGGCATCACGCGTCACGATTGCCACCGCCTCACCTCGGCCCAGCAGATTCACGGCGATCGCCGAACCAACATGTCCAGTGCCGCCCATGATGATGTGCATTGTCGGCTCCGTTTTTACGCCCATGCACGCAAACGCGCGACGATAAAATCACCAGCGGTCCGGGACATGGGTGTTACCTCCTGGAGTACTTGCTGAAATGGTCTGTATCTTAAACGAACATCGGACACGGCCGGTTGGTTCCCCCGGCGGCGACATTCCTTCGGATCCGTCCGAATCTTGGGTCCGGTTCGTCGGGGCCGAACTTCAATTGTTTTGGAACTTTGAGCGTCGGGTCTGGTTCGGAGACCTTGATATGACAGCCCGGCCAAAGCTGATACCCGGCCCGTCACCTCGATCGCATAAGCTGTCGAGGGTGACTGGATCGCCGCTCTGACGGTTGAATGGACGATCGAGAACCAGGGCAGAAGGGAAGGAGGCCAGGATGGCCGACAGCCAGCGCATGCGCGATCACATGGTCGAGGTGCATATCAAGCGGCGTGGAATAAGGGATGAGCGCGTCCTCAATGCGATGCGTGCCGTCCCGAGAGAGCGTTTCATTGCCCAAGGCATGGCAGAATTCGCCTATGAGGATACGCCGCTGGCGATTGAGGCGGGACAAACCATCTCCCAGCCCTATATCGTCGCTGCGATGATCGAGGCAGCGGAGGTGCGTCCGGGCGACCGCGTGCTCGAGGTCGGCGCCGGTTCCGGCTATGCGGCGGCGGTGACCGGTCAGATTGCCGGGTGCGTCTACGCAATCGAAAGGCATGAAGTTCTGGCCGCATCCGCAAAACAGCGCATGACTGATCTCGGCTACAGCAATATAGAGGTGATTGTCGGCGACGGTACACGCGGATTGCCCGAGCAAGCACCCTTCGACGCTATCCTGGTGGCCGCAGGCGGCCCGGCAGTGCCACAGGCACTGAAGGAGCAGCTTGCCGTGGGCGGGCGACTGGTGATCCCTGTAGGAAATGAGTCCGGCCAGACCCTCAGCAAGGTCGTCCGGCGCACGGTGACCAGCTATGAGGCATCGAACCTCGGAGCCGTGATATTCGTGCCGTTGATTGGGGAGCATGGATGGTCCGAGGACGGTCGGCGCGTCGCGGGCAATCACAGGACCGGCGCCGCGCACAAGCAGAGCCTGCCGGAGATGATCGCCGAAGGAGCGGAAGATCTGCCGGATTTCGACGACCCCGCCTTCGGCCGCCTGTTCGACCGCTTCGGCGACCGACGCGTGGTTTTGCTGGGGGAGGCGAGCCACGGCACGGCCGAATTTTACCGCGCCCGTGCCGCGATCACGCGCCACCTGATCATCCATCGGGGATATACGATCGTTGCAGTCGAGGCGGATTGGCCGGATGCGGCGAGCGTCGATCGATACGTCAGACACCGACCCGGGTCCGAACGTGAAGAGCCTCCGTTCCGACGCTTCCCGACCTGGATGTGGCGTAACACGGAAGTTCGGGCACTGACCGAATGGATGCGGGAGCACAATGCGGGTCTCGGCGCCATGGAAGATCGGGCTGGCTTCTATGGGCTCGACATCTACAATATGTCCGGCTCGATCGGTGCAGTGCTTGATTATCTGGATCGGATCGATCCGCAGGCGGCGGCGGTGGCGCGCGAGCGCTACGGCTGTCTGACGCCCTGGCAGAAGAACCCCGCGACCTATGGCCGGGCGGCGCTCAGCCGCGGTTATGCGCAATGCGAACAGGCGGTGATCGAGCAGTGCCAGGCGCTGCTGCTCAAACGGCTCGACTATGTGAAGAACGACGGCGACGCCTTTCTCGATGCCGCCCAGAATGCTCGGCTGATAACATCCGCGGAGCGCTATTATCGCATCATGTATTATGGTGGAGCGGAAAGCTGGAACCTGCGCGACACCCACATGTTCGAAACGTTGCAGCACCTGCTTGACGCGAAGGGACCGAATGCCAAGGCGATCGTCTGGGCCCACAACAGTCATATCGGTAACGCACGCTATACCGATATGGGCGCAACGCGTGAGGAACTCAACATCGGCCAGCTCTGCAAGGAGGTTTTCGGAAGCGATGCGGCCCTCATTGGTTTTGGAACCCATACCGGCACGGTGGCCGCTGCGAACGGCTGGGACGGCGACATGCAGGTCATGCGCGTCAATCCCTCACGCCGCGATAGCTACGAGCGTCTGTGCCATGAGACGGGGAAGTCCCGCTTCCTCCTCGATCTCTCGCCTGGCAGGCATGAGCCTTTGAGACGCCGCCTCTCGGAGCCGCGGCTCGAGCGTTTCATCGGCGTCATCTATCGGCCCGACACCGAGTTGTGGAGCCACTACAGCCAGGCAGTCCTTCCCGAGCAATTCGACGCCTATGTCTGGTTCGACGAGACCCAGGCGGTGACGCCCCTCGGACCCGAGCATCATCGTGGCATGCCGGAAACCTATCCATTCGGTGAATAGAGCGATGCTTTGCGACGTCGATTATGTCTTGAAGACGCTCGACTGGATGCATGCCGAGGGCATCTGGCCGAACGGGTTGTGCCACCCTTGGACCGACGCCGCCGGTGTCGTGTTCTACCTGTCGCTCTAAGAGAAACCGGTCGGCGAGGTCGATCATGTGCCGGGGCGGCCATGATCACCTCTCCCACGAAGGAACCTCCGGGTGTTGAATCCCGCACCCGCGGATCCGTTCCATCAGGCCCGGCAACCCCTCAACGCCCGGCGGATGACGGGTTTCATGCGGTGGGCCGACGATCCGACCGTTCGGATTTTTCGGAACATCGATACGACCAGGCGGTTCGGCGAGTGTTTCAACAGGAGATCTGATCATGACTGGAAGACTTGAGGGCAAGATAGCAATCATCACCGGGGCAGGCGCGGGCATAGGAGAAGCGATTGCCCACAAATTTGCAGCCGAAGGCGCAAGACTTGTTGTCGCAGGTCTACCGGATGACCCGGTTGAAGACGTCGTTTCCGCCGTTTCGCGGCACAATGGAGAGGCCGTCGCCTTTACCGGTGATCTTTCCCAGGAGGCTAACGCCCGGGCATGCGTCGAACAGGCGATGCGGCAATATGGAAAACTCGATATCCTGGTCAATAATGCCGGCACGTTCATCGAGGTCGCGGAATGCCAGGATTATTCCATCGAGAATTTCGACCTGACGATTGCCAACAATATCCGTTCCCTCTTCCTGATGACGAAATTCGCGCTTCCTCATCTGCAGAAAAGCCGGGGCGTGGTGTTGTCGGCGGGCTCCGAGGCTGGCGAAGTCGGCGAGCCGAACAACGCCCCTTATGGCGGCACCAAGGCCTTCGTTCACGCCTTCATGCGCGGCGTCGCCTTCGAACAGGGCAAATACGGCGTTCGCGCCAACTGCGTCTGCCCCGGGCCGATCGACACGGCCTGGACGCACAAGGAAACCGGGCCAATGAACGAGCAGATGGAGGAGATGACGCTCGCGGGAACGGTTCTTGGCCGCCGTGGAACCCCCGAAGAGATCGCCAATGTCTATGCCTTTCTCGCTTCGGATGAGGCGAGTTATGTGACCGGCGCGCTCTGGTTCGCTGATGGCGGGACGACGATCGCCAAAGGTGGCCCCGGTCGGCAGGTGCAGGATTTCGTCAAAGTGCAACCGAAACCTACGCTCGATCTTTCACACAGTCATGACGGTCTCAAGAACAAGCAGACCACTAACCGCCTGCAGTAATCTGCCGATTTAGTCAGCGGATGACCGAGGAAGACATGCCGCGACATCAATCAAAGGAACAGAAGGAAAACGGACACAGTCAGCACTCCACGTGTGACCTCCAAGTTGGGCGGCTATAGAGAAGTGGGGCCGGGCAGGATATCGTAGGGGTGGCGCCAGCTCGGCAATTGCTTGAGCCGGGCCTTCCAGGCCTCGATGGCGGGGAACTCTGAAGATTCAATTCCGGTTGGTTCTGGCATGAATACATAACCCGCCAGAGAGATGTCGGCGATCGTCAGGCGGCTCCCCAGGATAAAATCCTTGTCGGCCAGATGCTTGTCGACGATGCGATAGGCGCCAACCGCCCGCTCCCTGAGGAAGGCCGTAACCGGGGTTTCCTCGGACTTCTTCACCCCGACCATAAACCGCAGGGTTGCATAGTAACTGGTGAATTTGTGATTGTCGAAAAGCATCCAGCGCCAGATCTCGCGTGCCTCGTCATCTGACCTTGGGCCGAACTGGCCGGTAGTCTTTGCCAGGTAGTCAAGGATCACCCCGGACTGGCTTAGCTTCAGGCCATTGTGCTCCAGAACCGGCGCTTCGCCCAGTTCATTGACTTCGCTCCGGTAGCGGTCGGTTTGTGTCTCCCCACCCAGATAGTCAACAAACACGCTCTCCCAATCCGCACCCGCGAGCTGCAGAAACAAAGCGATCTTGTAGCAGTTGCCCGACAGAGCAAAGCAGTGGAGCCGGTAGTCAGGCATGACGTTCCCCCGTATGACGCGCGTCTGCGCGGTTCTGTGGTGGATCGCACGGTCCCGGCCGCAAATCCAGATGTCCCCGATCCAGGCTCGAAAATAAGTCGGTTTTTCTGCAGTCGCGGCGCTTTGCCGATTTTCCTGGTGGAGTAAACTATCCTCGTTCCAGATCCCTGCTATGGGAACCCAAAATGCCCTCTCCTGCTGGAGTCCAGCCTGCGCCCCCATTCTGAGGCCTGGGTCCCTCAAATTGCAGCCAAACGGGGCAATGCGTTCAGGCTTCCAGCGCCTTCCTTGTTTGGGAGATTGAAGACGAGTTCGTTTCGAGACGGAATGACACCGGATCCCAGAGGAGACCCGGCTGGTTGATGGACTGGCTCTCTGGCCGAACGCGATACGCGCGAACTGCTCGAGAGCATCGAGCCGCCGTTCATCTCGGCCTTCGTCTCCCGGCACCTGCTGCTGTCCGTCGGTCGACAGATTTTCCCACGAACGGTCACGTTGGCGGAATGGCTGGCACCAGCGAGCTGGCAATTAACGGTACGCCCTACGTCGCAGCGTATGCAATCACCGAACTGGTTTAAGGCGGATAGATTACGACTTCTTGTCTTTCAAGGACTTTCCGCGTTTTGGAGCCGGTCCGGAAGATCGCCGTTCTACAAAGGTGGAGGCAATGAGGACACGTCTGGCTGGCGCGGAAAGGCCACGCGTTTCGATCCGTTCCAGTAGAAGACGCATAGCCGTCGCACCCATTTCCAATCCTTGCACTCTGATGGTCGTGAGCTGTGGAGATATCTGTGTAGCCGCTGAGAAATCTCCGAAGCCAACAACGGATATGTCCTCGGGGATCTTAACCCCCCGCGCGAGAAGCTCAGAAACGGCAGTAAGTGCAAGTCCGTCGTGTGCACAGAAGAAGGCCGTGGGAAGAACTCCGGCATTGTGGAGAGACTGAAGCGCCGGGATAAAGCCTCCGTCTTCCTCGAAACGCAGATCATGAAGTCGTGCATCCGGACATTGCTCGAGGCTTTCGCGCAGACCGTGATAGCGTTCCATGCGGCCACGATAGCCCTCCTCACCCCGGAGAAATGCGATCTCCCGGTGCCCGAGTTCGAGTAAATAGTCGCCAACTGCAATCCCGGCTTCATGGTCCGTGCCGCCGACATGGTCGGCCTGTTCGAGAGGAGCGACCCAGCCCAGCCGGACTACAGGAAGGCCAGACTTTTTGAGGATATCCAGCGTTCTTTGCTCATGGGGACCGACAAGGATGATCCCCGCACTGTCCTTCAGCATGACTTCCACCATATTGGCATCGTGGGTCCATTGCAGACGAACCGGCTGGCCGAGACGATGCGCCTCACGTTGCATGCCGTCCTGGAGCATCGTTCGCAATTCGTAACTGACGCTGTCCACGCGATCATGAAAAATCAGAGTGATCTCGCGCTGCTCATCCGAAGGCTTCTGGCGTTGATACCCCAACATTGCAGCTGCATCTTCCACGCGCTGCCGGGTGGCGTCGCTGACCCCGGCTTTACCCGAAAGCGAGCACGAGACCGCGAATTTCGACAGGCCGGTATGATTGGCAATGTCCTGCAATGTGACCCGGCCCATGATCATCCCTTCGTCAGACCGATCCCGCCGGTCGTGCAAACAAAATTCAACATAACGCTTTACCTAACAAACTACATAATACAAGCTATCAAAACTGGAGACTGAAAGCTATCTTCCTAGAGAAGGCAATTTGAAGAAAACGTGGCGGGACCGATCCTGAGGAGGGGAGGCCATCCTGCAACGACGTGACTGGAGGAGGAAACATATGCAAGGATTTAGTCGCCGCGCGTTTCTCGCTGCGAGCACCGCCGCCGTCTTTCTGCCTGCAATGCCCGCGCTCGCACAGGCAACACCGGCAAAAGAGCCGGCCATGCTGGATGCACTGGTGAAGGCAGGCAGGCTGCCTAGGGTGACAGATCGTCTGCCGCTCAACCCGCTGGTCGTAACACCGCTTGACCGTGTCGGAACCCATGGTGGCGACTGGAACAGTGCAATTGTCGGCGGGGGGTCCCTGTCGATGCTGTTCCGCTACCAGGCCTACGAGCCTCTTATGCGCTATGCGCCGGACTGGTCCGGCGCCGTACCGAACGTTGCAGAACACTACGAGAGCAACGCCGACGCGACCGAATTCACGTTCAGGCTGCGCAAGGGCATGAAATGGTCGGATGGGGAGCCCTTCACCACTGAGGATGTCATGTTCTGGTATGAGGATATCTTCAACTACGAAGGTCTGAATGATGTCGGTCAGAACCACCTGCGTTCCGGGGGGAAGAAGGCGCGCTTTGAGGCCGTCGACGACGTCACGTTCAAGGTGATCTTCGCGGCACCCAATGGACTTTTCCCGCTCCGCCTTGCATGGGCGAACGACGACCAGACAACGCGGGCACCGAAGCATTACCTCAAGCAGTTCCACATCAAATACAACCCCGACGCCGAACAGGAGGCGAGGGCCAAGGGTGCCTCCGGATGGATCCAGCTGTTCCAGCGGGAAGCGGGTCTCGTCGTGGACAATGAATTCTTCCAGAACTCGCAGCGTCCCGTGATCCACGCCTGGAAGATGACGGTCGCGCCAGGGCAAAGCACCGATCGCGCAGTTGCCGAACGCAACCCATACTACTGGAAGGTCGATACGGAGGGCAATCAGCTGCCTTATCTGGACCGGATCGTCTATCAGATGGTCGCTGACGCGCAGGTCCTGCTGTTGAAGGCAATGCAGGGCGAAATCGACCTGATGGACCAGTACATCGCCACCCCGGCCAACCGCGCGGTGCTCTACGATTCTCAGGAACAGGGCAAGTTCGGCCTGTATACGCTGACCTCGACTGAAACCAACGAAATGGTCTTCCAGCTCAATCTCAACCATCCGAACGAGGCCAAGCGCAAGCTTTACAATAACAAGGAGTTCAGGGCGGCGCTGTCGATGGCGCTGGACCGGCAGGCGATCATCGACACGGTCTTCATCGGCCAGGGAACAATTTCGCAGCCCGCCGTGCGGGCAGGCGATCCGCTCTACAACGAGCGCCTGGCCACGCAGTTTACCCAGTACGACCCCGACGCTGCGAACGCCCTGCTGGACAAGATCCTGCCGAACAGGGATGGCGAGGGTTTCCGCAAGGATGAGAGCGGCAAAAGGGTCACGATCATATTCGAGATCGATCAGGCGCGCGCGACCTTCCTCGATATCTTCCAGCTGGCACTGCCGATGTTCCAGGCGGTCGGGGTCGATGTTCAGATGCGAAGCATGGACCGGTCGCTCTGGGAGGTTCGCGTCCGCCAGGGGATCGAGTTCGATGGAACCGCCCATCGCTTCGGAGGAAACGGCGGTATCGCCGCCATCCTCGACCCACGTTACTTCATCCCCAACACGACCGAGGCCCTGTACGCCAAGGGCTGGCAGTTGTGGTACCGCGACCCTTCGTCCAAGGGTGCGGTCGAACCACCTCAGCCCGTCAAGGACGCGCTGGAACGATATGATCGCGTGCTCGGATCGCCGGATCCCAAGGTGCAGCAGCAGTTGATGGCCGAAATCCTCGAGATCGCCGCTGACCAGTTCTACGTCTTCGGCATTTGCCTGCCGAGCGACAGCTACGGCGTGGTGAGAAACGACATGCAGAACGTTCCCAGGACGATGCCGAATTCCTGGGGATATCCGACGCCGGGACCTGCCAACCCCGAGACTTTCTTCAAGGCCTGATCGATCACGCCGTCCCGTCCCCATCCTGACGGGGACCGGGACTGGTACCCTAACCTGTTGCACGTGCCCCACGGCGCGAAGGCACACTATTGCCACGGAAAGCCCACATGCTGCATCGACCAAACGTAACCGTTGGTTCCACCGCCCGTTCTCCTGAATGGTACAAGGCCGCCACCCGCTGGACGCAGTTGACGTTCGCGGAAGACGATCCGGACAAATATGATCCGGAATTCTGGATCGACGTGTTTCGACGCACCAGGTCGAATGCGGTGTGCCTCTCGGCCGGCGGCTACATCGCATACTACCCCAGCGAAATCCCGCTGCATTACGTCTCGAGATTCATCGGCGGCACCGACCCGTTCGGGACTATTGTCGAGGGCGCACGCAAACTGGGGATGCACGTCATGGCGCGTGTTGATCCGCATGCGATCCATGCGGATGCGGCCCAGGCGCATCCAGAGTGGGTGGCGATCAACCGGGACGGAAGTCCCCGTGAGCATTGGGCATTCCCCGGCATCTTCGTCACCGATGCGCTGGGCAGCTACAACCGCGATTTCACCACAGAGGTGATCCGCGAGGTCATCACCAGATACGATGTGGATGCGGTCTTTGCCAATCGCTGGCAGGGGCACGGGGTCTCCTATAGCGAAGACAATCAGAGACGGTTCAAAAACGAAACCGGCTTCGAGCTGCCCGCGAAAGCTGATGCCAGCGATCCCGCCTGGCAGGCATGGGCCGCGTGGCGCCGCCGCATCCTGACCGAACTCGTGGTCTACTGGGACGAAACGGTGAAGGCCGTCCGCCCGCATGCGAGTTTCATACCCAATATGAGCGGGTCCTCGCTGATGGAGTTTGACCTGTCGCTCATTCAGAAACACTGCCCGATCCTGTTCGTCGACCATCAGGCGCGTCAGGGCGTAGAGGTTGGCTGGTCGGCCGGCCGCAATGGCAAGCGCATCCGCGGGACGTTCCGCGATCGTCCGGTCGGGCTGATCACTTCCATCGGGCCGGAGGAAGAATATCGCTGGAAAGATTCCGTCCAGAGCGGCGAGGAAATCAAGCTGTGGATCCACGACGGCATGGCGCAGGGGCTGTTTCCCTGGTTCACCAAATTCAATGCCTGCGTTCCGGATGATCGCTGGGTTCAGCCCGTCGTGGACGCGTTCAATCTTCATGCAGATCTCGAGCCGCAGATTGAAGGAATGCAGCCGACGGCCGAGATTGCCATCATCGATCCGTCGACGACGCTGCGGCATTGGGCTCCCGAGGAACGGCATGTCGCCGAGCATAACGACCTCGGTTTCTATCACGCGCTGGTGGAGGCGCGCATCCCATTCGAATTCCTTTCCGACCAGGTGATGACGCCAGACGCGCTGGATCGCTTCAAGCTCATCGTGCTGGCAAATGCCACCTATCTTTCGGACCAGCAATGCGCTGCGATCGAGCAGTATGTCCAGCGCGGCGGATCGGTCGTGGCGGCGCACGAAACCTCGCTCTATGACGAAGTCGGGACACGGCGGAATGATTTCGGTCTGTCGCGTGTCTTCGGCGCATCCCTGACGTCGGCACCCCGAGGTCCGGTCAAGAATACCTATGTGGCGTTGTCCAGGCCGCACCCGGTGAACCAGGGCTACGAGGGCGCCTCGCGCATCATCGGCGGGACCCGTCTGATCGCTGTCGATGCGGATGCCGCAGCCGAGACACCTTTCCTCTATGTTCCCGATTTCCCCGATCTGCCGATGGAGGAGGTGTATCCCCGCGAAGCGCCGACCGGCGCCGCCGTCATTGCACGCGACACCGGCCATGGAGGGCGCGTCGTCTACATCCCGTGGAATATCGGCGAGGTGTTCTGGAAGGTGCTTGCTCCCGATCATGGCCGGCTGATCGCCAATGCAGTGAACTGGGCGATCGGCAAGGATCATCGCGTGCTGGTCGATGGCAAGGGGATCGTCGATATCGCTGTCCACGAAAGCAACGACGCAATGGCGATCTTCCTGGTCAACCTCACCAACCCGATGATGATGAAAGGTCCGCTGAGGGAGGTTTATCCGATCGGTCCGCAAACCCTGTCGATCGAATTGCCGAAGGGACGCAAATCGGCAGCGGCGAGGCTGCTGGTCAAGGATGAAACGGTTTCATGCCGTGTCGTCGGGAACCGGGTTGAAGTCCTGGTGCCCTTGGTCAGCGCGCTGGAAACGGTTCATCTCACCTGGCAGTCGTGAGCCAGGTCGTACGCAGCGGGAGGAAACCATGCTGGCTTATGTGGCAAAGCGCGTTCTGTACATGATACCGACATTGTTCGGCATGTCGCTGATCGCCTTCATGATCATCCAGTTGCCGCCGGGCGACTATCTGACGTCGCTTCTGTCCACCATGGCTGATGGGGGACAAAACCTCGACGAGGCAACGATCGAGCGGCTGCGCGCCCAGTATGGCCTCGACCAGCCGGTCTACGTCCAGTATTTTGTCTGGATCAGCGGGATACTGACCCGCGGCGATTTCGGCTACTCGTTCGAATGGAACCAGCCGGTCTCCACCCTGATCTGGGACAGGATGGGATCGACGCTGCTGATTTCGCTGGCGAGCCTGCTTCTGGTATGGGCAATCTCCCTGCCGATCGGCATCTACTCGGCCGTCAGGCGGCATTCGTTCGGCGACCACGCCTTCACCTTGCTGGGATTCATCGGGCTCGCGGTGCCGAACTTCATCATGGCACTCACACTGATGTATGCCAGCTACCGGATTCTGGGACAAAGCGTCGGCGGCATCTTCTCGCCAGCCTTCGTCGATGCTCCCTGGAGCCTCGCCAGGCTCACGGATATGCTCAGCCACATGTGGATCCCGGTGATCGTCATCGCCATGTCGGGCACCGCTGCCATGATACGGATCCTTCGGGCGAATCTCTCGGATGAATTGAGCAAGCCTTACGTAATCACGGCCCGCGCCAAGGGACTGCCCGAGCGAAAGGTTATTCTGAAATATCCCGTCCGGATCGCGCTCAATCCGTTCGTCAGTTCGATCGGCTGGGTGCTGCCTGATCTCGTCTCCGGTGTCACCATCACGGCGATCGTCCTCAACCTGCCGACCGCCGGTCCTTTGCTCCTGCGCGCTCTGGTGGGGCAGGATATGTATCTGGCGGGCAGCTTCATTCTCCTGATGGGTGTGTTGACGCTGGTCGGGATGCTGATTTCCGACGTTCTTCTGGCGGTGCTTGATCCGCGGATCCGGTTCAACTGAGGGGTCGCCATGTTGATCGACAAAAATTCTGCCGCCCTGCTCGTCGAGTCCGGTCCCGCCATCAGCCCGCTGAAGTCTGGCGGCAAGGTTGAGACCCTGGAAGCTGCGGGACAGTGGACCCTAATCCGTCAGCGTTTCTTCCGCCACAAGGTGGCTGCCTTCGCCGGCGGCATCATTCTGGCGCTCTACCTTGTCGGCGCCTTTGCCGAGTTCCTGGCGCCGGGCCTGCCCAACACGTCCCGGCCCCAGCTCACCTTTGCGCCGCCGCAGAGCATCGCGCTGTTTGCTCCCAGGGCCGATGGAGGAACAGCCTTCCTGCCGCACGTCAAGGGTTACAAGATCGAGATCGAGCCCAAGGCACTGCGCCGCAGCTTCGTCGTCGACGAGACGAAGATCATTCCGATCGGCTTCTTCGTCAAAGGTGCGCCGTACAGGCTCTGGGGCATCATTCCGATGGAAACCCATCTGGTCGGCCCGCTGGACGCCCGCGAGCCGATGTACCTGCTCGGTTCCGACCGCCTGGGCCGTGACCTGCTGAGCCGTCTGATCTACGGGACGCGCGTCTCCATGTCGATCGGACTTGTGGGCGTCGCAATTTCGCTGTCGCTCGGCGTGGTCATGGGAGCGGTTTCCGGCTACTATGGCGGTTGGGTCGATACCCTGATTCAGAGGATCATCGAGATCGTCAGCGCCATGCCGACCATCCCGCTCTGGCTCGGACTGGCAGCCGCGATCCCGCTCAACTGGTCGCCGCTATCGGTCTATTTCATGGTCACGCTGATCGTGTCGCTTCTGAGTTGGACAGGACTGGCGCGAGAAGTCAGAGGACGATTCTTCGCGCTGCGTGGCGATGACTTTGTGACCGCCGCAAGACTGGACGGGGCCGGGGAGCGCCGGATCATCTTCCGCCACATCCTGCCGTCGCTCACCAGCCACATCCTCGCGGTCGTGACGCTCGCCATCCCGACGATGATTGTTGCGGAAACCTCGCTGTCATTTCTTGGCGTAGGACTGAAACCACCGGTCGTCAGCTGGGGTGTGCTGCTCCAGGATGCTCAGAACGTGCGCACGGTCGCAACCGCGCCCTGGCTGCTGATCTGGCCAAGCCTTGCGGTGGTCGTGGCCGTATTGTCGTTCAATTTCTTCGGCGACGGGCTGCGCGATGCAGCCGATCCTTACGATAATTGAGGGGACGATTACATGATGAAGCCTGAAACACTGCTCTCGGTCCGAAATCTGTCCATCGATTTCCGTCTCCGAACGCATGTGCTCCATGCCGTCCGTGACGTCAGCTTCGATCTGAAACGCGGAAAGACGCTGTCGCTCGTGGGAGAGAGCGGATCGGGGAAATCGGTGACGGCACGGGCGTTGATGCGCATCATCGACAAGCCCGGCCGAATGACCGGTGGTCAGATCCTGCTCGATGGACCGAACGGACCGGTCGATGTTGCAGCGTTCGCCGAGGGCAGCAGCGATGTTCTGGCCATTCGCGGTGGCCGGATCGGCCTGATCTTTCAGGAACCTATGAGTTCCCTGTCGCCGGTCCATACAATCGGATCGCAGATCATCGAAGCGGTTCGCCTGCACAGGCGGGTCTCCAGGAAAGAAGCACGCGCGCGCTGCGTCGAACTGCTGCGTCAGGTTGATATTCCGCGGCCGGAACTGATGGCTGACCGTTACACGTTCGAGTTTTCAGGAGGCATGCGGCAGAGAGCCATGATCGCCATGGCTCTGGCCTGCGACCCGGATGTGCTGATCGCCGACGAGCCGACGACGGCGCTCGACGTTACCACTCAGGCGGAAATCCTCGACCTCATCAAGCGGCTTCAGGACGAGCGCGGCATGGCGATGCTGCTCATCACCCACGACATGGGCATCGTCGCCGAAGTCGCGGATGAAGTAGCTGTCATGCGCTTCGGAAAGATCGTGGAGCAGGGAGCGGTCGACGACATCTTCCACGCCAGCCAGCACCCCTATACGCGCCAGCTTCTCGATGCTACCGTCAAGCTCGAAAGCGGAGCGGCCGTGCGAACACTGCCGACCTCGCTGGTGCCGTCCGTCGAGCCGGTTCTCTCCGTGCGCAATCTCACCAGGATTTACGGCGCACCATCGCGAATGTTCTCCCGGGACAGCGGCCGTGGCCTGGTGGCCGTCGATGATGCCAGTCTCGATCTCTTTCCCGGCGAAAACCTCGGTATTGTCGGTGAAAGCGGCTCGGGCAAGACCACGCTCGGACGGATGATCCTGCGCATCGTCGAGCCGACATCGGGTACGATCGCGTATCGCGCTGAGACGGGCGTCGCACCCGTCGACGTGACGTCGCTCGGCAAGGTCGATCTGCGCCGCTATCATCAAGACGTCCGCCTCATCTTCCAGGATCCGTTTGCGTCCCTCAATCCACGCATGACCGTGAAGCAGATCATCGGCGATCCGCTCGTCATATCCCGGGACATGTCAGGCAAGGCGGTCGAGGCGCGTGTTGCCGAGCTTCTGCACAAGGTCGGCCTGGATCCGCTTGCCATGGAACGCTATCCCCACGCGTTCTCGGGCGGGCAGCGTCAACGCATCGGTATTGCACGGGCGCTCGCACTCAACCCGAAGGTCATCGTCGCCGACGAGGCGACCTCCGCCCTCGACGTGTCGATCCGCAGTCAGATCCTCGATCTCCTGCTCGACATCCAGAAGCAGCTGCATCTCAGTTTCATCTTCATCTCACACGATATCTCCGTCGTCCGCTATTTCTGCGATCGCGTGGCCGTCATGCACAGAGGCAGGATCGTCGAAGTCGGTGATGCCGAAACAGTCTGCACAAACCCGTCGCAGCCCTACACGAAGCGGCTGATTTCCTCCGTTCCAAATCCGGATCCCCGCAACAAGCGCATGCTTCACCGCCTGCGCGCAGATCAAGTCTGAGGTCGTCCAGCATGCCGAAGTTCGCAGCCAATCTATCGATGCTCTACACCGAGCATCCGTTCATCGAGCGCTTTGCCGCTGCTGCCGCCGATGGTTTCAGGGCGGTGGAATATGTCAGTCCCTACGAGGAAACCCCGGAGGCGATCACCGCCGAGCTGGCGCGTCACGATCTGCAGCAGGTCCTTTTCAATCTTCCGCCAGGCGACTGGGCTGCCGGCGAGCGTGGTATCGGTTGCCTGCCCGGCCGTGTGGCCGAATTCGAAGAATCCGTCGATAGGGCGATCACCTACGCAGACGCTCTTGGCTGCCGTAAGGTCAATTGTCTTGCCGGCATTGCGCCTGCCGGCGTCGAGCCGGATGTTCTCGAAGATACGCTTGTCGGCAACCTGCGCCATGCCGCGAGGCGACTGGAAGATGCCGGGATCGCGCTGGTCTTCGAACCGATCAATACCCGCGACATCCCCGGATACGTCCTGACCACAACTGACCAGGCCGAGCGCATCATGGATCGGGTCGGCCACGCCAACCTGCTTATACAGTACGATTTCTATCACATGCAGATCATGCAGGGGGATCTCGTCGCGACCTTCGAGAGGCTGCAGGACAAGATTGGTCATGTCCAGATTGCCGACAATCCGGGCCGCCACGAGCCGGGGACCGGAGAGATCGACTACGACTTCATCTTCAAGCGTCTGGACGTACTCGGTTACGACGGCTGGGTTGGGTGTGAATATCGACCGGCAACCGGCACCCGTGAGGGTCTTGGCTGGTTGAAAGCATTTCAGTAAGGGAGATTGAACGTTGAAGATCGGATTTATCGGACTGGGCGTCATGGGCCGCCCGATGGCACAGCATTTGATCGAAGCTGGCCACAAGCTGTACCTGTATCGGGTAAAGCCTGTTTCGGCTCATCTTGTCGAGCGTGGCGCGACGGCCTGCGAGTCCGCGATGGACGTGGCGCAGTTGGCCGATATTGTCATTCTCATGCTGCCTGACACGCCGGATGTCGAAACCGTGCTGTTCGGTGAGAACGGGGTTGCGCAAGGGCTGGGAAGCGGCAAACTTGTGATCGACATGAGCTCCATCTCACCGCTGGCGACCAAAGATTTCGCCGCGCGCACAGAGGCTCTCGGTTGCGATTATCTCGATGCGCCGGTCTCCGGCGGAGAAGTGGGCGCCAGGTCTGCTTCGCTGACCATCATGGTTGGCGGCAAGCCCGATGTCTTCGAGCGGGCCAGGCCATTGTTTGAAAAGATGGGCAAGAATATCACACTGATCGGCGGCGTCGGCGACGGCCAGATTGCCAAGGTCGCCAACCAGATTGTTGTTGCGCTCAATATTCAGGCCGTGTCGGAAGCGCTCCGATTTTCCAGCAGGGCAGGAGCCGATCCCGCCGTCGTCCTCAAGGCTCTGATGGGTGGTTTCGCGGCGTCGCGGGTTCTCGAAGTCCATGGGGAAAGGATGATCAACGAAACGTTCGAGCCCGGTTTCCGGATACGTCTGCATCACAAGGATCTGTCGCTCGCGCTCGAGTCGGCGCGTCTGCTTGAGCTGATGTTGCCAAACACCGCTCTCGTACACCAGGTGATGAACGGCGCCCTGGCCAAGGGACTGGGTGACAAGGATCACTCGGCGCTGATCAAGGCACTGTAAGATGTTCGCACCGATTGTCCGGCCGACGGGAGCAACTGACTATGATCGCACTACCACGTCTGCTTTTAACATCCCCCAGCATGACAACGGCGTTCGTGTTGCCAAGTGGTTCATCGGCAGCCGTCCCGGAGGCGGCAAGGTCGCCATCACCGAAGGACAGGCCGGCGTCTTTGCTTCAAGGAAACCAGCGGCGAGAATTCGAGGTTTCAGGTTGTTGCCAGCGTTCGGGGCAACTGGGATCGCCAACAGTCCTGTGATGCCGCCACTAACATTCAGCAGCAGAACCCGGATCCTGTCGGGTTCTACTGCAACAATGACGGCATGACGCTGGGCGTCCTTGAGGTGGTCAAGGCCGCAGGGTTGCTGGGCAAGGTCGCAAACGAGATCTCTAACATCATCGGAGCCATCGATGAGATTGTGTTTCAGACAAATCTCCTGGCACTGAATGCCGGGGGCGAGGCTGCTTGTGCCGGTGACGCGGGCAAGGGCTTTGCGGTGGTTGCTCAGGAAGTCCGCGAGCTTACGCAACGATCCGCTAAAGCTGCGAAGGAAATCAAGGACCTGCTACGCAACTCCTCCACTGAGGTTCAGAGCGGCGTCAGCCTCGTCAGCGACACAGGTGTGGCGCTGAAGACCGTCGAAAGCTACGTTGTCACCGTCAACCAACACATGGATTCGATCGCCACGTCGGCCAGAGAACAGTCCGTTGGGCTCGCGGAGGTCACACGGCAGTCAACCTGATGGACCAGGTGACGCAGCAAAACGCTGCCATGGTCGAGGAAACCAGTGCTGCTGGTGTGAGCCTTGCCAGCGAGAGCGGCAGATTGCGTGAACTGATCTCGCAGTTCCAGCTCGGCACAGCCGCTCGACAGCCGACCGTCGTGATGACGGCCAATGACGGGCATAGTCCGGTGCAATCCGCCGTACGTCGTCTTGCCGGAAAAGTCGCCCGGGCGTTTTCGAGGAATGCAGCTGTCCGGGAAAACCGGGGGTGACGTTGCCCCCCTGTTTATTCAGTTTTGGGTTCGTTCCAGCGGTAAGTGAAGTGCCCGACCTTGTCGAAGCGCTCAAGCTCCGTGAGCGGTGTAGCACATGTCACTGCACCTCATTGACATAGCGATGATTGGCCGTGGTTGCTCGATGAGAAGAGATAAGCACCGGAGCAGCCATCTGGTCATACGCGACTTCATCAATCGTCAATACCGCAGCGGGCAGAGTGAGGTTGAGCCAGTGAGCATCCAAATCAGCAGCCAGATCCGCACCGATCTGTTCGCGGATGGCTGAGATGCGAATCGCGTAGGCCTGTAGCAGATGCAGGTAAAAGAGCGGCGGGATGTCTTCTGCCTTTTGGGGGAAATCCGGAACCCGTTCGCCTGGCAGGGTCAGTGTTTCGTGCATGATGGGTTTGTCATCTACGTAGCGCACCCGATGGAAAGTGATCACCGGCGCTCCTTCATCGATCTGAAGTTTCTGCGCCTCTGTCGCGGACGCGAGGCCCCTGTCAAGCGCCGTCACCTTCGTCACCGACTTGCTGAGTGACCCGTCCAGTCCGTGCAACCGAAAATACTGGAAGAACAGGCGAAGGCTATGCTGCGGCTTGCGGCCGGTGACAATGGTACCCGTTTTACGCCGACGGCTAAGAAGGCCGTCGTTGGTAAGATCCATCAGTGCACGGCGAACCGTGCCGACGGCCACGCCGTAGGTCTGTGATAATGCCACCTCGCTGGGTAGTACCGACCCGGGCTCGATCTTTCCCAACATGATAGCCTCGGTCAGTTGCCGCTTCACCACTTCATACAGCGGCAAAGATAACTCGCCAACATTCTGCATTTCTGATGAAATTTTGGGCAATTCTCGCAATTATTTGCCTCTTCTTTGGAGTTGACTCACGAACGCGATCTACGCAGTATTACTATATAGTTTATATTAAAGCGCAAGCCGAGGAGGCGAGCGCCGGGGGAGGCGAGGATAGTTCTATGACCGAGCAGCAAACTGCCTTTCAGCAAAAATCCCTGATGTCTGCCATGGCAGCGATTGAACGCAATGTCCAGGTCGCTGTTCAGGATCTGGCACGGATGGTCTCGGTCGATACATCTTTCCCGCCCGGCGAAGGTTATGGTCCTTTTGCCGATCTGATGACGGAAATGCTGGAACCGCTCGGTTTCGACTTCACTCGGGTAACCCTCCCGCGCGACCTCTGGTATGTGGCAGGCGGCCCAGCTTCGGGCGAACGGACAAACCTGGTGGCGACCCGCGACAGCGGGAAACCCGTCTGCGGCCTTTATTACCATGTCGACACGGTCCCGGTCGCGCCGGGGTGGACGCGCGATCCACTTGCCCTGACTATCGAAGGTGACAATCTTTATGGTCTCGGCACGGCCGATATGAAGGGCACGATCGCTGCGACGCTGCTTGCGTTGCGCGCAGCAAAGGAAAACCGTGTCTCGCTTGCCTATGACCCAATGCTGCTTCTGTGCACCGACGAGGAGGGCGGCCTTTATCCCGGCATCCGTTTTCTTGCGGAGCAGGGAATGCTGAAAGGCCATATCCTGAACTTTAACGGTTCGGCGGCGCCGCGTGTCTGGGCCGGCTGTTTCGGTATCTTCAACCTGCAGGTGACGATCACCGGTCATGCTGTCCACGCAGGTGAGGGCAACCGCACCGGTGCGGGCGTCAACGCCATAGAAGGCGCGCTGCCTGTGCTCAACGCGCTTGCGGCATTGAAGCCGGGGGTCGCAACGCGGGAATCGAAACTGGCGCCGCCGCCCCATGCGACCGGGCCTTTGCGACCGTCGCTGACGATTGCCGCCGTCCATGGCGGCACGGCAGGTGGTCAGGTGCCGGCCGAAATAAAGATCCTCGTCTCGCGCCGTTATGCTCCGGAAGAGAGTTATGACGAGGCACGCGCTGAAATCGAAACCGTGATCCGCGACTGCCTGACCGGGACGGAACTCGGACTTGCCATCGATCTTGTCGGCCATCTGATCCCGACCGATGATCCGGACGGCCCGCACTGGCCGCGTTGGCGAAAAGCGCTCTCGGAAGGCTTTGGTTACAAGCCCGGCGACTTTCACAAGTGGGGTGCCGCAAGCTGCTCCGACTTCGGTTATGTGCAGGAGGCGGGCTTTGGACCGGAAGTGCTGCTCGGCGGCCTTGGGCGGCCGGCAAGCTGCATCCACAGCCCGGAAGAGCACACGACGCGCCAGGACATCATCGCGCTTGCCAAGAGCATTCTCGCCTATCTCGCGGCAGACTTCGCCGCAGACGCCATTCCTGAAAAACGCAGATGATAACAAAGGGAACTGAAACATGCTGGAAATGAAACGCCGATCCTTCCTGGCAGGCACTGCCGCCATCCTTGTCGCACCGTCGATGAGTTTTTCCCAGGCAACGCCGATCAAAGGCGGCACGCTGAAGATCTCCGTTGATCAGGCCGCAAGCGTCATCCATCCGCTTTTGACCCGTGTAAACCCGGAGTATCTTGTCACCGAACTGCTCTACAGCAACCTGACGCGCCTCAAAGTAGACATGTCGGTCGAGCCGGATCTCGCCGAAAGCTGGAGCGCCAACGACGCGTTGACCGAATGGACCTTCAAGCTGCGCACCGGGGTGACCTTCCATGACGGCTCCGCCTTCACGGCAAACGATGTCGTCGCCACCTTCAAGGCGATCCTCGATCCGGCAACGGCATCGCCCGGCCGCAACAATGTCGGCCCGATCGCCGATATCGTCGCCATGGACGACGCGACGGTCCTGTTCAAGCTTTCCGGCGCCTATGCCGACCTGCCCGTTTCCATGGCCTATACCAATGCCCGCATCATCCCGGCTGCGATCGCCACCGGAGACCTGAAGAGCCTGTCGACCAAGGCTGTCGGCACCGGCCCGTTCAAGCTTGTTTCCTATGAGCCGGATCGTCTGATCGTCGTCGAACGCAACCCGGACTATTACGATCCGGCACGTCCTTACCTCGACCGCGTCGAAGTGCAGGTGTTCCCGGATACTTCGGCGGAAAGCTCGGCGCTGCTTTCCGGCGATATCGACATCATTACGACCATCCAGCCGCCGGAGTTCATGCGCGTTGACGGCAATGACGGCATCACCACGCTGCGCACGCCGTCCGGCCAGTTCTGCAACATCAATTTCGGTTGTGACACGGCACCGTTCAACGACGCCCGCGTTCGCCGGGCGATCGCGCTCACCGTTGATCGCGAAGCCATGGTTGGCTTCGTCACCGAAGGTTTCGGCACCACGGGCAACGATACGCCCCTCAATCCGTCCTACCGCTTCTTCAAGCAGGTGAAGCAGCGCGAACGGAACATCGAGGAAGCCAGGAAGCTTCTGGCCGAAGCCGGTCACGCGAACGGCCTGGAAATAACACTCATCGCCTCCGACCGCCCGGCCGTGCGCACCCAGCTCGCCGTTGCGATGCGCGAGATGGCCAAGGAAGCAGGCATCACCGTCAACGTCCAGACCATGCCGCACGCCACCTATCTCGAACAGGTGTGGAAGAAGGGCTCGTTCTATGTCGGCTTCTACAACATGCAGCCGACGCCGGACGGCATCTTCAAGCTGCTCTACACATCCGACGCCGCCTGGAACGAGACGCGCTGGAACAACAAGGAGTTTGATGCGCTGGTTGCCGAAGCCCGCGGTACGATGGACGAAGCCAGGCGCACCGAGCTTTATATGAAAGCACAGGAAATCATGAACGAGGACGTTCCCTCGATCATTCCGTCCTTCTTCGACGTTCTGGCTGCCAAGCGCAGCTGGGTCGAAGGTTTCGAAGCGCATCCGCGCGCCTCGGTCTTCCGTCTCGACTATGCTTCGCTGACCGACAAGGCGCCTAAGCGCGGCTGATCCGTCAATATCGCCGGACGCCTGACATGGCGTCTGGCCCTCTTGTCCAAGGAACACGCCACTGTCTCCGAATTACATAGCCAAACGGCTGGTGATGATTGTCTACACACTCTTCGTCGTGTCGCTCATCGTCTTCGCAATAACCCAGATCCTGCCCGCTGACGCAGCCGTGATGATGCTCGGCGAAAACGCCACCCCGGAAGCGCTCGATGCGTTGCGCCAGACCATGGGTCTGCATGCGCCGATCTGGCAGCAGTACTTCACCTGGGCCTGGCACGTCGTTCAGGGTGATCTCGGCACATCCCTGCGCACCGGCCAACCGGTCGGGCCCGCCATGTTCGAAGCGCTTGGGCGCTCGCTGCTTCTGGCGTTTTTTTCGATCGGCCTGATGCTGGTGCTTGCCATTCCGCTTGGCATCATAGCTGCCATCCGCCGCGGCAAGATCGCCGACATGGTCGTAAGCCTCGTCTCCTATGCAGGTGTCGCGCTACCGGAATTTGTCACCGCGACGATTGCCGTTCTGTTCTTTGCGGACTGGATGAAATGGTTGCCGCCGACCGGTTACGTGCCGCTGACGGAAAACTTCGTCGATGGCATTGCACATCTGGTCCTGCCGGTCTGCGTCATCTCGATCATCCTGATTGCCCATGTTTCGCGCATGGTGCGCTCGGAGCTCGTGGACGTGCTGCATACAGACTATATCCGTGCAGCGAGGCTGAAGGGCCTGTCTCGTGGACACGTGCTTCGTCGCCACGCGCTGCGCAATGCGCTTCTGCCGACCATCACCATCGTTGCGCTCGACGTGGGTTATCTGCTCGGCGGTGTCATCGTGGTGGAGGAAATCTTCGCCATTCCGGGCATCGGACGCCAGCTGATTGTCGCCATTCAGGCGCGTGACCTGCCCGCCATCCAGGCTGGCGTACTGATCATGGCTGCCACCTATTCGATCGTGAATTTCATTGCCGACATCCTCTATGCCTGGCTCGACAAGAGGATCCAGTATGACTGAATTCCTGAAACGTCTCCTGAAGACGCCGCAGGGCGCCATTGGTATCTTCCTTGTGGTTCTGGTCCTGTTCGTCGTCGTGTTCGGGCCGCTGGTTGCGCCGTATGATCCGGAAAAGCTGTCGCCGCTTGCCCGCTACAAGGGACCGAGCCTCATGTATTGGCTTGGCACCGACCAGTATGGCCGCGACATCTTCAGTCGCCTGCTGATCGGTGCGCGCGCCACCGTCGTCATGGCGGTGCTCGCAACCCTCGCCGGCACGCTGATCGGCGCGCTGATCGGCACCGCATCAGCCTTCCTCGGCGGACGTGCCGACGAGTTGATCATGCGCACGATCGATGCTGTGATGTCTATCCCGAGCCTCTTGTTCGCGCTCCTCGTGGTCAACCTCCTCGGTTCCAGCACGGTCAATGCGCTGGTCGCCGTCGCAATCGCCTTTGCCCCGGGCATGGCCCGCATCACCCGCAGCGTGGCGTTGTCGGTTCGCAAGCAGGACTATGTGAATGCGGCAATCGCCCGTGGGGAAAGCTCCGGCTATATCATCCGCCGGGAGATGCTGCCGAACGTGATCGCACCGATTATCGTTGAAATGACCATTCGCGTCTCGTTCGCTGTGATGCTGTTTGCGACCTTGAGCTTCCTCGGTCTTGGCGCCCAGCCGCCGGCAGCGGAATGGGGACTGATGGTCTCGGAAGCTCGTCGTTACATGCATATGTCTGCCGGTATTCTGATCTGGCCGAGCGTGGCAATCGCAATCGTCGCAATAGGCTTCAACCTTCTGGGCGATGGTCTTCGTGATGCCCTCAATCCGCGGACCTAAGGTGGCACCCATGACCAATACGGAAAACAAGCCGGTCCCTTCCCCTGTGCTGGCGATCGAGAATTACTCTCTGGATTACGGGACCACCAACGGCCCGTTTCACGCGCTGAAGAACATCGATCTCTCTATTAACCGCGGCGAGATCCTCGGCCTTGTCGGCGAGAGCGGCTCCGGCAAGACTTCGCTGGCCTGGTCGATCATGCGTTATCTGTCGAAGAATGCCCGTGAACCGGGCGGGCGCATCCTGCTCGGCGGAGATAATCTGCTCGACAAGTCCGAGCGCGAGATGGAGGCCATTCGCGGCCGGCGCATCAGCATGGTGTTCCAGGATCCGAGTACGTCGCTTAACCCGACGCTGTCGCTCGGTATCCAGCTGGCGGAAGTACTTGTCCGCCATCGTGGCCTGACCCGCCAGCAGGCGTGGAAAGAAGGCGAGGATCGGCTCGCCCATGTGGGGCTGAAGACGCCGGGGCAGATGATGTATCGCATGCCGCATGAGGCATCTGGTGGCGAAAAGCAGCGCGTGGTCATTGCCTCAGCCTTTGCCTGCAATCCGGAATGTATCATCTTCGACGAGCCGACCACCGCGCTCGACGTGATCACCTCGCGGCAGATTCTCGACCTGTTCGTCGAGCTGCAGGCCGAGACCGGTGTCGCTTCTCTCTATATCTCCCATGATCTTGCGCTGGTGGCCCGCACCGCCGGCCGGGTTGCCGTGATCAAGCGCGGCGATATCGTGGAGCAGGGCACGGTGCGGGAGATCTTCACCAATCCGCAACAGGACTATACCCGCGAACTGATCGCAGCCGTTCCCGATCCCGCCCAACGCCTCGTCAAGGACGACGTCTTCGTGGCCGACACGCCGCTGGTGAAGGTCGAGAATGTCAGCGTCCATTTCGGCCGTAAGCCGTTCCTTGCGACGCTCACGGGCAAGAAGACCGAGCGTGTCACCGGAAACAATGCGATCAGTCTCAGCGTCAATCCAGGGGAGATTCTCGGCATTGTCGGTGAATCCGGGTCGGGCAAGTCGACGCTTGCCAAGGCGATGACGGGCCTCAACCG
Source organism: Rhizobium sp. GR12 (assembly GCF_036596185.1). Taxonomy (NCBI): domain Bacteria; kingdom Pseudomonadati; phylum Pseudomonadota; class Alphaproteobacteria; order Hyphomicrobiales; family Rhizobiaceae; genus Rhizobium; species Rhizobium sp. GR12. The sequence continues at coordinate 62,535 of NZ_JASXTH010000011.1, read as the reverse complement.
GTTCGAGGGAAAAATCTGGTTCGACGGACGCCAGATCAAAAATCCCGGCGATATGGACAATGCCTATCGCAAGGATGTGCAGATCATCTTCCAGCATCCGGATGCCTCGCTCAATCCGCGCCAGAAGATCTTTGAGATCCTGTCGCGGCCGCTGAAGCTGTTCGGTGATGAAACCAATCTTGAAAAGCAGGTCGGCGATATGCTGGAGCAAGTGCGTCTGCCGCGGACTCACGCCAACCGTTACCCGCACCAGCTTTCCGGCGGTGAAAAGCAGCGCGTGGCAATTGCCCGTGCATTTGCCTCCAGGCCAAAACTGGTCATCTGCGACGAGATCACCTCGGCGCTCGATGTATCGGTTCAGGCCTCGGTCGTGGAACTTCTGCTCGAGCTGCAGAAGGCGAGCGGCACGGCTTACCTCTTCATTACCCACGACCTCAACCTGGTCCGCCAGATCGCTCATCGGATCGCCGTGATGTATCGCGGCGATCTGATCGAGGTGGTGAAGGCCGATGAGATCGATAACCCTGATCGAGCCTACTATACCCGTCGGCTGATTGAGGCGGTGCCCCGCGCCGCCACCCAATACCAGTGACCCAATGCCAGTAATAATGCATCAAGGAGCATGACGATGGACCCGAAGTCTCTCGTGGATCAGATCGACGAAAAAGCCTGCCTCGATTTCCTGTCGAAAATGGTCCAGCACAAAAGCCATTCGGAAACCGAGGGCGAGAAGGATCTCGCCCGCTGGATGGCGAAGGAGCTTGGGAAGATCGGTGTCGAGGCCGAACTTCAGGCTTTTGACGAAGGCCGCCGCTTCAACACGATCGGCCGCCTGAAGGGGCAGGGAGGCGGCAGGAGCCTGCTGTTCAATGGCCATCTCGACACCAACCCGGTTACCGAAGGCTGGACGGTCGACCCTTACTCAGGTCTCGTCGACGACAAGTTCATCTACGGAATCGGCGTTTCCAACATGAAGGCAGGCGACGCCGCTTATTTCTGCGCGGTCAAAATATTGCTCGATGCCGGTGTCAAGCTTAAGGGCGACGTCGTGCTGACCTTTGTTGTCGGCGAATTGCAGGGTGGCGTCGGTACGCTGGCGGCCATCAGCAGCGGCGTGAAGGCCGACTATTTCATCAACAGCGAACCGAGTGATCTGGTTGCCGTCACCATGCATGCGGCGGCACTGAGCTACGTCATAGAACTGACTGGCGATACCCGCCACCTGTCGAAACGCGAGGAGTCGGTTGATGCGATCGCGGCGGCCTGCGATATCATTCCACGCATCAATGCGATGACCTTCAGCGGTGCGAAGAGTGACACGCACCGCTCGATCAATCGTGGCCATGTCGGCGTGATTCATGGCGCACTTGGCCGGGATCTCGCAGAATGGCGCCCACCGCAGGTGGCCGATTTCGTCCGCCTGCGCGGTTCGCTGCGTTATGCGCCTGGCCAGACGCAGGAAAGCGTGCTGGCGGACGTCGATGCAGAACTGCGCCTCCTCAAAGGCCGCTTCCCTGGTCTGGAGGCCAAGCTCGTTCCCGACATGATCGAAGGCCGCCCGCTGATGCCTCCTTTCGAGGTTTCGCCGGACTCGCGCATCGTCAAATCGATCAATGCGGCCTACGAAGCTGTACGGGGCAAAAAGCAGCCCACCGGCGCGATTACTCCGACGCGCTTCTACGGCACCGACGCCGGTCATCTCTACCATGAACTCGGTATGGAAGGCATCGTCTGCGGTCCGGGCGGCCGTTACAACACCATGCCCGACGAGCGTGTAGACATCGTCGACTATCTCGACATGATCCGCATCTACATGCTGACCATTCTCGATATTTGCGAGGTGGCGTAAGGTGTTCTCACGGGCGGAATTCGATCGTCGTATCACTCTCGCCCGGGGCGCCATGGCATCCGCCGGCGTCGATCTGCTGCTCATCGATAGCGGCGAGTTACTGGCTTGGCTGACCGGCTACACCGTCTCCGAAACCATGTACCGCGCCGCCTTCTTGCCGCGCGATGGCGAGGCGTGGTTCACCTTGCGCGCGCTCGACGAGGCGCCCTGCCGCGAAAAGAGCTGGATCGCGGATGTAGTCGGTTTTGCCGACACCGGAGAGGCGCAGGCAGCCGTTGCGGCCAGTATCCGCGACCGCCGGTTCGGCAAGGCGCGGATCGGGCTCGACACCAATTCCTACAGCATGAGTGCGGCAACTTTCATGCGCCTCACCGAGCTTCTGCCCGAGGCGACCTTTGTGCCGATGCCGGGCCTGAGTGACAGCCTGCGCTGGGTGAAATCGGACGAAGAGATCGCCGTGCTGCAGCAGGCGTCCTCGATTGCTGACAAGGCGATGGCCGAAGTTGCCCGGCAGGCAAAACCCGGTATGACGACGCGTGATGCGGCGGCGATCGCCTCCGGTGTTTTTTTACGCGAAGGCGCCGATACCGGCGAAGTGGGACCGGTGGTGAAGGCCTCCGGCAGCCACGAATTCCTACATGGCGTGTTCAAGACCGAAACGATCATGGAGGGCGACGTGCTGCATGTCGAACTGATCCCGCGTGTCGGAAATTACGGCGCACGGATTATGCGGCCGATCGTGGTCGGCCAACCATCCGCTGGCCTGACAGCGGCTGCTGAAAAGCTGCTCAAACTGCAGGACCGGCAGATTGCCGCGATGAAACCGGGGGCGATCGCCAGCGACGTAGATGCCATCATGCGGCGGGGCGCAATCGATGCCGGCCTGCGGCCGGTCTACGACAATATCACCGCCTATACGCTTGGTCTCTATACCCGCACGCCGCGCACCAGCGATTTTTCCCGCGTGTTCCTGGAAACCTCGGATTGGGTGTTGGAGGAGGGATTGGTTTTCCACCTTTATACGAGTGCACATGGCCTCGGCTTCAGTGAAACTGTTCTCGTCAGCAGAGACGGAGGCCTTCGGCTCACAAAAAGCCCCAGGCAGATTCTGACTGCACATTAAAAGAAGAATGTGAATTCATCGGACGCCTGTTTCAGCAAGGCCTGTAATCCACATTGAAGGCCCATTCCCTGAAGCTCGATGATGGGTGCCCACATCGACCGGTAACGACCGAAATTTCTTGCAAAGCGTTCCGACTGCGACCTCGAAGACACCGAACATTATGGCAATTTCGCTGGCCGTGTGCTCCCTTACCAATGCAAATAGCTCTTGTCCCGACATGTCGCGCTTAGCCATCCGAAGACCCTCAAGCAATTCTCAGGCTGCGGCATTTGCAGTTTGGGAGATGGCAGACATCCTTCGAGAAACTCATCGAAAGTCTCGGCATCATCTTCGGAGGTCGTCGTCCACCGCGACGGGAAAGGTTGTGATTAAACAAGTGCCAGAATACGAGCCGGGCCACCGGTTCCGCCTCGGTGGGTCGGTGCGCCGACGACGATTGTCGCTCCTTTGAGAGGCAGGGCTTCAAGGTTGTTCAGGCCTTCGATGCCGTAGCGGCCCGCCGGAAGCCACGAATTGTGCACCGCAAAATCGGCAGAGTTTCCCGGATCCAATGAAAGCGTGTCGACGCCGATTGCGACGGTGTCGAGCTTGAGCAGTAAATCCGTTGCCGACTTGCTGAAACCGGGGAAGGCGAATTTGCCAGCGTCGTCATTGCGAAATGAAGGACTTTTCACCTTTGTCGCCCAGCCAGAGCGCAAAGCCACGACAGCACCCGCGGGAATCTCGCCATTTGTGCTGATCCATCGTTCCACATCCGCCGCCTCAATGGTCGAATTGGCATCCTCTTTGGCACGGTCCGTGATGTCGATGATGACCAACGGTGCGACCAGCTTTTGTGGTTCCAGCTGATCGACGCTGACGCCATCGGCGCTGAAGTGGAAAGGCGCGTCGATATGGGTTCCAGTGTGCTCGAAAACTGTCAGTTTATGGAGTTGATATCCGTCTTTGGCGATATCGGCGGCCCATTCAAACTCTATTCCGGGCTTGCCATCAAATGTTGGAAACGTTGAATCGTACACGTGAGTGAGATCGACAACTTTCCTGGCGGACTGAGCAAGCACCGGTGTCGCCAGATTTCCCACGCCCATTGCCACACCTGCCAAGGCCGCACCTTTGAACAGCATGCGACGCGACAGCATGTTCTTCTTCACGTCCTCTATCACGCAGTGATTGCACATCCGATCTTCCCTCCGTTACAAAACCTGTTCATGACGGTATCTCAAAACCGCAATGAAGCAAGATTAGTCGATTTTTTTAGATCGCAGCTTCAGTAGAAAGACGTACTGCCTTTTCACCGGTCAGATCCTCAATACCTCCCACAAGAGCGCCCATGATCTCGGTGTCGAGATATCAGAGATATCCGACAGCGCAGAACTGGAGCTGGAAAGTGCGCCGCTGGTTGTCGCCAACGTTGTCCTGTCCGTGAGATCTACGAGACTGGACGGGCCCGACGCGAAGACCTTAGTGGAACCGTCTGGACGGTTTGCACGGTCGCAATCTCCCTCAATCGTGGCGTGTCGACGCTGAAGGTAGTTTAACTTAGAGGGAAGCGGAAGGATCCATGGCTCGAAGGCGTGGATGTCATCCCTCGGAATGGATACGGCGCCCTGGGAGGCAAGGTCCGTTGAATGTGCAGTCCCGCGTTCTTTGCCGCCACGTATGACTTCCTCCAGGAGCAGGCTCCCGTGTTGCGCCTCTGGGCCTTGAGGCCTTGGGCTCTCTTAATCTTCAGAAAAGCAAAGTCTTTGAAGTGCGCAACAGGGATTCTCGTTTCAGCTTCATGCGAAGACGTTTTCCTCATGCAGGTGGCCATGATAGGTATCGGTCCCGGCTGATGCATGGGGTAAAGGGCGCTTTCGGAGGACAGCTTCATGAACGTGAATCTCAAGGAAGCCACGTGGCTCAACGAGCCGGCAGTGTGGGAGGCCACAGAAACTGGCCTCACTTTAACGACGGCTGCGAACACCGACTTCTGGCGTGAGACTCATTATGGATTTACGCGCGACAGCGGGCATTTCTTCGGTGTACCCGCGGGTAATGGCTTCACGGCGAGGGTCCGCGTTCAGGGCGAATTCCGGTCACTTTATGATCAGGCAGGTCTGATGGTTCGCATCGACGAAAACAGATGGGTCAAGACGGGGGTAGAGTTCACCGACGGCGAACGCTTCCTCAGCACCGTTATCACCGATGGGAAATCTGACTGGTCGGTCTCCCAGCCTTTCAGGCAACTCGAGGATTTCTACATCCGTATTACTTTGAGTAATGGCGCGATGCGCATTCAGGCCTCGTCTGACGGAACGGTTTGGCCGTTGTTGCGGCTCGCTCCTTTCCCAGTCGTCTCGCGTTATCTCGTCGGCTTGACTGCCTGTACACCTGAGCGCGCCGGGCTGGAGGTTTGTTTTTCGGAGTTCTCAGTCGGCGAGGCTCTCACCACTGATCTTCACGATCTGTCAGGTTAATGGTGCAGGGACGCGATTGTCACGAATTGAATTCAGCCGATTGCTGCGGGCTGGGTCCATTTTTTGAAACCGGCGCTGTGACAGGCAACCGCGTGTCCCGGTCGCTGATCGGCTCCTCCACCGTCATGCCGGCCACATTACGTACAAAGAGGATCTTCTGACCGCGACGTACAGGTTCGATGCCGCCCTTCGAAAAGCCATAGGAAGCCCGATCATGGGCGTCCGGGCCTTCAATGGCGGAAAGAGCCAGCGCAAGGTCGCCAACCGACCGGGCAAGCGGACCGATGATCTCGAAGTCACCGAGAATGGGAGGCAGGCCGTTGACGCGTGCAACCCGTCCGGTTGATGACTTGAGGCCGACGAGATTGTTATAGGAGGCGGGGCGACGAATGGAACCACCACCATCGGTGCCGATCGCAACCGTTCCGATTCCTGCGGCAGTCGCAGCGGCCCCGCCGCCTGTCGAGGCCCCGGAGGTCAAGGCGGGATCGTATGGGTTGCGTGTCACCCCGAAAGCGAGCGTGTTGACATCGCCCCGTCCGAGCGTGAATTCCGAAACATTTGTCTTTCTGAGGATGACGGCACCCTGGGCGCGCAGGCGCTCCACTGGTGTCTCATCATTTCCGGCGATTTGGCCTTTGTAGAGATTACTGCCCCAGGCAAGCTGCAGGCCCTTGATCGGAATGTTGTCCTTGATGGTAATCGGCACTCCGTCAAAGTCGCCAAGCGGTTTTTTGACGGCAAAGCGCGCATCGCTTGCGAGCACCTTCCGTATCAAGCGCCGCGAAGAGATTGAGAACCGGATTAACATCAGCTGCGCGCTCCAGTACAGCTTCAATAACCTCACTCGGCTTAATTTTACCATCTCGATAGGCATTGCCGATTTCGCCTGCCGTATGCAGCCACAAAGGCTTTTCCGTTTCAAATGTCATGTTTGCTACCCTTGGATGATCAAATTCTGAGCGGATATTGAGTTTTTGCTCATTTTCCGTCCAATAGGATCGCAAGATACGGCTATAGGCGCTGGGCTGTACGCGAGACAGCGAGAGTGCGTTTGCTCAGATCGAATAGTCGAAAAATATGCGCTGCGCACCTGCGGACGTAGCATGCCGAAAGACTTCAGGTCACCGATTTCGGTAAATGGTTCGGAAGTTTCAGCCTTGAATTTTAAATTAGACGACCGATTGATTTAAATTGGTAGGAACGATGCTTTAAATCGGCCTCCAATTGGTCAAATCCGATTGTTTTGAAGGTCTTCGGCAACTCGAGGGGCGGTGGGTGATCGCTTTGTGCGGGGACTGGTTTTACATGATCATGATCGTGTAACGCCGTTGGGGAGAAGCCGCGCGTTGCGCCGCTTTCTATCCTTTGGACAATGTAGCTGCACAGAGCGTCTCACTCTCCGACAACCACTCCCTCGCGTCGTGGATCGGCGCTGCCGGCCAGACCTTTGGCGGTCATCTCGATAGCATGCAAGCCGGAATTCATCTCACCCGGTTTCACCTCGTAACCCAGCGCCTTCAGTGGCCCGACCAGATCTTCAGCGCTGGTGCCGGCCTCGATGTCGTAGGGGCCGAACCGGTTGATGAGATGCGGCTGGGCGACGATCGCCTCCACCGGCATACCCCAGTCGATATAGGCGATCAGCGCCTGTGCCACATAGCCGATGATCTGGCTGCCGCCCGGCGAACCGATGGCGAGCAGCGGCTTGCCATCCTTCATCACGATGGTCGGGGCCATGGAGGAGCGCGGCCGTTTGCCGGGCTCGACGCGGTTGGCGATCGGCAGACCGCCGTCATGGGTCTTGAAGGAAAAGTCCGTCAACTCGTTATTGAGCAGGAAGCCGTTCGTCATCAGACGCGAGCCGAAGCCGCTTTCGATCGTCGTCGTCATCGAGACCACGTTGCGGTCCTTGTCAACGATGACAAAATGGCTTGTAGAGGGCAACTCGAGCGCGGCATCCCGGCCGAAAAGCAGCGCATGATCCCATTCCGGCTCGCCGGCCTTGACGGCATCCCTGGCCAGCGCCTTGTCGCCGTCGAGCAGCTTTGCCCTCTCACCCAGATAGAACTTGTCCAACAGGCCCTTGATCGGCAGCGGCATGAAATCGGCGTCAGCGACGTAACGCTCGCGGTCGGCGAAGGCGAGACGCTGCGCATCACCGATAATGCGCCAACTGTCGACGTTTTTTGGCCCCAGGGCCCTGAGATCAAAATTCTCCGTCAGGCCGAGGATCTGGCTGATGGCGATGCCGCCCGACGATGGAGCTCCCATGCCGCAAACGTCAAGAGCACGATAGGTAAAGCACACCGGCTCGCGCTCGATGACGCGATAGCTGGAGAGATCGGTCAGCGAGAGCACGCCGGGATTGTCGGCCGCCTCGCGCACGGTCTTGACGATCGCCTCGGCAATCCGCCCTTTGTAAAAGGCATCGGCGCCGCCTTTGGCGATTGCCGCAAGCGTCTCGGCATAGGTCGGGTTCTTCAATGAAGCACCGGCCTGCAGGGCGATTCCGGAGGCGTCAAAGAAATAGGACCGGGGCTCCGTATATTTCTTCAACCGGTCACCCTCGGACACGATCAGGGAGGCAAGGCGCGGCGACACCTTAAAACCCTCGGTCGCCAGCGTTTCCGCCGGCTTCAGCAGGCTTGCCCATTCCGCCTTTCCATAGCGTTTGTGGGCTTCCTCCAGAAGTCGTACCGTTCCTGGCGTGCCAACGGAGCGACCGCCAACCACTGCGTCCATGAATTTCAGCGGCTGACCGTTGTCATCCAGGAAGAGCTTTGGGGTGGTTTCCATCGGTGCAGTCTCGCGACCGTCAAATGTTGTCAGCTTGCCGCTTACCGCGTGGTAATAGACCAGGAAGGCGCCGCCGCCGAGCCCGGAACTCTGTGGTTCAACGAGGCCGAGCACGGCCTGCACCGCCACCATCGCGTCGATGGCGTTACCGCCCCTGGCGATCACGTCACGCCCTGCCTCGGCCGCCAGCGGATTGGCCGCCGCCACCATGAAGCTCTTTGACTCGACACGCCTGGCAGTCGCAACATCAGTCGCTTTCTCGGGCGCCACCATGTCGGACACCTGCTGGGCGGAGACGATCGCGGTGGAAAGCATGAAGGCGAAAAAAGCCTCGCTGAGAAATCTCATTTTCATTAGCCTTATCCTCCAGAGAGGCACAACTGGTTAATATAAGCGCGGAGCGGAAGTACGAACCATGTTTTACGAAAGGTTATATTGTAGAGCCATAAATTGGTAGATAAATCCACCGGTACGAAGCGCTTCTGGAGTTGGTGTGGATCAGGGCCGGACCAGCAGCTTAGACCATCATTTCGTTCTGAGCCGGAACACGGCTCGCAGCCCCTTAAGGCAGTTACAGGACGGCGTTCACGACCCTGCGGAGGGCGTTAGCCAGCATTCGCTTTACGAATGGAAGAAGAAGTTTGCGGCGTCGAACTCCAAGGGCAACGACGAGGCCGAGGAGATCAGGCGACTGAAGAAGGAACTGGCTCGCGTCACCGAAGAGCGAGACATTCTAAAAAAGCGGCCACGTATTTCGCCAGGGATGCAAAGTGAAGTACGCGTTCATTGCCCTGCATCGCTTACAGTTTTCGGTGCGGACGATGTGTCGCCTTCTGCGGGTTCATCCCAGTGGATTTTACACGTGGCTGAAGAAGCCGCTGAGCGAGCGGGCCAACGCGGACAAGCGGCAGACCGATCTGCTCCTGAAGGCGTGGGAAGAAAGCGGAAAGGTTTACGGTTATCGCAAGCTGCACGACGACCTTCTCGATCAGGGCGAGATGTGCTGCCCGAACCGGGTTGCGCGTCTGACCCGTCTTGCCGGGATCAAGGCGCAGATTGGTTACAAACGCCGTCCCGGAATCTACGGCGGCAGGCCTGCCGTCTCGATCGACAACACGCTCGACCGGCAATTTAACGTAGCGGCTCCGGACAAAGCCTGGGTCACGGATATCACCTATATCCGGACCTGCGAAGGTTTTGCTTATCTGGCCATCGTCATCGACCTCTATTCCCGCCGGGTCATCGGCTGGGCACCGCAGAGCCGCCAAACCACCGATGTCGTTCTACAAGCTCTGCTTATGGTGGTGTGGCGACGCAAACCGAAGGACAAGGTGCTGATCCACTCGGATCAGGACTCGCAGTTCACCAGCATGGACTGGGCCTCGTTCCTCAGGCACCACAATCTGGTTCACTCGATGAGCCGACGCGACAACTGCCATGACAATGCGGTGGCCGAGAGCTTCTTCAATCTTTTGAAGCGCGAGAGGATACGTCGCAGGGTCTACCGTTGCTCTATCCTCCATTGAAGCAACATGGGTACAAGGTTCGATTTTCGCCAACGATGTCCTCATCGCTCAACTGGCCGGTCCCGATCGGACGATCGACACCGTGGACCTGGAAAACGTGCTTGTCGATATCTGGACCGACTGTAATAATTTCCTTCATGGACGGTTCTCACGATTGTGACCTTTGTTGCCGCCTTTGGCGCTGGACAAAGTTGAGAACGCCTTAAAGCTTTTTACGTCTGCTCCAGCAGGTGCGGTCGTTTGCTGTCGTCAATCACCGGGCTCGCTCCCAAAGCTCGAAATCCGCTGGGCTTTGTTGAAGTCGGACAGCAGTTTGGTGATGAACTCGTTGCGAAAGTGCCGGTTCCGGAGATACGTTTCCAAAATATGCGAAAGACCCGGGCGCGTCTGCTCAAGTGATTGAAGCGCCTTTTTTGCCAGTGATGCATCGTCGCGCTGACCGGCGATGGCCGCCAGAAGGCACCAGTAGAATGCGCTGTCGTTAACCTGCTGATCCCGCAGCACCTTCAATGCGTCATCAAAAGCACCGCGCTGGTAATAACTGGCCGCCAGAAACGTATAGTCGGACGGTTGCGGAACTGCCATCAGTTCGATTGTTGTTTTGATGATCGCTTCTGCCTGCCCATAGTCTCCGACCGCAAAGAGCCGGCTGGCAATCAAGACCCTTTCCCGTGCATTTTCAGGAAGCACCGCGAGTGCTTTTGCGGCCGACGCCTGAAAGCCCTTTTCGTCCTCGGCCTGGAATTCGATCATCGTTCTGGCGCGAAGCGTGAGCCAGGACGCAGGTGCAAGCCTCTGAGCGTTCTGGTATCCACGCCACGCTTCTTCGATCTTAAGCTGGCTGCCCTTGCGATCGCCACGGTCAGCGGCCGCAACGCTGTCCTCAATCCCTACAAGGGCCAGCAAGGCCCATGCCCCGGCATAATCGGGTTGCGTTCCGACGGTGTCAGCCAAACAATCTGACATCCATTGCCGATCAGCGTCGGACATCATCGTCAGCTTGTTGAGACTGTGAGTTACGCAGACATAACCAACTACCGGCTCGACCGGCAGGCTGCGCTGTTCGGCAGCGCGGATTGCGGCATTCTCGCCCACGAGTTCTTGCACGATGGTGTCAACGAACCGTTCCTCGCTCTTTTCCACAATTGTTGACGACCAGAGTACGATGCCGGTTCTGGCATCGACCAACTGCCAATGTACCGCCAGCCCCTGGGCTTCCGCCCCAACTTCGCTCGTAACGACGTAAACGCTGTGCAGGTTTGAAACACTGGCAGCATAACGGCGCGCCTCGGCAAAATCTTTTGTTCGCACAACGCCGTTTACATCATAATATGCCATGGCGCTTGACAGACGAACGGGAAGACCACGCGCGAAGAACACGGCACGCTCATCGTCGGTCAGCGCCGTCGCCTCCGGAATAAGGATGATGGGCGGCTCGCGGACGGCGGGGGTATGTGTATGTCCGGCGAGAAACAACCATCCCGCCAGCAGGATCAAGGCGACGAACAAGACTCCGGCAGTGCGGCGGTAAGCGGCGCGGACGACGTTCGACAACAAGCCGGGCATTTTGTTTCCACCTGGACCGGCAAGACCAACGGCAGGCTCCTCGTCATCAGGTGAAGCGTCGTCGCGCTCAAAGGCGCTGTCCGTGAAGGTCGGGACGTACCGTCCTTTTGGTAATGATATTATAATCGGATCGTTGCATCCTTCGCTCCGGTAGTATTTTTCCAGGGCCGCCCTCAACCTGTTTGCCGTTGTCCGTACGATTCCATCATGCGCGCTATCAAAATCACTGCTGCGGTTGAGCACTTCTATGCCAATCGAGTAAGATTTTATTTTATCCTCGCGCCCTTCGAGCGTCTCTATGACGACGTAGCTCAGGAACTTTCTCAGTCTTTCCGAGTTTTCAAATGTTTTCGACTTTAGAATACGAGCAAGTTGCGCGCGCGTTTGCTTATGGCGTTCCATGACATCCTCGTTATGCAGGATAATAAAGTATAAATTTTCGCGGCGTAATCACCGGAATCTATATGTTTTTGCTGTTGGAGATTTGCTTGCCGTCAAACGGTCGCGCAACACCTAAATCTCTCGCCGTATCTGTTTGTATCGTCTCGTATCCCGTTCTCCGAACCGTTTGTAACCTACTGCGAGCACCCGTTTCCTGATGAACTGAATTTTCAAATCACCCAGTCGTGCTTTTGTCAGCGCATGCACCAACATCAGGACTGGTTTGATTTCTGGCCGACGGCTTTGCTGCGGCCAATCAGCGGGGATATCGGGGGCGCGAATGTTTGAGCAGTTTGTCATGCCCGATGAGGCGTGCGTCGAAATAGTCGCGAGCGCCATTGCCGACCAACGCATTGGTTGTGTCGTTCAGACGGTCTGGTCCCTGAACCCAAGTGAAGACGTTCTATACGGTGAATGCCTCGCACGGATGATTGATCCCGACGGAGAAGTGATTGCGGCAGGCGCGTTCGTTTCCCGCCTTGAGGCTGGTGGCGGCGCGCCTATGCTTGACCGCCATATGCTCAAGCTGGTCCTGGATCGTCTCGAGGCGGACCCGATGGCGGTGCTCGGCTGCAACATGTCTGCAGACAACTTTACAGATGCAACTGTGTGGTGCGGCATTCTGGACCAGATCCAATGTCGCCCCTACCTCGCGCCGCGGCTGATCCTGGAGGTTACCGAGTCGAGCGCCATCACCGACTTATCCTTCAGTGCCCGAAAAATCGCCGACGTTCAGAAACTGGGTTGTCGTGTTGCGCTCGACGATTTTGGTGCAGGGTTTGCCTCGCCGCGGCTTGTCCAGCTTATCGATTTCGACATTGTGAAAATCGACAAGGCGTTCGTCCACGACATTCGTCCTTCGTCGGAAGGCTCCAACAGCTTACGCCACATTGTGGCATTTGCGTCGTGCTTTGCCCCTGCCGTGGTTGTGGAAGGCATTGAGTCCACGGCGCAAGTTGATGTCGCGCGGGCAGCTGGCGCAACGCACGTTCAGGGGCATCTTTTTGCCATGACACCCGCCCGCATCGTTGCCGCGCCTCGCAATGCAGAGGTTTCATGAGCCTTAACGAAAAATCTCCATCAGCATCCGGGATTGGTTCAGGCTGCGCACGGGTTCCCGAGGGCGAGAAAGCTGCGTCGGCGGCTTTGGTTCTTGCCGGTTGTTCAGCCATCTCTGGCGCAATCGTAGGGTTTCTTCTGGCGGGGAATATTTACGTCAGCGCCTTCTTGTTGATTTCGGTTCTGCTGGCCGGCTGGGTCGGCTGGTGGGCAAGGGGGCTCTATGACGAATCGTAATCCCCTGTTTGGTTCTTATGGTGTGCGCTCGGCGCTGCTGCTGTTTGGAAAACGCAACAACGGCGCCCAAACGTCGGTCGGTGGTGTTGCTGAAGCTGTTTTCGGAAGGCGTGCGCAGCAGCCGGATCGAGGCGCGTCCCTCCAGGAGGCGCGGCTTTCCTTTTTGTGTTCGGAGCTACTGGTCCTGTTTGAAGATAAAGCTTTTCCCAAAGATGCCCTGCCGTTTGCGCTGGAATTCGACCGGGAAGTGCCGCGCCTGCTGGTCGGGAACAGCGCTGTCGTCACAATCGACGGGGAAACGGGATACCTCGTGTTCAACGAGTTCGCTACGCATGCCGGCTTGATCGTCGTGACCGCAAGTGAGGAACGGTTGATCGATCATGTCGTGTGTCACCTTGCGGCATCCGGAAATGCTTCGGGGAAAGAGACAGCTAACAAGGCCGCCCAGATGCTGGTCGGGCGGACGCTCGCCGATGTGGAGCGCAGGCTGATTTTTCAGACACTGCGCTATTGCCACGGCAATCGTATACGCACTGCCGCCTTGCTCGGTATTTCGTTGCGGACAATCAGGAGCAAGCTTCGGGGGTACTGGCAGTCCGCCGAAGCGGAAGGAGAGCAGTCATGAACGCTGCTCTCCTTCCAATCATCGTCAGCGATCCGACCGCTTTGCTGTCTCCAAAAACCTCGGGTGCCTGGAGCGCGCTTGAAACGAGATACGCGTCTGAAATTTCATCGGACGAACTGGATTATCTGTTCGCACTGTTCGTGCTCGGACTGACAAGCCCTTTCTACGCAGACACGAGCCCGTTGGCACATCTTGACGCCTGTCGGACTCTGATGTCGCTGAAGCTTGATCGTGATCGGATCGAACGGGCGTTGCATTCCGTGCCAATCATCACTCGGAGCTGGGTCGAAAAGGCTTTTTCCTCGATTGAACAACTGGGCGTCAAAGATGGGCGAGCCCTGTTCGAACAGCAGCTAAGATCCAATCAATCATTCAATATAATCGAATTGTCGCCTGTTAAAAATTCTGGCGACGCAGGGGAGACATCATGACCGAATCTACCGTCGTTGTTGGTGCGATCAGTCCGAATTTTAGCTCGGGATTTGTCAATAGTTGGATGGCGTGCGGCGGCGACACCCGTTCGCTTCGGCGGCGCTTGATGGCTGTTCTACGTCTGTCCTCCATGTCGCTGGGTATGGGTCGCAAACGTATGGGCATCGGGATGCTGGGTGTCGGTGGCGCGCTGGCTGCAAGCCTTGGTTTCGCGGCGCCGGCGCTCGCAGATGTCTCGGTGACGCCGTCGGGTGCGTGTTCCCGACCGGGCTTTGGCGGATTTGGTGCCTGGACCTGCCAGGTACCGACTACCAGCGGCGCCTTCGCGACAGTGAGTGGGATTCCTGCTGACTTCTTCGGCGGCGTGGACCTGACGGCGCTGAACAACTGGACAGCCGCCAATCTCGGCACCGGCGCGATTGCGCTGGGTGACATGACGACAAAAGCGACCGGCGCGAACGCAGTGGCGGTCGGCAACGGTGCCAACGCAACTGCGACGAGAGCAACGGCGCTGGGCGTGAATAGTATGGCCTCTGTTGTTGACGGCGTGGCTCTCGGCTCCGGCTCTGTTGCCAACAGGGCAGCAGGCTTGGCCGGTTACAACCCGACCGGCGCGGCGACGCCTGCCGGGGCTACCTGGAACAGCACCCTGGCTCCAGTCAGTGTGGGCAACGGCACCACGGTCACCCGCCAGATCACCGGTGTGGCCGCGGGTACGCAGGCCACCGATGCGGTCAATGTCGCCCAGTTGCAGGCCGGACAGACGCATTACTTCAGCGTCAATCCGACCGGCATCGGCAGCATCGACCCCGGCAACTACAACAATGATGGCGCCACTGGAGGCTATGCCATTGCCATTGGCAGGGGGACGCAGGCTCAAGGTCAAGGCACCGTGTCCATTGGCTCAGGTACGGGCGCTGGTAGCACGGGTGACGGCAACACGAGCGTGGGTTTTCTCACTGGCTTTAGTGTCACAGGGGACAACAACTCTGCTTTCGGTACTTCGGCCGGAAACGCTGTGAGGGGCAGCCACAACACCGGCGTCGGCTGGGCTGGGGGCAATAGCGTTACCGGCAGCGAAAACACCGGCGTGGGGTATTCCGCCGGTAGCAACTCTACTGGCTCGAGAAACGTCTCCACCGGGTCGAATGCGGGCCGTTATGTGACCGGTGACAGAAATGCTGCCAGCGGCTACTTCGCGGGCCATACCGTCGTGGGCCGCGACAACACCGCCACCGGTGCAGATGCAGGTCGAGACGTGACCGGCGACTATAACGTCGCCAGCGGCGTCGGGGCGGGCCGCGTCGTCAGGGGCTTCAGTAACGCCGCCACGGGCTCAGGGGCCGGACGAGACGTCACAGGTGACGGGAACACGGCCATGGGCGCCGGGGCGGGCAATCTTGTATCTGGCACTTACAACATCGCCACGGGCATGGGCTCGGGTTACTCGGTGGTCGGCAATTACAACAATGCTTCCGGTTACTTCGCCGGCCTTGGCGTGACTGGCGATAACAACGTTGCCCTGGGCACTATGGCGGGCACGAACGGGTTCGGTGGCGCAACTCTGGCCATCAACAATGCCGTGGCCATCGGCACCTCTGCGCTGGCATCGAAGGACAATGCCATCGCCATCGGTAACACCGCACAGGCCACCGGCGTGGATTCCATCGCCATCGGCCGTGAGGCGATTGCCACCGGCTCGGTTGCCATGGGTGCGGTTGCCCGCGCCGGCAATGGCGGCTCGGCCTTCGGCGACGGTGCGATTGCGACCTATCTCGGCGGCGCGACTGTGGCTGGTACGGTCGCCGGCACGGCGGTCGGCAAGAACGCCATCGCCGACATTTCGGGCGGCACGGCTCTTGGCAGCGGTTCCTCTGTCACGGAGGCAAACGGCGTAGCACTCGGCTCCGGCTCGGTTGCCAACACGGTGGCTGGGATCGCGGGCTATGTCCCGACCGGCGCAGATGGCGCCGCGATCGCTGCCACAACCAGCACGCTGGCCGCAGTCTCGGTCGGTTCTGACGGCAACACCCGCCAGATCACCAATGTCGCGGCCGGTACGGCCGCCACAGATGCGGTAAATGTTGCACAGTTGGATTCTCTCTCTGACTATGTCGTGGACAACCAGACGCATTATTTCAGCGTTAACGACACAGGCGCTGTGCGTGGGCAGGTGGACGCCACCAACTACGCCAATGACGGTGCCACCGGCATCGACACGCTGGCGGCGGGACACAACGCCCAGGCGAACGGCGACGCCTCGACCGCACTGGGTACACGCACCAATGCCGTCGCCTGGGGCGCCACGGCGATCGGTACGGATGCTGGCGCATGGGATGTGGCCGCGACTGCTGTCGGCCGAGGTGCGCAGGCGCAGGGATTTGCATCAACCGCGATTGGCGAAGCCTCGGCCGTCTATGGCGAGTTGGGTACGGCTGTGGGTTCAGCAAGCTGGGCCTCCAATCACGCAACGGCGGTGGGCCAGTTCAGCCGGGCCGCTGGCTATCAATCGACTGCGGTAGGCCAGGGTTCTGTGGCCGCAAACACTCAGGACACGGCCCTGGGGCAACAAGCCAACGCCGCAGGCGGGGCATCGACTGCCGTGGGCCAGCTCAGCGAGGCCACGGCGGCGTATACAACTGCCTTAGGGCAGGACAGCCACGCGACAGCCAATTATGCCACCGCACTGGGTCAGTACAGCCAGGCCACCGCGGAATATTCGACTGCCGTAGGTGAGGGCTCGCTCGCCAACAACTACAACACCACTGCCGTGGGCCAGGCCGCCCAGGCCACTGGGGTATACTCCACCGCGGTAGGCCAGTTCAGCCAGTCCATCGGCGAGCGCTCGACCGCGGTCGGCATGGCCTCGCGCTCGGACGGCAACTTCTCCACGGCACTGGGCCAGGAAGCCCAGTCCACCGGAGAACTGTCGGTCGCCGTCGGCATGGGCACGGTGTCCAGCGGCCTCGCCAGCACGGCGGTAGGTCAGGTCGCCGAAGCATCGGGCGACCATTCCACGGCATTGGGCCAGAACAGCAAGGCCACCAACATCTGGACGACCGCCGTGGGTGAAGGCTCCATCGCATCGGGCGAGAACGCCACCGCCGTCGGCCAGCACGCGGAGGCCGCAGGCCTCTACAGTACGGCCATTGGGCAATACGCCATAGCGTCGGGCTCCTACGCGACCGCTTTCGGGCAGGCTGCCGAGGCGACGGGCGATAATTCGAGCGCCCTGGGGCAGTTCAGCAAGGCATTGAACGCCAATACACTGGCCGTCGGTCACTCATCGACCGCCAGTGCGGATGCCGCGACAGCCATCGGCCAGTTGGCGAGCGCGTCGGCACTCGGGGCCACGGCGCTGGGGCAGAACAGCCAGGCGACCGCCGAAGGCGGCGTAGCACTCGGTTCCGGCTCGGTTGCCAACACGGCGGCGGGGGCGGCGGGCTTTGTCCCCACCGGCGGAGACGCGGACGCGATCAACGCCACGCAAAGCACGCTCGGCGCGGTGTCTGTCGGCTCTGAAGGCAATACGCGGCAGATCACCAGCGTCGCGGCGGGTTCGGTCGATACCGACGCGGTCAATGTCAGCCAGCTCAAGGCGCTGGATGCGACCGTGGTCGCCAACAAGACCCATTACTATAGCGTCAACGACGGTGGCACTGCCGGCGGCAATTACAATAATGACGGCGCGACTGGCGTCTATTCGCTGGCCGCAGGCGTTAATGCGGAAGCAAGTGGTCAGCAAGGCGTGGCCCTCGGCTTCAATGCCAATGCCTCTGGTATTGGCTCTATTGCTATAGGCGGAGGCAGTGCATCGGGGCTGAATAGCATATCCCTTGGTGGTGGACTCGCAGATAGCGATTATTCCATTGCTGTTGGCGCGTTCAGCGAATCCAACGGTCCGGCTACCACAGCTTTGGGCTTTCAAGCCGGTCTTGGAAGTACCGGTAGCAGCAACGTCTTCACCGGGCTTGCAGCAGGCCGTCAATCAGACGGTAACAACAATGCTTTCATCGGTAGCTTTGCAGGGGGTGCCGTAACCGGGGATAACAACACTGCGATTGGATTATTCGCAGGCGCGGGCGCAACTGGTTCAAGCAATACCTATGTCGGCCAACTCGCCGGGTGGGGTGCCAACGGCTCACAAAATGTTGCGCTCGGAGTGAACGCCAACGCCTTCGTGACAGCCAATGATACTGTTGCGCTGGGTAGCAATTCCGCGGCGACGATGGATGGCTCGGTGGCGCTCGGCGCCGGCTCGGTGGCAAACACTGCGGCAGGGGCGGCAGGTTATATCCCACCCGGCGCGGATGGTACCGCCATCAATGCCACGACCAGCACGCTGGCGGCGCTTTCTATCGGGGATGCGGCGAATGGCCAGCTTCGCCAGATCACCGGCGTTGCGGCTGGTAGCGTTGATACCGACGCGGTCAACGTCAGCCAGCTGAAGGCGGTTGGCGGCAGCGTGACAGGTCTTCAGGAGCGTGCGGTGAAATACGATTGGACCGATGCGAATGGCAACGGCATCGTTGATCCCGGCGAAGTCGATTATACGAAGTCGACGCTCCAGGGCGCGGGCGGCACCGTCATCGCAAACCTCGCCGACGGCGCGGTCAATGCGTCCTCGACGGAGGCGGTCAACGGCTCGCAGCTCTATGGTGTCTCCAACAGCATCGCCAATCACCTGGGAGGCGGCGCTACGGTGAATGCCGACGGTTCCATCGCGGGCCCAACCTACAGCATGCAGGGCGGCAGCTACACGACGGTGTACGACACCTTCGAGGCGGTCGATCTGAATCTCACAGAGATCAACAATTCGCTGAACACTATCAACAACGGCGGTGGCATCAAATATTTCCACGCTAATTCGTCCGGCGCCGACAGCGTGGCGGGCGGAACAGACAGTGTGGCGATCGGCCCGTCGGCGGTTTCTAAAGGTGCAGGCAGCTTAGCCGCCGGCAATGGTGCCCTCGCTTCGGCCGGCGGTTCCATTGCAGTGGGCCAGGCGTCGGAAGCGTCCGGCCAGGGCAGCGTCGCACTGGGCGAGGGAGCAACAGCCTCCACCGACAACAGCGTTGCTCTGGGCGCTGGTTCGACAACGGCGGCGGCGGCCGGTACGGCCGGAACCACGATCAATGACAAGTACTATACCTTTGCGGGCGCCTCTCCGACAGGAACGGTTTCCGTCGGCTCCGTCGGCGAGGAGCGCACGATCACCAACGTTGCTGCTGGTCGCCTGAACGAGACCTCGACGGATGCGGTCAATGGTTCGCAACTGAATGCGACCAACCAGGCGATTGAGGATCTCGACACCGGTATCGGCGAGCTCGATAAATTCGCGGTCAAATACGACAATGATGGCACGACCAAGTCCAACACCGTTACGCTCCAGGGCGGGGATCCAAATGCGCCGGTCCTGATCTCCAACGTTGCCGCCGGCGTCAAGAATACCGACGCCGTCAACGTTGGGCAACTCAACGACGGTATCAAGACAGTCAACAACTACACGGACAACCGCGTGAACTATGCAATCGAGACGGCAAACACCTATACCGACCAGAAAGCTGCAACGACACTGAACCAGGCCAACAACTATACCGACTATAGATTCGGGCAGCTGAATCAGGAACTCGGTGAAGTCCGGTCGGAGGCGCGTCAGGCGGCGGCAATCGGTTTGGCGGCGGCTTCTCTGCGCTATGATGACCGGCCGGGTAAAGCAAGCGTTGCCCTTGGTGGGGGCTTCTGGCGTGGTCAAGGGGCACTTGCCTTCGGTGCAGGCTACACAAGCGAGGATGGTCGTGTGCGGAGCAACTTGTCGGGCACTGTAGCTGATGGCCATTGGGGCGTCGGCGCCGGCTTAAGCTTTACGCTCAATTGAGGCGGCTATGTTTAGGCAAGCCGTAACCACCGTCCAAATGATAGCGACTTGCCTGCTCCTGTCCGGCAGCCCGCCCGCTGTCGGGCAGGAGATATCGCCTGGGGGTCCCGGTTTCCACGTTAAGCCGTCCGAGGTGAACGTTCCAGAGGGTGTCCCTCTGGGCCAGTACCGCAGGACGACGACGCCTTTTGGAAACTGGACACTCGTCTGTGACGAGAACCGGCAGGCAAAGCAGATGATCTGCAATGTCAGTCAGGTGATTGTGGATCTTGCCGGCAACATGGTTTTCAGCTGGTCATTGGCCGCAACCAAGGATGGCAAGCCATTCATGGTTTTGCGCACGCCTCCTCGTGCCAGGAGTGACGGAAAGATTTCGTTGAAGTTTCCAGGGCGCGTTAGCCCGATAGAAATCGCGATGGACGGCTGCAATGAGGTCGTCTGCGTCGCCAAGGTTCCCGTTGGGCCTGTTCTTCGTGAACACATCGGCAAAGGATCCAGCCCCCAAATCTCTTATTCCGTCGCGTCCGGAAAGAACATCTCATTAACCGCGTCGCTGAAGGGGCTGGCAACCGCCCTGTCTGCGATAAATTAAATCGAGCACAAGATGACACAGCAATCCATCCACGACCGGATCATGTCCCGAAGCCCGGGACTTACTGACGGCCTTAATGCAGGGGCCGCGAATCCAGCGCCGGTTGCCCGAAAAAAATGGATGCGAGTGGCGCTCGCAACGGTCCTGGGAACCGCGGCAATAGTTTTCGGCGGGTTCATAGCGGTACACTTTCCCGTATTTGAAAACGTATTTGCGCAGGGCGCGAAGGCAGATAGGGTGGATACTGCCAAGGCTGAGCCATCTCTGCCTGCAACTCCGTTCCTGGAGCACGCCAAACAGGCTGGTATCAAGACCTGCGGAACGGTATTTCCGGTATTGGGCCAGCTGCTCGCAAACGGCGCGCAATACAATGTGCAAACGCAATGGCATAACAGTGAACCCGACAAGCATACCGTGCAGGCGCTCGTCGGCATGAACTATGCCACCACGGCCTATTCCGGTCCCGCTGCAGGTATCGTTTTCGCCTCGCCTGTTGGAGCGGCATGTGAAGGGGCCATGGTCAGGATCGCTCCCTTCCCGAAAAAATGCGCAGACGTGCCCCCGATCCTGCCAGCGGGAAGCGTGCAGGCCAACGCATTGGGGCAAATTCCTGTCTACAACCTTCCGGATAAGGGAGGGCAGGTGCTTCTGCTTCCTTCCGACCAATCCTGCATAATCGTTTCGGTCAATCAGGCGGCGGGTTGAGACCATGAGTCATTCCATTCTCATGTGCCGAAAAGGCACCGAGCAAGGTTCAATTCCCGACGCAACGACACAGTTCATCCTCAAGATGCGCATGGACGCCATCGGTGCGACAGGCGGTGCAGCGGCACCAGGTCCTCAGGCTGTGGCGTCAGGCAACATTCCAAATACGGGGCCGGATTCCCGATTGCCGTGGGTTTTCCATCGAGACGCTCCGAAAGCACTCTGTTTGTCCGCACAGCCTGTGTCGCAGACCTGGCAGAAGGAGCATCAACAATGATCATACGACGCATCGCCACCGCCGTGGGCCTCTTTACCCTCGCCGGTATCTCGACAGTCTTTGCCGCGGATCCGCCTGTCACCAACTCTGAAATCCCGGTGCCTCCCGTTACGCAATTCGAATCCGGTAGCGGGGACCAGAAGGGCATCTGGGCGGCGATCGCCTATTCGGAAGGCGATGCAAGGCATGGCTTCTTTTGGGGAGCAGACAAGCGACCGGAGGCCGAACAAACGGCACTGGAGCACTGCAAAAAGGCAGGCGGTGCTTCCTGCACGATCGTCGCGGTGTTTCGGAACCACCGGCACTGGAACGATGATGATGGCAGCGGATTTCCGTACAATCATTGTGGCGCTCTGGCTGTAAGCAAGAGGCAGGCTGGTGAGGCACGGGCATGGGGAGCAAAATCCGCCTCCACTCAAAAAGAGGCGGAGGAACTTTCGCTCTCCGCCTGTGAAGTTGGCGGCAGACAGTGCGAAATCCGCGAACGGGTTTGCACCTGACCCAACGCAGAGCCATATACCGCGAGTATTTATTGATGAAGAAGATCCAGGGAATTAATGGTCCTAGCCAGCCGCTCGAAGAGAGCCTGAAGTATCAGGCTGAGTGTCAGTTCGCGCTCGAACCATCCGCGACCAGGCTGATAGAAATGGCAACCGAAGCCGGCTGGGACCATCAACAGGTGGTTTATGCTTTGCTGAATATCGCCTCAACACATATTTTGGACAGGACGGTCCTTAAAGCCAAGTTCACCTATCAATGAGGCGGCGTGCTTCTTACGACTGGACTGGCGAAAGTCTCCGGCGCCGCTATCGCAGAGTTCGTGCCGCCAAGGCTGCTGCGCTTATAGCCTTTATCGGTCTTCTTAGCCTTCTTGCCTCGTCGGCGCGTTGATTACGCTGCAGCGGCAAACCAACCCGTCAAACAATGAAGCCACGGGACGCGATGCGGCGCTCGCCGGCTGGATAAACCAATAACAAACCTATTCATTTGGAGCGATTTTGAATGCGGGACCAACGTTGTAGCGTCGGCGTCGTGATGAGAACTAAAAACAGGGCGGTTCTGTTGCGAAGAGCGCTGGAAAGCGTGCAGCATCAGACACATGAAAACTGGCGGTTGATCGTAGTAAACGACGGCGGCGACACCGAAGACGTTGACTGGCTGGTAAGCGAAATTTTTGAGGGGGATGCCAGAGTTCAGATTATCCATCATCCCATCTCTCTGGGGATGGAGGCTGCCTCCAATGCAGGTATCGCGAAGCTCGACACGCAATATGCCGTCATACACGATGACGACGACAGCTGGTCTCCGGAATTCATGTCCTCCATGGTTGCCGCCATAACCCAGAAAGCCGCGATGTTTCCCTCGATCAAGGGGATCGCATGCCGTGTCAACAACGTTTACGAGACGGTTTACGGGAACGAAATTACAATCGATAGAGTCGAACCTTTCCGATCTTGGCACTCTGATGTCTTGGAAGAGGGTTTTCTGAGCGTACAGAAGATGCTCGTAAGAAATCAATTTCCACCGATCGCATTTATGTTTGGCCTGCCTGAGGCTAGATCTTTGGAACTGTTCGATGAGACCTTGCCGGTGCTTGGCGACTGGGATTTCCATGTGCGATTCATTCACAAGCACGACATTTGGGTTCTCCCGGAATATCTGAGTTTCTACCATCATCGAATGTCGGCCTCCGGCTCGCTCGGCAATACCGTACATGCTGGTCAAAGCCGCCATCGACTTTACAACCAGAAAATTCGTAATGATCTCATCCGCAAAGCGATGGGCGAAGACGGACATTCCAGATTCAGCCTGGCGATTCCAAGCGAGATTCAAGAGCTGTCACAGAACGAATTTAATCACATTCTGTGGAAGCTGGGGCAATTGGAATGGGCAATCAACAACAGGAAGCCTGAACGACCGAAGTGGCGCAGAGCTTTGTCGACCGATTTCAGGCGCGTTCGGAACTTTCTGTTGAGACGGGATAACTGAGTTATGATGAAATACAAGCTGGTAACGTTCGATATATTCGACACGTTGGTCCATCGTCGGTTGCGTGCCCCGGTTGACGTCTTTGAGGCTGTGCGCCTGTCTCTCGTGCAAAAAAAAGTTGCATTGCGCAAACACGACATTCTGGCGTCATTTACGCATGATCGTATTCGGGCTGAGGCCGAGGCCCGTGAAAACTTTGAAAAGGCGACAGGAGGAGAGGGGGAAGTCAATTTCGCGGAGATTTACGATCGCTACGAAGAGATCAGCGGATGCGGAAAAGACTTAAGATTACTACTTGAAGCTGCGGAACTGGGGCTCGAAAAGGCTTTCCTGTTTGCAAGCGCCGAGGGACTCGAAATGTTTCATCAAATGAAACTTTCCGCCGAACAGGTCGCATTCATTTCGGACATGTATCTGCCGAGTGATTGGCTGGGCGCGATGCTGGAAGAAAAAGGATTTGAAGGTGCGTCGCAGTTGCCGATTTTCGTTTCGGGGGAGTACCGGAAAAGCAAGCATCGCGGAACACTTTATCCGGAAGTCGCGCGGGCGCTTGCTGTAGCACCGTCCAGTAAGTGGTTGCATATTGGTGACAATCCGCACGCTGATATAGCAAAAGCGCGCGAATATTCGATAAGTACAAAATTTGCAGACTGGGCCAAGGTTGACAACCGTCGGATTGTCTCTGATGCTCCGCAGAGAGAGTACTTTGTCAGAAGCGTTGTTGATTTCGTTCAAACGCCGCAATCACGTCATTTCCTGCCAGATGATGAGTACGCCAGCCTCGGCTATACGGTGTTCGGCCCCCTGATCTTCGGCTTCATGATGTGGGTTCTTGCACGTACGAAAGAGGCGAACCTTAAACGGCTCGCTTTTATCGCACGTGATGGGTGGCTGCCTCATCAACTCTTCGAACTCCTGAAAGTGCAGGCGGGCTTGGGCAACGTCTCGAGTTCTTACGTCCATTTTTCGAGGCGGGTCGGTCTTCAGATTGGTCTGAAAGAGTGGGATATAGATCAATTATGGGCGGCCTTCGGCGGCAAGGTTGCGCGGCCTATTGAAGAATGTTTGGCCACGCTTGGATACGACGCAAATTCGATGGGGCCTCTCCTGGAGCGATTTGGCTTTGAGGTTGGCTCTCCTGTTGGCGAAGGCAGGCGCTCAGCTGCACACATGCTCGCCACAACCACTTTCAATCGGGGGCTGAGATCTTCCTCAGCGCAACGTGAAAAATTCAAGAAATACTTCGACGAGCATTTTTTTCCCGGCGAAAAAACCGGTTTGGTCGACATCGGCTGGAACGGTAACATTCAGCGGTATCTCATCAGCGCACTCGATAGCCGCTATATGAAGGACCAGTTCATCGGGCTTTATTTGGGGCTGCATTCGTCGGCCTGTCCAAACAGAGATCGAGGACTTGTTCTGGAGGGCTGGATGTCGGACTTCGGACGCGTTCCACACGTGCAGGAATACCTGCTATCCGGCGGCGTCGAGTTGCTGGAATTTGCTCTGACATCCGATCACGGCACCGCGCTTGGTTTCACCGAAAACAATGAAGGAAACGTCGTGCCTGTTCTTGAGGACCTTCTTCCTGATGAGGCGTCTTATCGGGAAAAAGCAATGAAGGTGCAAACGGGTATACGAAAATTTGTTAAAGATAACCGGTATCTTCTCGACTATTACGATCCAGCGCTCCTCAGCCACACGGCTTGGGTGGCTCCCTTTGAACAACTGGTCAACGCTCCTACACAGAACGAATTGCGTTTGTTGGCGGGTTTGACGCATTCGGACACGGCTGGGGTCACGTCTTCACGTTTGGTGCTCGCAGCGAGGCAGAATGACAAGACGCGAAAATCTAAACGCTTGATGGCGCTAGCGCGAGAAGAAGCGTTCTGGAAGGTTGCCTTCGACAGGCTTAATTCCTAGTCGCTGTTGAACGCGGTTCCGTTGCAAGTCGAGCGGCCTGCAATTTCAGTCCGTTTCCCAAATCGTGAAATGAAGGCGGCATGATCCTGTGCCCTGCCGCCACGCTCGCCTAGACGTCAGAGCAACTCCCAATCTGTTGCGGCAGAGCGTCCGCTGCTTTGGCCTTTGATCAAAGATGCAATGTCCGAGGCGGTGATTGCCTCTTTTTTTCGACAAGTGCGATACCACGGTAGAATTTGATCGCTGCGATACTCCGTGCAGCATTAATCGCTATATACTTCTCGCGAGGAGTTCCTACATGAAGAGCGAAATCGTTGTATTCATAGTCCGAAAATATGCTGTTTTGAACGTCGATCAACATCTTGAAGAAATTGACCGAGGTGGTCGGCGCATCGCGGTACTCATCGGTATGGCTCCAATACATGCACTCCAGGTCCTCCACGAAGTACATCCCTCCGTCTTTCAGACCTGTCGGAAATAGTGCATTGAAAGAAGCTATCTGATGAGATGCCATATGGCTCCCATCGTCGATGATCAGATCGAAAGGCCCAAAGTCGGCTGCGACCTTTTGTAAAAAGGCACCGTCATCTTGCGAACCGATCTCGACGAAAATATCGTTTGACGGAGAACTGTATACACGACAGGTTTCGTCGATATCCACGCCAACAATGGTTGCCCCATCCCCGAAATACTCTTTCCAAAGCTTCAGTGAGGCGCCTTTGTAGACACCTATTTCCAAGATTTTAGGTCGCTGACCACGAAAGCGAGAGAACTCACTGTCATAAATGTGAAAATAATCGAGCCACTTGTGCCCGCCGGGGATTTTTTTCCAGATGTTACCAGACACGGTATCTTCCAGCGCATTAATCGTGGGCGCACTTTGAGATGCCCATTCCTCCATCTCGCGCATCTCGGGAGCAAGATAGAGGAACGGTTCTGTGGCCCCTTCGTCCTCGCGGTTTTGATCGCCTAACAACATCAGCCTCCTGAAAAAAGCACTCACTGCGAGCTCTCCCCGTTAACGCGAGAGGCGTCACCTCTATAATCCTTCGTCGCTATTGTCAGCTTTGCGATACCGGCTATTGCTGGCGCCAACCGATGCACGCTTTGCCAATAGTTCATTCTCACTCGTTCCTCGTCTGCAATTGCCCATCGGTCGGCTGGGCGATCAAACGCGGTGATCGAAGCTTTTGGCATTGCTGGCGCTTTAGCGACCATTGGAGCTGCGTGCTGGTCATGTATGCGGTGCTTTCGGTGGTATGGAGAGCGGGCGCTTTTACAGGTCGTTCTTATCCGGTATCGCTATGGAGATGACTTTTCATGGCCCACCGTTTTTTACAGCAGTTGCCTGCGGAACTTTCGGACTGCGCGCCGCTTTTATGCCGGTCACAAACAGGGCGTCCGTTCGAGTTGAGCGATAAAAGTACCCATAACGCGCCCACGCTCTGTTAACAAGACATCCGGTATGCGTTCATGGCACCGAGCCATTTTGTTATCGTCATGTTGAGCGCCCAATCTTGACGGATCGTCGGACTCAATAGTGACAGCTGCAAAACGTCCAGCGCGACGGCGGAACACTTGAACTCGTACGTGTCAAGTTTGAGCTCTTTGCTGGTTGGAGACGCCTAAAGAAAATTTTCTCTCCACTCTGTCGCCGGAAAGGTTGCAGCAACTGGCGATCGCCGAGTTCGACAGGACACGGTCGATCTGGTATCTCTTGGTCCAGGCCATATCGATCACAGTGCCTTGCGACTCACCAGGATGCTCGAAAGTGAATTTGCGCGAATACGGCATTCAGCTGCAAATGAACTCTATGTAGATTCACCGATTACAGTCTTTGCGACCCATCTGTTGCGAAGCTATTCTCCTCTCGACCGACGGAAAATACCGCAAATGCAAGACGGGTTTTCTTCAAAGGCCCTTGCGCGGGTGGCCAGCTTCATTACGGCCACATGGCCAAGAAAATCAACCTGCTCGACATGGCCAAGATCGCTGGGTTTTCATCAAGCCACTTTACTAATGCCTTCCGTCAGAGCACAGGTCAGGCCCCCCGGGAATTATCCTGAGCCTCCGATTGCGCGAAGCTGAATGACTGGTAACAACCAGTAACACGCCGCTCAGCGAAGTGGCGGCAAACGGTCTTTTCTAGCCAGAGTCACCTGACCGCAGCTATGCGCCAGTCCTGGTCGATGACTCCGGGGCGAATTGAGGAAAGGTAGTTTGCAGGAATAAGTCGGCATTCGTGAGGCGTGTTGGAAGCACGCGGCCACGGCGCACCATTCAGGATGAACGTGATTTCCCGGCATTGATCAGTTCGGATCGGTCAGACCGGACCTCACCCGGTTAACGACTGTCCAGATCAGAAGGACGCACATCGTTGGCTGGAGATGCCATGTCCAGTCGGGCAGCGTGCCGAACATTGCCACAAGTGCGCCCAAGGCTCCAAAGAGTGCGGCACGGTCGCTCTTGCCCATTGGCCCCTCGTAGTTGCGGCCGTTGCCATGCGCGACGCCAAGAACGCCAGCAAACTCCGTCAGCGTCGCAAGGAAAATGATGGCCGCGATCCATGGCAGCGAGAACGGGGCAATCAATACGAAGGGTACATAAAGTGCCGCGTCCGACACGACGTCGGTGATTTCATTGAGATAGCCGCCAAGCGCGGATTGCTGACCATGTTCTCGCGCCAGCATACCATCCACGGCATTGAAGGCCATGCGCAGAAACATCCAGATCGGTACGAGTGCAAACAGCCATGGCTGGGGCTCGACGGTCAGCAAGGTGCCAATCGCCACCGAAACGAGTGCGGCAACCAGCGTCACCTGATTGGCGGTCAGCCCCATTGCCGCCAGCCGCCTGACCAGCGGGCGAAGAATGGATTGGAAAGACGATTTCAGTTTGTAGATCGACATGTCAGCTCGAATCCGGTTGATTGCATCCACGACTGCAGACGAAAGTTGAGGAAATCAGCTGCAAATCTGGGAACTCGTCTGTATAGCTTACTAAGCAGTCAATGGGAGTGAAAATGGCATGATCGAATCCGTGTATGCGAGCCATGACGGTGTGGAGCTCTTCTACCGCACCTGGCCCGCCCGCTCCGGCACGGCAAAGGGTGCGATCGTGCTTCTGCATCGCGGCCACGAGCACGGCGGCAGGGTCGCCCATATCGCCGAAGAACTTGGCCTCGACGATTTCACCTCTTATGCTTGGGATGCGCGTGGCCATGGTCGTTCTCCTGGCGAACGGGGCCATTCGCCATCGTTTGCGCACTCGGTGCGCGACCTCGATTACTTCGTCCGCCATATCTGCGAAACCGGCGGATTCGCTATGGATCAGGTCGCCGTGGTCGCCCAAAGCGTCGGCGCAGTTCTTGCCGCAACCTGGGTACATGATTACGCTCCCGGCATCCGCGCTCTTGTGCTGGCGTCTCCGGCGTTCGACGTAAAGCTTTACGTGCCTTTCGCCAGGCAAGGCATTGCCCTGTGGCAAAAGCTGAAAGGTACGTTCTTCGTCAATTCCTACGTCAAGGCACGTTTCTTGACACATGATCCCGAGCGCATCGCGTCTTTCGAGAGTGATCCGCTGATCACCCGGCCTATCGCGTCCAACATTCTTCTGGAGCTTTACCAGGCGGCTGACAGGGTTGTCACCGATGCTCGCGCGATCACCGCGCCGACGCAGCTGTTCATTTCCGGCAGCGATTTCGTCGTACGCCATATCCCGCAGCATCGCTTTTTTGAGAACCTCGGCAGCACGATCAAGGAACGCTATGTGTTGCCCGGTTTCTATCACGACACGTTGGGCGAACGGGATCGGGTTAATGCGTTGGAAAAGATCCGTTCGTTTATCACGGCACGCTTCGATGAAGCGCCCGTCGTTGCCGACCTTCGGCAGGCGCACCGTTCAGGCTACAGCCGCGATGAAGCCGACAGACTGGCGACCCCCTTGTCGATTGCTTCGCCACGCGGGCTCTACTGGGCTTTGACCCGGGCCTCGATCCGGTTCGGCAGTCTCTTTTCCCATGGCATCAGGACTGGTGTGCGCACGGGGTTCGATTCCGGCTCGACGCTCGACTATGTCTATGAGGACGCGGCACGAGGAATTGGTCCCGGTGGGCGTTTGATCGATCGCCAGTTTCTTGATGCGATCGGCTGGCGTGGCATCCGCCAACGCAAGGTGCATCTTGAGGAACTGCTGGGCAAGGCATTTTCGCGGCTGAAGGCCGAGAGCAAGCCGTTGCGTGTGCTCGACATCGCCGCCGGCCACGGACGCTACATTCTCGATGCGGTGGCGAAATCAGACATAAGGCCGCAGAGCATCCGGTTGCAGGATTACTCGCCGATCAATGTCGAGAAGGGCAGCGCACTCATCGCCGAGCGCGGCCTTAAGGACGTCGCGACCTTCCATCGCGCAGATGCCTTCGATACAGCCGGCTTGGCTGCGATCGAGCCGAAACCGACGCTTGCCGTGGTTTCCGGCCTCTACGAACTCTTCCCGGACAACGCCGCTATTGAAGCCTCGCTTCGCGGTCTCTCTTCGGCGCTGGAGCCGGGATCGCTGCTGCTTTATACCGGTCAGCCTTGGCACCCGCAGCTTGAGATGATCGCGCGGGCGCTAACCTCTCATCGCGGGGGTGAGGCCTGGATCATGCGCCGGCGTACCCAGCAGGAAATGGATCAGCTGGTGGCGGCCGCAGGTTTTCGTAAGATCGAACAGCGTATCGACAAGTGGGGTATTTTCACCGTATCGATGGCAGAGCGTATCTGAGGGCGGTATGGGCGAGGGGATAACATCGGTTCCGGCGGGCACGCGCGGCGCTGTCGTGCGAACAGCTGCGCTCTGGCTTCTTTTTCTCGCGCCATTTTTCTACCTTAGCTATGGCGCGGCGAACTGGTTTGCCTCGTTGCGAACAGATGTGCCGAACCTTGCATTCTCCTTCGAAAAGCACATTCCATTCATCGCCGGGACAATCGTTCCCTATTGGTCGATCAATGCACTTTATGCACTGTCCCTCTTTGTTAACGATACCCCCGACGAGGTGGGCCGTTTGGCTCGCCGCTACCTGACGGCCCAGATCGTGGCCATTGCTTGCTTCCTCGCATTTCCCTTGCAGGCGATTTTTGTACGGCCGGAAACCCATGGTCTTCCAGGCTTCATGTTCGATGTTCTCGGCGGCTTTGACAAACCGTTCAATCAGGCGCCTTCGCTGCACATCGCCCTCCTGGTGATCATCTGGGATCATTGGCGCGGCCGCCTGAAGGGCGCCGTGCGCGGGGTCTGGCATGCATGGTGCCTGCTGATCGGGCTTTCCGTGCTGACCACCTGGCAGCATCACGTCATCGACATTCCCAGCGGTGTGCTGCTCGGCCTGTTTGCGCTCTGGCTATTTCCGACCGGTAAAGCATCGCCGCTTTCTGACTTCTACCCTACGCAAGACCGAAAGGCGTGTCGGTTAGCGCTCGTCTACGGGATCGGGGCGGCGGCTTTCCTCTTGATCGCGGTTGTTTCGGTGCGCGGTAACGGGGCAGCCCTTTTGTGGTTATGGCCGAGTTTGGCACTTGCTCTGGTGTCGATTGGTTACGCTGGTGCGGGACCGCAGGTCTTTCAAAAGGAAGCTGACGGAACATCGAGCCTTGCGAGCCGCTGGCTGTTCTGGCCCTACCGGCTTGTCGCGCGGGTGAACCGCTTGTGGTGGACACGCAATCTTCCGGCCGCGGTCGACGTCGGCGGCGGGGTTTTTCTCGGGCGCACTCCGAACCGTGATGAGCTTTCAGCCTATGGGGAAATCGTCGACATGACGGCGGAATTTCCGGGGATTCGCTCTTCGGGCGTGATCTGGCGCGCGATCCCGTCGCTCGACCTGCTACCGCTCTCTCCGGCAAGCATTCGCGTGGGAGTGCTGGCGATTGACGAAGCGCGCAGCCGTGGCCCTGTGCTCGTTTGCTGCGCTCTCGGCTTTCAACGCAGCGCGGCCGTCATTGCATGCTGGCTCGTGCGTTCGGGCCGTGCGGCCAATGCTGCCGCTGCCGCCGAAAAACTCAAGGTACTTGGACGACCGGTTCACCTCAAGCCGGAAGCCCATGCGGCAATCGACGAGGCCGCGCGATGAACGACTGGAAAACAGAAACGGCGGGTATGGCCCGGCGACTGCAACGCCACGGCGTGGGTGGTGGTATGATCGCACTTGTTCTACTGGCCGGCGCACCATTGACGGCCGGTGCGGACGGATTCACCGCAGCACCCGGATGGTGGCTGCTGCTGGCCTTCTGCCTCGTTCCCCTTGCGCTGGCAATTCATCTTCAGTTTGACACTCTTCTCTTTCGCGTCGCTGCATCACATGACAGTGAAGAGGCGGGACTGGCGGCGATTGACGACCTGTTGGCACGCATGGGGCTTCGCGCAAGACCCGCTGTTCCGGCGTCCATATTGCAGCGTTTTTCAGGATGCTGCCGGCTCCTTCTCCTGCAATGGTTGGCTCTTTCCGCCGGCATCGTGCTTTACGGCATTCTCCTGCTGGACGCGTTGAGCGGTGGTCCATCATGAGGGAAAGGGCCTCTCTGCTGCAGATCGTATCCGGTTCTGTTCTTGCCGTGTTTGCCCGGGGTGTGACAGGGGTGCGTCCCATATGGGCCGGGTCGGCGCCGAATGGTCGCCAGCGTATCTACTATGCCAATCACGCAAGCCACGGCGATTTCATTCTTGTCTCAACATGCCTGATTCCAGCCGAGCGCAGCCGGACGGCGGCGGTCGCCGGGGCGGATTACTGGGGTTCGGGTCGCGTCCGCCAGTTCATCTCTTGCCGGCTGCTGCGAACAGTGCTGGTTGAGCGCAACTGGGTGGAGCGGGCCGCCGATCCGATGCAGGTCATGCTCAACGCGCTCGATGCGGGTCAATCGCTCATCTTCTTTCCAGAGGGAACGCGCAACATGACGGAGGAGCCGCTGCTGCGGTTTCGTTCCGGCCTTTACAATCTTGCAATTGCCCGGCCGGACGTCGAACTCGTTCCCTGTTGGATAGAGAACATGTCCCGCGTTTTGCCCAAGGGTGCCCTTTTGCCCGTACCGCTTCTGTGCCGGGTCGTCTTCGGCACGCCGGTGACGCTTAACCAAGGCGAGGACCGCAAGGACTTTCTCGACCGTGCCCGCCAGGCTCTTCTTGCACTTGCCCCCCGAAAGGATGGAAACAACCGATGAGTGACGATACCACGCGGCTTTTCTTCGGTCTGGTCGGCGTGCTCTTAACGGCTAGCGTCGTTGCGGGCGTGTTGTCCTGGCGCAGCCCGAAACCCGTGCCGTCGACGCTGAACAATCTCAATGCGCGCATCAAGGCATGGTGGATCATGGTGGCGGGCATCAGCTTCGCCTTCCTCATCGGTACAGGCGGTGTGCTGCTGCTTTTCGCCTTTGTTTCCTTCGCCGCTTTGCGGGAATACGTAACGTTGACCAATACGCGCCATGCGGATCGCTGGACGTTGCTCGGCATGTTTCTGGTCATCATCCCGGTGCAATATTACCTGATCTGGATTGACTGGTATGGGCTCTATTCAATTTTCATTCCAGTCTATTGCTTCCTGGCCATGCCGGCTCTGACGGCGATGCGCGGCGACACGTCCCGTTTCCTCGAACGTGTCAGTGAACAGCAATGGGGCATCATGCTTTCCGTGTACTGCATCAGTCACGTGCCGGCGCTCGTGACCCTGCCCATTCCCGGAAATGAAGGCCGCGGGCTGCTCCTGATCGCCTTCCTGATCGCTACGGTACAGGGCAGCGATGTGCTGCAATATACTTTCGGCAAGCTGTTCGGCCGTCACAAGGTCGCTCCCGGCGTCTCGCCGTCGAAGACCTGGGAAGGGCTGATCGGCGGTGTCTCCGGCGCGTCGCTGATGGGCGCAGGACTTTATTGGCTGACCCCTTTTTCGCCGTTGGAAGCGGGAGTTTTGTCCGCGCTTTCCTGCATCATGGGCTTTTTCGGCGGTCTTGTTGCCTCTGCTATCAAACGCGATCGGGGCGTCAAGGACTGGGGCCACATGATCGAAGGTCATGGCGGCATGCTGGATCGGGCGGACAGTCTGGTTTTTGCCGCGCCCGTATTTTTTCACATTGTCCGCTACGCGTGGACGTAGTTGGCTCAACGGTCGTCTGCAGATTATCAGCGGATGCGAATCAAAAGGACCGCTCATGAAACGTCGATTGCTCGCTATTGTCTTGGCCCTTTTCCCGTTTGCGGCCAAGGCCAACTGCTTACCGCCGTGGCAGACATTGTTTGCCTGCGATATAGCGGGTTCGAGCGCCCGTGCCGAGTTCTGCGAAATCGCAGATCCTGAAAGTCACAAGAGCCTCAAAAGCCATTATTATACATACGTGGTCGGAACGAAGCCCGCAGAACTCTATTTTGAAGCGGATGGCTACTATTTCTCAACCAAGGACACGGTCGCTGGCCATCCAACGGACCTCGCAATGGGCGTGGGTTTAGCAAACAAGAACTACGTTTATTCGTTCTTCGTAACGGAAGATAAGAAACTCGACGGAAAGATCCGTGAAGCCGAAATCCGCGTCTACGAATCCATAGACGCTTTCAGCAGCGACACGAAGGATAATGAGCAACTGCGGCTGCAATGCGATCCCGGCTCCATCGTTGCAAATCAGGACAACATTCGTCCCTGACAGAAGTGCGTCCGCTTATCCGGCAGATTCCGAATGAAGGCTGCTTGTCTGAAAATAATCCCATACGCCTGGTTTAATAGAATTTAGCCTTTAACCTGCAATTTTCACGGCCTTGTTGAATCCCGCCAGAATTTTGCTGACGAAGTCGCTACGAAAGTGCCGGTTGCGCAGATCAACCTCCAGGATATTTGAAAATCGCGGGCTGGTCTGCTCCAGTGAACGCAGCGCAGTTCTTGCTATCTGTGGATCGTTGATCTGGCCGGCGACCGCGGACAACAAGCACCAGTAGAATGTGCTATCAGGAACCGGTTGATCCCGCAGTAGCTTCAAAGCATCGTCATATGCCCCGCGCCAGTAAAAGCCGGCTGCTAGAAAGGTGTAATCGGACGGCTGTGGAACAGTCATAAGCGCAATTGTTTTCCTGAGTATGGTCTCTGCCTGTTCATAAACCCCAAACGCAAAGAGCTGATTTGCGATTGTCACGCGCTCCCGCCCGTTTTGGGGGAGCACCGCCAAGGCCTTGATTGCTGACGTCTCAAAGCCCGTTGTATCCTCAGCCTGAAATTCCAGCATCATTTTGGCGCGGAGTGTCAGCCAGGACGCAGGAGCCAATCTTTGAGAGTTCTGGTAGGATTTCCGGGCCTCTTCAAGAAGAAGTTGGCTCCTTACGCGATTGTTTTGAGCAGCTTCTGCAATGCTGTCTTCGATACGAACAAGGGCAAGCAACGCCCAGGCCCCAGCATAGTCTGGTTGTGCGCCCACCGTATCGGCCAAGCATTTGGACATCCATAGACGGTCCCTATCCGTCATCGTTGTGAGTTTATTGAGACTGTGTGTTACACAGACGTAGCCCGCCACCGGTTCTGTCGGCAAGTTGCGTTGCTCAGCAGACCGGATCGCTGCATTTTCCCCCACGAGTTCCTGCACCAGAATATCCAGGGACCGTCCATCACTTTGCCTTGCGATTCTAGAAGACCAGAGCACGACGCCGGTTCTGGCATCGACCAACTGCCAATGCAGCGCAAGACCTTCGGCATCTGCTCCAACTTCGCTCGCGACAACATATACACTACGCAGGCTGGTGATATCAGCCGCATAGCTATGGGCTTCAGCAAAGTCGCTGGCCCTGACAACGCTGTTCACGTCATAAAATGCCATGGCGCTCGACAGACGAACGGGGAAGCCGCGTGCGAACGTGATAGTACGCTCGTCGTCGGTCAGTGCTGTTGTCGCCTGAATGAGAATGATGGGAGGCTGGCGGGATGGAGGGGCGTGCCCAAAAAGCAGCAACCATCCCAGAAACAGGGCTAAAACGGCGAGTGAAATGCCTGCGGCGATATGGGCGAGAAAATGGCGAACCATCTTCTCCACGTTGCCGACCTCGACGCCCATTGAAGGTGCCGTTCTGAAAACTGGCTCGGCGTCGTGCGATTTGTTATCCGGGGCAGAAAGCTTGTCGATGAAAACCGGAAGGTATCGTCCTCTTGGCAAGGAGATGACAATCGGATCATCGCGACCTTCCGTTTGATAGTATTTTTCGAGTGCGGCCCTCAACCGGTTTGCCGTCGTGCGTACGATGCCGTCGTGAGTTGTATCAAAGTCACTGTTTCGATTAAGGACTTCTATTCCGATTGAGTAGGATTTTATTTTGTCTTCGCGTCCTTCAATTGTCTCTGTGACAACATAATTTAAGAATTTTCTTAGTCGCTCTGAATTTTCGAAAGTTTTAGATTGTAAAATCCTAGAGAGTTGCTCGCCTTCCTGTTTCCATCGCTTCATGGCGTCCTCGTTTTGCAAGGCAACAAAGCTATTTATGTTTTTGCGTCTGAATGTCGGATTGTTCATTATTCTGATTTCATTCAGTTGCGTACTGGCGTGCAGAGAAGCAGCAGGACCGGCAGGAACCATTGCGAACGGCGCTCTGGTCGATGTGCGGCAGGGGAAGCCAGCGTGGTGACGTCGCGGTCGTTTTTGCTGCGAAAACCGTGAGGTACATACAGAAATGACGTTCATCGAAAACGTGTCAGTCGCCTGGCCAGATATTTCTGAGAGGATCTGTGACGGCCGTAGAGTCCGTCAAGCGTCTGGTTTTCTCCAGTTGTGCTTTGTGCTGCAGCAGAGCCTGCGTCACTGGAGTCCAACAACATCCCAGAGGCCGACACGAACAAGAAACGCCTCATCTAATCCTTTCGCCGGACACGTCCAGTTTCCGGCCCATCAGCCCGGGATTCGGTTCCCAAAGATGGTGCTGCGAATTGATATCCAGCAACATGATGCACGGCTACCATCATCGATGAAACCGACACATGCTCGTCAAATAGCTTATTTCATTGGCCCACCGGCACAAAGCATTTCGAAAGTTTCAATACTGTACTGCGCCGATTGTAGTCGGTTTTCGATAAAGTAAGCAGTTTTGGACAATGTATCCCACTACAAACAATGTGGCGGAGGAGCTGGATTGTCCGAGACTGGATCCCTCCGATAGCAGGCGCCGAGCGATCTGCTCGGGCGACCAGCGTGCTTCCCGTTGATTGATGACCTGCTTACGCAAATTCGGGTGGCGCCGCAGCTTGCGCAGTCGTCGCCGTCACTCGCGATAGATAGTCGACCGGCGACGTCCGAGGGGCCATCTCGTTGATCGTGACTTTCTGCTTGAAAAGCCGATGAAGACGGAGCGGAAACAAGATCTGTCCGAAATCGTACGCTATGATCGACGGAGCGGAACCTTCATCGCGGACCCGCATGATGGTCTGGCAGCTTTTTGCAAATTTCCCGGCGACTGCAGGCGGTCATTGGCAATTCACCAGCAGGTTCCCGAAAGGCGGCGCCTCTCTAGAATAACATCTGTTTTTTTCGCTTGGCTCGCTCGTGCGGATTACGCGAATCCGGCGAGATTTCGAACAATCGGTGAGCGGAATTTGATCATTTTTTGATAAATGCGCGGTAGTTTTTAACGGCATCTGATATAAGGCGAAAATGTGGGGGCAGTTGATTAGTGAGATTTTTCGGCGCTCGATATGTAATCGGTGCGCTGCTTGATCGTTCTCAATAAGTCTCCAGTCGAGATAGAAACGGAACGAAAGGGTATCAACTGTGAACGGTTCTTCCAGTGGACTCCTGAGGGATGTTCCTGACGCCTGGGGTCCAAAAATCGAGACGCAGGCAGGCGCGGTTACGCATACACGAACGGGGCCCAATGAGATCGGGTTCTCTGCACCGTCTCATATGGCCCTTATCTTGCTGACGCCGCAGCCAGACCGCGTCCGTTCGCTTAATTCAGACCGCAAGTCGGTCTTCATGGCTCCAATCGGAACGGTCGAGATTATCCCTGTCAAGGCAGAGATGTTTGCACGCTGGAAAACCACGAAAGAGAACCTGCTGTTTGCGCTTGCGCCTGACAGGCTCTCAACGCTGGCCGGCCTTGAATTCGGGCGGGACGATTTCGAATTCAGGCCGACGACGACCGGATGCGTGGATCAAAAAGCTCTGATGCTGGCCAACCTCATCCGTGACGAGTTTCGAAGCGGCGAGCC
This sequence comes from Rhizobium sp. GR12, assembly GCF_036596185.1. Taxonomy (NCBI): domain Bacteria; kingdom Pseudomonadati; phylum Pseudomonadota; class Alphaproteobacteria; order Hyphomicrobiales; family Rhizobiaceae; genus Rhizobium; species Rhizobium sp. GR12. The sequence continues at coordinate 24,862 of NZ_JASXTH010000011.1, read as the reverse complement.
GTCTAATCATCTCTATATTGATTCCCTGATCACGGTTTTCTCCACATATCTCTTGCGAAACTATTCGACATTGCAGGACGGTCCGTCCCCGCAGCGCCGGGGCGGTCTGCCGCCTAAAACCTGGCGTGATGTCGAAAACTACATTCGTTCCCATATCGGAGAACCGCTCTCGATTGAGCGGCTTGCCCGGATCGCCGATCTTTCGCCCAGCCATTTTCTTCGTGCATTCCGGCAGACGACCGGATCGCCACCTCACAAGTTCGTTTTGGTGACGCGGATCGAGACAGCGGAGCGGATGTTGTTGACCACCGACATGCCATTGGCGCTTATCGCCAGTCTAACCGGCTTTGCCAATCACAGCCACATGACCGCAGCGATGAAGCGGTACAGGGCTTTGACGCCGAGCGCCCTTCGCCATACCCGAATGGACGACTGAGGGAACCCAGAAAAATGATCCAGCTTCTCTTCCTGCTTCTCGGTCCCGCCGCCCTCAAGCCCGTGTGGCGTATTCTCACTGCGGCGGGTGTCATATGGATGCTGTTCGGTGTGGCTATCCTGTTCGATCTGAGTGATGGCAGGCTCTGGATCCTTCTGGATACGCTCGCCATCTTCCTTGCCATCGAAGGTCTGGTTGAGTTCCTGGCCGCCCTGTCATCCGGTATTCGCCGGCATTGGATCGACGCAGCCCGGGGTGTTGCCTTTCTGCTCGCCGCGTTCCTGGTGCTGAATGTTCCTTGGGACGGCAACATCGGAGCAGCGATCGTGTTCGGAACGGCTTTCCTGATAGACGGTCTTTTTCGGATTGGTTCCGCTTTAACGGTTCACAGTTCTCGCTGGCGGATAGGAATTGTGGCCGGCGGTATCGAAATACTGCTTGCAACGGCCATCCTTGCGTCCTGGCCTGTACCACATCTGCTGACTGTACCGTTCTGCTTCGCGCTTTTGCTGCTGACCTCCGGTTATGCGCTCGTCAGATTGGCCCTGCCGCTCCGGGATCTGCCGGAAGGGGGGTCGGTTATGGCGCTGCCCCTTTATGCCGCGCGCAACTGGCAGGGGGGAATGATACCTTCAGTGATCTCTCCGGTGGAGGACAGATGGAACTCGGAAGGGGAGGAGCTGAATGTCCTGGTCTGGACGGCGACGGGCTCCATCGCCGATCCGGACCGGCGGATCCTGATCGATCGCTATATTGCCGCCGTTGACAAGAACGGTGTCATTTCCACGGGGCATGCTGCCCTTGAACTGCGGCCGGATATCTATGTCAGCCATTATCCGGCAAATGATATCGACCACAACCCGGATGATTTTCGCGCGCTCCTGTCCGCGGGACCTGAAAACGACGTGGAGGGCCGCTTCAACGAGTCTCTGGAAAAAGAAGCATCAGCCTGGTGCATGCCTGACCAGAAGGTGACGTTCCACCGATTCAGGCCCGAGGCGGTGCGCCGCTTCTGGACACTTTATTCGCGTGACAAGACCTACAATCTGACGGCACGCAATTGTTCGACAACTGTCATCCAGGTTCTGGATACGGCCATAGAGGGTGCATCGTCCAAAGGAAGGCTCCTGCACGATCTGTTCGTACTGTTGTCCAATCCGCAATTCTGGCTGTTGAGGGTGGTGCGTGGTCGGGCGGAAGCGATGACGTGGACCCCGGGCCTGGTGCTCGACTATGCCCGTCTGTTGCATGAGATTGTCGAGAATGGCGAGCAGCGCTGGCGCAGGAAAATCCGAAACGCGCGGCATATGCGCAAGGTCTTTGAGTACAGGGAAGAACGGGCGGAACGCCAGGAGAAAGCGAGATGACGGAATTACTGCGGACATCCGCCGTCATCGTCGCGACGGCCACCATTTTCGGCCTGACCTATGGTCTGAGCGGACCTCTGATCGCGCTTGAACTGGAGGAAGCCGGATATTCTGAAGGCCTCATTGGCCTGAATGGCGCCATGTATGCCCTTGGGGTACTGGCTGCAGCTCCTTTCCTGCCACGTCTTTTCCGGCAGCTTGGATTCGGAAGGCTTGCAAAATTGGCCCTTGCGGCTGCTGGGGCTTTGCTGATGTGCTTTCCGTTCGCCCCGGTCTTGTGGCTCTGGTTTCCGCTCCGCGCCGCCCTCGGATCGGCCTCCGAAACCTTATTCGTGGTTTCGGAAAGCTGGCTGAATCAACTTGCCGACGAGGCGTCCAGGGGCCGTATGCTTGCGATCTATGTCACCGCGCTCTCATGTGGCACCGCTCTCGGACCGGCAATCCTTACACTGGTGGGACGAGACGAATCCCTTGCGTTCCTGATAGGGGGAGCCTGTGCCTTTCTTGCCCTGCTTCTTCTGGTATTCGGCCGTCCGAAGGAGGCCGTGGCGTCAGGAGAGGCTGAGAAAAACCTGTTTCGTTTTCTCCGGCTAGTGCCGGTCGCGGTCGCTTCGGCAGCGCTGAATGCGGCCATTGAAGCAGCGGGTCTGAGCCTTCTGCCGATCTACGCCGTTCGGCTTGGCTGGCCGGAGCAATCGGCAACTGTCTTGCTGACCATCCTGCTCATTGGCTCTATCGTCTCTCAATTGCCGATCGGGTGGCTCGGAGACCGCATGGACCGGCACAAGCTCCTTGTGTGCCTTGCAGGCTTTTCTGCGGCAGGGGCCATCATGTGGCCGTTCGCCCTGGCGCATGCTTGGCTCGCATATCCATTGCTGTTCATCTGGGGTGGCACCTTCGTGGGTATCTATACCACGACAATCGCAATACTCGGCGACTGCTACGAAGGTGGCGAGCTCATCAGCATCTACGCGCTCCTGTCCGTTGCCTGGGGCGTCGGGGCATTTGCCGGACCGCTTCTAAGCGGCCTTGCGATGGAAATGACCGTGCACGGCCTGGCATTGTTTGCGGCGGTTGCGTGCGCTGGTTTTGCGCTCTTTGCATGGGTGAAGCCACAGGAGCGGCGTGTCAACTTCGCTCGGTAAGAGGGGCGGACCCGTATAGATGACGGGTTGAACAGCATCTTCGAAAAAGGAAAAGACAGGGACAGGAAATACGTCGTGCCAATAGCGTTTATCGGTTTTGTGCTTGCCTTGCCGGTTGCAAGAGGTTGGACGGTCTGGACCGAAAAACCCATCAGAGCGCCTGCGATAACTTCGGCATTGAGCGGGAACACCGACTTACGACGAGTGCATGCTGCAGCAGCGGTTGAAAACGAAAACGTGCAGCGTGCACCCGACCGGACCAACGCGCGCGAAATCGTCGGGAATCTCTGGAAATGGTGGCGCACAGGCATGCCTTTGAAACGGCATGCTCACGGAAAAGAGGGATCTGCATGAGAGTATTCTGTCGCAAACGAGAGCATTGATTGACCCAGTGTTGATTCTCTGTCGATGGGCTGAGCGTCGATGAGGCAGCCGAAAATGTCAGAAAGTGATCATCTGTCAAAATCGCGCTGAATTGTGCTCCCTCTTCCCAACCCTCGTTGTATTGTGGGGTGAGGCAGGTAATTCTTTCGAGGTGCTCGTTCGTTTCCCTGGAGGTCCAAAAGTGACGCCGAAACTCGCTATCGCCCTTGCTGTCGCAACTTTCTTCTCTCCGATCGCCGTCACGTCCGGCATGGCTCAGACAGTGGCCGAGGTGGACAAGTCGCTTGATCAGCTTTTTGGCGAGCACGTCCGGTATCGGCAATTTTTCGACGATCTGAAAAAGGCAGTGGCTGCAGGAGACAAAGAAAAGATTGCCGGGATGGTTTATTACCCTTTCGGCGCCAGGATCAACGGTAAGGTTGTCAAAATCCGCGACGCAGCTCACTTCGCCGCCGACTACGACAGGATTTTCACCGAGAAAGTTAAAAAGGCCGTCACCAATCAAACGTACGAGACGGTGTTTGCCAACTGGCAAGGCGTGATGTTCGGGGACGGGGAAGTTTGGTTCTCGGGGGTTGGGAACAAGAATCTGATCAAGATTACAGCGGTCAACGATTGAAGGATGCGTTGACCTTCCCGTCAGAGCACCTCACGCTTCAGGAGCTGCTCCAGCCAATCTGCAAACACCTGGAGCCTGCGAGAGAGATGCTGGCGGTGCGGATAGAGCAGCGTCATCGGCATGGACTCCGCCCGATGGCCTGGCATCACCTCGACAAGTTCATCGGCTTCGAGGTGGTGCTTGATGTCGTAAGCCGGGATCTGGATGAGGCCGAGGCTGGCAATGCAGCAGGCAATGTAAGCTTCGGCGCTGTTGACGGTAACGCGGCCGCGCATCGGCAATTTGCGAACCTCACCGTCCTCGATCCACTCCCATTCCTCGACACGACCTGTCGATGGCGAGGCATAATTGATAGCGAGATGGTTCCCGAGATCGTGCGGAGTAGCGGGCGTGCCGTATTGAGCAAGGTAACCAGGGCTGGCGACATTGATCAGCGGCAGATCGCCGATCCTGCGTGCGATCAGGCCGGAATCGCTAAGTGGTCCGACACGCAGCACGCAGTCGATGCTGTCCTCCACGAGGTTGACGGCCCGGTCGGTAACGCGAAGTTCGATGTCGAGTTGAGGATGACGATCCAGGAACTCCGGCAAGGCAGGCGCGATGATCAACCGACCAATCCGGCCCGGCACGTCGATCCGCAGTTTGCCCGTTGGACCGACCGACGTCTGCCGGAACAACCCCTCCGTCTCATCGACATCGTCGATCAACCGCAGGCAGCGTTCATAAAAGGCGGCGCCGTCCTGCGTGGGAGAGACCTTTCGGGTTGTTCGGTGCAGCAGGCGGGCGCCAACGCGCGCTTCGAGTTCGATCACAGCTGCCGAGACGGACGAACGTGGCAGCCCGAGCGTATCGGCAGCGCGGGTGAAGCTGGCGCATTCGACGACGCGAGTGAAGGTGCGGAAGAGATCGATACGGTCCAAGGCGCTAACTCTCTTGATTGTCCGTCATCTCTGACAGGTGATGTCAGAATGACAGTCTTTATGACGAATCCATAGACGATATTGTGCATTTCAGGAAGCGGGCACGCAGGTGACCGCCAAGCAAGCCCCAAGGAGGCAACACGAATGACCGATCACAGCATCAAGGGAAAAACCGTTCTCATCGCCGGTGGCGCGAAGAACCTCGGCGGGCTGATTGCGCGCGATCTTGCCGCGCAGGGCGCGAAGGCGGTGGCTGTCCATTACAACACTAGTGCTACGAAGCCAGCGGCCGACGAAACGGTGGCTGCGATCAAGGCGGCCGGCGCGGAAGCATTTGCCTTCCAGGCCGACCTCACCACAGCCGGCGCGAACGAAAAGCTGTTCGCAGACGCCAAGGCGGTGATGGGTGGCATCGACATCGCCATCAACACGGTTGGCAAGGTGCTGAAGAAGCCGATGGTAGATATCTCGGAAGCCGAATATGACGAGATGTCAGCCGTCAACTCGAAATCAGCTTTCTTCTTCATCAAGGAGGCCGGCAAGCACCTCAACGATAACGGCAAGGTCTGCAACGTCGTGACGTCGCTGCTTGGTGCCTTTACGCCTTTCTATGCAGCGTATGCCGGCACCAAGGCGCCGGTCGAGCACTTTACGCGCGCGGCGTCAAAGGAGTTCGGCGCGCGTGGCATCTCGGTGACGGCGATCGGTCCAGGTCCGATGGACACGCCCTTCTTCTATCCGGCCGAGGGAGCCGACGCCGTCGCCTATCACAAGACGGCGGCTGCGCTGTCCGGTTTTTCCAAGACCGGCCTGACCGACATCGAGGACATCGTTCCCTATATCCGTTTCATGGTCTCGGACGGCTGGTGGATGACCGGCCAGACGATCTTGGTCAATGGTGGCTATACCACGAAGTGATATGAAGAGCGGCCGGGTCAACCCGGTCGCTTCCGCTTTTCTGCTTGTCACTGCTCCGGGAGCATCTCATGACTAACCGATACCAGCTGCTCTTTGACACGCAGCGCGAGCATTTCCTGAGCGACGCGACCAAAAGCCATGACTGGCGCATCGACCAGCTCGACCGCATGGAACGGATGCTCGCCGACAACAAGGAGGCCTGGTGCGCCGCGCTCTATCAGGATTTCGGCAAGCCGCCTTTCGAGCAGTTGTTCGAGATCACCGTGCCGAACGGGGTCATCAAATATTATCGCGAGAACCTGCGCGACCTGATGGCGCCGCAGCCGCAGCCGATCCCGGCAGGACTGGAGGCGACCGGCAATCGCGGCATCATCTACAAGGAGCCCTATGGCGTGACGCTGGTGATCGGCCCGTTCAACGCGCCGATCCTGCTGCTGCTCGATCCAGCTCTTGCCGCGCTCGCCGCCGGCAACCCGGTGATCCTCAAGCCCGCCAATACGACGCCGGCTACGGCGGCACTGTTCGCCAGGCTGATGCCGCAATATTTTGAACCGGAGAATGTCGCGGTCGTCACCGGCGGCCGCGAAGAGATCGGCGAGCTGCTGCAGCTGCCGTTCGACTTCATCTTCTTCACCGGCTCCTCGGCGGTGGGCAAGGTGGTGATGCGCGCCGCAGCCGAGAACCTGACGCCGGTCATCCTTGAACTCGGCGGTCAGAACCCGACCATCGTCGACGCCACTGCCAATCTCGACATCGCCGCCGACCGCATCGCCTGGGGCCACAACGCCATCTCCGGCCAATGGTGCATCGCGCCGGGCTATGTCTATGTGCACGAGAGCGTGGCCGAGCCCTTCATCGCCAGGCTCAAGGCGTCGATCGTCAAAATGTATGGCGAGGATCCGAGTCAGAGCCCGGACTTTGCGCGGATGATCAGCGAGCACGATGCGCAGCGCGTTGCCTCGTACATCCTGCCCGAAAAGGTCGTACATGGCGGGCGCTACGACGTCGCGGCGCGCTATGTCGAGCCGACCATTCTCTATCCCTCGACCTGGGACGATCCGGCGTTGCAGCAGGAGGTGTTCGGCCCGGTGCTGCCGGTCATGTCCTACAGCGACCTGAAGCAGATCGTCGGGATCATGAAGCGTAAGCCAAAGCCGCTCGCCGCCTACATTTTCAGTAAAGATCAGCCGACGATTGATTATGTGCTCGCATCGCTCTCGTTTGGCGGCGGTTGCATCAACCAGACCAACCTGCATTGCTGGATCGACAGCCTGCCGTTCGGCGGCGTCGGCAATAGCGGCATGGGCAAATATTACGGTAAGGCCGGGTTCGACGCGCTCAGCAACACCAAGGCGATGCTGATCGGCAATCCAGATCTCGAGCTCGATGTCTTTCCGCCCTATGCCGGCAAGGATATCGCCAAAAATCTTAGCGTGTTTTCATGAGGGAGGAAATCGCACACACTGTTGCAGCGGGCGGGTGTTTACCCGGGGAACGTCAATGGATGTTTTGCTCGCAACGGCGAAATCGGTGCTGGAAGGCTGTATTTGTAGCCTGCGCCGTCGTGATCGCGCTTCTGTTTACTATGGCGGGTGCGTCCGCGCAGGAACAGCCGATCACGGTTATTCTGCGGCAGAGCCAGAGCGATGCAGAGATCGGCCGGTTGCTCGGCGCTGCCGCGCAGACCGGGCGAACCGTCTCTGTCCAATGGCAGGACGCAAAGGAAGCCACTGCTCCGCAGGCCGCTGCTCCGGTTTCGACGGCGGATATGGAACCGGAGCCCGGGCCACTGGGCGGGGTTTCGAGAGCTTTTGTCCGGGGAGCGAAGCTGGCGCTCAATGGTTTGTCAGGGATCGCAGGTGTTTTTTCAGATACTGAAAGGGCGCTCACCGGGGGCGAAGGACGAGGTGGCTTTACCGTCCTGGGCATTTCTGTCCTTTCGATCGTTTTGGGGGCGCTCGGCGCGTCTCTGTTCCGACGTATCGTTCCTGGCAAATTGCGTCCACGCGAGGGCCGGCTGGCGCTTCCCGACCGGATGAAGGTCGCCATCACACGTTTTGCATTGGATCTGGTGTCCGTGGGGATATTGGTCGCAGTCGCCAATGTTGGTCTCCGCATTTTGCTGGAAGGGGGAACATTGTCCTTTCAGATCGCGGCGGGTCTGGTGACAATCGCCACCGTGACGGCGCTTTACGCCGCGTTCGGAAGAGTTTTCCTCGCACCGCTTTCCGGCGGCGAGCCGCTTATCAGAATTGCGCGGCCGCGTTGGCATCTTGCTATGTTGATTGCCTACGGCGGCATCGGCTCGCTCGTCGGTGAAACTGTCAGGCTCGCCGATGCACGCGACCTCGACAAGGGTGCCATCGAAGGCTGGTTTCTGATCGGGACGACCGTTCTGACCTTGCTGAAACTCTGGTGGTTCATCACCGGGCGGCGCGATATCAGAAATGCGTTTATCGGCACCAGTGCGGGGGCTGTCCGGCGGATTGCCGGATATATCCTGCCGGATTTCTATGCGGTTTCGGCGTTGCTGATCTGGCTCGCGGGCTTTCTGGTTGCCGGAACGCCGAACAGTGCCGCGTGGAGCCTTGCGGCGGGAACAACACAGATTGTTCTGATCGCAGTCCCTCTTATCGCGCTGGGTTCATGGTCGCTTCTCGGGCATTTTGCCCGTAACCGTGAAGCCGGATTACATTCCACCCTGTTGTGGGGACTTCGCACCGCTGTTTCCGGCGCGGTCTGGCTGATCGGGTTGCACCTGATCGTCGCTCTCTGGCAACCGCTCATGTCTGGCGAAACGGCAGTCGTGACCGGCTGGTTCGTGTGGCTCGAGCGCCTCGGCCTCGCCGTCGTTGCAAGCTGGACGCTGTGCAGTGGTCTGTGGCGGTATTTCGATACGATTGCACCGCCGCCGGCCATCGCTCTTCCGGGACAGGAAGAGGACGAAGCGCACAAGCAGCAGGCCAGCCGCATGTCAACGGTCATGCCCGTGATCCGGAATCTGACGCTGGGCGCGGTCCTCGCCATCGCCGCCCTTCTGGTGCTGTCGTCCACCGGCATCAACGTTGCGCCGTTGCTTGCCGGGTTTGGTGTTCTCGGGCTCGCCTTGTCTTTCGGTTCGCAGACCCTGGTAAAGGATGTGGTCTCCGGTATCTTTTTTATTGCTGACGATGCGTTTCGAATTGGCGAGTATATCGATACCGGTGGGCTGATGGGTACCGTGGAGCACATTTCGCTCCGGTCCATCCGACTGCGCCATCACAACGGTCCTGTCCACACCATCCCGTTCGGCCAGATCGGTTCAGTGACAAATTACAGTCGTGACTGGGGCACGATCAAATTCGAGCTGCGCTTCGAGCGGGACGCAGACGCCGAGCTGATCCGCAAGACTGCCAAGAAGGTCGGGATCGCCATGCTGGACGATCCGGAGTTTGGGCCTGAGTTCCTGGTCCCCCTCAAAATGCAGGGGATCCAGACTGTCACGGAAACATCGATGGTCGTTCGTTTCAAGTTCACGTCCCGTCCCGGCAATCCGAGCATTCTGAAGCGTGAGGGCATGAAGCGACTGCTTTCAGCGTTCAAGGCAGCAGGGCTCTCACTTGCTTCCAATGCCGTCACCGTGCGTTCGGGTACCGGCACGGCGGCAGATGCTGCAGCGGCGGGGATGTCAGCACAGTCACCGGATAAGGGGACGGCCAGTGCACCCGCCTGATTGGGGGGAATTGTAGATGTCTGCTGAGACTGCGCGACGCGCATCTGATGGCGACGACAACGGAGAGGGAAACAAAATGCACATGCTCATGGTTATTGTGGGAGGCGTCATTCAGCTCGGCGTGTTCCTGCTGTTCGGAAAACTCTGGGGTGGTGATGCCACCGGTCCTGCAATGGCAGCGAAATTCTTTATTCCTGCCTGGCTTGTCGTATCGATCGCCAATCTCTGGGTTGGTGTCAGCTATGCCGGTTACTCTGCACGCGACGAGCTGCCGATCCTCCTTGTCGTCTTTGCCGTACCCGCGGTCCTGTCGGCCCTTGTGATCTGGCAGATCTCACGCTCCTGAGGATACAGATATGACCAACACGTCCGGCAACGCCAGTGCTTCACACAGTCATCCGCTTCTGAGACGCCGCGACGGCCATCATGCGCGGGTGACCTTCGAAGAGCTGTTCTTCGATCTCGTCTACGTCTTCGCTGTGACGCAGCTCAGCCACGAGCTGTTGACCAATCTGAACCCCGCAGGCGTCATCGGAACGCTGATCCTCTGGTTCGCCGTCTGGCTCGGCTGGCAATATACCTGCTGGGTCACCAACTGGTTCGATCCGGAAACGCCGCGAATTCGGGGGCTGATCTTCGCCATCATGCTGGCAGGGCTTTTAATGGCCGCGGCGATCCCCGGGGCCTTTGGCGAACGTGGCTGGATCTTCGCGCTCGCCTATGTCGCGATCCAGGTCGGGCGCACGGCTTATATCGTCTGGGAGCTGGGCCCGGATCATCCACTCGCGGCCAACTATCGGCGCATGTTGGGCTGGGTGTCGATCTCAGCCGTGTTCTGGATCGCCGGCGCCTTCGTCGGGCATGAGGCGCGCATGACGCTCTGGGCGGTCGCGGTCCTCTGCGAGTATGTTTCACCGATGTTTGGCTTCCCTTTGCCGGGTCTGGGCCGATCAAAGACGAGCGACTGGACCATCGAGGGCGGGCATCTCGCGGAGCGTTGCCAGCTTTTCTGTATTGTGGCGCTCGGCGAGACGCTTCTGGCAACCGGCGCCACCATGGCACGCGCAGAAAGCTGGGACGTGTCCATCCTCTCGGCGTTGCTCGCAACGTTCTTTGGCACGCTCGCCATGTGGTGGCTCTACTTTGGCACATCGAGCAAGGACGCAACCGACTCGATCACGCATTCCGATGATCCCGGCCGGATCGGGGCGTATTTCCACTATGTTCACGCCATCCTGGTCGGCGGAATCATCGCCACGGCCGTCGGCAACGATCTTGTGCTTGCCCATCCGCATGACGGGCTGAAACTCGCCTACGCGCTGACGCTGTCCGGTGGACCGGCGATCTATCTGCTGGGCAGCGCCGTTTACAAGAAGGTGGTCTACCGCGTTCTGCCGGCCTCGCACATGGCGGGCGTCGCCGCACTGCTGGCGCTCATTCCCGTCGCGCCGTTCGTCGATCTGCTGGCCATGGGCTGGCTGACGACAATCGTCATGCTGGCAGTGGGGTTCTGGGAAGGACGGCTGGTCCACAAGCGGCGCGAGGTGCGCAGGTCGCCGCAGGCGGGGGCACATTGATGGGCGCTGCGGGCAAGGCGTTTCGTAACTGGCGGTCCAATGCGGATCGGCATGGCACGCCCGACGATGTCGTGGCGTTCTGGCGAGCCTCCTCCGACCGCTGGTTCGAGAAGGACGCCGCCTTCGACGTGGCCTTCCGAGACCGATTCCTCGATCTGCATATGGCTGTGGCGACCCGCCGACATGACGGTTGGATCGAGACGCCCAGCCGTGCGCTGGCGCTGCTGATCCTGACAGACCAGTTTCCGCGCAACGCCTTTCGCGGCACGGCACATATGTTTGCAACTGATGCACTGGCCTGCCATTATGCCCGGCTGTCGCTGGAGGCAGGGCACCTGGCGCGCGTCGAGTCGGATCTGCGGCTGTTCTTCTGCCTGCCCTTCGCGCATTCGGAGGAGATGGCCGATCAGGAGATGTCGGTCCGGCTCAACACAGGATTGGGCCAGCCCTGGCTGGAGCATGCCTCGGGTCATCGTGACATTATCCGCCGCTTCGGCCGCTTTCCGCATCGCAATTCCATGCTCGGACGGACCACCACCCCGGAGGAAGCTGCCTATCTCAAGGGAGGCGGTTTCCAGGGTTAGGCCCCAACGATTCTTAATTTATGGAGCTCATGCTGCTCCTTTTTCGACATCATCCGTCCCACAAGGAGCAATCTGCACATGTCAGCATCGGACCTGAAAATCGAAACCCGCATCGGCGTGAAGCGCAAGCCACGACGCATCCTGTCGATCGTCTCCAACACCGCTGAGCTGAAAGGTTTCCCGGTCGGCTTCTTCGCCGAGGAAATGACGCGCGCCTTCCTGATGTTCACCGAGGCCGGGCACCAGGTCGATCTCGCCTCACCCAAAGGCGGTGAGGTGATGTTCGACACCCATAGCGACCCACGCACGCCCGGCGGTGCCTATGCCGACGATCTCATCAGCCTCGGCTTCGTGAACCACGCCAAGTTCGGGGCGATGCTGAAGAACACTCTGCCGATCAGCGCCGTGTCGGTGGACGACTATGACGCGGTCTGGGTCGCCGGCGGCGGCGGTCCGCTGCTGACCTTCAGGGACGACACCGTGCTGCACGCGCTGATCGCGTCCTTCTATGAGAAAGGCAAGATCGTCACGCTGATCTGCCATGGCTCCTCGTTGCTGCTCTGGACCCGCCTGTCCAATGGCAGGCTACTGGCTGACGGAAAAAAATGGACGGGCTTCACCGACGAGGAGGAAGAGGAGGTGAACACCGCCTTCGGCATGACACTGAACGACTACACCATCCAGAGCGAGGCGGCACGCATCGAAGGCACGAGCTTCCTCTGCCGCAGCCCCAATGAGCCGTTCGCCATCCGCGACGGACGGCTCATCACCGGGCAGCAGCAATATAGCAGCGGGCTAACGGCGGAGCTCGTGCTGGAGGCTCTCGATGAATATCAGGCGCGGGCACAGCCCAACGAGATGGGTTAAGCGTCGCGCGGCGAATAGTTGGTTGTCGTTGCGCTTGGGCAGGTAGCGCTTGCTCGGTTCAAAAAAAGCTTGGAACAGTGTGTGATGCCCTTACAGCGGAAATCAGGCGAGACACTCACAAGGTGACGTTTTTTGATCTCGCAGGCACAGCGAGCGCGGCAAAAAGCGAGAGTATAAATGTCTCGCGCTACTGAACATTCTGGATCAAGCCGTCGCGCAAAAGCCGCGCGAACCTGAGAGCAGCAACTATACCACCGTAGGGATTGACGTTGGCGATATTGACGACCCTGCCTGCTCGAACTGGCTCAAGCGAATTCCAGATCATACTTCCCCGAAGGCCACTGCGAGCTTCAACGGGAATATCGGATACGATCACGATCCGCGCCTCAGGCCGATCAGCAAGTTGCTCCAGGGGTACAGGCGCGGCAAACGTGAACCGCGATCGGTTGCTCCATGCATTTTCAAGGCCAACGCGGTTCAGGATATCGCCGAACAAGCTGTCCGCTCCAAATACCCGAAAATGTCGAGCGTCGCCAATGTTGATGAGATAAGTGGGCCGATCGGAGAAACGCTGCAGTTCTACACGCAACTTAGCAAGGATATGCTCTTGTTCTGATAGTGTCCAGGCCGCCTCATCCGGCCTGTTGACCACCGCGCCGAGTTGCAAAACCGCAGACAGGGCTTTCGCATAGGGTGGCTCGCCTTTCACGTAAAACGGCAACGAAAGGACAGGTGCAATCTCCTCCAGTAGTGTTTTGTGGCGGGCGTAGAACGGAGAACTGAGGATCAGTTCAGGCTTCAGGACGTGGAGCAACTCAAAATTTGGCGATCCCCGCAGCCCCAGGTCGACGACAGTTTCCGGCACGGAGGGTTCCACAGCGATTTCGCGAAACCGGATGAGTTCTGTCGCGGCGACTGGGTTCTGGCCAACAGCCATCAATGTCTCGAGCATAGCCCAGTCTATAGCCGCAACGCGCTTTTCTGTCGTTGCTTTGCCCAGCCGGGGAAAGGCGAAAGCAAAACCCGCCACCAGGCCAAAGGCTTGACGGCGGGAAAAACCTCGCGGCAGACTCGTCGCGGTCAAATTCACCATGAGAAGGCCAGCTTGCCCATGACCGAACGACCATCACCATAGTTGCACCCGAACGAGCTGCAGCTCGCGAGATATTCTTCGTCGGTGAGGTTTTTGATATTGAGGGACGCCGTAATGCCATCTTTTTTGTAATGAATGGACGCGTCCAGAAGTGCGACAGGATCGAGGTCGTAGGTGTTCTTCGTGTCGCCGTATCGTTGGCCAACGTAGCGCACACCGCCGCCGAAGCCAAAGCCTTCGAGCGAACTGCCTTCGCCAAAGGTGTAGTCCAGCCACAGGCTTGCTGCGTTCTCCGGCACGTTGTCGGGCCTGTTACCATTGTCGGTCCTGCCAGAGATTTTCGCGTCCATATATGTGTAGGCGGCCCGTAAATCCAGACCGTCCGTCAGGCTCATAACGCCTTCCAGTTCAACTCCTCGTACGCGAACCTGTCCAATCTGCTCAATGACAGAGCCCGCGGGCGTCGAAACTGTGTTGGAGACATTGTTCTGTCGCAGATCATATATCGCCGCTGTGAAGAAGCCGTTCCAGTCTTCGGGCTGATATTTTACACCGATCTCGACCTGTTTTCCTGTGGTCGGCTCCAGCAGCTGTCCCGACGATGGCACCGGAAGTGGCTCGAACGAGGTTGCATAGCTGATGTAAGGCGCAATTCCGTTGTCGAAGACATATCCTAAGCCGGCTCGGCCGGTGAGTTTATGATCGTCCTTGTCGAGCGGGCGGCCAAGATTTGAAATGCCGTTGAATGAAGTGCCCTCTGTGCTTGCCCAATCCTGGCGCAACCCAACCGCAGCCCTCCAGTTCTCATACTCGATCTCGTCCTGAGCATAGATCCCGATCTGGCTTAACTCCGAATCAACCGAGGTGTCAGTGCTTCTTGAAATGAGCGAAATCTGTCCGCCATAGACTGGATCGTAGGCATCTAACGGAGTTGCCCTCCAGAACTGGGTGCGCACATTGTTGCTGAAATGGCGGTAGTCCAGGCCTACGAGGAGTTTATGATCGATTCCGCCGGTGCTGAACTCGCCGATCAGGTTGTTGTCGATATTGAACGTGTTGAGCAGTTCATCCTGGACCGTCGCTGTCCGACTGATCGAATTTCCGATAAGGCCGGCTGCAGCCAGACCAAGGGCCTGATAGTTCCAGTCGAAATGTGTGAACCGGGCATTTTGCTTGAACACCCACGTGTCGTCCAGACGCTGCTCCAGTTCATAGCCGACATTGGTCAGCGTCCTGCTGGATCTGTCGAAGCCCGGGTCTCCAAGAGAAAAGTCCCGTGGAAGCCAATAGTTGGTCGCGTTCAATGTCAGCTGTGGTGGAAGGCCGGACGGTGAACTGGGATTATCGTGCTGGACACCTGTCAGAATCGTCAACTTCGTGTCTTCGTCGGGCTGCCAGGTTACGGACGGCGCTATGAAGTAGCGGTCATTGTTCAGAAAATCTGTCTGGGTATTCGCCTTGCGAGCAAGACCGGTCAGGCGGTATGCAAAATCGGACCCATCCGCAATCGGGCCGCCAACATCGAAAATAGTACCATAGGTATCAAAGCTGCCAACCTGCAGGCCGACTTCACCGAAGCGGTCAAACGTCGGCCTCTTGCTGATAAGGTTGATCAATCCGCCGGGATTGCCCTGGCCATACATTACTGATGCCGGCCCCCGAAGCACTTCGATCCTTTCCAACTGATAAGGATCTACCGCAGGTGCCCCCGCGGTCCGCATCAAGCGAAGACCATTCAGGAACTGAGCCTGACGTCCATCGAAGCCTCGAACACGCGGTGAATCAAAGCGCGGGTCCGTGCCGTAGGGCTCACCCACCATCCCTGGCGTATAATCGAGGGCCTGACCAACCGTTTCAGCATTTTGTGCCTTGATCTCGTCAGCTGTGACAACTGAAACCGATTGAGGGGTTTCAAGGAGCAAAGTGCCGGTTTTTGTCGCGGTGGCACTCGTGGTGGCGACGTACCCTTTAATCGGGGCGGTCGGGTTCTCTGTTTTACCGTCGACGACGATGGGCGCGAGCTCAGTCGCAGTCTCCTGCGCGATTGCATGATCGAGCGAAACCATAGCTGTAGTGCAGGCAAGAATGACAGATGCAATATTCATTGGGGTGGTCACGACGGTTCCGCCTAGGCTGTTGGATCGGTTATAACATGATATTCTAAATCAGGTTTTCAGGGGGATTTCCAATAAGGATGAGATTTTCTTTCATCGTTTCTGCTTATGAAATACAATTGCGTTCATAGGTTCTGTGGAAAGCGGTAATCGGTTTGGCAATCAAAAGCGCGTTGGAAAAACTCGAGTTACGACACCTTCGGTATTTTATCGCATTGGTCGAAGAACGAAACTTTGAGCGGGCAGCGGCGAGGCTCGGAATTGCGCAACCCGCGCTGAGCCAGCAAGTCCAGAGCCTCGAATCCATCGTGGGGCTTTCGCTTGTCGATCGAACGCGAAGGGGCGTACATCTCAGCGTCTCTGGAGAATTGTTGTATCAAGAGGCTCGAATTATACTTGGCCAGGCACAAGGCGCGCTGGCGTCACTGAACCGCGTCGGGCGCGGCGAGACTGGCAGAGTCTACTTGAGCTACGTGGCCTCGGCCGCCTTTTCAGGAGTAGCTTTGGCGGCCATTTCCACCTTCAGAAAAAATTATCCGGGAGTAGAGTTTAACCTCATCGAGATGGAAGCTCGTAGACAGGTGGACCGTATACTGTCGGGCGATCTTGATCTCGGCATCGCCCGTGCCCCTGTCGTGGTTCCCGAAGGCGTTTGCGTGCATGTTGTGCGACGGGAGCCTTTGGTTGCCGTCGTTTGCGAGGGTCATGTTCTCAGCCGACGCAAACACGTCCAGGTGAAAGAACTCGCAGACGAACCCATTCTTACGATCCGCCAACCCGCCGAGATTGGCCTGCACCAGGTTACCATTGCTGCCTGCAATGAAGCCGGCATTAATGCAACGATCAAGCCGGTTGGAACAGATTTTACAGAACTGGGAACGCTGGTCGGGATCGGTATGGGCGTATGTATAGTTGCAAAGTCCTTTGAGCGTATGCAAATACCTGGGGTACGGTTTATTCCTCTCACCGAGTGCGAAACGACCTCCGATCTTGCTATAGTTTACCGCAAGGTGGAGCGATCACCGGCAGTCTCCAACTTTATCGCGCACTTCCAGGCACTCGCCCGCTCTGGCGATTTTAATAATCTGTAAGCTTACTCCCCGGCCTTTCTTGGTCGGCGTCAAGATGCTGCGAAAGGCCGTGTTAAAAGAATGCCGTTAGCCATCAACTGCCGACGAACGCTTCATCGTTCGGCATGAAATCGACTTTGAGCGGACCGAGCCGCATTCGGCAGATGACATCGTCATCCGGGGACTCCTCCGCTCTCGGGGCTGCTCCAACAGCTGGCCCCATTCGGCAAGCCCTGCAAGATCGACAAGAAGGTCGATATCGTCGGTGGCTCTGACGTCTTCGAGGGTCACCGGATCCGTGATGAAAAGTGCGGTCGTACATCCACCGCCGAACACAAGATGATCGCGCAGATCCTGCTCCAGCACCGTTGCGACAACCTTCAAATTTCGAGCGGTTGACCGCAGACGGTGGTCATTTACCAAGTGTCCTTGTCGAAAGGCGATCGCTTACCAAGTCCAGTATAGGAGCAGCGAACGCAGTTGGCATGCTGGCAATGCCAGAGAATACGCTTCTCTTGATTGCCTGATTGACCTCGGTCTTGCTTATGCCGAGAGTCTCCTCCAAATTCCAGCGTGAGTACGGGCCATCGCCTGCGCCTCCAGGCGTAAGCGTTCAACGCCTTGCTCCTGCTCCCGCAGGCCGATGAGCATGCGCAATGTAACAATGTCCTCACTTTTCATCACTGGTACCGATCAGTGTCATGTCCTAGGACAAAGGACGCCGACGCACCGTATGCCGTCGAAAAGGCCGCGCGTTTCCAAGTCCTTTCTGTTCATGAATATCACCTCGCGACGACCGAAGACGCCACGGTAACGGTTGTCGAGGCCGTAGCGGCGGGCGATGTCATGGCGTTGGTCAACAGCCTGTCTGGCGGGAATGACATACTGGCAGCTCTGCGCCGCTATGAGGCCGATCGCATAGTCACCGGTAAGGAAATCGCCGCACACGGCAGGAATCTCGGTGCGTCGGCGCTCTAAGCGCCGGCAGTCTTCACGCGAAGACGGATGCCCCTGAAAAACGGCAAATGACCCGTTGGCGCCCCTGACGGATCATTTGTATTCTGCCGACGACACGCCCTTACCGCGTGTTTGTCTGGCTCAGCGCGGCATGAATCTGAGAGACGACAGCAGCACCTTCGCCGACTGCGGCCGCGACCCGTTTGGTCGATCCGGCGCGGACATCGCCAATGGCAAAGACGTTTGGGAGGTTGGTTTCCAGCGGCAACGGCTTGCGGGTAGATTTGTCAGGCGCATCGAAGCACTGGCCGGTAACGATGAAGCCCTTGCTGTCGGTCGTCACGCGGTCGGTGATCCAACTTGAATTGGGGTCGGCGCCAATGAAGAGGAACAGGTGGTGGAGCGGCAGTTTCTTTTCGCTTCCATCCAACCGGTCGCGGAGCGTGGCGGAGGAAAGACCGCTCGCGCGATCGCCATGGATGGCATCCACTTCACAATGCATGTGCAGTTCGACATTGGCCAACGCCTTGATGCGGTCGATCAGATATTGCGACATCGTCTCTTCCAGCGCGCGTCGTACGACGAGATGCAGCTTTCTGACCTGTGGCGCGAGAAAGACGATGGCCTGGCCAGCCGAATTGCCGCCGCCGACAAGGGCGACCACTTCTCCGGCGCAGAGCTTTGCCTCGATGGGTGAGGCCCAGTAGGAAATGCCGTTGCCCTCGTAAGCGGTGATATCAGCAACGGCGGGCCGCCGGTAGCGGGCGCCGGATGCGATTACGACGCTTCGGGCCTGCACAGACCTGTTGCCGGCAAGCTCGAGTGTCAGCACACCGGTATCGTCCTCCGGCGGGACGAGACGCTCGACTGTGACGGGCAAAACCATTTCAGCACCGAATTTCAGGGCCTGATTATAGGCCCGGCCAGCCAATGCCTGGCCAGAAATGCCGGTGGGAAAGCCGAGATAGTTCTCGATCCGCGAGGAAGCGCCTGCTTGTCCGCCGACCGAGCGTTCATCAATGACGATGACGTTCAATCCTTCGGATGCCGCATAGACTGCGGTGGCAAGCCCCGCCGGACCCGCACCGACGACAGCGACGTCGTAGAGCTTGCCTGCCACAAGCTCTGGCGTCATGCCGAGGCAAGCGGCTGCCTCTATATCGGTCGGGTGCTTCAGGACGGTGCCATTCGGACAAACCATCAGCGGAAGCTCGGTGGCCAGTATGCCGAGGCGTTCGATGAGGGCACGGCCTTCACCTTCGCTTGCAGAATCCAGTACGATATAGGGAAAGGCGTTGCGAGCCAGAAACCCCTGCAGGCGCGACAACGCCGCGCTGCCGGTGACGCCAATCAGAACGGAGCCGGCTCCGGCGTCGATCAGGTCGACCCGGCGCAGGATGAAGGCCCGCATGACAATCTCGCCGACATCTGCTGAGCCGATCACCAGGGCGCGCAGATGCGCCGCGTCGAACGGGATTGCCGTGCAACCGTCAGCGCCTGCGCGCGCACCGGCGAGCGTCGGGCGGCCGGAAAGCTGATTGACCTCGCCGGAAAGCTGGCCGACCCCATGGGTGGTGATTGGTGCTTCATGAGAGAGGCCTTCATGGCGAAAGACATCCATCGATCCTTCAAGTACCAGCCAGGCAGGTGTGGCATGGTCACCCACCCTGTAGATGAAGTCACCCGCTTCGAAGCGCTGCGGCTCGCCGCTGGCAAAGCGTTTAGCCGTTTCCACCTGATGGGGGTCAAGCACGGGAAACATCTGGCCCTGTCGAGTAGTGAGGTCCACCATCGATTTTTCTCCTGCTTGAAACGTCTCGAAAAGGCCGTCGACGATTTGCCGCAGGCTCAGTAATACCTGGGTATTGGACCACGCTGCGGTGTCTGGTCCGGCAGGTCGACCGTGATCTCGTCGACAAAGCACCAGCCCCATCCTTCGGGCGGATCGTAGCCTTCGATGATCGGGTGACGCGTGGCATGGTAATGCGCGGTGGCGTGGCGACCGGGAGATTGGTCGCAGCAGCCGACGTGCCCGCACTCGCGGCAGAGTCTGAGATGAAACCATGCCTGGCCTGTTTCCAGACACTCCTCGCAACCGAGTGTCATGGGTCGAATCGTGCGGATCGTCGATGTATGAGAGCATCCGTGCGACATGTCTTCCTTGCTCCTGGTGGGGATAAACAGACCTTTAGTGCTTCAATGCCTTGTCGAGACACCGGACGAGCTCGCCGAAATTGACGGGCTTACCGAGGAAGGCGAAGGCGCCGCCATGCATCGCCGCCGCCCTGGTCCGCTCGTCTCGATAGGACGTCATGAAAATCATCGGCGGTTTCGGGGTGCCCTCGTGATTGAGCACGTCCTGCAATTCAATACCCGTCAGGCCAGGCATTTTGACATCCACTAGCATGCAGTCGATCGAGAGCCGATCCGGTTCTGCAAGAAACTCCTCGGCAGACGCGAACAACCGGCTCTGATAGCCGCAGGACAGGACGAGGTCGTCAAGGGCTTCGCGGATCGACTGATCGTCGTCGACGATGGCTATGACTGGTTTTCTGGACAATTTATCGGGCCTTGCCACGTTTCATCTTCGGCCTCTGTATGCGCTTTTGAGGGCCCGTCTTGTACCATACAAGGGTCTAGGTTCCGGCTTACAGCCCAAGCAGCTCCGCTTTGCGGACCAGTTCCGCCACCGAGCGTACCTCCATCTTGCGCATGACATTGCCACGATGCAGCTTGACCGTGATCTCGCTGATGCCAAGATTGAAGGCGATCTGTTTGTTCATCAGACCCAGCACCACGGCAGCCATAACCTCGCGCTCGCGCCGCGTCAGTGTCTTTGCCAGCTCGGCAACGACATCGTTGGTTGCGGATTGCTGGCGGACTTCGCGATCTTTCTGAAACGCGACGGAGACGGCATCGAGAATATCCTGATCCCGAAACGGTTTTGCGAGAAAATCGACCGCGCCGGCTTTCATCGCGCGCACAGTCATCGGTATGTCGCCGTGACCGGTCATGAAGATGATCGGCATCCGGTTGCCGATTTTTTCCAGATGAAGCTGAAAATCGAGGCCATTGGCGCCGGGCAGTCTCACGTCAAGCAGAATACAGCCTGGTCGCTTGAGATCGGCCTTGTCGAGCAGGTCCCGTGCATCCTCGAACGCGTGCGCTTCGGTACGGATCGAGAGGAACAGGTCGACCAATGCCTCGCGGATTGAAGGATCATCGTCGACGATATAGACGACGGGCGCATCCACGGGTGCGATTTTCACCAACTTTCTGGCATCATTCATGGATAGCCCCAACAGGTATGATCATTTCGAACACGGCGCCGCCGCCCGCGTGATTGCCGGCGGTCAGCGTGCCGCCCCGCGTCTCCAGCATGCTGCGGCAAATGGCAAGTCCCATGCCGAGGCCGGTTTCTTTCGTGGTGCAAAACGGCTTGAACAGGTTTTTGAGCATTTCGGCGCTAAGCCCGGGGCCACTGTCATGGACCAGGACACCGACGCTCTGGTTGCCTGCCGGTCCTATCGCTACCGCGATCCGCCGATGCCCCTCCGGCGTCGATGCCATAGCCTGAATAGAATTGGTGATCAGATTGATCAGCACCTGCTGCAGCTCTATGCGAACCGCGTACACGGTGTGTGACCCACTGTCAGCATTGGCTTCGAAGGCAACCTGATTTCTGAGCAGGTCGCTCTCCATCAGTGCACGGGTTTCGCTGACGAGGTCGATTAACGACACCGGCTCGGCCACCGGCCTGTGCTTGCCAAGCATCGCGCGGGTGTTCTGGATGATGTCGCTCGCCCGCTGGCTGTCGCGCACGATGCGCTCGGCCGACCGGGAGACCGCGGCCAGATCAGGCGGATCCCGATCGAGCCAGCGCTGCAACGTCTGTGCATTGACGACAAGCGCGCCGAGCGGCTGGTTGAGTTCGTGCGCGAGCGACGCAGAAAGCGCGCCGACTGTCGCTGCCCGCGACGCAAGTGCCAGTTCCGTCTGGGCTTCGAACAACGCCTTTTGCGCCATCTCGCGCTCTGTAATGTCGAACATGCCGACGATGACGCGGCTGAAGTTCGCTGTGTCTTCCGGAAATCCAACCGTCAGCAGAACCATTCTGGTATTGCCGTCGTGGGTGATGATGGTGCCTTTTCCTTCGAAAGAGCTCTTGCTGTCCAATATTGCCATTAGCAAATCCAGGAACGTCTCGTCGTTCTGGCCGATAAAGCGGCGTATCGTGCTGGCATTCGGGGTGTTGACGTGGCCGAGGAGTTCAAGCGCGGCAGCGTTGGCAGCGACCGTAGGGATGCGCTCGATGCAATCCGGGATGAAGTGCGGATTGTTCCGGGCGTAAGCACGCAGATCGGAGACACCCTGGGTCCGGAGTGTCATTAACAGCGCTCGCACATGCGAGTAGTCACGCTCCCACAAAGCGACGCGGCTTTGCTCGAAAATCGTTCGATAGCGTTCCTCGCTACTTCGCAAGTCGGCGTTCAGTTGCAACAACGCGAGCCGTGCACGTTGATTGCGGATGATCAGCAGGCAGGTGATGATCATGGCTGCAATGGCGACAGTCAGACGCAACGCGGCGGCAAGATCTCCATCCAATCCATGGGCTGCGGCGTAAGAGAGTGCCGAAAGGCCGATGCACAGGCCCGCCACAAGCAACGTTCCCTTTTCCGTCAGCGTTTCCGCCGACAGAAGCAGCGTGATGACATAAAGGGTGGCAAGCGCGCTTTGAATGTCGGTGAACGTGTCGAGATAGAAAATCGTGGCTGCAAGCATAAAAGCCGAAGAGACCATCCTGATCTCATAGGCGGTCAGCCGTTGTTCTGGATTCACAAGACCAAACGAACGCAACATTGATTTTCCACACAGGTGCCGATCGCACCATCAAGCCATCCGGATTGAAAAAACGCAATTACAAAAATCCGCTATTTCGCTGGGATCTCAATCTGATAGGCGGCAAATGAAAAGGCCACCCCGAGGGCAACGGGATGGCCTTGATCGGATCGCGACTCCGCAGGTTCGGGGAGGGGAATACCCGACCTTTCAGGCCGAAGCCAGCGCGTCTTCCTGGGAGGACCGAAGACGCAACCAATGCTATCGCCAATCGCAACGACGCGAACCTATACCAAGGTGTGGGTTCGACTAGCCGAGGATTGGATATTGCAGCCTCGCTGGCTCGTCTAAAAATTCTCCATCCACCCGAACAATTCCGATGGAGACCATCATGGACCGCACGCTCGCCGAGAAACACCGAAAGTCGCCGCTCGCAACGCCTACAGGCCTGGGCACAAACGCAGTCGCCGATATTTCCGGCGCTTTGACAGCCCTTCTGGCCGATGTCTTCGTGCTCTATCTCAAGACCAAAAATTTTCACTGGCACATGAGCGGACCACATTTCCGCGATTATCACCTGATGCTCGATGATCAGGGCGAGCAGATCATCGCCATGAAGGACGACATTGCCGAGCGGGCCCGCAAGATCGGTGGCACCACACTCCGTTCGATCGGCCATGTTGCGAAGCTGCAGCGTCTGCTCGACAACGATGCCGATTTCGTCACACCAGCCGACATGCTGGCCGAACTGCGCGACGACAACCTGACGCTGGTGTCGCTGATGAAGGAAACCCACAGTCTTTGCGACGAACATGGTGACATCGCGACCGCAAGCCTGATCGAGAACTGGGTGGACGAGGCAGAGCGTCGCGCCTGGTTTCTGTTCGAAAGCACCCGCGGCGCCCAGTAAGCCCGGGCCGGTAGAATAGCGATCTGACTCCTATCTACCTGAGGCGGTCGCCATGACCGGAGAGACCAATGATCAATGATTTTTCCATGTCGCGCCGGCAGGTTCTTTTGAACGGCACCACGATTTCCCTAGCTCTGGCCATGCCGGCCCTGACCACTGAGGCGAAGAACTCCCGCAACCCAAAAGGAATTGAACCAATGACCACCAGTTTCGTGACGACCAAGGACGGCGTTGAAATCTTCTTCAAGGACTGGGGTCCGAAGGATGCCCAGCCGATCGTCTTCCACCACGGCTGGCCGCTGTCATCCGACGACTGGGACACCCAGATGCTGTTCTTCGTCGAGAACGGTTACCGCGTTGTTGCGCATGACCGCCGCGGTCATGGTCGCTCCTCGCAGGTGGGCGACGGACACGACATGGATCATTACGCTGCCGATGCGGCCGCCGTTACCGAACATCTCGACCTGCGGAACGCCGTTCATATCGGCCACTCGACGGGCGGCGGCGAGGTTGCACGTTATGTCGCAAAGTATGGTCAGCCGCAGGGGCGTGTCGCCAAGGCTGTTCTGGTTTCCGCCGTTCCGCCGCTCATGCTGAAGACCGCGACAAATCCGGGCGGCGTTCCAATGGAGGTCTTCGATGGCATTCGCAAGGGTGTTGCCGAAAACCGCGCGCAGCTGTTCATCGATTTTCCCACCGGTCCGTTCTACGGATTCAACCGCCCCGACGCCAGGGTCTATCCGGGCATCATCCAGAATTGGTGGCGCCAGGGCATGATGGGCAGCGCCAAGGCGCATTACGACGGCATCAAGGCCTTTTCGGAAACCGACCAGACCGAAGACCTCAAGGCGATCAGCGTTCCGACACTGGTGCTGCACGGCGATGACGATCAGGTGGTGCCGATCGATAACGCCGGACGACTGTCGGCCAAGCTGGTGCAGAACGGCACTTTGAAAGTCTACAAGGGTTACCCGCACGGCATGCTGACGACCCATGCCGATGTAATCAATCTGGATCTCCTGGCCTTCATCAAGGCATGAACGTCCTGAGCTGAGCGATAGACATGGCGGCAGATCAGGCCGCCATTTCTGGAAGATTCAGACAACCACTAAACCACCGCAGTGTGTCGCAAAAGCATGCGGTGGCTTAAGGGACGGAGAGCACTTGTTCTCTAGTTCACTCTAACACCGCAACCAACGAGCGAATTGTATCTATGCGCAGGAGCTCCCCTGCCTTGCAGAATTTGCATGGCCGGGGAGCTTGTGACCCCGGACCAGCGGGAATAGGAGTCAGACGCGTCGGCAAGGCCTACGATATCCCCGTCCACAGAATAACCAAAGGAATACGCTA
>NZ_JASXTH010000010.1:0-261213 GCF_036596185.1 Rhizobium sp. GR12 | reverse complement strand
AATCTCATGCTCCGCAGAAGAACCGACCAACTCGCAAAACCACCGCCCGAAACAACAAAAGACCTCCGCCAGATGCAGTTCAACTGGGAGCCGATTTAAACCGGACAGTAGTGGCCTTGTGCCGAGGATCTGCCAACCTCTCGTGAAACCGATACGTCGCAGATGCTCGGGACAGGCCCGAGCATGACGCAGAGAGTTGATTACTCCGCAACAAAAAAGGCGACCTTGGAGGCCGCCTTTCTCAAATCTGCGTAACGTTATCGCTCAGGCCGCCAGCGCACGCGCAACCGCCTTGCGGATATCCGGAAGCGCGAAGGGTTTGGAAACGACGTCTACGATCTTTTCGGCCAGATCGTCGGCACGTTCGCGCTGTTCGGCATAACCCGTCATCAACAGGATGCGCATGGCCGGGAAGCGTTCGGCGGCGCGGTGCGCCAGCTCGATGCCATCCATGACCGGCATGCGGATATCCGAAAGAAGAAGATCAAAGGTGGTCTCCTGGAGCTTTTCCAGTCCCTGCTCGCCGTCGGCCGCCTCATGGGTCTCGTGACCGTCGAGACGCAGCGCACGGGCAACGAAAGCCCGCAATGCATCCTCGTCTTCGGTAATCAGAATTTTTGCCATTAATCATTGCTCCTGGGCATCATTTCCAGCCATGAGCAACATCGCAGGCTCCTCTTTTCAAGAGGTAAACACCCAGGCTTTCGTGGGAGCGGGATAGCGAAAAGTGCAAGCGGTTTTCGCCTGAAATACCGCTCTAATTCTTTGATTTAGATCAAGATTCAGATCTCGGACCGATACGGCCTGGAAATCATCATGATCTATTTGAATGGTTAATGAGGCGTCTCCGGGATGTCTCATCCCGGCACGGCGAGAAAATGCTCAGGCGTCGCCGGTGACAACGCCGACAAAAGGCAATTCGCGGAAGGCATAAGCCACATCCATGCCGTAACCGACGACGAAATAATCGGGACATTCGAAACCGACATAATCGGCCTCCAGATCTTCCTTGCGCTTGACCTTCTTGTCGAGCAGCACCGCGATGGTGACGTGGCGGGCGCCGCGCTCGTAAAGCAGCTCCTTGGCGAAACGCAGCGTGCGGCCGGATTCGAGAATATCGTCGATCAGAAGAACATCGCGATCCTTCACGTCGCTGTCGATGTCCTTGACGATCTTCACCCCTTGCGAAACCGTGCCGGCGCCGTAGCTCGAAAGCGTGATGAATTCAACTTCGGGGGCAAGGCCGCTATCGTGCAGCGCGCGGATAAGATCGGCCGCGAAAATGAACGATCCCTTGAGCACGGCGATGACCAGCAAATCCTTGGTCGGGCCGCCGGCTATATGCTTGGCCATGTCGCGATTGCGCTCGGCAATCTGCTCGGCGGTGTAAAGCGGCTCGATGTTTTTTCCACGGACGACGGGCATTCTTTCTCCTGTGCTGCGCCTCGCTGATTTTACCTTTCAGTAAAAATACAAGATCACGCGTTAGCACAATCAACGTTCGGACGCATCCGCCTCGACGAAGGAAAGCTTGATATCAGGCGTTTTTCCACCGGGATGGCGCAACTTTGCCGAAAATCCATGGCTGAAACCGGGCTGCATCTGCCTGACCGGCGGTTCGATGACCATGCTGGCAACCAGCTGCCCCCTGGCAACGAAGAGATCGGCGCGAATTGCCGGCACTTCTTCCAAAGCAGTGCCGTTATTTTCCACGATGCCGTTGATGAGCAGGACGTCCATGCCACCCGCCTCCTGCGGCGTCACGGTGACATGCGAAATGGCGAGCGGGTTCACCGATGCGGCGATGGTCGACTTTTCCGACACGACCACGGATAGGCCACCCGAGCAGACGAAAACCAAAATGGCGAGCCCCGCGACCAGCGCCGAATAGGCATCGACCGACAGACGGGACAATTTGCGGTCCACCCAGCCGATGAATGCGTAACCGAGTACACCGACGGTGACGGATGGTTTTTCCATCTGCCGGCGCGTTGCGCCGCGATTGTCATTTCCGGGCTGACGTGAACGGTTTTCCTTGATGGTGACAAATTCCGCGTCTACCACGTCAAGGATAGGGTTGGCCGCCCGCGCCGTTCGGCGTACCGGCGTTTCCGGCATCAGGAGGTCAAAATCGAATGCCGCTTGCCGGCGAGATGAACGGAACATAGCCATAGAATTCCCCGGTCAGGTTTTCCGGCCCGCAAAACTGGGCATTGCAACGAATCCTGCCAAGTTTTAAATTTAATTGGTTAATGCTTCGCAAAAACGGCTCGCGCAGGCCACCGGAACCGGGTTAAACGGCGATATCCGGGCCTCACGCGCCGTCGGCTTGCGAACCACCACGAAACGAAGAGACTGGAAGTCCGTTGATCCATTTCGAAAATGTCGGGTTGCGTTACGGCATGGGACCCGAGATCCTGCGGGACATGACCTTCGACATTCCCAAAGGTTCGTTCCAGTTTCTGACTGGCCCTTCGGGCGCCGGCAAGACGACACTTCTGCGCCTGCTTTTGATGTCGCTGCAGCCGACGCGCGGCCATATACGCATGTTCAACCGCGATGTGTCGCGCATACCGCGCAGCGAGCTGCCGATGCTGCGCCGCCGCGTCGGTATCGTGTTTCAGGATTTCCGCCTGCTGGATCATCTGACGACCTATGAGAATGTCGCCCTGCCGCTGCGCGTGCGCGGCAAGGAAGAGAGCGCCTACCGCAACGACGTGATCGAGCTTCTGAAGTGGGTCGGGCTTGGCGAACGCGTCAATGTGCTTCCGGCCATCCTTTCGGGCGGAGAAAAGCAGCGCGCCGCCATCGCCCGCGCCCTCATGGACCAGCCGGAAATATTGCTGGCCGACGAGCCGACCGGCAACGTCGATCCGCCGATGGCCAAGCGCCTTCTCAACCTCTTTCTGGAACTCAACAGGCTGGGGACCGCAGTGGTCATCGCCACCCATGATTTTGCCCTGATGGACCAGATCAATGCCCGTCGCATGATCCTCACCGAAGGGCGGCTCGATATCTATGAATGAGATCAACCGCAAACAGCTGAAGCCGGATGCCGCCGCCGACAAACGTCCGGCAATGCGCATCCGCCCGATGGCGTCCATTCTGCCGCCCTCCAACATTCAGGGCAACGCGCTGATGGTGGTGATCGCCATCATGGCCTTTCTCGCCTGCCTGACGCTCGGCGCGGTCTCCATGGTGCGCGCCACCGCCTCCACTTGGCAGAGCCAGATTTCCCGTGAGATCACCATCCAGATCAAGCCCGAGGACGGGCTGGACATGAATGCGGCGCTCTCGAAGGCACGCAATCTGGCCCTCACCTTCGTCGGCACGCGGGATGGAACCATCCTCGACGATGCCGCCACCTCGCGCCTTCTGGAACCATGGCTCGGCAGCGGCCTCGACCTTTCCGAACTGCCGATCCCACGCCTCGTCGTCATCACCATCGACGAAAACAACCCGCCCGATTTCCAGGCGATGCGGGACATGTTGAAGGCTGAAATTCCGCAGGCGTTTCTGGACGATCACCGTACATGGGTCGACAGGCTCGTCTCCATGGCCAGAACCACGGTCATGATCGGCGTCGGGGTCCTGATCCTCGTCTTCACCGCCATGGTGCTGACGGTGGTGTTTGCGACGCGCGGGGCGCTTTCCGGTAACCGGCACATCGTCGAGGTGCTGCATTTCGTCGGCGCCGAAAGCAGCTTCGTGGCGCGGGAGTTCGAGAAACACTTCCTCAAGATCAGCCTCAAGGGAGCGGCGGCGGGCAGCGCCCTTGCCGCAATGGTTTTCCTTGCTGCCGGTTTCTGGCAATCGAACACGGTCGCCACGCCACAGAGCGATCAGGCAAGTGCGCTTTTCGGTTCCTTTTCCGTTGGCCTCAGCGGTTATATCGGCATCGCCACGACAATGATCGTCATCGCGCTTCTCACCACCATCACCGCGCGTGTGACCGTCATCCGCACGATTGACGATATCGATCGCGTCCGCTCCGACCCGTCGAAAAGCGACGGCCTTGCATCGTGACACTTCCCGAAATTCCACGGGAACCTGAAACCTTCACAAGCCGGATGTAACCTGCGGACGGTGGACAAAAATGCCTGTTCCTTGCCTTAATCGGCGAGTATTCAGGAGGAATGTTTGTGAGTCGGACGGACCATGATCAGGATCAGACAACCACGCAACTGGCAAAAAACGGCCTGTTGTCGCGGCGAAGTCGCCTGCGCCGTTTTATTCGCGGACTTATCCTGATTTGTGTCATCGCGCTGGGCGGTTTTTTGGGCGGTTTTTTATGGTTCGCCGACTCCGTCGCGTCCATGCGCCCTCCCGAGGGCGCGAAGGGAGACGCGATCATCGTTCTGACCGGCGGCTATCAACGCATCGAACAGGCTGTCGGCCTGCTGCGGGACGGTGTGGGCAAGCGCCTGCTGATCTCCGGCGTCAACCCAGCCACCACCCGTTCGCAAATCCGCAAGATGACCCAGGGTTCTTCGGACATGTTTTCCTGCTGTGTGGATATGGGCTACAAGGCCATTGACACGATAGGCAACGCCAACGAGGCAGCAAGCTGGATACGCGATCACGGTTATTCCGCCATCATCGTCGTCACCAACAACTATCATATGCACCGCAGCCTGCATGAATTGCGCAATGCCAGCCCGCAGACGGAGTTTATCGCCTATCCCGTCATCAGCGCGGACCTTGCCCGCACCAACTGGTTCGCGGAACCGGATGTGGTCAGAACCATGCTCTACGAATATATGAAATTCGTGATTGCGGCGGGGCGCGATCTGACCGGCCTCGGCAAAGGTGACGGCCTGCGCAAGGCCGCCGCCGATCATCCCACGATCAAGGCGTCAGCCGCTTCCCCGTAAACGGTGAGATCACGCTTGCTGCGAGGCCTTGTTTTCGTGTAGGCGTCTGGCATCGGCATCCGGCATCGAGGCGCGCCCAAGGCTTCGGAACGGCTGCAACCCGGGAAGTCTGTCGATGCTCAAGCTGCGCTCTGTTCTTTTCAATACGCTGTTTTATCTCAATCTGATTGTCCGCATGATCGTGCTGACGCCGATATATTTCATCCTGCCGCGCAGGATCGCCTATGAAATCCCCAAGAACTGGGCGCGGTCCAACCATTGGCTGATGAAGACGATTGTCGGCACCACCTTTGAGATCGAAGGGTTGGAAAACATTCCCGAAACCGGCTGCATCTTCGCACCCAAACACCAGTCCTTCTGGGACACCTACGCGCTTTTGCCCAACCTTCCCGATCCGGTCTATATTCTGAAGCGCGAGCTTCTATGGATCCCGCTATTCGGTTGGTATGCGATGAAGCAGCGCATGATCCCGGTCAACCGCGCCGCGCGCGGCAAGGTGATGCTGAAGGTCATGGAGCGGGCGCAGGAGGAAATGGCGGCAGGCCGTGAACTCATCATCTATCCCGAAGGCACGCGCCGACCGCCGGGTGCCGAACCCGAATATCGTTACGGCATCGCCCGCCTTTATCGCGACCTCAAGGTTCCCGTTATTCCCGTCGCCATGCATCCCGGCCTCTTCTGGCCGCGCCGCTCGACCATGCGTTATCCCGGCCATTTCAAGGTGCGGATTTTGCCGGCCATCGAGCCGGGGCTCGACCCCGACGTCTTTTTCAAGAGATTGATCGAGGTGACGGAAAAGGCGAGCGACGAACTGCTGCTGGAGACCGCCCGCAACAATCCGCACCTGCCGCTGCCGCCGACCGCCGTAAAGCGTATCGCCGAACTTCAGGGAAAAGATACCGCCGCCGGCTGACCCGCGACCGTATCGACACTCGCGGCGATGCTTTCCAGAAGCGAATCGCGAATGCCCATATCCTGCAGATGCTGCACCGTGTTGAAGACGTAATCAGTGTTCGGACCAGACCGGCCAGATGCGGCAGCTACGATCACCGCAGCCTCCGCAACGCCCAGACCGCCGATATATTGCTCATGGGCGGGATCTGCCACATAGGTCACGGCACTGCCGCGCCTGCCATCGGCAAGTGCTATCGCGACGACGCGTTCCTTGTAGACATTCGTCACCAGTTCGCGCTCGCGCAGATAGGCCATGACCGGATCTCGATCCGCTCCCCGCACACGAAAGGCGACGCCAAGGCAGGAGCCACCGCGCTCCAGACCCAGCACCAGGCCGGGCTTTTCCTCCGTACCGCGATAGACATTGGAACTGATGCAGAGGGAGCGCCGATAGCCGTGCAGCCGCGCCTGCTGCCTTTCCTCAAAGGCAAAGCCCGGGTTCCACATCAACGAACCGTAGCCAAAGACCCAAAAATCGTCCATATCCCAAGCCAAATCGAATCTATCTGAAGTCTGTTCATCGGAGATCAATATGGCATCGTCAAGCCAATCCGGCACGGCCAAAAAAATCCTCTGGCTTGGTATCGCCGTCGTGCTGGTCATCGGAATGTATACGGCCGGGTGGTTTTACGCCGCCGACAGGCTGAAGCAGACGGTTCTGAATGTCATCGCCCCCTCGCAGGCCAGTAATGTCAGTGGCGAATGCGGCGATATCGCCTTTAGGGGTTATCCGTTCCGCATCGGCCTCTTCTGCTCCAAGGTGACGGTGGACGACAAGCAGAACGGCGTTTCCGCTTCCTTTGGTGAATTGCGTTCCGCAGCGCAGGTCTACAATCCCGGCCATATCGTCTGGGAACTGGATGCGCCGGCTGAAATCCACACCGCAAACGGCCTGACGATTTCGGCCGCATGGCAGAACATGCAGTCGAGTATCGTCACCAAACTTAGGGGTATCGACCGCACGTCGCTGGTCATCGACGGCCTGAAGGCGCAGGCGGTCTCCCCTGTGACCGGCCAGACGATCGATTTCGATGCCGCCAAGACGGAAATGCACCTGCGCCAGAACGGCGCCGATCTCGACGGCGCGATAACCGTGACCGACTCGGCGACCGTCATCAAGGACTGGCCGCAGATTCTTCCCCGCCTCAACGCCATCGCCGATGTCACCCTCGCCGGCAAGGCGGGCATGGTCGATGGCAGCGACAGGTCCGGGCTTTATGGCGCAAGCGGCGAGCTTCGCCGGCTGGTTGCCGATATCGGCGAGGGTCGCACCATGCGCATCAGCGGCCCCTTTTCCTTCGACAATGAAGGATATCTCTCCGGCCAGTTCAAGCTGGAAATCGAAAAGCTCGGCGCGTGGTCGGACAATGCCAAACAGGCGTTTCCGCAGCTGCAATCCACTATCGATACCGCCCGCAAGATGCTCCGCGCTCTCGCCGGCGGCGGTGACAGAGCGTCCGTCGATCTGGTGGTGGACCGCGGCCGCGCCACCATCAGCGGCTTCATCCCGCTCGGGAAAATCCCGCCGATCTGAGCTATAGCATCCCGCTCCGTCACCCCGGACTAGTTCCGGGGTTGAGCGCGATCGAGTCTTTGATCGCGTAGACTCTCCTCACGGCGCAGACGCGCCGTGGCGGATGCGGGACCTAGTCCGGCATGACGAATAGGGGAAAATCGCGCCTTACCTTACACAGCGCCTTACTTCTTCTGATCCAGCGCATGACGCCCGAAGTCCGGCGCGTCCACATCCTGACCCGCTTGCACGATGGAGCGGCGGATGGCGCGGGTGCGCGAGAACAGCTCGAACAGCTTGTCGCCCTCCCCCCAGCGGATCGCCCTTTGCAGCGAGGCAAGGTCTTCGGAAAACCGCGCCAGCATCTCAAGGATGGCATCCTTGTTGTGAAGGCAGACATCACGCCACATTGTCGGATCGGAGGCAGCGAGACGGGTGAAATCGCGAAAACCGGAAGCCGAATATTTGATGACTTCCGATTCGGTCACCGTCTCCAGATCATCCGCCGTGCCGACGATGTTGTAGGCGATGATATGCGGCAGATGCGAGACGATCGCCAGAACCTTGTCGTGGTGTTCGGCATCCATTTCATCCACACGCGAGCCAAGCGCACGCCAGAAATCTTTCAGTCTTTCCAGCGCTTCCAGGTCTGTGCCCGGCAGCGGTGTGAAGATGCACCAGCGTTCGCGGAAAAGACCGGGAAAACCGGCATCCGGACCGGATTTTTCCGTGCCCGCCAGCGGATGCCCCGGAATGAAATGCACATTGTCAGGCATATGCGGGGCCATCTGAGCGATGACCGAGGCCTTGGTGGAGCCGACATCGGTGACGATGGCACCCGGCTTCAGATGCGGCGCGATCTGCTGCGCGACACTTTCCGACGCGCCGACCGGGACCGAAACGACGACGAGATCGGCATCCTTAACGGCTTCCGCAGCCGAGACGGTATAGTCCGTGCCGAGCGCCAGTTCCTCCGCCCGTTTCAGCGTTTCCTCGCTGCGGGTGGAAATCGTGACATGCTTTGCAAGTCCCAATTCATTGATGTCGCGGGCAATCGACGAGCCGATAAGGCCGATACCGATCAGCGCGATGCGTTCAAACATGATCTCGCCCATTACGCCTGCCCCATAAACTCGGTGAGTGCGGCGATGACGCCGAGATTGGCCTCTTCCGAACCGACGGTCATACGCAGGGCATTGGGGAAACCATAACCGCGCACGGCACGCAGAATATAACCGCGACGGCTCAGGAACTCATCCGCATCCGCCGCGCGCTTGCCGTCCTGGTCGGGGAAATGGATGAGCACGAAATTGGCGACGGAAGGCGTGATCTTGAGGCCGAGGCCGGTGAAGGCTGTCACCAGCTTTTCCATCCACAGAGCATTATGCGCCACAGCCTTTTCGACGAATGCCTGATCGCGGATCGCAGCTGCTCCGGCCGCGATTGCCGGCGCGCTCATGTTGAACGGCCCGCGCACCCGGTTCAGCGCATCGACGACGGCGGCAGGACCATACATCCAGCCGACGCGCAGCGCCGCAAGACCGTAGACCTTGGAGAAAGTGCGGGTCATCACCACGTTGCGGTTGCCGGACACCAGTTCAAGCCCGGCCTCGTAGTCGTTCTTGCGCACATATTCGGCATAGGCGGCATCCAGCACCAGCACGACATGTTTCGGCAGACCGGCCTGAAGGCGGCGGATTTCCGCAACCGGAACGTAAGTGCCGGTCGGATTGCCGGGATTGGCGATGAAAACCATCTTCGTCCTCGGCGTAACGGCAGCAAGGATGGCGTCCACATCGATGGCGCAATCGTTTTCCTTCACCGTCACCGGGGTCGCGCCCGCACCCATGATCTGGATCTTGTAGACGAGGAAACCGTGCTCGGTGATGATCGCCTCATCGCCCACGCCCAGATAGACATGGCAGAGCAGGCCGAGTAGCTCGTCCGAGCCGTTGCCGCACATGATATTCGCGATGTTAAGGCCGTGCACGTCGGCAATCGCCTGACGCAGCGCAATCGCCTGACCGTCCGGATAGATTTCCAGATGGCTGGCGGCAGCGGCGAAGGCTTCGATGGCCTTCGGGCTTGGCCCGAGCGGCGTTTCGTTGGAGGAGAGCTTATAAACCTTCGCAACGCCGTCCACATGTTCCTTGCCGGGAACATAAGCAGCGATATCCAGAATACCCGGACGCGGAAGAGGTTGGCTAAGCTCTGCACTCATTTGATCGACCTTCGGAAATGCGCCGGAGAACCCGGCAAAAGCAATGCCGGAGGCATTAGACCGGAATGGTCGTTTTGTCGAGGGTCAGCGCGGGTTTCCATGCCTCAGGGCGCTGCGGGTGGTGGGCACCCCCTGCGGCCCCAGAACCGGCACGAAAACCCGGCGTGAGGCGCGCTGGGTGACGGGCAATCCCTGATAGAGACGTTTTTGCGCCTCGACCACGATAACGCCGGAAAACAGCGGCCACAGCCTGCGGCCGGTATGCTCGAGATATCGGCGGAATTTCAGCACCGGACGGCTGGTGGTGGGGGGGAAGAACAACGCCTCGGCGCTTGCCCCCGGCGTGAAATTGGTCTCGCGCAGAAGCGCCGTCAGCTGCCCGCGCGAATAGGGCCGGCCGGAACCGAAAGGCGTGTGTTCCATACGCGCCCACACTCCGCGCCTGTTCGGCACCACGATAACCAGACGCCCGCCGGGCGCCAGCACCCGCCAGAGTTCTTTCAGAGTTTCGCGCGGATTTTCGGCAAATTCCAGGGCATGCACCATCAGCACCCGGTCTATCGACGAATCGGGCAGCGGCAA
Organism: Rhizobium sp. GR12; assembly: GCF_036596185.1. Lineage (NCBI taxonomy): Bacteria > Pseudomonadati > Pseudomonadota > Alphaproteobacteria > Hyphomicrobiales > Rhizobiaceae > Rhizobium > Rhizobium sp. GR12. Next base: position 251,069 of record NZ_JASXTH010000010.1, on the reverse strand, counting down.
TTCCTCGTCAAATACCAGCGCGGTTGAGGAAAGCTCGCCCGCCGGCCAGTTCACCGCCCCCTGCCCGGCCGGCATGAAGGCAAAGGTGCGCTCCGTGTCGTGACGGAACCGCTCCAGAAACGGCACCGCATAACCGAGGCCGACCAGCCGTTCTTCCGGTAAAGGCGGCCAAAGCGTCGAAAGCGCCATGGTGACCGCCTGCTCGGCCGCACGGCCAAGCGGGGAATGATAGAATTCGCGCAGATCGACAATATCGGTGTTCATGGGCGAGAATGTAGCATCAGGCGGTTGGACTTCAAGGCGTCTGCCCCTACATTGAATTTCAGGCGGACAAATGCGCCGGTTTCGGCCGGCAAATGGAGAGGACACGATGAAACCGTTGGAAATAGACGTCTTTCTTTGCCGCAGCGACAATTTTGGCGTTCTCCTGCACGATCCCGAAAGCGGCGCCACAGTCGCCATCGATGCACCGGAAGAAGGTCCGATCCTGCAGGCGCTCAATGGCCACGGCTGGAAGCTCACGCATATCTTCACCACCCATCACCATCAGGACCATGTGGACGCCAATCTGGCGCTGAAGGACAAGTTCGGCTGCGAAATCCACGGCCCCTATGACGAGGCGATTGCGATACCCGGTCTCGACCGTTCGCAGGCCGATGGCGACGAATTCGAATTTGCCGGGCGCCGCGTTCAGGTCATCGCCACGCCCGGCCATACGGCGGGGCACATATGCTATTATCTTCCCGATGACGGCCTGCTGTTTGCCGCCGATACGCTGTTCGCCATGGGTTGCGGCCGCCTGTTCGAACGCCCGGCGGCGGATATGTGGCATTCCTTCCAGAAGCTGATGGCGCTGCCGGACGATACAAGAGTTTATTTCGGCCACGAATATACGCTCACGAATGCCCGTTTCGCGCTGACCGTCGATCCTGACAATGCGGTTCTGAGTGAACGCGCGGCACGCGTCGAAGAGGCGCGGCAGGCCAATGAATTCACCATTCCCACCACCATCGGGCTCGAAAAACAGACCAACCCCTATATGCGGGTGGCCGATGCCGGCATACGCGGGCATCTTGGCCTTGAAGGCGCCACCGACGCCGAAGTCTTCGCGGAAATCCGCACGCGCAAGGATAACTTCTGATGGGCGCCGATCTGTCTGCGGAAGCGATCATTCGCGAACTGGGGCTGGAACGGCATCCCGAGGGTGGTTTTTACCACCAGACATTTCGCGACAAGGCGGGTGGCGAGCGCGGCCATTCGACGGCGATCTATTATCTTCTGGAAAAGGGTGAGCGCTCGCACTGGCATCGCGTCACCGACGCGGTGGAGGTCTGGCACTATTACGCCGGCGCTCCGATCGCGCTGCATCTTTCGGAAGACGGCCGGGAAGTGCAGACCTTCACGCTCGGCCCCGCCATTCTGGAAGGCGAGCGCCCGCAGGTGATCGTGCCGGCCAATTGTTGGCAATCGGCCGAAAGCCTCGGCGATTTCACCCTCGTTGGCTGCACCGTTTCGCCCGGCTTCGCCTTTTCAAGCTTCGTCATGGCCGAACCCGGCTGGTCGCCGGGTGATAAGCCTTAACTGCATCAGCCGCCATATTTGGTGGCGGTGATGTAGACCTGACCCACCCGCGTCGGGATGATGGCATAGACCGGCGCGTAGACATCCATATTGTTCGATTTGGCGAACCAGATCTCCATGGAGATGGATTTCAGGTATTCGATATCCTTGCGCCCCTGCCGATAACCCGATTTCGGCACATAACGCGCCTTGCAGACCACGGCATCGCCGCTGAAACCATCGGTCTTGAACGGCTTGGTGCCGCTGGGGCTCAAAACCAGATCCAGCCGTGATTCGCCGTCATAAATCGGCAGGCGGGAGGGGCAGATGCGGCCGCCGGCGGGAATGATGAGGCCGGAGATCGGGTCGAGGACGGAGCGCAGGTCACGATCCTTCACATCCACCCAATTGTCCGGCCGGGCCTTCGGCTCAGGTTTCACGGTCGTCGATGTGACGTTGCCGTTGCGATAGACCACGTCATAGGTGCGCACCCGCTTGCCGTCCTTGTAGACCAGCGAATATGTGTTTGCCTGCAGCCGATGGCCGCGTTTGGCGCCGGATATCGTCGTCTTTCCGGAAATATCCTTGAGAATGCTTGCGAGCCCGGCGGAGCTGAAGGAACCGGAGATCGAATAGTTCGGGCCGTCCATGCGAGTCGAAAAACTCGCTTTGGCGATCGGCAAAATGCCCAGATTGATGCTGTATTCGCTTGTATGGCGGGCTTCAGCGGCGAGCGAGGGAGATACGCCCGTAAACGCCATGGTAGCAGCCAAGAAAATGCTTTTTCCTCTGGCAATCATTTCGATATCACCTTAAAAGAGGCGCGGAAGCGGCCTTATCGGGCGATCATATACGCCGACTTGTGGCAATAAAAAAGCGGATGCCGGTTGAAAACGCCGGAATTTCCTTTCATTTGCTCGCGAGCGGCTTGACTGTTAAGTCCCGTCTGACTATAGAACCGCAACTTTCCAATCATGGCCAGTTGGATTGCCACCACGGTTTTTGCCGGTGGCGAGCCAGTGGCGAAACAGACAAAACGAAATAGGTGTACCCATGTCCCGTGTATGCGAATTGACCGGCAAGGGCGTCCAGACGGGCAACAACGTCAGCCACGCCAACAACAAGACCAAGCGCCGGTTCCTTCCGAACCTTTGCCAGGTCACGTTGATCTCCGATGCTCTCGGCCAGCGCTTCCGCCTGCGTGTTTCTGCAGCAGCTCTGCGTTCCGTTGAACACCGTGGCGGCCTCGATGCCTTCCTTCTGAAGTCCGGCGAAAACGAACTGAGCATGCGCGCTCGTCTCCTGCGCCGCCAGATCGCCAAAAAGACGGCTGAAGCTGCTTAATTAGCGGTTTCGACATCATCGATATTCAGAGGGCTTGAATGGCTTTTGCCGCTCAAGCCTTTTGTGTATTTTAAATTCGGCTCCAACTGGTGGCATCACCCAGGATAAAAAAATGCCTTACCTGCGCTTTACGCTTATCTACGTTCTGCTGATGACACTGGTGGTCGTCGCGTCCAATATTCTGGTGCAATACCCGCTCGCGGGGTCGTTATTCGGCGTCAATCTCGGCGATCTTCTGACCTGGGGCGCCTTTACCTATCCGGTAGCCTTCCTCATCACGGACCTCACGAACCGCCAGTTCGGCCCCTCGGTCGCGCGCCGCGTCGTGCTTGCGGGCTTCGTCGTCGGGGTCACGTTGTCCTTCTGGACATCCATCCCGCGTATCGCGGTCGCTTCCGGCACCGCCTACCTGATCGGCCAGTTGCTCGATATCTCCGTATTCAATCGCCTGCGCCGCCAGAGCTGGTGGCATGCACCGCTGGCCGGCTCGATGCTGGGTTCGGTGCTGGATACGGCCCTGTTCTTCTCCATCGCCTTTGCAGCAAGTTTCGCCTTCGTCGGCCCCAACGATGCCTTCGCCATCGAAAACGCGCCTGTGCTCGGCGTCTTCGCTCTGGAAGCCCCTCGCTGGATCTCCTGGGCGCTGGGCGATCTCTCGGTGAAAATTATCGTCGGCCTCGTCATGCTCCTGCCTTACGGCGCGCTGATGAACACGCTGAAGCCAATGCCGCCCGCCAAAACGCTGTAGCGACTACGATTTAAAAAGCCCGCGCAAGCGGGTTCTTTATTCCACCAGCCTGAACTCAAGCATCAGGTTGCGCTGGAGAAACGAGTGGTTGTCATCGGAAACGATGATGAGACGCGTGGAACCATCAGGCCCTTTCACCACGTCCATGCCTTCCATATTGTCGATCTGGTAGGCCATGCCCGCCTCCAGCAGGATTTCGCCATCCACCACCGCGCCCGGCCTGATATCGGCACCGCGGATGCGACGGATGCGCATGCCTACACCTTCGGCGAAGTTGAACCGACGTTCCAGAAGCAGCAGATCGCCGTTGGGAAGAAAATCGCCGTCCGTCACATCGAATGACGGATGGTGGGTGACAGCGAATGTGCCTTTCAGCGGGCCTTCGAGAATGGCCGCGAGAAGATTGCCCTCCGCATCGATGCTTTTTTCAGCCACCACGACCAAGGCGCCGCCAAGTGGCGAATCGGCGGGCGATACCGCCAAGGCCTCCATGCCGCCATTGTGGCGCAGCTCGTTGTTCGGGATGAGATGCGGCAGGCGATCGAGCGGCTTTGACGTCTCGAAGCCCGGATCGGGATAGATATCGATCCTGTGCCGCTGCTCGTAGCTGACAAACACCTTGCCGTCACGCAGCGCCAGCCCTTCAGCATCCATCTCCATCTTGCGCGGCGGCTCGCGCCCGCTCATGTCCAGCATGGGGGTGATACGGACGTCGCCCAGCCCGGACAGCACACCCGCCGCATCGCGCGTGACCCTGCCCGTGAGCCAATGGCCCGTATCCAGCACAGCAACGAATTCCTGCCCGTTCGGACGGAAGCGGATGGAAGATATCGCTCCGAACAGTTTTTCCGGTGCGCTCATCACCATGCCGCCGATAAATTCCAGCTTGCCGAAACGTCTGGCACTGGTGCCGACCTCAAAGCCGGACAGCAGGCGGGCGCTCACCGGCACATCGATGGTCGAGGCGCCGATCGGAACTGGAATAAATGACCCGACTGCCAGAGCAGCGGCCACCATCAGCAATTTACCGGAGAAGGAAGCTCGACCCCGCTTATCCCGCACGGCGAACCCTGCGGGACGAACCGGAGGCGTTGCTCGTATCCTCGAAGAGAGCCGCGAGCTGCTCGGTCATCGCGCCGGCCAGCTCGTCCGCATCTACGATGGTCACGGCGCGGCGGTAATAACGCGTCACGTCGTGGCCGATACCGATCGCCAGAAGTTCCACCGGCGAACGCGTCTCGATCTGCTCGATGACGGCGCGCAGGTGCCGTTCCAGATAATTGCCCGGATTGACCGACAGCGTCGAATCGTCCACCGGCGCACCGTCCGAGATCATCATCATGATCTTGCGCTGCTCGGGCCGGCTGATCAGACGGTTATGCGCCCACATCAGCGCTTCGCCGTCGATGTTTTCCTTCAGCAGGCCTTCGCGCATCATCAGGCCGAGATTGCGCCGCGAACGCCGCCAGGGGGCATCCGCCGACTTGTAGATGATGTGGCGCAAATCGTTGAGGCGTCCCGGCGAGGCGGGCTTGCCATTGGCCAGCCATTGCTCGCGCGACTGTCCGCCCTTCCACGCCTTGGTGGTGAAGCCCAGAATTTCCACCTTCACGCCCGACCGTTCCAGCGTGCGCGCCAGAATATCGGCGCAGGTGGCGGCAACCGTGATCGGTCGGCCGCGCATCGAACCGGAATTGTCGATGACGAGCGAAACCACCGTGTCGCGGAACTTGGTGTCGCGCTCCTTCTTGAAGGAGAGCGGCTGCATGGGATCAATGATGAGCCGCACGAGGCGAGCCGGATCGAGATAACCCTCTTCCAGATCGAAATCCCACGAACGGTTCTGCTGCGCCATCAGCCGGCGCTGGAGCCTGTTCGCCAGACGCCCGACGGCGCCCTGAAGATGGGCGAGCTGCTTATCGAGAAAGGCGCGCAGACGATCAAGCTCGGCATCGTCGCACAGCTCCTCGGCGCGGATTTCCTCGTCGAACTCCTGGGTGAAGATGCGGTAGTCGACCTTCTCGTTGAAATCGTCGAAGGGGCTGTTCGGGCGGCGGGTCTCGCCGGGCGTCTCGGAATCCTCGTCGAGGTCGTCGGACATTTCCTCGTCCGACATCTCGGCGCCGTCCATCTCGCCTTCTTCCATCTCCTCCTGCGAGGCCTCGTTTTCATCGGCGGGTGTCGCATCGGAACCGGCCTCTTCCTCGACCTGCTCTTCCTCGGTCTCGTTGGTGCGCGGCTGATCCTCGTCGGTCTCCGCCTCCTGGCTCTCCGGCTCGTTATCGTCGTCGCCGAACTCCTCCGCCATCTGCATCGAGGTCAGCATCTTGCGCACCAGTCGCGAAAACGCCTTCTGGTCACTAATGACTCTGGAAAGATCGCCAAGGTCACCGGACGCCTTGTCCTCGATGAAATCGCGCCACAGGTCGAGAACCTTGCCCGCACTCGCCGGCGGTTTTTCGCCGGTCAGTTTTTCGCGCACCAAAAGAGCCATGGCTTCGGCAAGCGGCGCATCGTCCTTGTTGTTGACGCCCGAAAAATTCGCCTTGGCGTATTTTTCCGTGTTCATGGCCTGGATGTTGGAGGCCATGCCCGGCATGCGCAGCGCGCCGATGGATTCCACCCGCGCCTGTTCCACGGCGTCGAAGATCAGCCGCGCCTCGGCACCCTGCGGCGACATCAGCGCATGGGTATCGGCGTCATGACAGGCAAGGCGAAGCGCCATGGAATCGCCAAGACCGCGGGTGATGGCGATTTCCTGTGCGGTGGGTTTCTTGGAAATTTCCGGCAGACGCATGCGCTCTCCGGCAAGGCCGGGCCGCTCATTGGCGAAAACGACCTCGACCTCGGCATCGCCAGCGACGGATCGCACACATCCGGCAATCGCCTGACGCAACGGCTCCGTATCGATCGCCGTACCCGGTTTTGCTCTGGAATTGTCGCCGCGCGCTGCCATTGTCTTTCCTGTCATTTGTCGACGCGTGGGAGCCGCCCATCCATGGATGCGCGGCCCGCCTGCGTCTTCAAGTCATCGGTGATGTTCTCCGGACGGGCCGGGGACTATCAGGCGCTGAGAACGATGTTCGCAGCACTTTCCTTCAGCTCGACGCCGAAAGCCCGCTGATATTGTTCGGCAACCAGCGTGCGCTCCAGCTCGTCGCACTTGTTGAGGAAGGTCACGCGGAACGCAAAGGCGAGATCGCCGAAGATATCCGCATTTTCCGCCCAGGTGATGACGGTACGCGGGCTCATGACGGTCGAAAGGTCGCCGTTGATGAAGGCCGAACGGGTAAGATCGGCCACACGTACCATCTTGGAGACGGTTTCGCGGCCCTTCGGATTGTCGAGGCTCTTCACCTTGGCGGCAATGATGTTCACTTCCTGCTCATGCGGCAGATAGTTCAGCGTGGTGACGATGGACCAGCGGTCCATCTGCGCCTGGTTGATCTGCTGCGTGCCATGGTAAAGACCCGTCGTATCGCCAAGGCCAACCGTGTTGGCGGTCGCAAAAATGCGGAAGGCGGGATGGGGACGGATGACGCGGCTCTGGTCGAGCAGGGTCAAACGGCCTGAGGATTCCAGTACGCGCTGGATGACGAACATCACGTCCGGGCGGCCGGCATCGTATTCGTCGAAGACCAGCGCAACATTATGCTGGTAGGCCCAGGGCAGAATGCCGTCCTTGAATTCGGTGATCTGCTTGCCGTCTTTCAGGACGATGGCGTCCTTGCCGACGAGGTCGATACGGCTGACATGGCTGTCGAGGTTGACGCGAACGCAGGGCCACTTCAGGCGAGCGGCCACCTGCTCGATATGGGTCGACTTGCCCGTGCCGTGAAAGCCGGAAACCATGACGCGTCGGTTGTGAGCAAAACCGGCAAGGATCGCAAGCGTCGTATCGCGGTCGAAAAGATAGTCGGGATCAAGGTCAGGCACATAGGCGTCGCCCTGCGAATAGGCGGGAACCCGCAGATCCGAATCAATGCCGAAAACCTCCCGCACGGACACTGTCGTGTCGGGCAGGTTGGAAATATCAAGGTCGATTTTGCTCATCACGTCTCCAAGGCGGGCGGCAGCCACCCGGCCACATCATCAATCAGGCGGTAAACACATACGTTGGCTTAGCAGAAACCTGACTGCTTTAACAATTGATATGCTTGAACAACAGCCCGAAAACGTTCTTCCGAACCACGATCGCCACCATTAGCATCAGGATGGTGCTTTTTGACAAGCTCCTTGTAGCGCCTTTTTATCTCTTCCTGTGGCGTATTGGCGGAAAGACCGAGCGTATCGAATGCTTTCGCTTCCAGCGTCTTCAGTTTGCGGTCCTGCTGCACGCGCTGTCCGCCAGCCCTGGCACCACCCGCAAAACCATTGGTAAAATTGAAGGGATCACGGATACGGGCATTCGCCCCGGCCGTTCCCGAACGCAGCGTGGAGTGCAAAGGGCTGTCGCGCGCCGTCTTGTTGACGCCAACCGTCCATGTTGGGCGATGGCCGGTAATCGCCTCCTTCTGGTAACGGGCGATCTCGCCGTCCGACAGGCCGGAGAAATAATTATAGCCCTTGTTGTATTCCTTCACATGCTCGAAACAGAACAGGAAGAATTGCCCCTCGGCATTACGGCCGACGGGTGCGCGGTGAACGCCCGACTTGTCGCATCCATCCCACTGGCAGTTTGGGGCGTGAACCTCAGGTTCCTTGTCCCTTTTTCTGCGTGTACGGATACGGTCGAAATATTTCGAATCCAGTTTCATGATGCCCTGATTATGGGGTGCGAAAAGGCGCACAACAAGAATTGACAAAACGGAATGTTGCAGGCTTTTAGGTAGCCCCTTTTACAACAGGATTGGAGCTCTTCGCATGTCCTTGCGAGAACGCATAGAAACGAAGCTGCAGGAGAGCTTTTCGCCGGAACGTCTGGCGGTGATCGATGAAAGCCATATGCATGCGGGCCATCAGCCGGACATGACCGGTACGGGCGAGACGCATATGCGTGTTCAGATAGTATCGGAAAGCTTCTCCGGCAAGTCGCGCGTCGAACGCCACCGGGCGATCAACGCAGTTTTGAAACCGGAACTCGATGCCGGGCTGCACGCGCTGGCGATTGAAGTGGCAGCACCGGGGGAGCCGGTGAGGTTTTAAAACAAGGCTTCCTTATCCCTCACCCTGGATGCTTCTCCGAAAGGAAGGACTGCACTTCCGAAGCCGCGACATCGTCGGCCACGAAGGACTGGCCGATGCCGTGGGTGAGGATGAAGGTGAGCTTGCCGCCCTTGACTTTCTTGTCCTGCGAAATCGCCGCCATCAGCGTTTCGACCGGCGGCAACTCGCCGGGAATATCCTTCATCGTCGTCGGCAGGCCGACCGCCTTCAGATGCGCCTCGACGCGCCCGGCATCGTCAGGGCTTGCAAGGTTGAGGCGGGCGGAGAACTGGTGCGCCAGCACCATGCCGATGGCAACGCCTTCGCCATGCACCAGCCGCTTGCTGTCGTAATTGGTCGCCGCCTCCAGCGCATGGCCGAAGGTATGGCCGAGGTTCAGAAGGGCGCGCACGCCGTTTTCCTTCTCGTCGGCCACCACCACATCGGCCTTCGCCTGGCAGCTGGTCGCAATCGCCTGAATGCGGGCGGGACCGCCGGTGCGGATTTCATCCCAGTTCTTTTCCAGCCAGAAGAAGAAATCCGGCTTGTCGATCAGTCCGTATTTCACCACCTCGGCGTAACCGGCGCGGAATTCGCGCTCGCTCAGCGTATCGAGAACCGCCGTGTCCGCCAGCACCAGATCGGGCTGGTGGAAAACGCCGACAAGGTTCTTGCCGTGGCGGGTGTTGATGCCGGTCTTGCCGCCGACGGAAGAATCCACCTGCGACAGAAGCGAGGTCGGTATCTGAACGAAGCGGACGCCGCGACGCACGATGCCCGCCGCGAAACCGGCCAGATCGCCGATGACACCGCCGCCAAGCGCGATCACCGCATCGTTGCGTTCCACACGCGCGGAGAGAACCGCATCGCAGACGGTGACCAGATGCTCGAAACTCTTGGTCTTCTCGCCCGCCGGCAAGGTCAGCGAAACCGCTTCGATGCCATCCGTCTGCAGGCCGTCCATTAGTCCTTCGAGGTAAAGCGGCGCAACATGCTCATCGGTGATGATCGCCGCGCGCTTGCCCTTCAACCGCGACGAAATCTCGCCGCCCGCCCTGCCGATCAGGCCCGGTCCGATCAGAATGTCATAAGCGCGCTCACCGAGCGGCACATGCACAAGACGTTCGTCGGCGTGGATTTCGGAAGGCGTCATGATGTTCGGTCTTTCTGTTCGATGCCGGCGATGGCGGCCAGCACTTCGGTCACGATGATCTCCTTGCGGACATCGCGGGATTCGATGGTCAGATCCGCTTCCGCATAGATCGGATAACGTTTCTCCATCAGGGCCGCCAGCGTGGCCTTGGGGTTTTCGGTCTTGAGAAGCGGACGATGATCGCGCTTGTTGACCCTTTCCCACAAAACTTCGAGATCGGCCTTCAACCACAGCGAAATACCGCCGCGCGTGATGTGCCGGCGGGTATTGTCGTTGATGAAGGCGCCACCGCCGGTGGAGATGACCTTGGGACCGCCGCGCAGCAGCCGCTTGATGACCCGCGTTTCCAGTGCCCGGAACTCTTCCTCGCCATAGGTCGCGAAAAGCTCGGCTATCGTCATGCGCGAAACACGCTCGATTTCGACATCCGTGTCGATGAAAGAAACCTTGAGCTGCTGGGCGACCATGCGGCCTATCGCGGATTTTCCAGCCCCCATCAGTCCCACAAAGACGACGTTACGCCCGGCGAGCCTGGTCCGCGCTTGCTCCCCGAGTGTGGCCGGGACGGATAAATTCTTTTCATTCATAAAATTGAAAGCCCGTTTGGCATGGATATCTGCAAATGTTTACGAAGCGTCAAGCCAAATTGCTGACTGAATTGCGTTGAATCACAATCATCGCCGCGTGCGGCATGGGGCGGGCTGCTGCTTTTTGATCTTGTCGCCGCTTTCGCTGCACCGCATATACATCTACACCGCCATATTCACGGAGCCGCCATGCCAACCCTTTTCCGCTTCACGATGATACTGGCGACCATCGCGGGGCTGATCTATGGCGGCATGGTGCTGCTCGTCCTGTTCGTCAAACCGCACGACCGCGAGGTGACGGTGCGCATTCCGTCCGAGCGGCTGAACCCGCCATCGGCGGAGCCGGCAAGGCGCACCCCATGAGCGGTAAGGAGATGAGCGGGCGAGACGGCGCGCGGCTTGAAAGTTTTCTGGAGATGATGAGCGCCGAACGGGGTGCCGCCACCAACACGCTCTCTTCTTATGAGCACGACCTTTCCGATCTGCGGGAGTTTCTCAGCCGTCGCAGCCAGTCTTTGATGGAAGCCGCCACAGCCGATCTTTCCGCCTATCTGACCCATCTTTCCGCTCAGGGCTTTGCCGCCACCTCGCAGGCGAGACGCCTGTCCTCCATGCGACAATTCTACCGGTTCCTCTATTCGGAAGGACTTCGTAGCGACGACCCGACCGGCATCATCGATGCACCCAAAAAGGGTCTCACCCTGCCGAAGACGATGAGCGTCGCCGAGGTGACGAAACTTCTTGGTATCGCCGCTGAGGAGGCCACCTTAACCGGTCCCGGCCAGCTTGCCCGCATCCGCATGCATCTGCTGCTCGAACTTCTCTATGCGACCGGCATGCGCGTCAGCGAACTCGTTTCCCTGCCGGTCAAGGTTTTGCGCCAGGAGGGCCGCTTCCTGATGATCCGTGGCAAGGGCAACAAGGACCGCATGGTTCTTCTGTCACGCGCGGCCATCGAGGCGATGGAAAAATACGACGCCGCCAGGAAAGCGCTCGTGCCGGAGAAAAGCAAGACGCCCACACAGCAGAAGAAAGCAGACAGTCCGGAAAGCCCCTGGCTGTTTCCTTCGAACAGCAAGGAAGGGCATCTGCCGCGACAGGTCTTTGCCCGCGATCTGAAGGATATTGCCATCCGCGCGGGTCTCAACCCCTCGGGGGTATCGCCGCACGTCCTGCGCCATGCCTTTGCCAGCCACCTTCTCCAGAACGGTGCGGACCTGCGCGCCGTGCAGGAACTGCTCGGCCATTCCGACATTTCCACGACACAAATCTATACACATGTGCTGGAAGAACGCCTGCAAGAGCTGGTACAAACACATCACCCCCTTGCCAAACAGGGCAAAAACCTTGATTAGAGCGACCGGAACCGCCGGATAATCCGGCTTAAACCTTGCGCAAAACGATCGGAAACGGATCTCATGCACAATTATCTCGACTTCGAAAAACCTATCTCGGACCTTGAGGGCAAGATCATCGAGCTGAAGAAGCTTGCCGATGAAGACGAGAGCATAGACACCTCGGAGGAGATCAACCGCCTGGAATCGCGCGTCAACGATGCGATGCAGGACATCTATTCCAAGCTGAACGCCTGGCAGAAAACGCAGGTCGCGCGCCACCCGCAGCGCCCGCATTTCGTCGATTACGCCAAGGCGCTGTTCACGGATTTCACGCCGCTTGCCGGCGACCGCAAATTTTCCGAAGACGCCGCCATTCAGGCGGGCCTTGCCCGCTTCAACGGCCAGCCCGTCGCCATCATCGGCCAGGAAAAAGGCAACGACACCAAAAGCCGCCTGAAGCACAATTTCGGCAGCCCGCGCCCGGAAGGTTACCGCAAGGCGATCCGTGTGCTGGAACTGGCCGACCGCTTCTCGCTGCCGGTCGTCACCCTCATCGATACCGCTGGCGCCTATCCCGGCGTTGGCGCGGAAGAACGCGGCCAGGCCGAAGCCATCGCCCGCTCGACGGAAATGTGCCTCAACGTCAAGGTGCCGATCGTCTCCGTCGTCATCGGCGAAGGCGGCTCGGGCGGCGCGATCGCGATCGCCACCGGCAACCGTGTCTACATGCTCGAACATGCGATCTATTCGGTGATCTCGCCGGAAGGCGCCGCTTCCATTCTCTGGCGCGATTCGACCCGCGCCAAGGAAGCTGCAACCAACATGAAGATCACCTCGGAAGATCTGAAGTCGCTTGGCGTTATCGATGGCATCATTGCCGAGCCGATGGGCGGCGCGCACCGCGATCCGGCGCGCGTGATCGCAGCCACGGGCGACGTGATCGCCAAGTCGCTGGCCGATCTTTCGCAGCGTTCGGGCACGCAGCTGCGCGCCGAACGCCGCCAGAAGTTCCTAGATATCGGCAGAAACCTTTAGAGCATTTCCAGTAAAAGTGCGCAAAAAGAAAGACTTAGATTTTTTTGACGGTTCGAAGAAAAGCCAAAACAATCTAGCTCCGGCCTTATTTTCCTTGAATATCGCCCCAACTCGGCCATAGTCCGGTCACATCAACAGATGTATCGGCGGCCGCGGGGCGGATCCCGATTTGAGTTAAGAAGATGTAAACGGTTAATACCGTATTTAAAATACACGCGGGCCGATGTAGAACTCTGCCGCCCGTGCCATCGTCTTTCGGATCAGATCATGCGTTTGACTCATTTTGCACTTCTTGGCCTTACCGCGCTCGTTCTCGCCGGCTGTAACGACACGCTGGAAACCGTCGAACGCGACGTATCCCACGTCAAGAACAAGGTCGATTATCCTCTGTCTCCGGCGATCCTTGCCGAGATCGACAAAAAGAACATGGATCGCACCTCGCCGATTATGATCCGCATCTTCAAGGAAGAAGGCGCGCTGGAAATCTGGAAGGCCAAGCGCGACAACCGCTTCGACAAGATTGCCGAATATCAGATTTGCGCATGGTCCGGCAAACTCGGCCCCAAGGTGAAAGAGGGCGACCGGCAGGCGCCGGAAGGTTTCTACAACCTGACACCGGCACACCTCAATCCGAACTCGAAATATTACCTCGCCATCAATACCGGCTTCCCGAACCGTTTCGATCAGGCCAATGGCCGCAACGGCACCAACCTGATGATCCATGGCGCCTGCTCGTCCTCCGGCTGCTATTCGATGACGGACGCGCAGATCCTGGAAATCTACGGTTTCGCGCGCGACGGCTTCAAGGGCGGCCAGAAGACCGTTCAGTTGCAGGCCTTTCCCTTCCGCATGACGGCGGAAAACATGGCCCGCCACCGCAAAAGCGAACATCTCGAATTCTGGAAGATGCTGAAGGTCGGTTACGACAATTTCGAAGTCACCAAACGTCCGCCGGAAGTGAATGTCTGCGAGAAGAAATACGTCTTTAATCAGCAGACTGAAGGCGGCAGCTTCAATGGTTCCGGCCAGTGCCCGGCCATGAGCACACCGCCCGCACTGGCAAGCGCGCTTTCGAGCTATGAGAAGACCTACGATCTCGCCTATGAAACGGCGATGAAGAAGTATGACGGCATGGCCTGGTACGACCCCAGCGAAGCCGAGCGCAAGGCGCTGGTTGCCGAAAAACGCAAGGGCCGCGAACCCGCCTATGCGCCGACCGGCTCGGCACTGAAAGCCGGCAAGCTGATGAAGGAAACGGAATATGCCGCGCTGATGGAGAAGAAGGCGCAGCAGGTCACCTCGTCCTCGCCGGCGACAGCTGCAACAGCCTCGTCTCTGCGGACCCCGCGTCCTTCTGCGACCCCGCCCGCCGCCCCGCAATCCAACCCTGCCCCGGCAGCCCCGACAATGGTTGCCGCCGCCACCCCCGCGCCTGCCGTCTCCGGAAAGAGCGGAGTTGCCGCCGAGGGTACCCCTGTCCCGACCATGAACCCGCTCGCCTTTTCCGCCGCGCCGCCACCGGAAGCACCGGAAAAGAAGCCGTTCTGGAAGTTCTGGGCCAAGGAATGAACGATACGGCCGAGATAATTTTCGATTTGAGGGGGCTTAAATGCCCCCTTCCGGTTTTAAGAAGCCGCAAAAAGCTCGCCGCCCTGAAGGCGGGCGACATCCTGACCGTTGAGACGACCGATCCGCTGGCGGTCATCGATATTGCCCATATGTGCAATGAGGATGGGCATAGTTTGGTTGAGACTGTTGCTGTGGATAAGGGGCATCGGTTCAGGATCGTGAAGGGCGCGTAGTCCGCTCACCACCGGGGATACCCCCTCTGTCCTGCCGGACATCTCCCCCACAAGGGGGGAGATCAATTGAGGCAGCCACTCGTTCCATTGCAACGTCGGACACTGCGGTCTCAGCCGCCTATAAAAATCTCCGGAACAAGCCGCTTGTCGATCTCCCCCCTTGTGGGGGAGATGTCCGGCAGGACAGAGGGGGGTGCCCCGCTGCCGCAAACTTTGCCTACCCCTTAAAACCGCAGCCCCGAAACCGCCAGCGGATTGTCCGTCATCGCCTGCCTGTCCGGCCGGTCGATGCCCGGCGCCCCGGTGAAGGCGGCAAACAGGTCCTGCACGAAAGCTTCCGGCAAATCCCTGGTGATCAGCACCATGCGTGTGCGCTGGTCGGAAGGATCCGGCCACGCAGCAAGGCGCTCCGGCGTGTGGAAAATATTCTGTACCCCATGCAGCACCAGCGGCCGGTCGGGATTATCCGACAGCTTGACCACGGCCTTCATACGCAGCAGCTTTTCCCCATGCGCCGAACGCAGCAAATCCACGAACATGTCGATCGCCATCGGGGCTATCGGCTTGTCATGAATAATCGAGAAGGAGCGGATCGACGCATCGTGCCGGTTCACATCGTGATGGTGATGGTGGTCGTCGTCCTGGTCCCCATGATGGTGGTGGTGGTGGTCATGCCCGTGATCGTGATGATCGTGTCCCGCCTCTTCGCCCAGCCAGCGGCCGACATCGGCATTTTTGCTGCCGGGATCGTAAAGACCATTGTCCAGCAACGCCGCAGCACTCCAGTCGACCCGGTCACCATCCTCGATCGTCGCGCGCGGATTGAGCGCCTGAAGTCGGGCCGTCAGTGCGGAAATGGCGGAAGCGTCGGCAAGCGCGCGCTTCGTCATCACCAGCCGGTCGGCCACCGCCGCCTGTTTCACGGCTTCTTCGTGATTGTCGAGCGTGGAAAGACCGTTCACGGCGTCCACCACCGTCACCATGCCGTTCAGCACGAAATTCTGCGCGATCACCGGATTGCCCATGACCGATTGCATGACGGGGGCGGGATCGGCCAAACCAGTGGTCTCGATCACGACCCGCTTCACCGGCTTCAGCTTGCCGGTCTGGATACCATCAATCAGTTCCGCCAGCGTATCCACCAGTTCGCCACGAACGGTGCAGCACAGGCAGCCTTCCGCCAGCTCGATAATACCCTCACCAGCGCTTTCAACCAGCATATGATCGATGCTGACATCGCCGAATTCATTGATGATGATAGCGGCGTCGCTCATTACGGGGTCTTTGAGAAGCCGGTTGAGCAGCGTCGATTTTCCGGCGCCGAGAAATCCGGTGATGATGGAAACCGGTATGCGATCGCGAGACATGCCTTGCCCGTAAGTTGACGGCCGCTCCGGCGGATCGTTGGACGATATTTGACCCGGAGCCGCGCGATAATGACAAAAAATCGCCCGAGACCTGAGGGCCACGAGCGACACTGTAATATCATAACAAACTGGAGCTGCGAATACACAATCCGCAAAGCTTTTCAGGCGCAGCCCCCCACCCTCATGCGTGAAGAGAGCGGCCACACGCCATTAGAACGTCGGGCGCGGGATCGGGATCGGCACGTTGGCCACTTGTCCCTTGGCGCTGGCACCCTTGGGGGTATTGACCGCCACCGTTTCGCTGCCCGGAATGAGACCCGCGAAGGAATATTCCGGTGGGCGCGTCATTTCCGTGACGTAGGGCGAATGGATAACCATGCGGCCGGTGTCATCGCGGCTTTCGCTGCGCACCTTGGCCGCCTTCGGATTGCAGATTTCGGCGCTGACGTCGTTTACCTCGCCGGTATCGCCATAGGGCGCCAGCGAGGCGAGCGAAACGCCCTGGCCCGAGGGCGCGGTCAGTCCCATCTGCAACAGGTCGGCGGACTGGTCGGTTCGCCCGGCAAGGCTATCGGCGCCCAGAACGACGGTAATGACCGAACGGCCGTTGCGCACGGCGGACGACACCTGGTTGAAACCGGAAGCACAGATGAAGCCGGTCTTCATGCCGTCTGCGCCATCGAAACGGCCAACGAGCATATTGAAGTTGGCGTAGTCCTTCTTGCCGGTGGTGACACCTTCCAGCGAGAAATAATGGGCGTATTCCGGGAATTCCCGTTTGATGATCAGTGCCAGAAGGGCAAGGTCACGCGCCGTCGTATATTGCCCCTTGCCGGGCAGGCCGTTGGCATTGATGTAATGGGTCGAGCTCATGCCCAGCCGCTGCGCCTGCGCGTTCATCTGCGCCACGAAATTGTCGCTGGTGCCGCCGATGGTTTCGGCAATCGCCACGGCGATATCATTGGCGGATTTGATGAGCAGCAGCTTCAGCGCGCTGTCCATCGTCAGCCTCTGGCCGGGCTTGAAATACATTTTCGAGGCCGGCTGGTCGGCGGCCTTCTTGCTCATCACCACTTCCGTCTGCGGGCTGAGCTTGCCGGCCCTCATCTGCGAAAACGCGATATAGGCGGTCATCAGCTTGGTCAGCGAAGCGGGATACCACTTGCGGAACGCTTCCTGATGGGAAATCACCTTGCCGGTTTTGACATCGACTACCATTTTCGGGTTGGCATGCGCCACCGGCGCTGCGGCAACAAGGCCCGCGGTCATGATGGCAACAGCTGCGGAGAGCCGCCGGGCGGCGTTTGGCGATTTAAAATTCTGTGGCAAGGCTTATCCTCGAATTCCCGTCTTCGGTCAGGGAATGGCAATATTCACCATATATGTCCTAGCAATGGCAAAGTACATTGATTACGTCAATTATGCGGCGCACTATCCACCACGGAGGATAGGCTTTTACCAGATGCCGCGCCGATGAACCCAGGAATGAACGTATGCCGATTTTGAACAGAGCCGCCGAACTCCAGCAGGAAGTCAGCGAATGGCGGCATCACCTGCACGAAAACCCCGAGATTTTGTATGATGTCGACAACACTGCGGCCTTCGTCGCGGACAAGCTGAAATCGTTTGGCGTTGACGAAATCGTGACCGGTCTTGGCCGCACGGGCGTGGTCGGCATCATCAGCGGCAATGCTCCCGGCAACCGCACCATCGGCTTCCGGGCGGACATGGACGCTCTTCCCATCCTTGAAGAAACCGGCAAGCCCTGGGCCTCAAAAACGGCGGGTGCAATGCATGCCTGCGGCCATGACGGCCACACCGCCATGCTGCTGGGCGCCGCCAAATACCTTGCCGAGACACGTAATTTCGCGGGCAAGATTGCCGTCATCTTCCAGCCCGCCGAAGAAGGCGGCGCTGGCGCGCTTGCCATGGTCGAGGACGGCCTGATGGAACGCTTCGGCATCGATGAGGTCTACGGCATGCACAACATGCCGGGAATTCCGCTCGGTGCATTCGCCATCCGCAAGGGCGGCATCATGGCGGCACCGGACAAGTTTTCGATCACGGTCAAGGGCCGGGGCGGCCATGCGGCCCAGCCGCACCGCACCATCGACCCGATCACCATCGGCGCGCAGATCGTCGGCAATCTGCAGATGATCGCCTCGCGCAACGCCGATCCGATCCGTTCGGTCGTTGTATCCGTCACCCGCTTTCACGCCGGCTCCAGTCACAACATCATCCCCAATGACGCGCTGATTGCCGGCACGGTGCGCAGCCTGGACGAAACGGTGCGCGATCTCGCGCAGGATCGCATCAAGCAGATGGCGGAAGGCATAGCGCTTGCAAACGGAGCGGAAGCCGAGGTCGTTTACGAGCGTTATTGCCCGGTGACCTTCAACCATGCGGACGAGACCGACCACGCAATCCAGGTTGCCCGCGATGTGGCTGGTGAAAAGAACGTCGATCCCGATGTCGATCCTTCCATGGCGGGCGAGGATTTTTCCTTCATGCTGAAGGAAAGGCCGGGCGCCTTCATCTTCATTGGCAATGGCGATTCGGCCGGACTTCACAATCCCGGTTATGATTTCAACGATGACGCCATCGCCTACGGCATTTCCTACTGGGTGAAACTGGCCGAGCAGCGTCTGGCGAACTGATTGCCGGCTAACGCAAAGAAAGCCGAGGAACAGATCGACCGCGATAAAGAACGCGGTTGATCCGCCGGCTACGGCAGGTTAAAGAGCAGTTCAGTGTCCACGTAGCTCAGCAGGATAGAGCACAGGATTCCTAAAGCAAATTGGGGGTTGCGCCCGGAAACGACGCAATCGATCTGCTCAAAGTCGGGGAAAGCTTCGCTGGTCTTCCAGCATGCCAATCCCGAGCCAAGCTCCGGAGAAATCCGGTGAAGGTGTAGAGACTGGATGGGCAGCACCTAAAAGCCGAAAGGCTCATGGTGAAGGGACAGTCCAGACCACGAACGTCCTATCCGATGGAGATGGACGGCGGCTAAAGCCGAAGTGGTATGAATCCTGGGGTCGGAGGTTCGAATCCTCTCGTGGACACCAAATTTCCTGCAAAATTACTCGATGAAAACGCGCACGCTCGAAGCGCGGCCATCGGCGTCGATCACCGTCAACGTTGAGAACCCCTGCCCTTCCGGCCGCCATTCGCTGTTGCGGCGATGGGAGGCATCCGGCAGGGGCATGCCGTTGGCGAGCCAGCGGAACGGCGCGCGCCCGCCCTGCAGCTTCAGCACCAACGGCGAAATGCCCGACTGGCTGGAGAGCTCAACCCGTGCGCCTTCGGGCGGATAGACGATGCGCGGGGCGCTTTCCCGTCTCGAGGCGGAAAGCAGGCCGCCTGCGGTGAGGGTGAAACGCCGCTGGTTGGCGGGAAGGTCGCTGACGGCGACCCGCGCGACGCCTGATGGTGCGGCCGGCATCGGCGTGATCGCCACGCCGGATTTTGCGAAAGCCTCAAACAGGATCGGGGCTGCCGTCGCGTAACCGGCAATGCCCGGCACCGCGCCATTATCGGCGCGGCCGACCCAGATGCCGATCACATGCCGCCCGTCATAACCCACCGACCAGGCATCGCGGTAACCGTAGCTGGTGCCGGTCTTGTAGGCGATGCCGCGCTGCTTCATGCCGAGCGGCGGCAGCACGCCGGAGAGGATGTCGGAGATGTTCCAGATCGCGGCGTCGGAAAATAGCCTGTCGCCACCGAGCCGTTCCGGCACTGAACGGACGCCGTCTCCCAGCCGTAGGGGATCGCCGCCGCCGGAAAGCCCCGCATAAAGCTGCACCAGATCAACCAGCGAAATGCCCGCACCGCCGAGTGCGATGGCAAGCCCCGGCGCCTCGCTGGTGGGAAGCACCAGTCTCACGCCCATCCGCCGGAAACGCACCATCAACGCAGACGGGCTGACCGCCTCCAGAAGTTTGACGGCGGGCACGTTGAGGGACAGTTGAAGCGCTTGTCGGATGCTGACATCGCCCTGGTAATGCATGTCGAAATTGCGCGGGCGGTAACCGGAAAAATCGGCCGGACGATCCTCGATGATGGTTTCCTGCCCGACGAGACCGTTTTCGAAGGCGAGGCCATAGATGAATGGCTTGAGAGTAGAGCCCGGCGAACGCACGGCGCGGCTCATCTCCACGAAACCGCGCCTTGCCGTATCGAGATAATCCGCCGAACCGACTTCGGCCAGAATATCGCCCGTCTGCGCGTCGGCCATGACGATGGCGACGGAGACCTTGTCCGTCAACTTTTCCACGGCATGGCGGGCAACGGCTTCCAGTTCCCGCTGGATCGGTAATCTCAGCGTGGAGCGCGCCTCTGTGGCATTGGGAAACTTCGCGCGTGCGGCGGCGGCCATATGCGGCGCGAAGGCCGGCAAATCACGCCGGTTGGCGGGAACGGCTGCAAGGGTCGCCCGCTCCGCCTCCCCTTCACCCACCACGCGTTCTACGGCAAGGCGCTGCAAAACCCGTTCCCGCGCCTGCCTTGCGGCATCCGGAAAACGGTCCGGGCGGCGCTTTTCCGGCAATTGCGGCAGCGCCACCAGAAGGGCCGCCTCCGCCGTGTCGAGCCGGCCGGGCTCCTTGCCAAACCATGCGAGGCTTGCGGCGCGAATGCCTTCGAGATTGCCGCCATAGGGCGCGATATTCAGATAGAGATCGAGGATTTCCGCCTTGCTGAGCCGCCTTTCGATCTGGAGCGCACGCGCGGCCTGCAAGAATTTCGCCGAAAACGACCGGTCGGCGCGCGGCTCGATCAGCCGCGCCACCTGCATGGAAAGCGTCGATGCGCCGGAGACGATCCGGCCGTTGCTCGCCAGTTGCCAGGCTGAGCGCAACAGCGCCCAGGGGTCGACACCGTGATGGTCGTAGAAACGCTGATCCTCATAAGCGACCAGCATGCGCAGGAATTGCGGATCGACTTCGGCAGCCGTGGTTTTGAGCCGCCAGCGGCCGTCCGGTGTCGCAAAGGCGCGCAGCAGCCGGCCATCGCGGTCCAGCACCTCGAACGACCTTTGCCGCGCGACGTCCAGCGGCGGCGGATAGGCCTTGTCCAGCGCATCGAGACCGAAGGCCGCACCGCCTAAAAGCAGCGCGGCCGCTACGATGCCGACGATGATCGACTTTTTCCGCCTCATGGGGTTGCCGAACGCACCTCCATGCGGCCCGTTGCCGTGCGGGCGGAAAATTGCGGCCGGTACATATCCTCGACCGACGCTGCGGGATGGTCATAGGTGCCGGGGGTGACGGCGCGCACCACATAGGCCAGCGTGATTTCCGAACTGTCGCCAGCCGTGCGGTCGAAGGCCGCAACGAAACGGTCGTAGCGGAATTCGGTATGTGCGGCTTCCGTTTCCGGCAACCAGTCGAAATTCGAAAGGGCTGCCGAATTGACGAGGCTTGGATTGTCGATCTCGAAACCCGAAGGCAGGAGGTCGGTCACCAGAATGCGCGCCTGCCAATCGTTTTTCGGGACGACGTTCAGCACCGCCACATAACGCTCGTTCTGCATCACCTCGCTAGGGTTCACCTCTTCGCCATCCATCGAATAATAGGTACGGGTGATGGTGAAGCCCTCGCCGCCGGCGGCAAGCGGTTGTGCCGGTGGCGCAACCGTGGTGACGACAGCCGTAACCGGATCGGCCGAGGCATTGGCGATCTTCAAGGGAGCCGCCAGCAACTCGTCGCCGCTCATCCGCTTGCCGAAACCGCCGGTCTGCAAATCGCCGTTCACATCGAGACGGATATCCTTGTCCTCACCTTTGACGGCGCGGGCGGCAAGCAGCATCCATGCCTGTTCTTGGGTGCTGGTATAGGGTTTCTTTTCCCATTCCTTCGCCACCGCACCGGCAAGCTGCGGCACGACAGCCGGAACCGGACGGCTTTCCGCCGCAAGTGCCAGCGTCGCCGCACTATCGCGCAGCGCAGAACCGTAATCCGCCCGTGCGAAGCTGACATTGGTGGCGCGGCTCGCCATATCGAGCGACGCGCCGAACACGGCCTTCGAGCGGGCCTGATCGCCATAAAGCGAGAGGGCTGCGGCAACCTGCGCCTTGGCGAGCGGCGTCGGGAAATCGGCAAGCGCCGTATCCGCATAATATCTGAGATCGTTGATCGCCGCCTTGCGATTGCGCGCCAGCACGTAAAGCGAATAGGCGATCTCGTTGCCGCGATCCTTGACATTGCTGTCGTAAGAAAGGCCGTTTTGCAGGTTGTTCAGCGCCTGCACCATGGCCTGCTCGGGAACGTCGTAGCTCTGCTCGCGCGCCCTTGTCAGGAAGTCGCTGATATAGGCATCGAGCCACAGATCACCGTAACCGGGCGACCAGAGGCCGAAACTGCCCGAACTCGACTGGAACGACAGCACCCGGTAGATCGCCTCCTGCACGCGACGGCGTGTATCGGGGTCCTCGGCCATGCCACTATCCTTCGTCATTTCCGAAAGATAGAGCAGCGGCAAGGCGCGGCTCGTCGTCTGTTCGGCGCAGCCGTAAGGATATTTGTCCAGCATCATCACCAGTGCCGGAATATCGAAGGCGGGCGAACGCGTGACGTTGACGGCAACCGACGAACCGAGAAGCATGCTGTCGGCCAGAAGGTCGCCATTGATCGTCAGGCTGCTATTGGGCGCGATCTTGATTTCACGCCGCGTCGTGACCGGCAGAACCGCCGGGCGCACCGGAACGTTCAGAACCTGTTCCAGCGAAAGACCGGCAGCATTGGAAACCTTGATGGTGATCGCGCCATTGCCGGGCTGTTCGCCCGTCAGCGGAACGGTCAACGAAGACTTGGCACCTTTTTGAAGCGCCAATGTCTGCGACATCTCGCCCTGATCGACCGTCAGCACTGTGTTGCTAGTGACATCCAGCCGATAGTCGCCAGCATCGCCATCAGTATTGGCGATATCGAGCCGCAATTGCGAGACATCACCGGGTGCGAGGAATTTTGGCGCACTGGCCGTTACCACGATTGGATCACGAATGACGGCGTCGGAGACCGCGTGCCCCACGCCGGTCTTCGTCCAGGCGACAGCCATGATGCGGGCCGTGCCGTTGAACTGCGGAATATCGAAGCTGACCGTCGCCTTACCATCAGCATCCAGCTCAACCGGGCCGGAGAAGAAGGCTACGAGCTTTTCGGTGGGCGGGCTGCCCTGAAGTGCTGCCCCTCCGCCATCGCCGCCGGTGCGCAGACGGCCGGTGGCGCCAAGCGAACCGTCGATCAGGCGACCATAGAGATCGCGGATTTCCAGCCCCAGCCGGCGCTGACCGAAATACCATTCATCCGGCTTCGGCGGCTCGTAGCGGGTGAGGTTCAATATGCCGACATCGACCGCCGCAACGATGGCATAGGCCTTTTCGCCCACGCCCGCGCCGGCAACGCTGATCGGGATTTCGAGCGGCTGACGCGGCAGCGTCTTTTTCGGCGCGCCGAGCGTAACGGCAAGCTTGCGCTCGGCCGGATCGACGGCAAGCCATTTGATGCCGATGGCGCGCATCGGCATGCGGCTTTCCTGCGCATCACCGGGGCGGAAAAGCGTCGCCGTGACATAAGCGCCCGCGCCCCATTCCTCGGTGACCGGAATATCGATCTCGCCGCCATCCTCACCGATTTCGGTATTCTCAACGGAAATCAGCTTTTCGGAACCGGAGGTAACCATCAGCTGACCGGCAAAACGCGACGACACCTTGAGTTTGGCCGTATCACCGATCTTGTAGCTTTGTTTGTCCAGAGCAATTTCCAGCGCATCCGGCGTTTCCGTCGAGCTTGCCTCGACATAGAAACCGGCGTCGAATTCGACGCTGGAAACCGGGGCGCCATTGCCCGCCCCTTCCACTTCCAGCCGGTAGCGGCCCCAGGTGACGGGCACTGAAATCTCGCCGCCATTGGCATCGACGGAAACGGTGCCTGCTTCCGCCTGCTTGGTATATTCCACCGGCTCGTAACGCCAGGAGTTGCCCTGGCGGTACCATTGATAGTTCCGCTCGACCTTGATGAGTTTCCAGTTGAGACCGCTCATCGCCTGTTTCGCGCCATCGGCTGAAACGCCGATAATGTGGAACCGTCCGACGGAGTTCTGGGCGAGATCACCCGAAAACTGCGGCTTTATGCCAATCACCGGCGCTTCCGACCTGATCGGCAGCGTCAGCGACCGCTCCACCGCACGGCCACCTGCCTCTTGCATGCGCACGGTGATGTTGGCAGAAAGGAGCTGCGTGGTGGAGGGCAGATCAGTCACATCGACATTGAAGCTTGCCTTGCCTTCCTCGTCCAATGCCGGCAGATCGGCAAGCGAGGTGCGGTTTTCCTCTTCGCTTTCCTCATCGGCCAGACCGAAGAAATAACCCTCGAAATCGGCGCTCGTGCGGGTGGGCTTGATGGCGACCTCGCCTTCCAGCGTCAGGCCTGCGGCGGGCGCACCGTAGAGATAACGGCCATCCACGTCGATCGCCGCTTCCGCACCCGGTTCGATCTGTTTTACCTTGCTGGAAAGGTCGAATTCCGTACGATCGGGCACGAAATCATCGACCAGAAAGCTTTTTTCGCTGATCGCGGGTGTTTTCGGATCTGTGTGGATGCGCAGCGTCCAGGTGCCGCGCATGGCGTTTGCCTGCAACGGCAGATCAACCGCATGTCCGCCCAGAGCCTTGCCATCACTGACGAAACGCCGGTCCTCAACGCCATCGGGGCGTGAGAAGATGAAGGTCAGCGGCAAATCCTCGATTGCCTTGCCGTCGACATCCCGCGCAAGGGCTGCCGCATGCACGGTCTCGCCGGCGCGGTAGATGCCACGCTCTGTCCAGCTGAACACGTCGATGGCGCCGGGGGCCGCGCGGCCCGTCACACCACGGTCGGAGAGATCGAAGCCGGCGCGTGTCATGTCCAGAAAGACGTAATCCTTGTCGCCGTTGCGCGCCGTGAGGATGGCGGGCGCCTGCGCCGCCGTGCCGCGCATCAGCCCGGCTGAAAACACCGCCCTGCCGTCCGCATCGGTCTTTGCGGTTCCAAGCACTTCGTTATTCTTGGCGAGCAGCTGCAAATCCACGTCTGCAAGCGGTTCGGCGCTGCCAAGGGCGCGGACGAAGACATTCAGACCATCGGTTCCGGCATAGGTGGTGATGCCCGTATCGGAGACGAGGAACCATTGCGTGGCGCGCGAATCCCATGTCTCCGGCGCGGTGCCGGGCGGCACGGCGGTCAACACATAGATGCCCGGCTTGCGCTCCGGCAGGGCTTCGTCCACCGGAAAGCTCGTCACCACATCCTTGTTGAGATCAGGCTGAATGTCGATCGCGCCTTGCCAGACCAGTTCGCCGATCTCGTTTTCGATGCGGTCGGCGTTGTAGCCGTCCATCTGCGTCAGAAACTGCGAGTTGGTGAGCAGCGCGGTGATGTTGCGATCTCCGACGCGATAAAGCTTCAGATCGGCCTTGTCGGCATTGACCGAAACAATCGGAATGCCGCGCCGCGCCGTGCCCGGCAGCACGAAGTTCTCGCCCGTGAAGCGCACGCTGGCGGTGCGATCACGCACATAAATATCGAGATCGACCTGCTTTTCCAGCGGCTCCTCCACCGAGGATGGCAGGCCGGCGCGCATGGCGATCTTGTAACGCTGGCCGTGCGACAGCCCTTCGACGCAGATCTCGCTGCCCTTCGCCTCGATAGCCTTCGGCGCTGCGCCATCCAGCGTGACGAAAGAGGAATAATCGACGCCGTTCTTCACCAACGGCTCGGAAAATTGCACGCAGGCACGCGGGCTGACGCTATCCGTGTCGATCGTATTGTTGATGACGCGGAAGCCCTGACGCGTGCGCAGATCGGCATAGGCCGCCTTGGTCTGCGCATTGTCGGAAAGCGTGAGACTTTCCTTGTAGGTATTGAGCGCTGCGCGATAATTCTGGGTCTTTTCGAAAGCCTGCGCCAGCCGGTTCAGCGCCTCTGTGCGGGCGCTCACCGTTCGGCTTAACTGATAGGCATTGATGGCGGCGGAGGCGGCCTGTCCCGCAATCGCATAATTGTTGGTGACCTGCGCCGCTTTTTCTGAAAACTCCGCCCAGAGCGCACCGTCGTCAGGCGTGATCGCAAGCGCTGCTTTGTAAGTCGCAACCGCTTCGGCAATATTGCCCGCAGCCGCCTGCTGCCGGGCCGTCTGCACCAGACTTTCCAGCCCCTGGCCCTGCTGTTCCTCGCTTGCGGCAAGGCCGGATTTCAGCCGGCGCGCTTCCTGCTGCAGGCTATCCGTCACAAAGGACAGGCGCTGCGGCGCGCCGATATCGGCTTCAG
Organism: Rhizobium sp. GR12; assembly: GCF_036596185.1. Taxonomy (NCBI): domain Bacteria; kingdom Pseudomonadati; phylum Pseudomonadota; class Alphaproteobacteria; order Hyphomicrobiales; family Rhizobiaceae; genus Rhizobium; species Rhizobium sp. GR12. Next base: position 224,687 of record NZ_JASXTH010000010.1, on the reverse strand, counting down.
CGACAACCTCCACGATCTTGCCGGCAACGGCACCGGGAAAGGCGTTGAGCTGATTGAAATCCGATTTTAGGAAGCACCACTGCACCTTGGGATTGTAGGTGAAGGCCTTGCAGGCGGTATCGCCGACACAAATCTCGCCGCATTGCTCCAGCGAGACATTCTGTTCGGTTCTGAGATCGAAACCGAAATAGTCGCCATTTTTGGTGGTGACAACCTTGCGGGAAGGCTCCGCCGCCATGGCTGGAACAAAAATGATGGCGGTTGAGACCGCAACCAACGAGATCCGAACGAGAGCGCGCAACGACATCAGTTTTCTCCCCGCAACAGACGTGCCGGGCGGGACTCTGGTCAAATCCACGCACGGTTGTCAACGCGTCATCGACAATTCTCGACACGACAATGAGCTGAGGCTGATGGCGGGGGGAAGGTTAGTCTTCGATCTTGCGCGCTTCGGAAATCAGCATGATCGGCACGCCGTCGCGGATCGGGTAAGCGAGCCTGCCGCTCTCGGAAACCAGCTCGTTGCGGGCGCGATCATAGGAAAGACGCCCCTTCGTCAAGGGGCAGACCAGCAGCTCCAGCAGCTTGGGATCGGCATTGCTCATCCTGTCGTCCATGGCGCGATCCTATTGCAGAACCGTACCGCCCTCGCCCGACCCCTGGGCAAGAACGATCTCGGTGATGGCGATCAATGTTTCGGCACGCGTCCTCAGGTCGGGAGCCTCCAGCAACGCCTGCTTTTCAGCCGGGCCGAAGGGAGACATCATGGAAAGCGAGTTGACGAGAACGCGATTGCCCGCCCTCTCTACGCTTTCCCAATCCGCTTCGAGCTGGTTGGCATCCAGAAACGCGCGGAACACCCGCAGCAGGTTCTCGCGATCCACCGCATCCTCGTCAATTTCGCCGGAAAGATCGGCGAGGAAGGGTGCGTGCCGGAAACTGCGGTAAGGCTTGGCCGCATCCACCTCTTCCAGCAGGCGGAAGCGGCAGACGCCGGTAAGCGAGATGACGTAACGCCCGTCTCCCGTTTCGGAAAAGGAAGTAATGCGGCCGAGACATCCGACGGCACTCAGAGGACCGCCCTCAAGCCCCGCCTCCATGACATGAAGGGCCGGCTGCACCATGCCGATGAGCCGGTGGCCCGCCAGTGCCATGTCGATCATCGCAAGATATCTCGGCTCGAAGACATTGAGCGGAAGATGGCCTTCCGGCAAAAGCAGCGCGCCCGGCAACGGAAATACCGGCACGGTTTCCGGCAGATCGTCGTTCTTCACATATCTCGCATTTCCGACATGCATGGGATCAAGCCCCCTGTTCACTGCTGCCCGGCTGGCAGATCAACCGCCATGGCCGGGATATGCCCGCATTACGAAAACAATATCGCCGAAAGCTTCCTGCGGCCCGCGACACTTGCCGGGTCCTTGAAGCCCCAGGCTTCGAAAAATTCCAGAAGCTGGCGGCGCGCGCCGTCATCATCGAAGGTCCTGTCCTTGCGCATGACGTAGAGCAGATGGTCTGCCGCCTCGTCGCGTCGCCCCTGGGCGTTCAGAACCTTGGCAAGCTTCACCCGCGCCTCGTAATTATCGGGATCGAGCGCGAGATCACGTTCCAGCGCCACCGGATCACCGATCTTGCGGGCTTCCTCATATTGGGCGATCTTTTTCGTGACGAGCTGAATGCCCGCATCCTCGGCGACTTCCGCCGGCAGGGACGAGAGGAGTTCGCTTGCCCGTTCATATTGCCCGACGGCAATCATGCATTCGGCGATACCGGCGATCGCGGCTGGGTTTTCCGGATCGGCCTGCATGACGGCGCCGAACAGCTGCGCCGCACCATTATGATCGCCATCGGCCAGAAGCTGCTTCGCCTCGGCGAGAACAGCTTCGATCTCAGCCTTCGGGTCACCCGCATCGGGTCCGGCGATCTTGTCGATGAACTGCTTGATCTGACTTTCCGGCACGGCGCCCATGAAGCCGTCCACCGGCCTGCCATCCGCAAATGCGACGATGGCGGGAATGGACTGGATGCCGAGCTGGCCCGGAATAGACGGGTGATCGTCGATGTTCAGCTTCACGAGCTTCACGCGGCCATTCGCCTCGTTCACGGCCTTTTCGAGCACCGGCGTCAGCTGTTTGCAGGGGCCGCACCACGGCGCCCAGAAATCCACCAGAACCGGCTGGTGGCGAGATTCCTCAAGAACATCCTTGGAGAAGGCCGCCGTCGTGGTGTCTTTGATGTGGCCGGAGGACGCACCGTTGAGGTCCCCGTTATATTGCGCGTTGCCAGACATCTGTCCGCCATAGGAACTGCCGTAAGGATTGTTCGTGCCGCTCATGCCGGTCTCCCGTAATCTCTGTCGTACATCTTAGTTGAAGCAAAGATCGTATCTCACTCGCTGACTTTCAAGACAAGCGGCGTGTGGCCGGTCGCCTCGAGAAAGCGAATGAGATCCTTGTTTCCTATCGTCGTCGTCTGATCGTTGGAAAGCGGATGACCGTTGATCAGCTCGTTTTCCAGAAGATCGCTGTCCAGCACGAAGGTCACCTGCCCATCGGTGTCGTTGATGGCGCCGAAAACCGTGACCGATCCCGGCACGACGCCCAGATATTCGAGCATTTTTTCCGGTCTGCCGAAGGAGACGCGACTTGCCGCACCAATCGTCTTGTGAACGCTCTTTAGATCGACGACCGCATTTTCCTCAACGGTCAGAACGAAATATTGATCCTTCTTGTCCTTCACAAAAAGGTTCTTCGTATGGCCGCCGGGAATGAGGTCGCGCAGCGACTGGGATTCGGCAACGGTGTAGACCGGCTCATGTTGTTTCGTCTTATGCTCGATGCCGAGCCCGTCCAGAAACGCGAACAAGTCCGCTGCCGTCTTCGGAGAATTTTCCGCCATATCCTGCTGCCTGCCTTAGCCTGTTCCGATATCTTCTCCCTCATGATTAAGGCGGCAACCGGAGCTTGGCAACGCGAGAAAAAGGAACGGGACGAAAATTCCCAATCATTTCCGCCGCTTGTCGCATTTCTCAAAGAAATTTTCGCGTTTTTGTCATTTCCCTGTTGCATTCCAAAATCGATTGAGCGATATAGCGCCCGTCGCCGCACTGCGGTGACCCACGGTTCAGCGTACTACCCCGGACCGGTGGATTTGAGCGGGTGTAGCTCAGGGGTAGAGCACAACCTTGCCAAGGTTGGGGTCGAGGGTTCAAATCCCTTCGCCCGCTCCAAGTTTCCCACAGACAGAGTTTTGACAGAAGTCACCAAGTGCTGCCGCGAAAAATAAGCGGCCTGCCTCGGAACAGCTTTCACCCGCAAGGCGTTCTCCTGCGTTGATCAACGCCGGGGGAATAACCCATGCCCTTAAATCTCAGAAGCAGCGCCCTTATTACCGCATTCGCGATCCTCGCAACGCCGATCGCGTCTTTCGCCGCCGACACGATCCTTTATGGTCACGACCAGGTCCCAGGACACAAAACGCACTATCAGCCACGCGCCGATGCAAATCCTGCGGAAATGCGCTGCACCGACAACCTCGTATCCTACCGATCGCCCTATGAACGGCATACCGAAGTGGTCACGCTCTGCCATCCGCCGTTAAATTGGCGCACCGAGCCGTCCACGGCAACAATATGGTCGCCATGATCTTGCCATAATTCATTTGATGTGCTTTTGTTCAGCCGCCCTTGTGGGAGGGGGTAAAGGTTGAGACCCGTCGGCTGCATTTGACAGCGGGCGGGTTTCCCTTTTTTTGGCGACCGCCACCGGTTGGCACCAGGATCGAGGCCGCTTTGCAGCCTTCGACAGACGCCGAAAACACACCAACACATTTTTTAATTCTGGATGAAAATGGTAGCGGGAGACCGTCTCAACCTTTATCACCTACAGCAAGCCGCCGAGCTTATTGATGTGGGCACATGGCAAATTGCTTTGAAAAAAGCGATCAATGAATATTTGCCGACAGTCACCCCGCCGCCGTCAGCGAACGATCTGAATGAAGGCGAAGCGCGTTCGCGGAACAACCATTGACAACGATATGGTCTTGCGAGAAATCGCAACGCCTTTTTACATTGTGGCCCAGAGGGCTATCGAGCCTAACCATCCGGAGTGCGCGCGCCCAATACATCAATCTCCGACGTGGCGGATTGTCAAAATGGCTACTTCCGGATGGCGTACAGAGGTTGAGGGGTACCTTATGGCCTCTCATTCAGGATGGAGGTGCTCATGGAAGAACCAAAGCGATCAATGAGCCGAGAGGAGCTCTACGAACTGGTGTGGTCCACGCCAATGCATAAGCTGGCGGAAAAGTACGGACTGTCAGATCGAGGGTTGGCTAAGACTTGTCAGCGATATCTCGTCCCAGTGCCGTCCAGGGGATATTGGGCAAAAATCGACGCAGGGCAACCCGTCAAGCGGACGCCCCTACGAGCGGTCGAGAATAAGGCTCTCCATACGGTGCATATAGGCGCTAGGCCGGTGAGCACCCGCAGCCCGTATCTAGAGCAAATTCTTGAGACGGCTTTGCGCGAAATCGAGGTCGAAAATAAGCGCCTGCGACAGCCTTTTGTGGATGAAAACATTCCTCTTGTGCAGCCCAACCCACAAAACTTCCCTCCCGTATCCGCAGACAAGGCCGAGGAGCCTGTCAAAATGCAAACCGGAAAGCTTAGATATGAAGTCCAATCTTTCTTGGCTGAACTCCGAGGTCGCGAGATCGATCGAGACGGGTACGTTTCACTGAAAAACGTAAAAGTTACACCGAATGATGCGCCCCGAGTTGGCGCAATCTTAAACAGCCTTTGCGTGGAGCTCGAGCCTTATGGTTTTACCTTCGGTGGTACGACCAGTCGCTTGGGCTTCGCGAAAGACGGGACTATCTTGGGGTTCAGTATTGATGCTCCCAGAAAGCGACAAGTCGAGATATCTCGGAGCGGCTGGAAGAGCTTCACTTACGCGCACGTGGGTAGATTGAGACTACACTTTTACGGTCCAGGAGCGGGGATCAAAACGGAGTGGTATGATACCGAGACGAAGACGATCGAGGACCATTTCACCAAAATTGTAGAGAACTTCCGAATAGCCCACGTCGCCGCGAGGGAAAATGAAGAGCGAAATCGTCAGGAGGCTGCGCGTCGAGCGCATATGGCATCCCGTAGGAAAATGGCAGAGCAGCGTACGAAGCGTGAAGGCGACCGCCTTACCTTTTTGCAAGGCATTGCCGATGCGCGCCGTGAAGCGGACGATTTGCGTGATACAATATCCACCATCCCATATTGCGAGGATCTCCCAGCGGACTACCGACGCATGCTTGAGTGGGCTCAAAAGCGGCTGATGCAGCTTGAGGAGCAAACCCGCGTCGAGGCAATTCAGACATCTCTAGACGCCAAGCAGCTTTTCGCAGATCCGGATCCGCTTCACGATCCCGAAGGTGATCCGCCAGTGAAGGTCAACTACTGGGACGATTAGTGTAAGTCCCCAAGGAAAGCAGGTGGCAGATTTTAATATGCGCATTGATTGGTGCAATTGATCTGCATCTCCGTTACGGAGATCGAGAACTTCGGGACAATCGTCCACATGTTCAACGGAACCCGCTGGTAGTACGAGGCTGCCGGCGGGTTTTCGTCTAGGTCTGGAACTCAACCTCAATCATCGTATTCGCGCCACTCTGCCTGAACGAAGCCATCAAAGACGTTCACAAGACAGGCCTCGACGGCTGATTTTTTTGGAACCGTTTTTCTCGTCGCGAGTTTTTAAGGCCGGGCGGAACTTCCCCCCCTCCGCCCATTGCTCCTAGTGCCCTTTAGTTGGCACGATTAGAACCCTCCCCGCCGGAGGGTTTCTTTTCTCTTACTCGATGGGGATCAAGAACGACGGCCCTCGTATGCCTCGGTCCAAGCCACTAATTGTTTCTCTTTTGCATCGGCGCTTTTGAAGCTTCCGAACTGCATGCTCAGGCCGATCCAAAACCATTGAAAAAACCAAGGTGCGACCACAAACAAAAAGGCGATGGCGGGCAGGCTCATGAGCATGACGGCGACTGCCTCGCCAACCCCTAGACCTAACAACAGAAAGTACACCGAGACGAGCGGCAGGCAAGCCAAAATGTAAAGAACCATTGTCATCAACATGATGGGGGGTGGTCGGATGAAAGCTGATAGGCTCCGACTAAAACGAAGCGCCCATAGCTCACATCGATGACGGTGGTATGTGATAAGCTGCCAAAGATTCCGCATCATGTGTCAATTGCCCCTGCGTTTCCCAAAAGCAGGATATCTCCAGAAGTCAGTTGAAACTGCAAGAGCCGGACTATCAGAACATGGCAACACGTCTGAGAACAGGCGGTCGGCCGACGGCCATTCCGCATCGTCCGTTCCTCCTTGCAGCCCTGTAAGAACGGTACGACTTGCAACCCTCCCGCCGGGGGCATTTTTCCGATTCACGAGCCTTCCGGCGCGCCCCAGTCAGACGCACAAATATTCATTACAAGTTGCCGGGAGTTATTGACTCTCTTTTCGGGTTGTAGTGAAGCTTGACCTTGGCGATGCATTACGTCGTCAGGGGATTTGGGGACTACATGAGATATATTTTACCTTTGCTGGCCTGCGGGCTGGCCGTTTCGTCATGCGCAAAAAGACCAGACGCAATTGTCCCGGTGGACGTGCCAATGGCGGCGTACAGCAATCTCGATTGTCAGGCGCTGGCTCGCGAGTATCTGAAAGAACAAGCATCCCTTTCTGCCATTTCGAAGCAACAGCACGATGCCGCTACCGGTGATGCCGTCGGCGTCTTCCTCGTCGGCGTGCCGATGTCGAGCACGTTCGGTGGCGACAAGGAAGGCCAAGTCGCCGTTGCCAAGGGCAAGGTCAATGCGATTGAGGCAAACATGAAGGCGAAGGGCTGCAACGCGCCCGCGAACAGCAAACCGGGACAAAAAGGAACATCCAAATGAGAATCAAAAAAATCGCCTTGCTCGTGCCCGTTTTGATGCTGTCGGGATGCGTTTCCGAAACGGAATACAACAGAGTGCAAGAGGTTATGAACGGTAGTCCTGCTGCAAGACAGCACGTCATCAACGAATGCTACGGGAAAACGATCAAGGCACCAGCGCAGGAAACAGCCAACGTGCGAAGAATCATGAACCTTGGCCCGAAAGCGAATGTGCAAAAGACGTTTTGTACGCGGGCCGTCAACGGTGTAGCCAGCAAGCGTATCACCTATAGGGATTACGTGAACAAAAGTCCCAACTTCATCCGTGTGATTCAGGGCAGATAAAGCCGTCGCGCGTCTCACATCGGGGGTAACAATGAAGTACTTATTGCTTGCTATTTCAGCCTTTGCGCTGACTGCCTGCCAGACACAAACAGCAGAGGAATGGAAAGCGCAGAGGTCGTTCGAAGTTGGTGCAAAGCGCGCCTGCCGCGACGTGAAGGGGAAGGAGCTGTATTCGAAATGTTTTGACCGCGAAGTGCTGGTCAGGAAGCAGTTCTACGACGACATTATGTTTCGCTACGCGGGCGTGCCAAAGCGATAGCCAATCCGCAGACGGAGATTTCGTGAGGTAACGCCGTGTTATTTCAAAGTTCGAACTGCAGATGAGACGCGAGCTTTACCACCATGCTACATCGACAGCACAACGATCCGAAGCTCGACGCATTCAGGTTTGCGTGGCCTATATTGATGGTGTGCTGCTTTGCTATCGTCGGTGCTCTAGTGATGGGCCTGCGGGCGTGGCGTTTCAGTAATTTCCCCCACTCCATCGCAACAATTCAGGAAGTGTGGGATGAAAAAGTCAAGCAGTCCCGCCGCGGTGGTGTCATCGCGGACCTGTTCTTTGAGCCGCACTACGAGACCTTCACTTTCGGTACGATTGTCTTCGAGCGCCAGCAAAAGGGCATTACGCATTCCTGTAAGCAGACGGTGAGACTTGGTAGGCCTAATGATAAATATACGGTGGGCGAAAAACTAGACGTCGTACCAGCCACTGGGACGTGCGACCGCGTGGATGTGATTGGCCGGCTAGCGAGTGACCGAGGATGAAACGGGACGAGGTGACGAAGCAGTGATCGGGCCTGGGGGCGGTATTGAGCACATTTAGGGTGAACGAGCCCAACAAAATTAATCGGTTTGTCGCTTACGTTGATGAAGCCGGGGATGAGGGATTCGGCAAGCTTCGGGATGATGTGCCGAGCGCCCAATCAAAATGGTTTTCTATCGGCGCATGCGTCGTTAACGAAAGCAACGACAAGCTTCTCCCATCCTGGCGTGACGAAATAATGAGCGCCTTCAAAAACAAGAAAGCACGAGACCTTCATTTCCGGGACTTGAGCCACGATCAGCGGGTGCACGCTTCATCTATCATAGCGCAAAAGCCTATTGGCGCATGCGTCATATCATCCTGCAAAGAGACGATACTGGACGCTGAAGAGATTGATGTCTTCAAGCGAAAACAGCACCTCTACAACTATCTCACAAGGTTTCTGCTCGAAAGAATTACAGCAGCGTGCAAAAGGCGAGCTTCATCTGATGGCGCTCAGGCTCGACTGAAGGTCGTATTTTCGCGAAGAAAAGGAACCGACTACGAACAGATGCGCGAGTATCTTTCGTTTATGCGGGATGGGAAAGAGAAGATGAAGCCGGTCCGATCCGTCGATTGGACTGTTCTCAACCCCGACGACATTGCGGTCGAAAACCACAAGGTTAGGGCTGGCCTCCAAATAGCAGACTTGTTCACTAGTGCGGTGTGGAAAGCCCTTGAACCTAATGGGTACGGTCGCTGCGAAGATCGATATGCTAGGGAGATTTCATCAAGGTTTCTGAAATTCAGAGGCAATGCTTTGAATTCCGGGCTTACGATTATCCCGCCCTATTCTAAATGCCCATTAAATGGTGAGCAAAAGACTTTCATCGACTGGATAATAGCCCAAAAGAAAAGGCCCTAGTCTCCCAGGGCCCTGCGTGGACCCCTAGGCCCCTGTCCCACACCGCGAAGAGTGCTGCTACCTTTCGGCAACTTGGGGCGATTCTAGCGCTTGTCCACGAACTAGAGATAGGAATTTTATCTCTCGATTGCAAATGAACTTTTGTTAACGGGAACGATAGAACCCCCGCTCCGGCGGGTTTCTTTTTGCTCACAATATACGCCAACGGCCCGTGCATGTCGCCCATATCGGGTACGCTGAAACCGCTCCGATCAAGAATAAGACCAGACCGGCTAATGAGAAGAGTTCCCATATTTCATAGTGCCCGTTGAACCACGCCAAGGTGAGGATAGGACAGACGCCACCAAGGGCGGCATACTCCAAATAGCTTTTCCTTCCCAGGGTCATCAAGACAACAACACTCGGTATCGCTACGGGCAGTGCGAAAAAGAGGATGACAGCTGCCGTCATGAGCGTCATCTGCGTAAACTCCCATGAGCTCGGTCCCGCATCACTCGAGACAAAGTACAAGGCAATCGCGCTCAGGAGGCCAGCCAACATTGCTGACAGCGTGTATCCCAAATAAATCTTGGCTATTGCCTTTGCGAGGCGCATTCGAACTGACATCCCTAAATCTTCAGGGAGACTGGCATATTTGGCGTGTAAAGCAATAATAAAATCCCGCTCCGATTGAATTGCAGACAACGCCGAGTTAGACAATGTGTGTCGAATTCGTCGTCCAAGTTCCCGCCTCAGCCGCAGGACAGAGACGTAAGTGGATCTCATCCAGAGAAAGAAAGTCCGCGCATGAAAAAGTGGATAAGCCCAATCCTACCGAGAGGGGCCTCAAAGTATTTTGACGAAAAAGTTTTCAGGTTGATAAACTACTTTAATATATTCTTTATGCCCGCGCTGTTCGTCATATACGTTACCGACATATCAACAGTCGCTCTTAATATGATTGGGCCAACGAACGAGATTCCCAGCATTTTTTCTTTTATGCGCGAAAGATATCGAGATTTTGAATCTGTTGGACCCGGAAAAGGGGCGTTCTTTGTTGTCGCCAATATCATCCTCCTGGTGGGCACCATAGCGCTGCTTTTAATCACTTTATCCAGATTTATAAGGTTTAAGGAACGTATCCCGGCTAAATTTACCAAAAGTAATATTCTTACACTTTGTGTAGTTACGGTCTTTATATTCCTGTCGTTTAGATTTTTATTTTTTTCAGATGTAACATGTAGCACATGCGGCACCATAGCGTCCCGCTCCCTGAGGACCCCAGTAATTATAATCGTGATTCCCGCGATTTACACGGTCGTGATCGAGTCATTCATTCAAATATTCAGTGCTGCATCAATTGCGTTAAGAGCCAAAGAGGTCGGCTTTAGATCGTAGAGACGAAGAGGGCGAGCACTCGGAGGTTTCCACGTCGGCGGGTTTCTTTTTGCGTGCAAAGTCAACTAGACTGCACGCTAGTCAGCGGACGTGGATCGGGGTCAGCATGGAACTAAAATTCAATATCAACCTATTGCCCGACGGGTCTGTCATAACAAAGGATGGGGAATTTCTCGGCACATATTACCATGATGCAGAGGATCATCCATGGTTCACGCCTGACGGGGAGACCCAGCCTACGATTTCACATCCGTTCCTTCCGATATTCTGCAAAGCGATTGAAGACTGGCACAAAGCCGAAACAGATCGGTAGCTGTAAGGTCCACGCTAGGGCCTCTGTCCCTTCTCCATCCGCTGCACGATGACCTTGATTTCCCGCAGATCGCCAGACTGAGCCGATACGGCCTGCTGAACATCTTTCACGGTCTGCACCACCCCGCCGACCGCCTGCTCGCTGCTGGTCATCCGGTAATCGAGATTGTCAGCTTTTCCGGATAGCCGGCGCACATCGGATTCGATGTTCTTGATCCGCTCGTCGGCTCTGGCCTCGATCGACTTCACCTCGACCAGCCTCTCCTTGTGGAATTGCTCGTGGCTCGTTCGCCAGTCCTGCAAATCCTCAATGTCCCGGCTCTTGTCGATCCAGATAGCCACCCCGCCGACAATCATGCCGACGAGGGTAAAAAGCTGGATGATTGTGTTGAGGTTCCATTCCAGTTTCGGAGCGCGACTTATCTGCATGTTCGTGTTCTCCGCCATCCGGTAACCTGCCCCTGCCATGCGAGTAAATATAAGAGAGAAGGCTACCAGCAGCCTTGCTTCGTGCCGTGTGAGTTATGGGACGCAACCTGATTGGCAAACTGCCTATCGTCCATCGTGATCTTGACCGCGCTTTCGAGCGTCGGCGTCAGCTTCTGCCACCCGGCGCAAACATTCGACGCGTTCATCATCTGGCAGCCCGAAGTGACTGCACAGATCAGCAGCAGCGGAAGAAGTGATTTCCACATTGGTTTCGTTCCTTGATTGAAGAACCTCGATCGTCTTTGTCAGCGTCTCTGTGGCCATCTCGGCACGCTGAACGCGCTTGCCAGCCAGATAGGATGCTGTTCCCAGCGCAGAGGCACAGAGGAGGCCAACTGCAGCGATTTTGATCCATCCGGGGATGAGCGCCCACATCAGGACTTGACCTTCTGCCAAATGCCCCAGAGCGTGAGGGTCAGGATCAGAACAGCAACGACCACGCGCGCCCACTGCCCGCTTGTAAGCTCGTCACGCTGGCTGGAGACCGCATCCACCACATCGGGGATTGCGGGACCGATCGCAGCGCTGGCGCCGGCAAGACCAGTGCCGCCGATAACGGCCACGTCCTTCTTGGGAACCGCGCGAACGGCTTCGACGGTATTGCTGGAAACAAACTCGCCCTTGGCCCAAAGTCCAGCTTCGGCGGCGCGGCGGTTGACAAGGCCCTGAACGCGCTTGCCGCCAGCGTTCACCCACTTCATGAGTTCGGCCGGCACGGCGTCGTAGTCGCCTGCGTTCAGCTTTTTCAGGAGCGTGGACTTGTCGAGTTTCCCGGTATTGAAGTCGAAGGAAACAAGGACGGCATGCTGGTTATCGGTCAGCGGGACTCTGACGAGCCTTTCAACGCGATCCTCGAACTTGCGAAGATCAGCACGCAGGATATCTTCGGCTTCCTTGTCGTTGATGCGCATGCCTTCCCGTACACGCGGGATACCGGCCGCCGTGGTATGGCCAAAGCCAATAGTCCATATGCCTGCTACGTCCTGATATGCCACAAGCCGTTTGCCTTCCCACTGCATGATGTGCGAAAGCCCCGCCGCGTTGATGCGTCGTGCCATGGTGTTCTCCTGATTGTGGTTATGGGGCCGGTTGAACGGCAATAAAAAAGGCGCGCCGAAGCGAGCCTTTGTGTCGTCAAGTTTTGGTCATTTACCCAAACAGGGCTTTGGCTGCGTCACGCAACCTCTCCGGCAACCGCCGCTTCACCGGCGGAGGATCAGGGATCATCTGAGGCTCTTCCGATTCCCATAAACAAATCGGCCCCTTTCTTTCGTTAAGCAAGTAAGCAGAGACAGGCATCACTGATGTCCCGGCTATTTTTTTACAAAGAATCGCCGCATTGTGTCTCAAAGGGAGGCGAAAATGGCTAAAGTTGTGATAAGCGGCAACACTTTTTCGGGTGGGGCAAACGGTATAACTACTATTGGTCCCGTTGATATTGATGCGAGCGACAATACCTTCACCAATGTTTCAAAGCCTTTCAATATCGCGGATGGATCGACCGGAAGAATTGTAAACAATAAAGTCCTTGACGATCCAAAGCTCCGATTTCCTCACAGAAAGGCGGAAGACACAACATCATCAGGCTGGAGAGCACTAATTGCGCCCCCTCTCCCATGCTACTGTAGTGTGTGCCAAACTATCTTTCCGTCCCGTAATTACGTTTTTGCTGGTCCGTATTTCTTCTGTTGGGGAAACACCGAAGAATGCCCGTCGTGCGGCAACGAAAAAGCAGAACTTAGTAGAGGGGTATTTGACCTTTCGCTGGATACGATCAAGGTACTACGTGCACCAGAAATAACGCGTGTCATGATCAGGCAGCTGGCAGAAATTGGTTCAAAGGCGGCATTCGGCAAAATTTCGATCGAAGAGGCTGCGCAAGAAGCAGCCGCCATTCACCCGACTTTCAGAGATGTCATTGTCAAATGGGGTACCTATGCTTGGGCCGGATGCGGCATTCTGTTTTTTTTGGCTGGCGGAGTAGACGCTACTTGGAGCCTCTATGACAGGCTATCCGATAAAGCGCCCGCCATTCAAAGAGCACTTGAAGCGTCACTCGATGCTATGACCGCGCAGTTTAACGGCGAACAAAACACCGCAGCCGACGGTAAAAATGTTGATCGTCCGAAGCGTGGATCTCGATTACCCTCCCAAAAATGAAGAGATCGAGCTAAGCTGAAGGAGCCAAAATCTCGGCGGCTCGATCTTCGCCAAAGAGAGTTGTTGCAATCTGCAAGAGCAGCGACCAAAGCTCATCATCGCTGCGATATTCGGTAGCCGCGTTGAAGATGCGCTGGATGCGAGCGGTCTGCGATCCCATGATATTTTCGACAGCTATAACCTCTGCATCACTCATTCGTCGCCAAAGGTCCGTTGGCCAAAGTTTGATCACGACTGGTAATTCAGGAGGGTTGAGGAAAGCGACGATTTCGGCATTGTCTTCCTCCAGAAACGCTTCGGCAAAACCTTCCTGAAAGCTTGCATACAGCCCGATGATGATACCTGCTTTGTCACGTTGAACGTAAAAGCCCATGGCTATGCTCTCCCTCGTGTGTCGATCCAGCCCAAGGTGATGAGCGAGTTCAAAGACAATGAGCCGCTGAAGATTTCGACCGCAAAGTGTATCCGACTTGAGGTGTCCGTAAAGACGCCGCCAGGAATGACCGCGGAATCAGTATCGCCCGCTGCGGTGGTAATGACGTATGGCGAGGTCGAGCCGCCGGCTGATCCGAAAAATGTCTGAGCATTCCCGGCGACTGCCTGTTGCTGCTGAGACGCGAGCTTGGGCTGGGTGACGATCCCGAATGGCACACCGAGCGCCAGGAGAGTTGCGACCTGCGCGGCAGTGCTGCTTCTTTCCGTCGGTGCGGTTGTGTAGTCGAAATGATCTTCCCGCTGTACAAATGACCGGATAGCCCCACCGCTTCGGATGATCGAACCAACGCGACGGTAGAACGGGAACCCGGCCGGATAGTTCGGCTGTGTCGTCGGGTTAAGCGACTGTGAAAAGCCGCGCGATACCAGTGTGCCGTTGCTGATGATGTAGCAATGCCATGTTCCGTCTGACACCGCGGAATCAAATCTTCCGCCGCTGCCCGTGCCAAAGGCTGTTCCGAGCGAGACCGTGCCGGAAGGGTGAACCATCAGAACAGGGTTTGCTCCACCGGCAGCAACCGAGCCCGCAGGGAAGGTAATCTGGTCTGAGGTGTTATAGGCAAGGTTGAAGCCAGGGGAAATATACCCGGTGACCGACATTGCCGTGGCAGGCGTGTAAAACAGGCACCGCCAATTCCCCGATCCTTCAGATACAAACGCAGCGGTATCTCCAGCAGCCGCCGTGATGGGCGCGCCACCGGGCAGGATCATCGACGTTGCGTTATACGTGATGGTTGCGGCGCCCGTGAAACGGACGAATTTTATCCACCCGGCTTTCGCGGTTCCAAACGAGGTAATAGTGCTGGCGCCAGTAATGGACACGTACATGCCTTCAACAGTCGACAGGTCCGTCGTCGTACCGGACGCAATGGTGCTGCCGTCTGTCCATTTGGCGATCTGCGACATGAAGGTGCGAAAGGCATTGTCAAAGTTGTTGACCGCCGACGTTCCTTGAATGCCGATACCTCCCATATCGGTGTTGTTGTCGGGAATGTTGCTGTAGTCGAGGACCGAATTCTTTGCCATAGGCGGCTCTCCTTACCAAAGGCCTGGGGATTTGCTGTCCACGGCGTCACGGAAATCCTTGCTTTCGTTGTAAGCGTTCTGTCCGTAGTCATTCAGACCCCCGTAGCTCCTGTCATCGACCCCGTTCGGATTGAGGCGCTCAGGCGCGGCGGGGTGATAGCCAGTGTTCGAGAAGGTCTTGCCGAGATAGCCGCCAAGGAGGCCGCCGACCGGGCCAAGCAGCGCACCACCGAGAACAGCGCCGCCGAGAGTTCCGAGAATCCCGCGATTGCGCATGTCCCTTGTCGTCTGGTCTGCGATCTGCTGTTGCCGGGCAGAAATCTGGGGTGCGGCAACGGAGCCAGTGGCCATCTGGGAAATCGACATGGCCGGGTTCGGTTGGGAGATGGCGACAGACGGCTGAGCCGAAACCCTGGGGTCAACGTAGGCCGGAACCTCTTCGACGGCCGGCGGAATGTTTGGCAGGATGCCAACGGAAAGCTGCTGATCGAGCAGCCCGCGCTGCAACGCCGCTTTACCCTGCGCTACGGGATCTGGTGTGCCGAAGCGCGTGGCGTCAAACACAGGGGATGATGTGGCCGGGCCGAAGCGGCTGGCATCGAAGGGTGACATGGAGACCTCTTGCAAGGGGGCGCGTTGAACGGACGATAGTGGAGCAGTGTAGGTTGGCTCAGGGCGAGCCGTGGGCGTTGGAACGTTGCGGATCTCGGCGAAGGCGCTTGCGACAGGCGCACCCCATGCCTCTTGCATGAAGGACATGGATTTCGTCGGCTGGTTATACGGAGACCCCGGAAAGGAAGCCCATGTGTCTTTTGCGGAGTTCACGAACCCCTTGAGGTTGCCGGACATGACATGGCCGAGCGCGCCGGCTCGATCCAGAAGGCCAACAGCAGCGATGTCCTGGCTTTTCTTGCTGAAGTCCGGAAGGCCAAGCGACTTGCTAATGTCTCCCCATGTGCCACCAAGGAACTGATAAGCGCCGGCCGCCGTCGTCTTGCCGCGCTTGCCGGAATTGTCCCTGAACGACGCTGACACGTTCGGGTGCTGCGCCAAGCTTTGCACCGGTCGACCGCCGAACCCAACGGAATACGGGTTGGTAAACCTCGCCGTGCCTTCCGCGGCCCGGATTGTGCCGAGTGCGCGCTGAACGTTAGGCTCGTCAAGTAGTCGCTCGTAAAGGTCTCGCTTGTCTCTAAGCTGCATGACCGCTCCATAGAAAAAGGCGGCTCAGTGAACCGCCTCGACTCTTCCTAGAAATGATTTAATGGTGATACCGCAACCAAAGGGGGTATTTATGTCTGACAAAGCCACGGTACACATTGGCGAAAATTCGGCTGAACAAATCGCTTACAAGCTCTTTCACCATATTGCTGATTGCGAAAAGAAGAGTTTGGTCGGTCACAATAACAACGGCTACTCAGCTGCCGATCGCGAATGGATCCTCAAGACGTACGCCGAAGCTATGAACGCTGTTACAAATCCAGGCTATCACCTCTGACTAGTGAACCGCCTTCTTACTCCCTGTGAGTACGGAGGCGGGACTAGGTCCGGTTATGGACAAAGATGGACACCTGAGCCATTCTGACATCATGAACATCGACCACGACCCACATGAACCGAAAATCGACCGCGGACCCGGACCGTGGAAAATCGTGCTTCCTGTAATGGCCGCAGGATTCGTTCTGTTCGTCTCAACGCGCGAGGTTGATTGGGTTTCGATCTCGCTCGGCGTTGGCCTCGGCGGAGTTTTGACCGCCTGGGCGATCGACATCACCGGCAACAAGGTTCCCGACTGGTGGAAATCAAAGCCGCCCGGCGCCGGCCGCTCCTGAACTGACAATTCCTTGAGAAATACGCCCGCGTAGCTGATCGGACGCCGCAAGCTTCTGCGTGCTCTGCGAAAGGATGCGCATAGCGGCCTCTGGGTTGGTTTCCAGCAGCGTTTTGGCGATGTTCTCGATCACCTTCGGCGGCGTTCCCTTTGCCGTCGTCAGAGCCTTGGCTAGTGCCGTTGTCAACGCGCCGACATAGTTTCCATGGAACAGGTTAGACATTACGCTTGGGTCGAGCTTGGCCATATCCGCTGCGTCCGCCAGATTGTCGGCAGTTTTGGACCCCCCGAGTGCAGCGGCAGCCGTGTCGAACATCCTCTGCTCACGACCGACCCTGCGTCCAAGCACCTGCGCATTGTCCGGCACCGCGAACGCCTGCAGTTCATCTCTGATCTTGGGAGATTGCAGAATCCGCGCCTTGTTCGTCGTCGGAGACAGGGATGCGGCCTCCAAACGCGCAATCGCCGGATCGGCATAGCCCGCCCGGAATGAGGCCTTCTCTTCCGGCGTCATGCGGGAGAAGCCCGCGATATTGTCGTCTGCCCGACTCGACGGGCGGAATGCGGCTTTCCCGGTATCCACTGCGTCGATGCGACGGGAATCCCGTGCGAACGTGTCCCGAGCCTGCGTGTAGGACGGCGATGCGTCGGCCAAAGCGTCATCAATCAGGTTCTGCACGCGGGACAGGTAATGCGCACGGTTGCCGGCTCCCTGTCCTTCAGCCCGCTGGATCATGTCGTCAAGATCGAGCTTGGTGCGGAACAGGACGTTGAAATCCGTCACGTTCGAACGTCCGTCGGTCAGGAGACTGCGGACACGCTGCAGAGCTCCCTCAATGCTGTCGTTTGCGATTTTGTCACGCGGGCTCAGAAGGCTGTTGACGCCAGGTGACAGAGTTTCATCAATCGCCTCGACAACAGGAGTGACGTTGACCGGGCCAGCGTCCTTGCGGGCTGAGTTGTAAAGCGCGTTCGCTGTCTTCTGCCGATCAGCCGTAAGCGTGGCGGCGCGCTGGGCGGCGGTATCGCCCGCTTCCAGCCCTTCGGCCATAAACTGCGCCAATCGCTCTCCCTGACCACCCTGCCGGTTCCTGAGCGTTTCCACAATCGACTGTCGTGCCTCGCTCGGGTTGCGTGCCGCGGTGGACATCAGACGTTCGCCCGTGTAGCCCATGGCATCGGCCACGTTGTACATTGGCTGACCTTCACCGGCAGCAACGCGCATGATGCGGGCGATCTGTTCCGGCGTCTTGCCGGATCGGCGCAGAGACTGTGCAATTGCTTCACGAGCGTATGGCTCAGGCATGAAGGGCGCGAACAACGGAGCGACGGCACCCTTGGCGACTTTAGAGACGCCAGCAATGGCTACAGGCGCACCCAAACCGATACCGGCGCCGAGAGCGAAGCCCGTTCCAGCCTTGGTCAACCGATCTTGCAGGCCCTCGCCACTGCCGAACCCTTGTGCTGTGCCGAGAATTGCGCCGTCAGCGGCTGACGCACCGGCCACCCTTGCAAGCCCCGCACCACGATTGACTGCGTTCCCCGCAAGCGAAAGCCCCTGCTTTGCCAAGCCCACGCCCTGACCGACACCACCGGCAATCTGGCCCGCGATGCGGTAGCCACCACGGTTATCCGAATCCGATTTGTCGATGGCCCGTTGTTCGGCCAGCGCCCGATCATAGTCGGCGTTCTTCGTCTCGGATGCGAACGGTGCATTCAGCGTCCGGGCAAGAGCGCCAAGTGGATTGAGTGAACCGGCATAGATACCGCGATTGTAATAATCGTCGCTGGGCTTCTGCACCGTCAGAGGGCCGGATTTTGCCTGTGCCGCGATTTCATCAGCGAGACCCAGAGACAGCGTGTCGGCAGCGCCGCGCACGAACGTGTCGGCTTTGCCAAGGAAACTGTCGCGCGCATCCTTTGGCCGTGCAGGCTCATTGCGGGCAGCCTTTGGCGTGCCGTTGGCAGGTTCCGGTGCTGGTGCCTTGCCAAGGGTGGCGGCGATTTCGTCAACCGCGGCGTTCTGCTGTTCCGGGGAGAGCGACAGAAACGAATCGTCCACTTTAACCTTGCGGCCATTGATGTTCAGTGTTGCCATTAGGGTTCCACGCTCCATTGAACGCCGCCAGAGGTGCGGCTGCCGCGCGGTGTCGCCGGGGCGGCGGTGTTGCCCGGATCATCAAGACCCTGAAGGGCAAGCGCCTCCACATCTCGCCGTTTCTGCTCGATGAATGCCCGAAGAACGGCCTTCTTTTCGGCCGGGGACTTGCCGTCATCGCCAAGGGTCGCGCGCAGGGTCTCGCCTTCCTTCTGCGTGAACTGCGCACCAAAGGTATCCTTCAGCAGCGGCAGGATCTGGTTATCCACCATGGCATTGTACTGCGCCCGCCCCACAGCAGCGTCACGAGGCTCCATGCCGATCTGACTGCGACCCCAATCCAGGCCACGGCCCGCAAGCGTATAAGTCGCCTCATCGGCAAGACCTTCCAACCTTCCAATGACGCCCTCAAGGCCCGGCATCTTGCTGACCATGCTTTTGTAGGTGGCCGCTGCATCACCCTGGCTTTTGCCAACGGCTTTGTCTCGCTCGGCGCCGGCAAGGTCTTTTTCCTGCGTGTCGATGATGCGGCCGGTTCGGCTGTTTCGGGTTACGACGGTCGTCCCTAAATCGCTGGTGCTGGTTCCGGGCGTCGGAGTGAAGCCATCGGGCAATTTCGTCTGCTGGAATGTGCCGTTCTTTGAAAGCTGGCCAAGCACAGTGCGTCCCTGCGCATCCGTGCCATAGACCGGCGCCAATCCATATTCAGAATCATCGGCGCCACCGACACCAGCCGGCGGCGAAACCCACTGTCCATTCGTTGTGTCGTACAGGTTCTTGCCAACCGCCATGAAGTTGTTCTTCGGCTTCTGAGCCTCAAGTTTCTGCTGATAGTAGAGCTTGTAGGCATCACCAGCGCCGAGCGATCCAGCTTCAACAGCCTGCGCAAGTTCAGGATTGGCGCTTTTCAGGAATTCAACCGTCTTGTTCAGCTTGCGAGCATCGGAAAAGCCTTTCAGCCCGAGAGCTGCTTGCTCATTCCCTGTCTTCCCTGCCAAAAGGCCAAGCCCGGACTGAAGAAGTGCATCGCTGTTGCGCTGGATGCTGGGGAAAAGATTGGCGCCGAAATTATCGAAGAGTGCCATGTGGTTTATCCCTTAAAACAGGCCGCCGAGAAGGCCGAGACCAGACATGCCGTAACCTGCCGCCGTGAGGAATGGATTCTGCCCCGGCTGGGTCGTCGTTTGCGTTCCGCCCATTGCCCCCGCGCCAGAAGCAATCGCATTGAGGCGCCCGAGTTGCTCCCATGGCTTGCTCTGCCACTCGTTGAAGATGCGCAGTTCGTCGTTCTTGTTGCGGGTTGCCAAATCCTCATTCATGGCACCGACGTTCATCAAATCCTGATTGGGCGCATTCATGCCGGTGTAGGCCGCACCGAGATTGCCAAACCCCTGCTGCCCCATGTTAAACAGGTTGGTGTTTGCGGCATCGCGGCGGCCCTGCCAGTTGCTGTAGTCGCTGAAAATCGTGCTGTTTGTCAGATCGCCTACATTTTTCGCGAGCAGGCTCTGGTTTGCGCCAGAACCATAACGACCGGCCGCCGAAGCATTGAGATTGACGGCATCGCCTACTTTGGAAGCCTGAGCATCAAGCACCTTCTGAAGTTCAGGGGAAACCGCATAGGTCGAGTTTGCCAGAGCGCGCGTATTGCCCATTGCGTCAAGCTGGGGCGTATTAAAGCCGCCCGTGTTGATGACGCCCTGGTATTGTCCGGTAAGGCCCGCTCCACCCGTATTGGTGTTCGCGTTGCGCTCGATGTTCCCCATGGCCTGCTGTGTCTGCGAAGACCATGGAGTGACGGTCGATCCTTTGTAAATCTCCGTTCCAAGACCGGAATTGTAAAGGTCCGTTGCGCCGCCGACTGCCTGTTTCAGTGCTGGCTGCGCGCCTTCCCACGGAGAGGAAGACTGCGTGGTCGTCTGTTTTCCGCCACCGGTCATGTCAAAGCTCCATCACGTAAGTTGAGCGAATTCTTTTCGGCTCATCAAAAATCTTCACCCACCCCTCGCGGCCTTCTGCCACGATCCTCGTGGCTCCATTGGACAGGGCCATTTCCGAGAGGAAGCGTTTAA
Source organism: Rhizobium sp. GR12 (assembly GCF_036596185.1). Classification (NCBI taxonomy): domain Bacteria; kingdom Pseudomonadati; phylum Pseudomonadota; class Alphaproteobacteria; order Hyphomicrobiales; family Rhizobiaceae; genus Rhizobium; species Rhizobium sp. GR12. Next base: position 203,889 of record NZ_JASXTH010000010.1, on the reverse strand, counting down.
CCTTGGCCGCCCATTCGCTTATCTGTTCGCCGACGAGAGACAGGACGCGAAGAACAGCGCCATTGCTCCAGCGCTCAAAGCGGACGATTGCAGCCATCAGCAACCCGTTATCGTCTCGGGCAACCACAAGAAAGGCATGACCAGACCGGCACATCTGCCATAGCTCACCGGTCGACAGATCGTCTCCGCACTTCTCTATGGCGGCATTGATCTTCGGGCCGACGGTCTGCCAGAGGGTGTCAACGTCGGCAACATTCGCGATGTAGATGTTCATGATACCTGATACGCCAGCGCGTAAATGAGGTTGACAATGACACCAGATGAGGCTGCAGCCTTGATGGAATTTCCCGTTTCCAGGCGGACAGGGAGATTGCTTTCAACCTGGGTGTCGTTGGCGGCCACGGACTTACGCCAGATCAAGCGATCTGCTGTCCCGTCGTTCCAGTAGAGGCTGCATGTCACTGCGCCGCCCGTCGTGTTGACAAATGACCATGCGGCGACGGTCTGCGTTCTGTCTTCCGCCACCGAGCCTACCAATTCGAGTGAAGTGCCAGACAGTGCGCGGCTCTCTGGCTTTCGAATATTGCCAGTATAATTTGCATTGACGCTCATTGCTCGCCGGCCTCCCCGAATTCTGCCTCGATGTCCGAGATAATCGACCAGTCAGAGCCGGAAGGAATGGAGCAGGAGAACTTGTGTAATCGTCCGTCCTGACGGAAATTAAGCAGACCGGCGCGGTTAACCGTCTGGGGTGCAGAAACCTCCCCTGTCGCGCCGTGGTAGCTGTAGACGGTGTCCGTCGCCGATAAGCCGATAGCATCACTGATGACGCGCGCTGCGCGGCAGAATGTTCGTATAACCGGGTCGGTCTCCACGATGGCAGTATCGAGCGTTGCCGACTGATTTTGACCAGAGAAAAACGCTAACCTGTTATCAGGCGTGAACGTTGCCATCGTCGGGCGACCGCCAAGGAATACGCGGCTGTCAAACGGCTCAGTCACCTCTTCAATGGAAGCGTAAAGCGTCGATAGACCGTCCCATGTGATGCCCGGCGTGACCAGTGACATCATCTCGCCCACCTGCAGGTCCGTCGTGCACCAGCGGTCAAGCTGCCAGTCATAACCCAGCCTGCGAAACGTCCCGTCCGGCCTGCGGTATTTCCACCAGATGATTTTCTCGTAGGGGTCTGCCGATCCTTGCACCTCGCCGAGATAGGTCATATCGACTTGCGAAAGGAACCACTTGTCGACGCGCTCAGCCCCGATCGGCTTGCGTGCCGCGCCTGCGAAAAAACCGTCCTCGGACAGGTAAAAGAACATTCCCGGCCCGATGGACACGATTGAGCCTGACGATACCGCGCCCTGCTTCGGGTTCATCGTCTGGCGCGTGAAGGTGTATCCCGACGAGGGGGAAAAAACAAAGAAATGCATGGCGCTGCGATTGACGACATAAAAGCCGTTCTGCTCGCCAAAGCCGCCCATGACCTCTTCGCCTTCCGGCAAGACCTGCTCGTCGGCTCCCTTTTCGCCAATCGTCCAGAATTCGATATCGTTGACGCCAGACCAGCGGATTTTCTTTTCGCCATTCGTGCCTGACAGGTAGCCAAGCACAAGAAAGTCGCCCGACACCCACGAGTATTTCGCCTGCGGAGGTGAGCCGGCGAGATCCGCGCAGTTGCCTGCTGTTTCAATGTCGTAGACCTGAATGGGATCGGCAATGTTGTGGATCAAAAGCTTTGTGCCAAAGACCGTGAACGACCACGTATCAACCAGATTGAGACTATATGGAGCGGACGGCCCGGAGATATCGTCCCACGAGTAAGCGGTTGTGTTCAGTTTATAGATGTTGGTAGCCGTCGCCGCGATGATCGTGTAATTGCCCGAACTATCGCGGACATAGACCGCACCCCGGCAAGCGCTGGGAAGCGCATCAGAGATCACGGAAAGGCCCGGCATCGGTCCCCAGCCGTTGGCAACCGGAAACGCATTCACGATGCTTCCGCTGACCCCAGCGTTGTACACGCTCTTGTCAGGTTCGAACGGGCCGAATGCAATTCTCATGTTGCGATATCCAGATTAAGACCGGGACGCCGGCAGCCCGAAAGCATGGGATCGACTGTCAAAACAGCGCGCTTGCTTTTTGCGTAAGTGTTACGCGCTTCAAGCAAGCCCTCTTCGAGAACGGATTTCCACATCGCTCCGTCCTTGACCGACTTCGTGTAGATGCAGCCCCACACGATGGCAGCGGCCATGTAGACGTCCGGGAAATTGGTCAGGAAGTCGTTGGTCGGAGTGGCGTCGGAAAGAGCGAAGCGGCCCTGATAGGTAAAGCGGAACGTGTAAGGAGCATCCATGTCCCTGTCGAAGCGGAGGTATGTCTTCTCCACCCCGGCTTCCAGAACCCGTTCCACGGCGCACTTGGTGGGCGTGGCGGCTATCTCGGAATATGCGAAGGTTCCCTGCGGTCTCGGTAAAATCAGGAACTCGCGCGTCGTTCCTTCTACAAACAGGGAGACCGGCTCCACGATGTTCAGGGCCGTAATGTCGATGAAGTTTTGTCCCGCCACTCCCGAAAGAATGATTGTCGAGGCAATCGTTCCGAGCTTTCGGTTCAAACGCGCTTCGGCCAGCGCAATGAACTCCGAAGCTTTGCCAGAAATGTCATTGCGCGCCATATAGTCGGAGATCGACGCCTGAAGCTCTGTGTAATTGCTGATTGCCATCGATCACTCCTTCGCGACTCTCGGACGGCGCTGGCGCTTGACTGTGGGCTTGCCGGACGGCTCACCTGTGGGGCCATCGAGCTTTGCAGGGCTGTCCACAAACCCATCCGGTATGTCCTCTCCTTCCTGAAACAGGCGGGGGCCATTGTCGGAATACATCCATGTCGGGTGTTCAGCTTTCATCTGCTGTCCTTCCTGAAAAAAGGGGGCCATTGTCGCCCCCCAATTTTCCCAAGCACGAGACGATTACGGCGTGCCGGAAAGGCGCGTGGCAAGCCGGGGATCGATCGCCTTGACGCCGTAGAGCACGTCCAGACGCCATTTGCTGATGTCGTTCGTACCGTCGTAGTACGGGACAAGGCGCACGTTGATGCCCTTGTACGTCTGACGGGACACGTTGACGGCACCTTCCGGCTTTTCCATCGGGACAGTCACCAGAGCGAACGCATTCTTGTGGAACACGAGGTTCTGGCGGTAGCCCGTGCCACCCGTACCGAGAACGGTAATGGCGGCATTGTCGGCAGGAGCGGCGGAAACCGTCTGCTGTGCACCGGACGCTATGATGGGCGGCGTGATGGTGAGCGTGGCCGGGCCAGTCGATGCGCCGGAATCCACGTCTGCGACGACGGAGAACTGACGAAGGAACGGAAGCGTGGCTTTCGTCACGGGGTTGACGGCGAAGACGCCGGCAATGGTGAACACATCGCCAGCCTTCAGAATGCCGGTAATGGAGTTTGTCCAGCCATCGGTGATGAGAGACTGCGTGCCAGTGTCCTTCACCGTATCATAGGTGACGTTCTGGTTTGCGCCGTTGACCAGCGGAGTACCGGTCGCAACGCCGACAACGTGCGTGGGAACGTTCTGAGCCTGGAAGGTATCGACGCCGCCGATTTCACCCAGCGAGCCGGAACGATAGGCACCCTTCGCCGCGTCGGTAATGAACAGACCGGTCTGCGAACCCAACATGCCCCAGTTATCTGAAGGGGACAGGACTGCAGAACGGTTTGCCATCGGAACGGCGAATTCATCCAGACGCTCGGGCGCCTTGGAAAAGTCGGCATAGGAGTTGACGACGTTGCCAGGTGTGCCAACCCACGACGGGACGCTCTGATAGAGACCCATCAAGTCGCGGTCGATCTGGTTCGCAAGCTGCACCATTGCCGGCTGAATGACGCGCTCCGAAAGCTGGTTCATCGACAGGGTCAGTTCCTGAGAGGTGAACTGGAAGTCGATGCCCTTTTGCTTGTTGACCACCAGAGTGGTCGAGCCTTCCGTCACGTCCTGATTGGACGCCACGGCGCCGTCGCGGACGGTGAAATCCGTCGGCTTGCGGATCGTGATCGTGGTGCCGATCTTGTAACCGTTCGGGTTCTGCGCATATTCCTCGTCATAGCCACGGTGAACCTGCTTCGCCATGACGAGGTTGTTTTCGAGGATCATGACCGCTTCCTTCGCGATCATGGAGACGGTTTTTACAGTGTTTGCCATGTTGTGATGACCTTACGCGGCGCTCGGGCCGCACAGAATGAGATTAACCGCGGAGTTTGATGTCCTGCGATTTGCGGAAAGCCACGTACTCGTCCATGGACATATCCTCCGGGTCCTTCGTTACCGCTGGCGATGCCTTGGCGGTGACGGTAGACAGAGGCTTTGCGACCTGGGCGGCTGGCTTTGGTGCGGCTTTCTGTTGCTGGAGTAGCTTTTCGCCCAACATTGCACGATGCAGGACTTTGTAGATCTGGGGTGTCATCGAGGCGCGGAGTTGTTCGGCGGTAAAGCCGAAGTCCGTCGCAAACTTCGTGACTTCCTCGTCTACCTGCTGGTTCCAGCCGGTGATTTCTTTCTGCGCGAATTCGGCCGTTTGGCGCAGACGGTTGGCAATCTCTTGCTCCGCTTTAGCGCTACGTTCGCCTTCGGCGTTTTGCAGGTACTGTGAGACCTGCTGATGCTGACCCTGAAGCTGTTGAAACTGCCGCCAATGCGACATGGCAGCTACCGGGTCGGCCTGCTCAAGCTGCTGCCAGTCGATTGACTGGTATTGCTGCAGCTGACTGTCGAGGTTCATCATCACGGCGTTTGCCTCAATGAATTCCTTCGAACTCTGGAAGATGCGCGTGGCCTCTTCCCTGAGTTGTTCAGCCTCTTTCTTGACGACAGCGGTTTCCTGCGTTTTCCGCGTGTAATCCGCCTGCATCATGAACTTGTCTTTGAGTTCGGCGGGGACGTTGTACGTCTTGCCATCAAACTCGATTTCCACATGTTCAGGTTCAGCCGGGACGGCTTCAGCGTTGGCGGTGTCGTCTCCGCCGGCATCGCCACCATTTGGCTGGGCCTGTGCATCCGCATCAAGGCTGACAGGCGCATCGAGGTCACGAGGCTGCTCCCCGACCTCTTGCGTGGTGTTAACGGGCTGTTGTGCTTCGGTTGCTGGCATAGCCAGTCCTTCGCCGGTTGCTTCCGTCGTTACATCAGTCATCTGTGGTCGACTCCATGGAGGTTGGTCGTGTGGAAATTATTGGCCCGAGGCGGCGCCAATCATCTTCAGGCCGAGTTCGGCATGATCGTTCTGCTGATCGCCTTCAACCTTCATCCGGTTGGTCTGCGCATCGAACATCTTGATATCGTGGCCCTGCTTCAGGTCGGCATTTTCACCGGTCAAGTTCTGAAGCTGCTGCTGCATTTCCTGCAATTGCTGTTGGACCTGTGGCGGAATCTGGTTCTGCTTGGCCGGGTTCATCGCCTCGAAGCGCTTGGCAATCTCATCAGCACCAGGCCAATCGAAGTTTCTCGCCATGATGTCGGCAACGAACGGAGCAGCCTGCGGGAATGCCCGTACCAGTTCCGTCATCTGCGCGGCGGCTTCCTCGCGTCTTGTTGTGAAGCTCGGGCCCGTCGTCACAGTCAGATCATATTTGCCTGCGGTGAGGTCGTGGATAGCCTCTATTACCTGGCCCTTCTCATCCTTCACCGGCTGACCATCAGGCCCGACGACTGGCTGCGGCGTCTGGCTGTTGACCGTCACCGACTGCGCGGTTCCATCCTCGCCAATGATACGAATGATGCGCTCCCTCGTGTAAACCTTCGGGATAAGATCAATCAGGATGCGCCCGGTATGGCGAATGGCCCGCGACAGATTGTCGATGAAGTGGAACGTCGAAACATCGCCCTCGCGCTGGCGGGCCATAATGGCTTTACCGCTGGTCTCATTCGACCGCGCGCCAAGCGAAGCGTCATATACGCCGATGATGGACTTCATGTTGTCCGAGCTTTGCATGGCCTGCGAGATAGCGCCGACAGCCTGTCCACCGTCCAAAGGCTGACGGATCGGGGCTTCCTCGTCATATTCGAGATAGGCGTGGCTCTGCGTATTCGCGGTTGCCCAATTCGGGTCGCTGTCAAACGTGCCAGCCTTGCCAACCCACGGAACCTTCGGCGCTAGCGCTACGAGTTCGGTAGCCGTCGATTGCCAATAATTAAACTGGCGCTGGCTGTCTTTGGCGTCGTGGATCAGGCTGCGGAAATACCGCTTGCCCTCAACTATGATTTCATCGCCGTAAACCGGGACGATAGGAATGTACTTGCCGGGCCACTCGTTGATTTCCAGCACGTCGGCACCGGTCATGATGACCTGGCGTACCTTGCACACCTTTCGCTTGCGGCGCAGTTCCTTGCCGTTCGCATCCGTCTCGATCGTCAACTGGCCGTTGTCGAGACCGAAGCGAATGGCCTCCATCATGTCGTCAGTGCCGGCGCTCGAATATTTGTCGTCCTCACCTTCATCGTCGCTCATAATATCGCTGACGCGGTAGATATGGCCGTTGGAGAGCCTGACAATCTCCTCTCCCTCTTCGCGGCGGGTCCACCATTCAGCGACCAGAACGCCGCCGTCATCCACCCATGTGTTCTGCAGTGAGACCCAGGAGTCGCTGTCAAAATCGACAGGCACGGAATCCTTATCGAAATCTGTCGTTACGGCGTTGCCGTCGATGTTCTTCGATTTCTTGTACTTCGCCTTAAACGCCTGTTTCGATAGCCGCTCGACAATGAACGCGACGTTCCAATCGGAAGAGTCCGCGCACATGCTGTCAGGATCGCCATAGACCGAGAACTGGTTCGCTATCCGATCAATGGAAAGGTCCATGTCGAACGTATCATCGTAGGCGTAATCCATGCCGACACGCCAATAGCCGAAACCACCGGACACGCTTTGTTCAACGCCAGTGTCATAAGCCACATCGGAGTTTGACGTATATTCGATGTTGCGGATCAGGCCGTTAATGACATCGGCCGTCTTCGGGTCAGAACCGCTATCGACCGGGTGAACTTTGATCTGCGGCTTGTTCTGGCGCGCATCGTTCACGACCTGGCGAATAAACGGCTTCATCCGGTTGACGGTGAGGATAGGTCGGCTTTCTCGACGGCGCTGCTCGGCAATTTCATCCGGCCACTGTTCCGACAGGCGAGAAAACTTGATGTCATCAAGCCCTGTCTGTCGATTGTCCTTCTCGTGGTCGCTGCTTCGCTGGAATGCCTTGCGGCCTTCGGTCAGCAGATCGCTGGATTTCTGCTTTTTATCGGCCATCAGGACATCCATCCATGTGAAGAAGTGCTGCGGCGGTCAGGCCGCTTTTCGGTTGCTTTCCGGGGCGGCGCGTAGCCGTCCGTGAATGTCATGAACCCGTCAGCGCCATGGCTGTGCAGGTCGTGCCGTGGATAGCTTCGCCAAACGCTGAGCTTTTCGTCCCAATCGCGGCTGTAGTTTTCCAGGTGGATGATGCCCTGCGCCGCCCCCACTTCATCGAAGCAGCAGCTTGGCAGCTTTGCACGAATCCCCATGATGGAGTTGATCTTGTCCGGGTTGCGCTCGACCGTCTGAAAGATAAAGCCCTGCTTGGCCGACATCGTCTTGATGGTCTCTGCCAGCCCCGCAGTCGTCGTCTGGCGGCGATGGTCCACGTCGTGCGGGGCATAGTGCTTTCCCCACCGGGCGCCGCGCTGTGCCGCCCATTTATCCAGCCAGTTGAAATAGTGGCCCAGCCCCATACCGCTGTCTTCGAAATAGCCGGGGAACCTATGCTCTCCCGCCACCTCTTGATGCAGCCATATCGTCTGATTGTCGCCCAGGCCGAAATCCCAGAACGTATTGACGGCGATGTTCGGCACGAACGGATAGGAACCGATCCGGCCAAGCTGGCGCAACGTCCGCATCTCCTTGCCGAAATACGCGCCTTCCTTTGCTGCCCGGAAAGCTTCGTCAGGAGTGGATGGAAACTCTTTCCACATATCCTCGCCCTGTTCCGCCTTCTTGGCCACGTACCACCACTTCTGGGGCATCGTGAGTGTTATGCCGTGTTCGGCCTCAAGCCCTGCGAAGTAGACAGAATCCTCTTCGGTGATCAGCGTGGGCGCGTTCAACTGGTATGAGGCATCTTCCCACCATGCGAAGAAATGGAACCGGTAATCCATCTCGCCGGGTTCGCGGCCCGCATCCAGTATCTTCCGGGCAATCTGCACCTTGTCGTAGAAGTCGCCGCCGCGACCTTCAGCCGTGCTTTCGATGAAGCCAAGCTGACCAGACGCCAGAGTGTTGAGCGAACCGGACTTCACTTCTTTGGCCTTGTCAGGCGTCTTTGCGCAAATCTTCCCGTATTCGGAGATATGCAGGAAGTTCTTCGTTCCGGATCGCAGCGAAACGCCGACCTCGACACCCGAGCCATTGCTGAACTCTATCTCCGTCGAATTGTCCGATACGATTTGAACCGTGCGCTGGATCGGCAGCGGCAGCTTTTCGTAAGCGTATTTGATGCGCTCCAATAGGTTTTGCGCGTTCTTTTTCGTGTCAGCAATCAGACCGGCCGCGAAGTTCGAATTGAATATGCAGCAGTCCAGCGCCAGCAGCAGAATGAAGGTCGAAAACCCCATCTGCCGCGCCTTGAGGATGATGTTCAGAAAATGAAGATCATCCAGCAGCTTTTCCTGCGACGGGTTCATCTTGAACAGCACGACATTCCCGTGCCTGTCCTTGATGTAATAGAGGTTATTCAGCCGCCAGCGTCGGTCAGACCACTGCGCAACAATGTCCTCACTTAGTGCGGGTTCGCCCATCGATCGCCTTCATCAGCGCCATTACGCTGTCGCCAGCCTCAAGCGTCGTCTTCTGCTCGACATCGATCTTGTCGCCGTATTTCTTCGGCCGCATCCGGGCCGCAACCCATTTGCGCGTCTCGATCTGCAACCGGCGATGCTCGGTCATGTCGAACGTGGTTTCTTCCAGCTTTCCGTCCGAAGTCCGCTTCGTTTTCTTGCCAAGCTTCGGCCGGTCGGCAATCTCGACAATCTCGTCTACGAAGTGGTCAGCCTGGGCTTCGCGCGCACGCGCGTATTGGTCCGCGAACTCGGCATTTTGCAGCAGCCATTTGAACACCGTCGTCTTTGACGGCATGGCATCGTTACGGCAGATCGCCCTCAAGCTCAGGCCGTTGGCAAGGCGCTCACAGATGGCGTCAGCCGTGCGCTGGTTGAACTCTGTCTTCCTGCCCATGTCTTACTCTGCTTGCTCGTCTGCGAGGATATGTAGGCGATGCAGAAGGCGTGACACCGAAGCGATGCGCCTATGTGCGTCCTCTGTTGCCGTGAAGGATGAGATGACGGCCCCGTCGACCTTTGCCGCCGACCAAGAGAGATCGACAATCTCGCCCCGTTCGGCCATTGCGAGAACGCGCTTGGCTTCCTCTACGACTTCAGCCTTTGCTGCAGCCTTCGTGTCGAGCACTCGGATAGTTGCTGCCATGCTTGTTACGCCAGCGCGACGATGTTTGTTGCGGTGGTCCCGGTCGACAGGATGCGCTTCGTTTCGATCGGCAACACAGATCCCGCGACGAGGCCATTGAAAACAACGGTGGCGGTCTTGTTGGTCGAAGGGTCGAACATCTCGCAAGAGAGATTGCCATCCCCACCGATGAAAACGGCCCTGGTCCTCTTTGCGAGTTCGTTGGCATCGCTGGGAGTAACGGACCAGGCAAAGCCGGCAGGCTGGACTTTCTCAAAAGACATAACGTTTCCTATCCAGATTGGTGTTGATCCGGTTTGTCTTGCTTTGCGCCCCATATGCCGGGGAAAGGCACCCGTCGAGCGGACGGCGCTGGTTTCACACCGTAAGCAAGGCCTTGTTCCTCGTACCGGTTGACGAGGTTAGGATCGTCCGCTCGCCCATGATTGGTTAAATGCCGAATGCTCCACTGGTTAGGGTCGCTCTTTGCGAATCTGTGCCGCTGTGGTTTTACTGTTCATCCTCTACAACTCTAGGAGAGAGCCATGGGTATTGAGCGCCCCACCGCAGAGCAGTTAAACAGTGTGCTAGACCTCATCCACGACATTGCCGCCGAGGCTGCGGGTGAAGACGGCATCCCACCTAAGGTAGATAGCGCGCTCGACAGGATTATCTCCCTGTCTCGCTACAAATTCGATGTCACCAATGAGAAAGCAAAGCGATGAAACTTTCAGACGGCGAAAAACTAATTCTACTGGCATTGGCGGATCAAAAGGACGGCAAGGAGGAGATTGACCTCGACTTTATCCGCTCCGCAATTTTCAACGGTCACTCGTGGGCTCTTTCTTGGCAATATCCTGGGATAGCCACCGAAGAGACTGAGGAATCTATAGTAAAGGAAACAGCCGATATTCTCGGTATGTGGTCGTACATCGAGCACAGCGTTAAAAAATTGCCTTCTGCCGAACAGGATCAGTTGGCAAAAAATGCTCACCCGTATGATCTCACCTTCTCAGGCTTCGATGGTAACCATGACAAACATCATAGCGTGGCATCATTCCTGATAAACAACATGGACCGCTTTTCAGAATTTAAGGGCCGGTCTTTGAACTCTCATTCGCAAATGAGCCTTCCCTCTTACCGTAGAATGCTCCCAGCTTATAACGAAGAGGTGCAAAAAGCTGGTTTCGGTGGTCGGTCCCTGACGGCTGAAAGTATCGAGAAGATCATTAAGGGGTAACAGGTTTGGGCGCTAGCTCAGCGCCCTCTCCTGCTCCGACGATTCTATTTCACCTAGCTGACGCCCATCGCCCACCAACTGCGGTTTCTTCACTCTCCCGCTCGGTCGCAGGCAAAATTCAGCGATGTTCATCTTGATTTGCGGTCATAGCTAAGATTGACTGCTTCTCGTACGGCCTGTGTATCGTGATGGGCGAATAACCCGCTAACGAAACGGGATCTAAGGACGACACAACGTTTGCTGATCTCTAAATCGCCGGCGCTTGAAAAATAAAACTACCATCAGACTCACGCAAACCAAGAGTAGGTGCATCATGACAAACGATCGAGAAAACGACCCAATCGAATACTCGAAAAAGAGTTACAAGCCCGAAGTCGATGACCGATCTTCCCGCGACAGGGTTGATGAATCTTACACACCTGACACTTCAGAAAGAGTGGATAGCGCGCCCCCAATGCCTAAGAAGAAGTAGGCTTTTTTTTGCGTAGATCTATACGTGCAACTTGGCTGGCTGGAACGTAGGTCAGTTCCATTCCCCAGCCAGCCACATCCACTTCGCATTCCTCGTAATCGCCATCTGGCTCGCGGTGGTGCGTGACGTACATGAGTACATCGCCGCTGCTCCCTAGAACACAGGGGCCGTTAGGTGCTTCTTTGAAGCGGGCTAAGTCATTACACATAAGCCATACGCCGCTCGTCAAGCGAACTGAAAGCTGGGTTGAATGCGACGTCTTATCAGTAAACATACTAGCTAAAGCCGAAGGCAGATCATCGGTATGGGAAACCCCTACTATTCTCAGCACCTTCGTGAATATATTCCGTAGCTTAGCAGCCCATATACCGGCCGATATCATTGACCCCAGAAATGCGCCAATCGTCGCGAGCCATAGAGGAAGGTTAAATGCTAAGATGATTAAGTAGACCGCAGTGCCGAAGAAGCCGTAGACTATGGTGGAGAATGTGACGTCAATCGTCTTGTGGTGGGCACGGGCTCCGACGTTTGCAACAAAATACCCAGCGTACCCACAGGCAACTGTGAGTAATAGCTCCCACGAAATTTCAAAGAACTTCCATTCCATATGCGCCCGCCCCCAAAAAACAAAGACCACTTTTCGGATTGTGTCTTGGAGACGTCAAGAAGTTTATCGGCTCTCTTCGCGGGAATCAGAATTGAACTGGATGCTTCGTGTCTATGAGCCGCGCGGCTTACCGTTTGCCCTGCCTGCTCTGAATTACGCCGCGCCCGGTGTCCCGGTGTTCGAATTCTCTACGAGGGAGAAGGGTCGATTGCGGCCTACCGTTCGGCACGCTCAATAAGCTGCCGCCGGCGTTCGTTGCGCCATCGGGCATAAGCGAGGTTATCGGCCCTCACTTTTTCCTTCTGGCCGGTGACTTCTTCGTCTCGCCAGTCCGTGGCGCATTTCTTTGAATTTACCGTTGTTGATGCGTGTTCTAAGCCGGTTTGCGTCACGCCGTCCAGCGCCACCGTTAACCGGATTTGATGCTTTTGGTTGAGATTGTCCGCAATCTGTTGACAATACGATTGAATTCGGCGGTCGAAAGTACTTCGCGACATGTCGATTTTCCGTAGATATGCCTCAAGGTACATGCCTTTCCGGATTTTGATGAACGAATAAGAGTAAATCATCTTCCGCCCTTCCTCATCGAGATAGGCGTTTATCCAGTCCCACACCTGATGCATCCGGCTTATCGCACCTGCCGACGGCGGCGCTCGGCGCACATTATGTTCGCTCTCACCGAACGCGCCAACCATCTCGTGCAGCACCGATGCCATGGCGCCAGTCTTCAGTCCCGGCCCAGCGTCGGCAGGAGACGCTCGCAGCGTGTGGGCCGCCTCAATGATCTGCGCCCGCACCTGTTCATATGTCCATGCCACAAATACCGTCATTCTGCCGCTCCTCGATATGGCCACAGGCCGAAATGCATTCTCAGTGCTCCAAGGATCTCGTCGCTTGCAGCCACTCCATATTTCGTTGCCGTCGATCGAGCGCCACGCCGGACGGCGCTCAGGTCTATTTGATTGAAGTCTGGTACCAGCGACGGCCGGCGCATCAGGTCTGGATTTGCGGCCAGCAGCCGGGACACCGCCTTGATAACGTCGGCATAGAGTTCGCCGGAGTTGCGCGGGTTGCCGGTGATCAACATCAGAACAAGGCGCAGATGTTCCTCGCCATGGCGCTGGCCGATCTCGCGCACCGTGGGCTTACAGAAGCACTCCCGCCCCTTGCGGCTGGTCGGGCTATGGTGCCGCCAGTCGCGAAGGATGACGCCGCATTCTCGGGCCACCTTGAAGGTGTCACATCGGTAGGCGCGACCTTTCATGCCGCCTCCCCAAAACAGAAATTTTTAACGCGTGAAATGCTATCCAACCCAAGGCTGTATTTGGGGGTTAGGCAATGATCTGGAAGTTTCTGGGAGTATCGGGCGAAGAAGATTTCAACATCTCTGCACAAGGCTGGTTTAAAATAACGATTGTGGCTGCGGCTATTGGATTTCTGTTCTTTGTCCTCAGCGGACTGGCAGTACTCTCGCAACCCGATCCCGACACCAAACAGAAAACGTCCCAGGCATTCGCTCCATTCCTTGTCGGAATAGTTGCAACAGTGACTTTCTTTGCGGCGATTTGGAGAGGAAAGCTCAATTCTGAACAGATCCGACAGCAAAAGCGTCAAAACGATGCAAAGGACGAGGAGAATATTGCCAAGCTCCTCTTGGACGGAGCAAAAATGCTCGGCGAAGATAAAGACTCTCACGTTCTCGCCGGCATTTCCGCGTTGCAGGCTGTAGTTGTTACGCCGGATTCGAAGTTTGCACCCCACGCGATGGATGTCCTTGGCGATTTCATTATCGAAAACCTGGCTAATAAGACAAAACCGACGGCTCTGAATGCAGCCCGATTGGCAGTTAACCACGGCGCTCGCGCAGGGTATATTACGGATAGGCGCATCGAGATCGTTTCCGACGACGACGATTTTCCGAGTTTGTATCTCGGCTTCAAAGCGGTCAAATACATGGGTGGGTGGGTATCCCAAGCCCATATTAAATCCCTTGATCGAGAATACGGGGTGAACTTTGAAAACGTTAAATTTGACGCCTGTGATTTCACTGAGAGGTTGCCCAAAGCGAGAAATTGCGAATTTTTGGGCTGCAGTTTTCAGACTATCGGAATTGTTCTCATAAAGAACAACGTATTTGACACCTGCAACTTCAGCGGAACGAAGTTTACGAGCCTCTCCGAAAACCTCCCAGACAATTACAAAAGGAGCCTGAAGCAACTCGGAGAAATAAATTGCTTTTATGATATCAATAACCCTCCTACGGGATTGGGCATCGACGATTGGTCTGTGTTTCTTGAGCCTCAAGGTCATAGTTGAAATCATAGCATCACAACCAGATTGCCCGACCGCGGAAGGTCGTTGCATGGTTGAAAGCGCTCGGGGAATTTTAGGTGATCGGTTCAAATCTCGCCCCTTGCCGCCTTCTCGGCCAGATACTGCGCTGGATCGATCTTGCGAACTTCCGACGCGGCGCCGAACGTGCCGAGCTTGTGGTCTCGATACGCGCGCTTCGCGGCCGGATCGAATTTCGCAGCGGCCACCGTGCGTACCCAGCCGACTGCCTTTGCGGCGTTGACCTTCATCTGGTGTTCCTGCTTCGGCGTCATCTTGCCGTGCTGCTGTTCGGACTGGCGCTTTTCCCGACGGCGCTGCTTCTTCGATTTCGTCTCAGGCTTGCCCCAGAGAACCTTCTTGTTGCTGCGCCACTTATCCGGCCGGCTGGCGTCGTCGTTGTCGATCCGATCAAGCGCCCTCCATGCTGCGGCATTGGTTTCGAACGGGCCTTCCAACAGCTTACCGGCGGCGTTGACGATTTCGAACTGGCCATCGTCGTTCCGGGCGACGTTGAGAATTTGGGTCATCGTGCGGCCCTCCATTTACGGGAAACCAGTTGCAGCTTGATCTTGATGATTTCGAGCAGGATCATGCGCCAAACCTCTCTTTGAATTCCTCCGATACGGGGGCAGTTCTGGCATGTCGGCCAACGTCGCCGGCTTGTCGTACTGGTGGATGAATTCCGGCCATTCGCGCCGAGGGCCGCAATCTTCTGGCACGTCCTCATTCAACGGCTCGTTTAAATCTCGCGGCACGCGATGCCAGAGGCAGAACCGGATGAACTCGCGGTGCGAATCCGGCCAGAGAAGTTCAGGCTCTTTTCCTGCCATCAGATGGTCGAGCGCTGCGCCCGGTCTAGGACCAAGCAGGAAGCACTCCCGCATCAGACGATGGGAAAGCTTGGCTTCCTTGGTGCGCCCATCAGTTCGTCCTCGGGCATTGTTCATGCCAATGACAATCGTCCAGCCAAAGACGCGCTGCTGCGTGAAATCGAGGAGGCGATGAGCTTCGTATTCGGTCAGGGTAGGCAAAGCGTGTTTCATGCGGCGCCCCCTGGGGTTCCGGTCGAACCGCGATAGGCCTGACGGACCATTTCCGCGTGAACGGCTTGGTGAAAGGAAAGAAGCTCGGCATCGATGGCCGCTTCCGACAGGCCAATGCGGAGCAAATGCTTACGATTGCCCGCGACGATCTGCTTCCAGTACAGATCAGCGTCTTCGCCATGCTTCTTCGAAAGAATGCTGGCGGTCTTCCTGACTTTGCCGACACGGTTGTTCAAGGGAAAGGCGATGACCTTGCAAGGCGGTCGCCAAGAGAAGAGAGGAAGTTCGGAGCCACTCATTTGCCCGCACCCCCTATGGTATATCTATATGTGTCCGATGGGTGCGACTGTGGTTTAGGCAAATCAGGCGTTACAGTCCGATGGGTGCGACCGTGACCTATGAAATCGGTCATTTTCGGCAGGGGGCTGTCCGATGGGTGCGACTGTGTGTCCGATGGGTGCGACTGTGGTTTTTTCGCAGCCTGCCATCTCATGAACTCTTTGGTCGGCAATTCGCCAGTCACGTCGCACTTGTACTCGGTCAGGCGCCATTCGGTAACTGCCCTGTTTTTTACATGGAAAGCGCTTGCCTTTGTTTTGACGATGAAGCCCTTCTCCAAGAGGCCGTCGAGCGATCGGTTGGCTGTGTCACGGCCCATATTGATGTCGTCAGCCAGATCACGGCATCCGAGAGCAATCCGCCCGTTGTTCGTGCCGTCGTAACGCCACTTCACTTCGATATAGGATGCCCGTTCTGCGGGGTTGAGAGACTTCCACGCAGCGCTACGCTTCACGTAGGCCTCGATCATCACAAACTTCTGTTTGCCTTTACGCTTGGCTTTGTTGCTCATCCGAAAGCTCTCCGCACCATCTTCATGTTGCAGGCTTCCTCGACGGCTTCACGAGCTTGAGGCATGGAAAGGCCAAACCGTGTCGCCAATTCCTGGGCGGGTTCCGGTGGCCATGTGGGGAGGTTGGATAGCCAGATAGCGGCGGCGGTGATCGAAGGTGTTGCCGTCATGGCAATGCCTCCTGCTTACGTGCAAGGTACGCTTTGCGCGCATACATCCAAGCCGTAGTGGTGACCTGACCTTCACTGATTGTCTCCAGCTTAGCCATTACCGCCACTGGTGGCTCTCGCTCACCAGTTTCGTATCGCTGCCAGGTCCGTGAAGGGTTTTTTCCCTTGATGCCGAGCATAGAAGCAACGCCCGCCATCGTCATTTTTTGTTGCTGTCTCCAGCTCTTCGGGGATTGGGTGATTGTGTTCATAATCATTAAAGTAAGCCATAACGGCTATGCTCGTGTCAATACAAAGTTAGCCATATCGGTTATGTATTTCTAAAAAGTTCTAAGCCATATTGGCTTTCATGAGCAAGCAAACAAACAACATCGCTGAAATCCGACGCAAAAAGAAAATCACCCAGCAGCAGCTGGCGGATAAACTCGGCGTCCATGTCATAACGGTAAGCAAACTTGAGCGTGGTGTGATGCAGCTCACCGGCAGTTGGCTGGAGCGCCTCTCGGAAGCGCTGGAAGCTCCGCAAATGGATATCTGGGGCGGATTCCAACTATTCAGTATGGACGCCAGCGCGCGTCTCCACGATGGAGAAAAAATAGAGGTTGTGGACCCACAAGAAAACCGCTTCAGCGCCTTCCGCAACCCGTTAGGAGATTTTGATGCGAAGTGGATACATGTCCAAGACGACGCGATGTTGCCGTTCTTTGGCGAAGGTGATTTGCTTCAGTTCACATTAATTTCAGACCGGGAATTGACTGTCATACACAAGTTTCAAGGCCGACTTTGCATGTACAACTTGCCTGGTGAACCCGATTTATTTGTAGGCACTATACACAAAGTCCATTCCAAAAAGGTGTTTGACATCAAGACAATGAACGGAAGAACCATGAAGAATGTCGAGCTCGAATATTTCTGGTTTCTAAGCGGGTATCTGTCGACATGGGGGATCGTCGCACATTTCGACACCTCCGACCTCGGAAAGAAAACTTAGCCGTATAGGCTTATTTTCGATTGACATGATATTAGCCGTTATGGCTTATTAACTCCATCAACTCGATGGAGCGAACATGCATACCGTAGAAATCCATGGGAATGCACTTCCGGTAACCGCCTTCAACGGCGTGCGCGTGCTGACGACCGAACGTCTGGCAAAGGTGTTCGGCGCACCCGAAACCGCGATATCTCAAAACTACCTGAACAACGCCGACCGCTTCGAACTGGGGAAACACTTCTTCAAGGTTGAAGGCAATGAGCTGCGGGCCTTGAAGAACAGACTAGATTTCATCGGGTCTGTTGGTAAAAACGCTCGCAGCCTTATGCTCTGGACTGATCGCGGCGCATCCCGCCACGCTAAGATCCTCGACACCGATATGGCATGGGACGTTTACGGCGAGCTTGAAGAAGCTTACTTCGCGAACCGTGCCGATCGTCGCCCGATGACGATGGCCGAAATGGCCCTGCAGAACGCACAGGCGCTTGTCGACATGGAACGCCGTCAGGCTGAACAAGACGCCAAGCTTGATGCGGTCGTTTCAGACATTGCCGAAATCAAGCAGGCCCACACGGTTCTTGAGCGCATGCCGACCGACTGCGAAGGCATCGAACGCATCCGGAAGCGGATGAACAAGGAATACAGCCTGTCTGTCCCGGTGGTCGACAAGGTCATGCGCGACAGCCCTTTCGCTCCGACGGTTCGCGTTCTTGTCCGCAACCAACATGCCGAAGGCGCACACAACTCCGGCTTCGCGATCAAGGAAGTCTCGGCAATCTTCAAGCGCTTCGTAAGCGAATGCCGGCACTCGGCTGGCGCGCTCCATACTCACCCCTACATCGACGGCCGGTTCAAGCTGGTCCTGCCAAAACGCGAATGATGCCCTGCTGACTTTTCAGCAACCCCAATTTACCTGACAATTTGGAGATACCATCATGCCGAACTCGATTCCGGCCGCCGGCGAAGCTATGCCCGTTGAAGTGCAATCCCCGAAAATGCGGATCGATGCCCTTCTCGAAGAAGCAGCGAAAATCATCCGGGATACTCCCGATCTGATGATAGACCACGTAACCGCTAACAAGCACGGCGTTTACACCAGTTTGACGATTCCCGGTACCGAGGAACATCCGTGGACCAAAGCGCGCCGGTTGATGAAGGAGCTTTCGGCCACGCTGGACGATTGCGACGATGCAACGTGGTTTGCCCACGTCATGCCCCCGCGACCGCCAGTATTCAACGCCTTCGGTGCCTATCCCATGGGGCAGAAGCCGGATGAGCTGCCGATTGATCATATCGAGCGCCTGTCATGGGAACTTTCCGAGGCTCTAAATGGCTACCAGCACGGCCAGTTTCAGGCCGTGGTTCTTCCGTCCGCATCCGCTGGCCATACGGTCATGCTCACCAAGATTGGCGTGTTCGATCTGAGGGCCAAAGCATGAAGACCGCGCCAACCCTTCACCCCTCGATCGTTAAGGCCAGCCTTGCAGCCAAGGCGGCGGAAATGGAAGTCCAGGCAGCCGCGGAATATCTCGCGGATGCAATGGCCCGCATTCACGGCGGAAAGTGGAAAATAGACATTGCCCACGAACATCACTTCGTCATCATCTTTAACCGCGCCCGCGATAATGACCCGGTAGAACCGAAGAAAGGGGGCGTTGTATGAAGACCATCAACGGAATCCCCGCTCAGTTTCTTCGGCCGGAACAGGACTGGCTCAACGAACTGGATATGACGGCGTTCGAAGGCCGTCAGTTCAACGCGGTTTACGATGCTCTGTCGCTTGCGATAACCGGAATTTCCGGCGTCATGAACCAGCCCAGAAGCAAATCTGACAGAGGTCTCAACCCCGCAGGCAAGTACCTCAGCACGATGTTCGAGTTCATGCACTCCGAGCGGACGAGGCTGATCGAGACGCTGAACCACAAGAAGCCCAAAGACGATGACGAGGCACATATCCGCATGTGCATCCTCGTGCAGTACGAGGCGGAATGCGAAGACATGAAGGCAAGCGAGTTGGCGTCCTTCGTCAAGTCATTCGCCAAAACCGACGGACCAGATTCCGTCAAGCCGATGGCTGAATATCTGAATGAACTTGTGTCGCAGGCGGTCTCGGAAGTCCAGTTGATGGCTGACATCGAAGAGCTTCGCGAAAAGACAAACGCTCTGAGTGCTTCTTTCCGGCCTGTGGATAACGGGAATAACGGGGAGAACTGATCGATGGAGAAAGAAAATCCTTTGATCGAGTTCGTGAAGGCATTGGCAAGGTGGCAGGCGAAGGCTGACGCTGAAGGCTTGCGACCGTCCAATGACGACGCGAAACCCGCCACACCCGCCAAGAGATCGAAATGAAACGCGCAGCAATCTACGCCCGGTATTCGACCGACCTACAAAACGACAAGTCCGTCGAAGATCAAATCAGGCTTTGCGAAGCCCACGCGCAGCGCATCGGGGCGCAGATCGTCAAGACGTTTCACGATAGAGCAAAATCCGGCGCGTCCATGTTTGGGCGCGCTGGCCTGTCTCAACTTATGCAGGACGCCGAAACCGGAACCTTCGAGGTTCTGATATCGGAATCGCCCGACCGAGTTTCCCGTGACATTGCTGACCTTGCGCACATCCATAAAACCCTCAAGTTCCGTGGCGTCGAAATGAACTGCGTCAACGGCGGCGTGATGGATACCATGCAGATTGGCATGTATGGCGTCGTAGGGCAGATGCAGCGCGAGGAAGGCGCCAAGAAGGTCAAGCGTGGCATGGCGGGCGTGGTGCGCTCTGGCCGCAGCGCTGGCGGTAGGGCTTACGGTTATGAGCCGGTACCGGGCCAGCCGGGAGAGCTTCGGATCGTTCCAGATGAAGCCCAAATCATCGTTCGAATTTTCAAGCAATATTCGGCCGGGACATCGCCGCGGACCATTGCCGGCGCATTGAACGAAGAGGGTATCGCCCCTCCCCGCGGCGGAAAGTGGAATGCCTCAACGATCAACGGCAGCGGGACGCGCGGATATGGCATCCTGCGCAATCCCATCTACGACGGCCGTATGATTTGGAATCGGGTTCGCATGGTGAAAGATCCCAGCACCGGCCGCCGTGTGTCGCGCACGAACGACGCCAGCGAACACGAGACGATCGACGTTCCGCATCTGCGCATCGTGGATGAATGGCTATTCCAGAAGGTGCAGGAGAGAAAGGCCGCGACCGGTGGCGAGCACAAGATGATGCAGCCAAGATCGAAGCGCCTGCTTTCGGGCCTGCTGCGCTGTGGAGCGTGCGGCGGGGGAATGGTAATAGTCGGCCCGGATCGGGGCGGCAACCGCATCCAGTGCAGCACCTATCGCGAATCCGGAACGTGCGACAACCGCCGACGGTTTTATATCGACCGGATCGAAGAACAGGTTATCGACAGCTTGCGCATGGCATTTGCCGATACGAGCGTCATCGAGGCCTACGTGAAGACATACGAGGAGGAGTTGAAGCGGCGGCGCGGAAATGCCTTCAAAAGCAGAGCGGCAGCGCAACGCGGCTTGAATGATGCGAAAGATGGCATCACGAAAATAATTGAGAAAATAGTGAAGGGCTTGATCGAGGACGACGAAGCAGCGGTTTTACTGACGGGCCTTCGCGAGGAGCGAAGTAGGTACCAGGCAATTCTCGAGACGGTCGATGAGCCGGTAAATGTCATCGAGCTTCAGCCGAAAGCGTTGCGCAGTTTCCGAGCGAGCATCGAAAGCTTGGCTAAAATCTTGAGATCGAGCGATGGCAACGTGCCGATAGAGCTTGGGGAAACGTTCCGACAACTGGTGGCCGCGGTCGTTGTGGAGCCGACGCCAGCCGGAGAGGCTTACTCAGTCAGCCTGAAGGCTTATCTCTCAAGCCTTATGAGTTCCGACCTGTCGGTGATAAAGTTGGTAGCGGGAGAGGGACTTGAACCCCCGACACGCGGATTATGATTCCGCTGCTCTAACCACCTGAGCTACCCCGCCACAGTGGAAACATGACAGTCATATGACCGCCCGCTCCATCAGGATGAGCGGCTTATAAGGTGCCGCTCCCCAAAGTGTCAAGCGCAAGATGCGCAAAAAATTCGCTTTCCGCGTAACCGCAAAAAGCGAATTGTTTCAGGCGGCAACTGGCTTTTCCAAAAGCGCCTTCAGCGAAGCCTCGGCTTCCACTGAGCGTTCCGAACGTTCGATGAAGCCGCCGCCGTAAACGCGGGCGTCGGCTCCCGGTGCGGAATAGAGCACGCAGGCTTGACCGGGAGCGACACCGGCCTCGCCGGTCGTCAGATCCACATAAATGCCGTTTTCATCGGTGTGGAGCACCGCTTCCATTGGGGGGCGGGTGGAGCGCACCTTTGCGAAGCAGGTAAACCCCTGCCCCGCCTCGTCTGCGAGCGCGCCATCGCCAAGCCAGTTCATGTCGCGCAGATAGACACGGCGCGTTTCCAGCGCCTCGCGCGGGCCGACGATGACCCGGCGTCCCCGCGCATCGAGATGCACGACATAGAGCGGCTCTCCCGTCGCGACACCGATGCCCCGGCGCTGGCCAATCGTATAATGCACGATACCATCATGACGGCCGAGCACGCGCCCATCCAGATGAACGATATCGCCGACCAAGGCCGCATTCGGCTTCAGCTTGTTGATAATATCGGTATATTTGCCCTGCGGCACGAAACAGATGTCCTGGCTGTCCGCCTTTTTGGCGACCACAAGCCCCATATCTTCCGCCAGCGCCCGCGTTTCCGCCTTGGAAAGGCCGCCGAGCGGAAACCGCAGATAATCGATCTGCTCCTGCGTGGTCGCAAACAGGAACCAGCTCTGGTCACGGTCGCTATCGATCGGGCGATAGAGCGCGCGGCGCCCAGGCTGACTGGCACCGGGATTGGGGCGCGAGCGGATATAATGGCCGGTCGCCAGCGCATCGGCACCGAGTTCCCGCGCCGTGGCCAGGAGATCGGCGAATTTTACTGTCTGGTTGCAGGCAACGCAGGGGATCGGCGTTTCCCCCATCGCATAGGCTTCGGCGAAGGGATTGATGACGGTTTCGCGGAACCGCGCTTCGTAATCCAGCACATAGTGGGGAATGCCGAGCGTTTCGCAAACCCTGCGCGCATCGTCAATGTCCTGTCCGGCGCAGCAGGAGCCGGCCCGGTGTACAGCAGCGCCGTGATCATAAAGCTGGAGGGTAATGCCGAGGACATCATAACCCTCGCGCTTGAGGATACCGGCCACAACAGAAGAATCGACGCCACCGGACATGGCGACAACGATCCGGGTATCTTCCGGCCTCTTGTCAAAATCGAGCGTATTCACGTTTTTTCCCATCGTCAGTCATAACGGGGGTAAAGGCCCCGCCGCCTGTCGGTCATCCGCCGCGGGAGCTTCAGTCGAAAAACCGACCGTCCTGCCTCGCCGTCATGCGGATTTAAGGGCTGCATATAGAAAGGAATGGCCGCGCACGC
The DNA here is from genome assembly GCF_036596185.1 of Rhizobium sp. GR12. Taxonomy (NCBI): domain Bacteria; kingdom Pseudomonadati; phylum Pseudomonadota; class Alphaproteobacteria; order Hyphomicrobiales; family Rhizobiaceae; genus Rhizobium; species Rhizobium sp. GR12. The sequence goes on along the minus strand of NZ_JASXTH010000010.1, from coordinate 181,230 downwards.
AAGTACGGGGCGAAAACCCGCCCCGTAAAGGCATTAGATCCAGGTCGTCACAGGCTGTTAAGCGCCCGCCGTTTTCTGGCCGCTGCTGCCAATCCACTTGTCGCGCTCCCTCCACAGGGCCGGCAAGGCCAACAAACCGATTGCAGTGAGGGCGATCAGCGTCTTGCTGACCTGCGACAGTTCCGCCGTGCGGCCATCCAGATAATAGATGCCGTAGACGATCGCCACATGCCAGACATAGACCTGAAGCGAATGGCGGCCGAGCAATTGCAGGAACTTCAGCGAAAGCACCCAGATGACGCCCTCGGCGATGGAACGGACCAGCGGACGGTGGTGATTGGGCCCCGCGATCACCAGCCAGGTCAGGCCGACACCGACAGCAAGGAAGTTGATGAGGTAGACCGGACCGAAATCGGCGCGGATCTCCATGGTCGAAAACTTGCCCATCATGAATTCCGGCATCAGGCCCCAAGCGGTGGCGATGCGAAGCGGCATGAAGAACAGGCAGATGACAAGGGCGGCCTTCGGCAACCAGGTGTGCTGCGGCGAGAAGATCGCCTTCCACGGGATGCGGTTCTGCGCTGTCATCGCGCCCATCACCAGGGCCGAATAGAACACCAGCTGCCAGCCGAGCAGATTGAAGCTGACACGGATGCCCTGTTCGTCGGTGCCCTTGACGAGTTCGTTGAGCGGCGTCGTCACAATCTGCTGGAGACCGAGCTGACCGGCCATCCAGACGAGCAGCGAGCCGGCCATGACATAGGCCCACTTGCCATCAAGGCAGAGCTTAACAAGGATCGGCGCAAACAGCATGTAGACGATGTATTGCGGCAGGATATCCATGAAGGTCGGCTGGAAGAGGAACGTCGCGATGGCCGCAAGGCGCAGCGGATCGTCGAACGTCGTCATGCCGAGCCAGTTGTACCAGATATAGGGCGCATGCGGAATGACCATGCGGAAGAACAGCACGGCGATGACGAGACCCATCGCATACCGGTAAAGCTCCAGGGCACGGTTCCAGATCATCTGTTTACCGGCGTCATAACCGTATTTCATCATCTTGCGGGCATAGACCATGCCGATCAGCAGGCCGGAGAGAAACACGAAACCCTGTGCATCCTCAACGAATGCAAACTGCCGATGGTTGATTTCCACCAGCCAGAAACCGCCGGCGAACACCAGATGGTTGATCAGCATGAAGACGAGGAAGTAACCGCGCATCCCGTCGATCAGGTCAAAGCGTTTCATTTCGATAGCTCTCCATTCTCGCGGGCCGTGCATCGCCCGGCCACCCGGCCCGGCTTGCTGAGGGCGAGCCGGGGTTTGGATTGTCAACGCTGTTTTGCGCCTGTGGTTCCTTTCCAAAGCGGTTTAGAAACGGTGCGAAAAGTAACATTGACGTGTGTGCATTCTGGTTAGGATGCAGGGACTGAACACCGGATGAATAAAAAATGGCGATTCCGTGGAGCCTCCAAGCCATGCGCCGGCGAGATGCCTCGACAACGAGCGCGTAAACCCTTGCATGGCAGGGACAAAAGCGAACAACCCGGCTTACGGGCCTGCAGATATCACCCGTTAGATTTATCATCGTTTTTCGGGAGTGTTTTGACCTCCCATCGGTTTTGCCAAGCGACCGGCAGAATCACTGGAGAAGCCGCGAAGGGGAATGATATCCGGACATCGCCAATCATGACAAACGAAAGCCCGGAGGTTCGTAAAACCTCCGGGCCATTTCATTCAGCTAGGGAATATGTGTCGCCTCAGGCAGCGGCCTGAATAGCGGCGACCTGCCAGTTGTCGTTGCCGCCACGGCGTACGAAGGTCCACATTTCCACCGCTTCGGACGGATGCTGCTCATCACCCTCGATTACCTTGCCCGAGGTGCGATCGCGCATGATGTCGATGGCGGAGTAGCGCATGGCCACCGTCGCATAATCCTGGCCCTCTTCGTGCCAGGCTTCGGCAACGTCGCCCTGCAGTAGCTTCACGTCGCGCACGTCGTTTTTCACGCCGCTCGTGGCATTGTCGCTCAGTTCCTCGGCAAGATAAGACATGGCTTCCGGTGTCGTCAGCTTGCGCAACGTGCCGTAATCCTCGGCCGAATAGGCAGACTGAACGTCTTCCAGCATTTTCTGGAAAGTTTCGAGGTCGCCCTGCGTAACACCGATCTCGTCACCTTCAGAAATGGCGTTTGCATGCGCCACCGGCTTCGCCGTTGCGGCAGAAGCCACGGCCGCGCCGCCCGCAGCACCGGCAAGCGCGCCGATCTTCGGGATTTTGAACGAGGACGTCGAAGGTGCTGCCTGCGAACCGCCCTTAAAGGAGGAGCCGGAATTATCCGTGCGCGCCGAGCCGTTTGCCGCGCCAAAAGCGGGCTGCCCCTGACGGCGCGATGCGAAGAAGCGCATGGCGAACATGACCAGAAGGCCGATCAGCGCTGCCTGCAGCAACATGCCGAAGAAACCGGCCATGCCACCGAAGCCGCCGCCCATCAGCATGCCGAACAGGCCACCCATCAACAGGCCGCCCATAAGGCCACCCATCATGCCGCCAAACAGGCCACGGCTCTGCTGCGGCGCCTGTGCGCCGGGACGGGCCGGCTGGGCCGCGCCGGGCGTTGCCTGGTTCTGCTGGGTATTCGGCGTCATGCTCCGGTTGATCGGCGCTGTCTGGCCGGGTGCCGTGCTGGTCGATGGCGGCGCGGAAAACGTCCTTGTGCCGCGGCTACCAAAACCGCCGCTGGCGCGGCGTGCTTCCGCCATGTCGACGGCGACGAAAGATACCGCGATACCAAGCGCGGCGACTGCGAACAAACCCTTGAAGCGCCGAAAGGCAGCAAACATCGTTATCTCCTGTTGGCCGCCCTCCCATGAGCAGCTGTCAGCAGGCGATATAGCAACTCATGATCATCATTTTTAGTATGCGCGGCTTAAATTTTTCGTGATATGCAACCAGTGGAGGAAACGCGCGCGTATTTCGTTGAAACCGGCGGTTCCAGAGATAAAAAACCCGGCACAGGGTTTCCCCTGCACCGGGCCTTATTGTCCCCTTGGGAGGAACGATAGGTATCAGTCGATGTTGAAGGTCAGCGGCCGGACCTGGCGGATTGCCGGGTTGGCACGCAGCTTGTCCAGCACATCTTCGGAGACAGGACCATCGACATAAAGAAGCGCGATGGCGTCGCCGGCTTCCTTTTCACGGCCGAGCTGGAAGTTGGCGATGTTGACGCCAGCCTCGCCGAGCGTGGTGCCCATGAAGCCGATCATGCCGGGAACGTCGGTGTTGGTGATGTAGATCATGTGCGATCCGACATCGGCATCCATGTTGATGTTCTTGATCTGGATGAAGCGCGGTTTGCCATCCGAAAACACCGTGCCGGCGACAGAGCGGATCTGGTTTTCCGTCTTGACCGTCAGCTTGATGTAACCGTCGTAAACGCCGGTCTTGTCGCGCTTGACCTCGGACAGGATGATACCCTTTTCCTTGATCATGACGGGTGCGGAAACCATGTTCACATCCGCAACCTGAGTGCGGATGAGGCCGGCCAGCAACGCGCTGGTCAGCGCCTTGGTGTTCATATTGGCGGTTGCACCGTCATAAAGGATTTCGATTTCCTTCGTTGCGCTTTCCTGCACCTGGCCGACGAAAGAACCGAGAACATCCGCCAGACGGATGAAGGGCTTCAGGCGCGGGGCTTCCTCCGCCGTGATCGACGGCATGTTGATGGCGTTGGAGACTGCACCCTTGACCAGATAATCCGACATCTGCTCGGCAACCTGAAGGGCAACGTTTTCCTGCGCTTCCGTGGTCGATGCGCCGAGATGCGGCGTGCAGACGACGTTCGGCAGGCCGAACAGCGGGCTTTCGGTGGCGGGTTCGACTTCGAACACGTCGAAACCGGCGCCTGCGACATGGCCGGACTTGATGGCTTCGGCAAGGGCTGCTTCATCCACCAGACCACCACGGGCGCAGTTGACGATGCGCACGCCCTTCTTGGTCTTGGCAAGGTTTTCAGCACCCAGAATGCCGCGTGTCTTGTCGGTCATCGGCACATGCAGGGTGATGAAATCAGCCTGCGCCAGAAGCTCGTCCAGTTCAACCTTGGTCACGCCCATTTCCTGCGCGCGCTCCGGCGACAGGAAGGGGTCGTAGGCCAGAACATGCATCTTGAGACCAAGTGCGCGCGAGCAGACGATGGAGCCGATATTGCCGGCACCGATGACGCCGAGCGTCTTGCCGGTGATTTCGACACCCATGAATTTCGACTTTTCCCACTTGCCCGCCTGCGTGGAGCTATCGGCGGCCGGAAGCTGGCGCGCGACGGCGAACATCAGCGCAATCGCATGTTCGGCGGTGGTGATGGAGTTGCCGAACGGCGTGTTCATGACAATGATACCACGGCGCGATGCGGCCGGAATATCGACATTGTCAACGCCGATGCCGGCGCGGCCGATGACCTTGAGGTTGGTCGCCGCCTCGATCAGCTTTTCGGTCGCCTTGGTGGCGGAACGAATGGCAAGACCATCGTAATTGCCGATGATTTCAGCCAGCTTGTCCTTGTCCTTGCCGAGCTTCGGCTGGAAATCGACTTCGACGCCACGATCACGGAAGATCTGGACGGCGGTTTCCGACAGTTCGTCAGATACGAGTACGCGAGGTGCCATGGTTTACGGGCTCCTTGAAAAGCGGTGCAGTTTTAAAAGCGGGAAATCGACGGCCCTGCATCAGCGCAGGGCCGGTATCAAAATCAGGCGGCAGCCTTGGAGAGCGTTGCCTTCTGCGTCTGGTACGCCCAGGCGAGCCAAGGCATGACGGCTTCCATATCGGCCGTCTCGATGGTCGCGCCGGCCCAGATGCGCAGACCGGACGGTGCGTCGCGGTAAGCGCCGATATCGAGGGCGACATTTTCCTTTTCGAGCAGGGCGACGATGCCCTTGGCGAAATCCGCCTGCGCGGCGGCGTCCAGCGCAGCCACGTCGGGATCGACGATCTTCAGGCAGACGGAGGTATTGGAGCGGGTTTCCGGCTTGACGGCCAGATTGGCAATCCAGTTATTCTTCTCGATGAAGTCGTAAATCACCTTGGCATTGGCATCGGCACGGCCGATCAGCGCCTTCAGGCCACCGAGGTTCTTCGCCCACAGCAGCGCGTCGATATAGTCCTCAACGCAAAGCATCGACGGCGTGTTGATGGTTTCACCGGTGAAAATGCCTTCGATGAGCTTGCCGCCGGAGACCATGCGGAAGATTTTCGGCAGAGGCCATGCCGGTGCGTAGCTCAAGAGGCGCTCGACAGCGCGGGGCGAAAGAATGATGACGCCATGGCCACCCTCGCCGCCCAGAACCTTCTGCCAGGAGAAGGTCACGACGTCGAGCTTTGTAAAGTCCATGTCCTGCGCAAAAGCCGCCGAGGTGGCGTCACAGATCGTCAGACCCTTGCGGTCATCAGGAATAAAATCGGCATTGGGAACGCGAACGCCTGACGTGGTGCCGTTCCAGGTGAAAACCACGTCACGGTCGAAATTGACCTCGGCAAGGTTCGGCAGCAGGCCGTAATCGGCCTCGAACTTGCGGACGTCCTTAAGCTTCAGCTGCTTGACGACGTCGGTGACCCAGCCGGCACCGAAGCTTTCCCAGGCGACCATATCGACGCCACGTTCGCCGAGCAGAGACCAGAGCGCCATTTCAACGGCACCGGTATCGGATGCAGGAACGATACCGATACGATAATCGGCGGGAACGTTCAAAATTTCACGGGTGAGATCGATGGCCTGCTTCAGCTTGGCTTTGCCAACCTTGGCGCGATGCGAGCGACCGAGCGGCGCATCGGAAAGAGCGTCTAGCGACCAACCGGGACGCTTCGAGCAGGGACCAGAGGAAAAATGCGTATTGCCCGGACGCATGTCCGGCTTCACGATATCTGTCATTTTGACTATCCTTCCAGATAGGCGCTCCACGTTAGGGTGGAGTGTCCTGACGCCGTTGCTATTCCTCTCACCGGCCTCCGTCAAGCGGAATATGTCGCTACGCATGGAAATTTTAGTCCATATGCGTCATGCGCCGCGTCAGACACCCCTAAACAAAAAACCGCCCGCATCCGAGGAGGATGCGGGCGGTTTCAAGCTACCAGTCCGGCGTGACGTTTATTTATAAACGGCAGGCTGCAGCGGAATATCGGCAGGCGGCATATATTGCGCGGTATCGCAGCCATTGAAGACATAACGGCCGCCGACGCGCACTTCATGCGAATAGAGACCCTTGTCGCGGCCCGGGCCGCCGCCATTCTCGTAGGCGAACATATCGCCCTTGTTGATGTGGCGGAAACGGTAGCCGATATCGGCCTTGAGGTTACAGGTGACATCAATGGACGCGCCGGCCATCAGGGCATAAGCGAAACGCCACTTGCCCTCGCCGCCGTGCTCGGTGGTCGGGTCACAGCCGAGGCCACTGACGCTGCACGATGTATTGCGCAACTTATCCCACTTGACATAGGAGCCGCCGATACCGCCACCGACATAAGGCGTGACACGGCCATAGGTGCCGAGATCGACATAGGCGTTCGCCATCAGCGTATAGGCTCTAAGCGAGCTGAGGTCGGCCGAAACACATCGTCCCGGCACCGATCCGCAAAAACCGCTGGTCGAACCTCGGAAATCAGATTTACCCATATAGTCGAAGGTCACATCACTGCGGAAATAGTTGTTGAACTGATAACCGACACCGGCACCGACGACATAGCTGTCCTTGATCTCCGCCGAGTCGAAATTGGCGAGATAACCGCCCGGTCCGCCCTGATAATAATTGGCGCCGCGCAGCTTGTTGAAGGAATAACCGACGTCGCCGCGCAGATACCAGCCGCTCGCCTGCGTGATCTGGACTTCGGGGGCCTCGACGTAAGCCGGGGCGGGTTCGGCCTGGTAAAGATCTGCGCCGACGGCGCTCGTGCCGGTCAGCAGAACGGCCAGAAATCCGGCCAGGGCGTTTTTCATGACTTCCACTCCTGAAGAGGCACGTGCGCGGTTGCGACAGCAGATGCCAGTGAACTGTTCAGTCATGGAGATTGACGTAAAATGGTTAAGTCCCGATTAACCACGATGATTCACTATTTTTATTAGGAAACACTAAAAGAAAAAGCCGGCTGGAAGGCCGGCTTCTTTTTCGTTGCTTTCGCCGGCTCAGCTTACGCGGCGGAACGGGCGTTGGATATCACGCCGACAAGGTCGTTGACGATCTGTTCCACTTTCGCACTGTCGTCGCCCTCCGCCATGACACGGATCAGCGGCTCCGTGCCGGAAGGGCGGATGACGAGGCGGCCATTATTGGCCAACGCGCTTTCCGCATCAGCGATCGCCTGCAGCACGACCGGGTTTTCCAAAGGCTTGCCGCCGGAAATACGCACGTTTTTCAGGAGTTGCGGCACCGGCTCGAACTTGCGGCAAACCTCGCTGACGGTAAGGCCGGAGCGTTTAACCTTGGCGAGAACCTGCAATGCCGCCACGAGACCATCACCGGTGGTGCCGTAATCCGACAGCACGATATGGCCGGACTGCTCACCGCCAACGTTGAAATTGTGGTTGCGCATATGCTCGACGACATAACGGTCGCCCACCTTGGTGCGGGCAAGGGTGAGGCCCTTGTCGCCAAGGAAGCGCTCCAGGCCGAGGTTGGACATCACGGTGGCGACAATGCCGCCGCCGCGCAGCGTGTTGTCGGCGGCCCAGCTATCGGCAATCACCGCCATCAGCTGGTCGCCGTCGACGATCTCACCACGTTCGTCGACGATGATGACACGGTCCGCATCGCCATCGAGCGCGATGCCGATATCAGCCCGCACCTCATGCACCTTCTTCTGCAGGGCTTCGGGATGGGTGGAGCCGCATTCGAGGTTGATATTGATACCGTTCGGCTCGTTGCCGATGGTGACGACTTCCGCCCCCAGTTCCCAGAGTGCTGCGGGGGCCACCTTGTAGGCAGCGCCGTTGGCGCAGTCGATGGCGATCCGGAGGCCGCTGAGCGTCACGTCACGCGGCAGGGTGCGTTTGACGAATTCGATATAGCGGTAAATATCGCCATCCACGCGCTTGGCGCGACCGATCTCACTCGGCTTGGCAAGCTGGGCATAGATATCCTTGTCGAGAATATCCTCAATTTCCATTTCCAGTTCGTCGGAGAGTTTGTAGCCATCCGGTCCGAAAAGCTTGATGCCGTTGTCGGAAAAGGGGTTGTGCGACGCCGAGATCATCACGCCGATATCGGCACGCAGCGAACGGGTCAGCATCGCGACGGCGGGCGTGGGAATAGGCCCGAGCAGAAAGACATCGAGGCCGGCTGCGGTAAAACCGGCAACCAGTGCATTTTCCAGCATGTACCCCGAAAGCCGCGTATCCTTGCCGATCACGACACGGTGGCGATGATGACCCCGGCGGAAGATCGTTCCGACAGCAATGCCCACACGCATCGCCAGATCCGGCGTCATGGGAAATACGTTCGACTGTCCGCGGATACCATCGGTTCCGAAATAACGGCGTGCCATTTGAACTCCAAATCTTTCGGGCATTCCGGCAAAAGGTGAAAACAGCCGGAAGCGTTTTTGGCTAGATGCCACAAACAACGATAAACAGCACGTAAATTACCGCGAAAATGGCTTATATCTTGTTACCAAACTGAAATGGCCACCCGGAAACCGGGTGGCCATTTTACAATAGGTCGCTTTGTTCAAGCGATCAGTGCGGCTGCGGCTCCATGCCACCTTCGGCCTCACCGTCGCCCTTGGCTTCGCCGTCACCCTTGGCTTCACTCGGGCCGTCCTTCTTGGTGCCGGCTTTCGGCACTGCCGAACCACGGCTGCCTGGAGAATCATCGCCCAGGTCGCGCGCGGGCTTCTCGCCCCTCAGCAATGCCCTGATCTCGTCACCCGTAAGGGTCTCGTATTCGAGAAGACCCTCGGCAATCGCAACAAACCCGTCGTGGTTGTCCGTCAGAATACGCCGTGCCTCAGTATAGGCCTCGTCGATCAGGCGGCGGACTTCGGTATCGATCGTCTGGGCCGTTGCCTCGGAGACATTCTTGGACTGCGAAACGGAATGGCCAAGGAACACTTCCTGCTGGTTCTCACCATAGGATACCTGTCCTAGAGCATCGGAGAAGCCCCATTGCGTCACCATGGCGCGGGCAAGCTTGGTGGCCTGCTCGATATCCGAAGACGCACCGGAGGTGATGTTTTCCTTGCCGAAGGTCAATTCCTCGGCAACGCGACCACCCATCATGATCACCAGACGCGACACCATCCATTTGTAGCTCATGGAGTAGCGGTCGCCTTCCGGCAACTGCATGACCATGCCCAAGGCACGGCCGCGCGGTATGATCGTCGCTTTGTGCAACGGATCGGCCATGGCGACCTTCAGCGCGGTAATCGCGTGTCCCGCCTCATGGTAAGCTGTCAACTTCTTTTCAGCCTCGGTCATGGCGGAGGAGCGGCGTTCCGCACCCATCATGATCTTGTCCTTGGCGTCCTCGAATTCCTGCATGGTCACCACGCGCTTGTTGCGGCGGGCGGCCATCAGAGCGGCTTCGTTGACGAGGTTCATCAGGTCTGCACCCGAAAAACCGGGCGTGCCACGGGCCAGAATCTTGAGATCGACATTAGGCGCCAGCGGCACGTTGCGAACGTGAACCTTGAGGATGCGCTCGCGGCCGACGATATCCGGGTTCGGCACGACCACTTGACGGTCGAAACGGCCGGGACGCAGAAGCGCCGGGTCGAGAACGTCAGGACGGTTGGTCGCGGCGATGAGGATGATGCCCTCATTGGCCTCGAAGCCGTCCATTTCGACCAGCAGCTGGTTCAGCGTCTGCTCGCGCTCGTCATTACCACCGCCGAGACCGGCGCCGCGATGACGACCGACAGCATCGATTTCGTCGATGAAGATGATGCAGGGCGCATTTTTCTTGGCCTGTTCGAACATGTCACGCACACGGCTTGCGCCAACGCCGACAAACATTTCCACGAAGTCCGAACCGGAAATCGTGAAGAACGGCACATTCGCTTCGCCAGCGACGGAACGCGCCAGAAGCGTTTTACCGGTGCCGGGAGGGCCGACCAGCAGCACACCGCGCGGAATTTTGCCGCCGAGGCGCTGGAACTTCTGCGGGTCGCGCAGAAACTCCACGATTTCCTCAAGGTCCTGCTTGGCTTCGTCCACGCCTGCGACGTCGTCAAACGTCACCCGACCATGCGCTTCCGTCAGAAGCTTGGCCTTGGACTTGCCAAAACCCATCGCGCCGCGCGAGCCGCCCTGCATCTGCCGCATGAAGAACAGCCAGACGCCAAGGATGAGGAACATCGGCAAGAGCGTGCCGAGATAGCTCAAAAAACCAGAGGAACCGTCGCTCTCGGGACGTGCCACGATGGTGACGTTCTTGCTCTGCAAGCGTTCCATCAGGCTGTCGTCGATGACCGGGGAATAGGTCTGAAAGGCCGTACCGTTTTCGGTATATGTTCCGAGAACCCTGTTCCCCGTCACGGTCACGTCGCGAACTCGTCCGGAGTCCACATCGCGAATGAACTGGGAATACGGAATTTCACGCGAACTCGTTTGCGTCGGCGAGGTCTGGAACATGCTGAACAAAGCGATCAGCAAAAGGGCAATCACCGCCCACAAGGCGAAATTTCTGAAATTTGGGTTCATAGAACTCCCCGAACTCACACGGACATGTTTGCTGCCCGCCATTACTCGTCCCTAACATAAGGACGACATCTGCCGTTGCCAAGGCGAAGGCCGTTATCTGATGCGTTTTGGTGTAAAAAGTATTCCGTGGCAATTCACGAAAAAGAGGCCGGATTTAAACCGGCGGCTGTCGATATGCCGGGCGGCCAAATAAAACGGCGATCGCATCCGCCAATTCAAGGTCGAAGCGCGGCAGGAAAAGGTCGAAGGGTGCGAGCCTCGGCGCGATGGTGACGGTGCCCGTCAAGGACACAGCGTCGGCGGCCGGTGCGGTGATTTGCGGCAGGATCGCCATCGCCTGTTTCGCCACTCCAACCGGCACCAACGGGAAAAGTGCCGCCGCATCCGCAGCATAGCCCGCCCCGACATGCACCGGAAAAGCCGATGTGTTTGTCACAGGGAAGCGATCGTCCCACAGTCCCTGAGTGCCGGCCTCGACGCGAAGCTCCGGCAGGTTTCGATGTTCCCGAAAAAGATAAAGCCCATCCCGCCGGCGATCGAGAAGAACGCGACCGACTGTCATCCGGCCGTTCTCCCCCGTTTTTAGAAACAGCAACACCCGATCCATGCTGCTTGCGGCCGGGAAATAGGCCCTGCCGCCGAGCGTAGCGATGAGCGCCGCCAGACCGTGCCGGAATTCCGGAAGATCGGGCATCAGGCCGTCACCGGATAATCTGGCGAGCGCGGATTGAGAGACATCAACGTACCGGCGCAGGAAAGCGGCCGTTTTTTCAGAAAGCGCCTGCCTTTTGACTGCCGCCTCCGCGTCGACCTGCACCGGGGAGCCGGGAAGTGACTGTCGCACCCGCACGCGTTCATAGCCGACGTTTTCATTGCTCGGATCGTCAATCCAGCCCCGCGAACGGGATGAGACGAAATCGCAGATTGCCTGTCTTTCACAGGTCAGGAACGGCCGCATGATCCAGTGACGCCTGTCGTACAGGACAGCATCAGCCATTCCGGAGAGGCCGAGATTGTCAACGCCACTATTCCGGGCGGCGCGCATCGCGACGGTTTCCCGCTGGTCGCCGATCGTATGCCCTGTCACGACAAGATCCGCGCCAATGTCACGGGCAACCTCGGCGATCAGGCGATATCGGGCGAGGCGCGAGGCTTCGGAAATGCCTGAAGCGGGTTTGACGCCATCCCATCGGCGCACGGCATGGGGAATGCCGAGTTCGGCGCAAAGCATGGAGACCTTATGGGCCTCATCGGCGGATTCCGCTCTCAGTGCATGGTCGACCGTGACGGCGGAAAGCTGCACCCGCTCGCGACCGATCTCCTCCATCACCTCATACAATGCCAGCAACAGACCGGTGGAATCGCTGCCGCCGGAGATTGCGATGAGAATATGGGTGGGTTTGTGAAGTTTTTCGACGAAGGACCGTGCCGCCGCAAGCGGCGCAACTGTTTTTTCGTTCAAAATGCGGGCATCAACCGGCATGGAAAAACCGCCGCCATGGCAGGAGAAAGATCAGCAGCTCAGCCGCTTCTGTTCGCTGGCAACCTTGTTCAACACGGTCTTCGAAGCACTGGGGTAACGCTTCGGCACCTCGCGCAACGTGGCGCAGGCGGTTTCGGTATTGTCCAGAGCCGCAAGCGACATGCCGAGCTTCATCAGCATTTCCGGGGCTTTTGGAGACTTACCATAGGTCTGGTGGCCGTTCAGGAAGGTTTTTGCCGCCTCGTTGAACTTGCCCTGCGAATATTGCGCCTCGCCCAGCCAGAAGCTGGCATCTGCGGCCTTGGTGCCCTTGGGATAACCCTGGAGATATTGCTGGAACCCCTGCTCCGCCAGCCTGTAGTCGCCGGAAAGAACATGGCCGTAAGCAGCCTGATAGATATCGCTTTCGCTTGTCAGCGCTGCCGTGTTGACCGGATCGGTCTTGCGCGAACCGTTGCCGTTGGTGACACCCGGAAGACTGCCGGAAGAATTATTGGCACCCTGGTTCAATGAGCCGCCGATCGGCATGCCCTTGGAATCAAGTTCGATGGAGCCAAGCGTCGTCTCTGCCGGTGCGCTCGGCGCATTGGCCGGGGCGGACGGCGAAACGGAAGCGCCACCCTGAGGTGGCGTTTCGATGATTGTTGCAACGTCGTCACTCGGCGGGGTGGTCGGAGTGACCTCCGCCTTCTTTTTCGGCGTGGTCGGACTTGCGCCCTTGCCGCCGGCATTGCCGCCTTCCAGTTCCTGGAAGCGGAACTCATTGTCTTCCTGCGCCTTGCGGATCGTTTCCTGCATCTGCAAAAGCTGGAAGCTCATTTCTTCGATGCGGCCGTTGAGCTGCCGGATCTGTTCTTCAAGCTGCTGAACCTTATAGGCTTCATTGGCCTGAACCCGGACGACCGGGGCCTGCTGAGAGTTGAACGTGCCGAAGCTACCCCCCGCACCGAACAGCGGACCCGAAACGGCTGTGCCGCTCAGGCCGGTGCAGGCTGCAAGCCCCAGCATTCCCGCCACGACAAGTTTCTTCATCTCATTCGTCCTGCCTTAACTGATTTGCACCGGAATGGCGCAAGCCGGATTTTTTCCATATCAACCGAAAAAGCAACTTAACTTCGGCCAAACTATGAAAAAAACGAAAGGCGGCCCATAGACCGCCTTCCATTCAAGATCACAAAAGCGTCAGGCGATCACATGCCCGCGCCACCGAGAACCGTCACGGCGCGGCGGTTCTGCGACCAGCAGGAAATGTCGTCGCAAACGGCGACCGGCTTTTCCTTACCGTAGGAGATCGTCTTCATGCGGCCTGCCGGAACGCCCTGGGAAGCCAGGAAGTCGCGGGTCGCAGCGGCACGACGGGCGCCGAGCGCCAGGTTGTATTCACGCGTACCGCGTTCGTCGGCATGGCCTTCGACGGTGATCGCGTAGTTCGGGTAGCGAGAAAGCCACTGCGCCTGGCGCTGCAGCGTCTGCTGCGCATCGGCGCGGATCGAAGTCGAGTCCGTATCGAAGAAGATGCGGTCGCCGACATTGACCGTGAAGTCCTGCTGGGAGCCCGGCGTCGCAGAACCCGCACCGCCAAGACCGAGTTCACCGGCGCTGTTCGGCATGTTCTTCTTGTTCGCGCAGCCTGCGAGAGCAAGAGCGAGCGTCATGGCGATAACAGCGGGGTTACGGGCCAGTTTCTGCATCGGGCTGAGTGCCGAAGTGTGTGTACGGCTCATCGCCGGTCTCTCCTTGGAATTTCAATAACGTTGCCAGACACTAACGGATCGAGGTTAATAGCCGACAAACGCTTATGGTTAACAGAAAGGAAATGTCCCATTTTTTTGCTCCCTCACAACACTTTGCGGCAAGAAAGAGGCATTTCCCGCACGGTGCGGTCAAAACATGACGGCGCCGGTTTTTCCGGCGCCGTCATGGCAGTCAATATCAGTCCAGAAGCGGCGACCAGGCCGGATCCGAAGCGAAGGTGGGCGTCTTGATGAGCTGTTCGTTGTAGCCCGTCAGGTCGATCGAATAGAGCTGCGGGCCACCTGCGCCGGCGTTCTGGCGGAAGAACATCAGCACGCGGCCATTCGGCGCCCAGGTCGGACCCTCATTATGGAAACCGCTGGTCAGGATGCGCTCACCCGAACCGTCCGTCTTCATCACGCCGATCGAGAACTTGCCGCCCGACTGCTTGGTGAAGGCGATCAGATCGCCGCGCGGCGACCATACCGGAGTGGAATAGGAACCGTCGCCGAAAGAAAGGCGCTGCTGGCCGGAACCATCGGCATTCATGACATAGATCTGCTGGCGGCCGCCACGGTCACTTTCAAAGGCGACACGCTGCCCATCCGGGGAGAATGACGGTGCCGTATCGATCGCGGACGTGTTCGTCAGGCGCGTCGTGGTGCGTGAGCGCAGGTCCATGGTGTAGATATTGGCGTTACCATCCTGCTGAAGGCTCATGATGACCTTCTGGCCATCCGGCGAGAAACGCGGCGAGAACGTCATGCCGGGGAAGTTGCCCACCACTTCGCGCTGTCCGGTTTCCAGCTGCAGCAGGTAGACGCGCGGCTGCTGGCCTTCGAAGGACATGTACGTGACTTCCTGACGGTTCGGCGAGAAACGCGGCGTCAGAACGATGTCGTTCGAATTGGTCAGGTTGCGGACGTTGAAACCGTCCTGATCCATGATCGACAGCTGGCGCTTGCGCGCCGTCTTCGGACCGCTTTCGGAGACGAAAACGACGCGGGTATCGAAATAGCCCTTTTCACCCGTGACGCGCTCATAAATGGCGTCGGCGATGATGTGGGCAACACGACGCCAGTTTTCCGGCTGCGTGAAGAACTGCTGCCCGGTCATCTGCTGACCTGCGAAAGTATCCCATAGGCGGAACTCGGCGCGCAGACGCCCGTCGCTTTCGCGGGTCACGCGGCCGGTCACAAGCGCCTGGGCGTTGATGACCTTCCAGTCCTCGAAACGCGGCTGCTGATCCGGGTTGGCGATTTTTTCGATGAAGGCACTCTTGTTGACCGGTGCGAACAGACCCGAGCGCTGCAGATCGGCCGCGATGACGGCCGAAACCTGCGCGCCAATGCCGTCACCGGACATGAAGTCGGTTATGGCGATGGGCAAGGGCTCGACGTTGCCCTTGTTGATGTTGATTTCCACCCGTGCAAAAGCCGGTGCGGAGAAAACCGACATGAGGGCCGCGACAGCGAGCACCAGCCGGATCGGCGAAAATATCTTCATGTTGCCAGGCCTTTCAGCATTCATAGCAATTCACTGGGATCGAAATTCACTACGACTTCGTTCCATGCATCATATTTGTCGGCAGGAAGGTTCGTGAACGGAGCAGAACGCATGATGGCGCGATAAGCCCCGCCGGAAAGAGCGCGGCGCGTTCCCTCGGAACCACCCGTTGCCTCGATCTCGGGCCGGCCGATGATGGTTCCATCACGGTCAAGCTTCATGGTGACCCGAACGCGAACGTCCGAGGCATCCGCCATGCCGGGAATGATCTGCCAGTTCTTCTGGATCGCGCCACGCAGCGCATCCATTTCCGTCTGGCTGAGCGTCGAGCCGCCCGTCGTCTTTTTGCCGCCAAGCGATGCCTGCTGGGTAGAGCGCTTGGCCCCGCCACCTGAAGGCTCCTGCTTGTTCAACAGTGCAGCAACGTCGTCGGCGTTAAAATCGCTTTGCTTCGACGAAGCGGACTTCGCCGTTTCCTGCTTTTTCTCGCCCGGCTTCTTGTCGGAAGGTTTGTCCGTGGATTTCGCCTGGTCGGGCTTGGTCTCCGCCGGCTTTTCGGCGGGCTTCTGCTCGGCGGGCTTGGTTTCGGCCTGTTTCGGCTCTTCCGGCTTCGGCGGTTCGGGACGGGAATTCGGGCGCGGCACGTTTGGCGGCACGGGAATTTCGGCCGGCTCCTGCTGCACGGGCGGCGGCTCTTCCGTCTTGGTTTCCTGCGGCGGCGGTTCCGTCTTCGGCTGCGGCGCGATTTCAGGCTTGGTCTGCGGCAAGGCGGCCATTTCCTGCGGCTTGGGAGCCGAGGTCTCTTCCTTGACGATTTCCTTCACCTCGTTCGCCTTGGTATCGACGACCGGTTGCGGCTTTTCCTGCTTTGGCGGGGCAGCGGCGCTGATATTGTCGTTGGGCTTTGTCGTAGGCGTCGGCGGCGCTTCAATGTCAGCTACGTTGTTGCCGACATTCTGGGCGTTCTCGACGATATCCGGACGCGTGGTCGGAACCGGGGCAGACTTCTCCGCTTTCGGCGCTTTTTTGTCGCCCTGCTGGATCTGGCTCAATTCCTCGATCGGCACCAGCTCCACAGGCAAGGCCTCGGCCTGCGACACGTCAAGCGGTTCCGGCGAGCCCAGGGAAACGAGGGCGAAAGCCAGAAGCGACACGTGCACGATCGCGGATGTGGTAAGGCTGCCCTTCATCGCTTTACGTCAATTGTCCTGTTTCTGCTGGGTTACAAGGCCGATATTCTTGAAGCCCGCCGCCTGGATACGCGCCATCACATCGGCGACAACGCCGTATGCGGCAACGGAATCCGCGCGCACGAAAATTCGTTCGTTATAACCTGTCGTGGCGATCGCCTGCAGCTTGTCGGCTACTTCGGCCGCCTGGATTTCCGTTTCCTGCAAATGAATCTGACCATTGGCATTGACGGAAATCGTGATCGGCTGCGTATCCGAATTCAGCGCGTTGGCGGATGTCTGCGGCAGATCGATCGGAACACCGACCGTCATCATCGGTGCGGCCACCATGAAGATGATGAGCAGCACGAGCATGACGTCGACCAGCGGCGTCACGTTGATCTCGCTGATCGCGCCGCTCCTGCGACGTCCACCGCGTCCCCGGCGTCCACCGGAACCACCGCTGCTGCCACCTGCTGACATACCCATACCATCTACTCCATTTTGCCTTGCGGCAAATTACTGCACAGCATGTAAATTGGGGCCGCTTATTGGGCGGCCTGCCGCGTCTGAAGTTTTTCATCGATCTGGCGCGACAGGATCGCGGAAAACTCGTCGGCGAAACCTTCCATGCGGGCGGAAAGCTTGTGCGCGTCGGCCGTGAACTTGTTGTAGGCGATAACCGCCGGAATAGCCGCCACGAGACCGATGGCCGTCGCCAGAAGCGCTTCCGCGATACCCGGCGCCACAACCGCAAGGTTGGTGGACTTGGAACCGGCGATCGCCTGGAACGAGGTCATGATACCGACGACCGTGCCGAACAGACCGATGAACGGACCTGCCGAACCGATGGTGGCGAGAGAACCGAGGCGAGCCTCGTATTGTTCGCCTTCACGGGCAATCGTCACGTCCATTGCCCGGTCGATACGCATTTGCAGACCGATGGGCGAACGCGCGCCACGTTCGAATGATTTCTTCCATTCCCGCATGGCGGAAACGAAAATTGCCGCAAGACCGACATTCTGGCGTTCCGCCAACGTGCGGTAAAGCTCCTCAAGCGACTGGCCCGACCAGAAGACCTGCTCGAACTGGTCGAACTGGCGCTTTGCCTTGCCGAAGCTTACGTATTTGTCGAAGACGATCGCCCACGTCCAGACCGAGGCGGCGATCAGTCCGATCATCACGAACTTCACGATGAGGCCCGCCTGCATAAACAGCGCCCAGAGACTTACATCGTGCGTCGCCGCTGCCAAACCTGCCTGTTCCATAATTATCCAATCCCCGAATCCAAACGCCCGGTGCGGGACCGGGCGATTCAAACGCGTGTTAACGCTCGAAGTCCTGCGGCAACAGCCGCCAACCCCTTTGCCATACCCCGATACTTGCCAGTAAGCCTTACTTGCCAATAAATTTGGTGAAAGGAAGGCGTGCGCCGCACAAATGCCAGTTGCTAAAGTAAGACACCATTATGGTTAAAGGAGTGTTACAACCGCGCCACGCTCGATGGATTTACTGGACCGGCCCTGAACTTACTTCAGGAATTTTTCGGCAACCGCCTCCGGAAGACGCCTCGGCCGGCCATTGGCATTGATGACGGCGATGATGACCTTCGCGGTGACAAGCAGTGTTTCGCCGCGCCGAATCTCCTGATTGAGCACCATTTTCGCACCGCCAGCCTTTTCGGTAACGGTGGTGATCGTCAACACGTCATCCATCCGCGCCGGGCTCTTGAAATCGATCTCCATGCGATGAACGACGAAGACGAGACCTTCTTCGTCGGCGGTCAGAAGCGCGCTTTGTTCGCAGCCAAGGCAACGCAGGTAATCGGTGCGCCCGCGCTCGAGAAAATGCAGATAACGCGCGTGATAAACGAGACCGGAAAAATCCGTGTCCTCATAATAGACCCGCTGTGTCAGGCGGTGCCCATGTTCCATGAGTTCGCCTGAAAGCGAAACCACAAGCTCGCTCATGATGTCTCCTTGAAAAAATCGACCGCGCCTGAACGACCTTCGCGGACGATAAGATGCTCGTGGCGCCTCGTTACAGGGGCAGAAGTCATTTATCGTCCAGATCGCCGTCATGCCAGACAAGATGTCTCGTGGTCTGCGGCAAGTGTTCTATTTCATCGGCGATGAAATAGGGCGGAATATCGAGTTCCGTCAACGCTTCACGGGTCGCGGCGACCCAGCGAAACTCAAGCTCGTTGTCGCCATCCTGAACGCGGTGAATGATATCCGTTGGATGAAAGGCAAGCGTCTCCGGCAGGTCCATCAGGTAATAGAAACCGAGTTCGTGCCAGTCCTTGCCCTCATAATGGAAAAAATTCTCGACCGCCCACAAAAGCCGCCCGACCTTCGCCTCGACGCCAAGCTCCTCCACCATCTCACGCGCCAGCGTTTCTTCGGAACGCTCGCCCATTTCGGCGCGGCCACCCGGAAAGGTCCAGAATTTTTCATGCGACGCCCGGTGCACCAGCACATGGCCATCACGAAACGCCAGCCCCGCAACGCGCATCTGGAAAATGCGCTTCGGCTTGAATTTCATGCGGATACGGGTGTCCTGCACTTTGGTATCTTGTGTCATTAACTGGACCTGCGGGCTGGAAACATCAAATCGGTTTCCGTCCACCCTAACGCATCCATCTCGGCTTTTCTCGCCTTTGCGTCATCTCCCACAATGAATTCATCCAGCTGCGGCGGTTCCATCATGGTACCGGACAACATCGCATGCGCCTGCCCGCGATGATGCGTCTGGTGTTGAAAGAGATGGGACAGGACATCGTCGCAACGATCCTGCTGAATGCGCGCGCCACGATGAATATTGACAGTGGCAGCGAGGCCGTCTCCATCAAGCCTATCGACAAAGGCGATCAACGCCTCATCAAGTTCCGCCTGGGCGATGCGCAGTTCCGCCATGGTGGCGAAAGGTTCCTCCTCGGCAAAGGCGTCAAGGCCGAGCGTCCCGCCTTTGACCGCGTCAATATAAAAACGGTCGACGGTGTAGATGTGGTTCAGGGTTGCGCGAAGGGTGGGAAAGAAGCTGACCCGAGGAGCCACGAACTCCTCTTGCGAAAGCTGAAGACAGACGTGATGCAGCCGGAAATTGGCCAGCCGGTTGTTGCGTGCAAGTTTGCGAAACACCCGCGAAGAATCATATTCCGGCATATGCCTCTCCCTTTTCGCTCAATCCTCTTCCAGGGTGAGCCGGAACTGCGCAGCTTCGATATCCTTGGGAGGCTGCATGCCCAGATGTTTCCAGGCCGTACCGGTCAGAATTCGGCCGCGTGGCGTACGCTGGATGAAACCCTGCTGGATCATATAGGGCTCGATGATATCCTCGATCGCGTCGCGCGGTTCCGACAGACCGGCAGCGATGGTCTCGATACCGACCGGACCGCCGCCGAAATTGACCGCGATCATGGTCAGATAACGCATGTCGAGCTGGTCGAGACCCATTTTGTCGACAAGCAGCCGCGTCAGCGCCTCGTCGGCGATCTCGCGTGTGACGGCTTCCGCCCGCGCCACCTCGGCAAAATCACGCACCCGGCGCAAAAGCCGTCCGGCGATGCGCGGCGTGCCGCGTGCGCGCCTCGCAATCTCGCGCGCGCCCCCGTCGGTCATGTTCAGCCCCATCAGCCGCGCCCCGCGCCGAACGATCAGTTCCAGTTCATCGACAGTGTAGAAGGCCAGCCGGACGGGAATACCGAAACGGTCGCGCAGCGGCGTCGTCAGAAGGCCGAGACGCGTGGTCGCGGCAACGAGGGTGAATTTGGAAAGGTCGATCTTCACCGAACGGGCCGCCGGCCCCTCCCCGATGATGAGGTCGAGCTGGAAATCCTCCATCGCCGGATAGAGAATTTCCTCGACTGCCGGGTTGAGACGGTGGATTTCATCGATGAAGAGCACGTCGCGCTCCTCGAGATTGGTTAGAAGTGCGGCGAGATCGCCCGCCTTGGCAATCACCGGTCCGGAGGTGGACCTGAAGTTGACGCCAAGCTCCTTGGCCATGATCTGCGCCAACGTGGTTTTGCCAAGGCCAGGCGGTCCCACGAACAACACATGATCCAGCGCCTCGCCGCGGTTCTTGGCGGCTTCGATAAATACCTTGAGATTGGCGCGGGCCTCCGCCTGGCCGGTAAAATCGTCCAGCGACTGCGGACGCATGGTGGTGTCAATATCTTCACCGCGCTTGTCCGCCGAAATCAGTCTGTCCGCATCGCTCATAGAGGGCATTCCATTGTTCTAAACCAATTCAAGAGATGGTCTTCGCCGCTATATCACGACTGTCGCACGAAGGCGCTTCACGAAATTCAGCATCGCACCCGGCTTCGTTCGCTTGCTGCGCGCAGCTTAGCGTGAAAGTTCGCGCAGGCCGAGCCGGATGAGTTTGGCACTGTCGCCGCCCTCCCCGCCATTCTTCAGCGCGGCGGCAACCGCATTTGCGGCCTGGTCGCGCGAATAACCGAGATTGGTGAGCGCGGAAACGGCATCCGCAACCGGCGCGGAGGCCACACCTTCGCCAAGCTCCTGCTTGAGCCCGATGGAAGCCGCAGCCTCTCCGGCAAAAGCAGGCGCCTTGTTGCGAAGTTCAGTGACGATGCGCACCGCCACTTTCGGCCCGACGCCCGGCGCACGCGAAATCATCACCTTGTCCTGTAGCGCTATCGCATTGGCGAGTTCGGAAGGGGACAGGGTGGACAGCATTGCCAGCGCTACTTTCGAGCCGACCCCCTGCACGCTCTGCAGCAGATTGAACCATTCCCGCTCAAGCGCCGACAGGAAACCGAACAGCTTCAGCTGGTCTTCGCGCACATAGGTTTCAATGAAGAGGACCACCGCTTCGCCAGCGGAGCCAATTTTCGAAAGTGTCCGGGCCGAGCAACTGGCCACGTAACAGACGCCGTGCACATCCACCAGCACGTAATCCGTGCCGATTTCCTCGATGGTGCCTTTAAGTTTTCCGATCATGATGCCGCCCGCTCAATGAGACTTCAAATATTCAACCGGCCGCCAAAAGCCGCGCCATCCTGTCGCCGCCGCGATTATGGGCGTGGCAAATTGCGATCGCCAAAGCGTCCGCCGCATCGTTACCCTTGAATTCGGCCTTCGGCATCAGGATTTTCAGCATCATGTGGATTTGCTGCTTTTCGCCGTGCCCCACGCCGATGACGGCCTTCTTGACCGCATTCGGCGCATATTCGAAGACAGGTAATCCCGCCCGCGCCGG
Organism: Rhizobium sp. GR12; assembly: GCF_036596185.1. NCBI lineage: Bacteria > Pseudomonadati > Pseudomonadota > Alphaproteobacteria > Hyphomicrobiales > Rhizobiaceae > Rhizobium > Rhizobium sp. GR12. The sequence goes on along the minus strand of NZ_JASXTH010000010.1, from coordinate 159,425 downwards.
AACCAGCATGGCGATGCCGCGCGCCTGACCGAGTTTCAGCGTGGCGACCGCATCCTTGTTCACGAAGGTCTGCTCCACCGCCGCCTCGTCGGGCTGATGGCTGTGTACGACGTCCGCCAGCCCGTCATGCAGCTGGCACAGCCGGGAGGCAAGGTCCATGTCGCCATCCGACGTCACGGTACCGGAGGCGACAAACCGAAGGCTGTTGCCGAGGGTTTCGATGACACCCCATCCGGTGCGCCGCAACCCGGGGTCGATACCGATGATTCGAATCGTCTTTTGCATGAGGCACCCTATCTTTTCGGTTGCGACCCTGCCAGCGATAAGTGAACAAAACGACAACATTGATCAAATTTGCAGTGCAGCATTTACCTCTGCTTAAACCGCGTACCGCATTGTTCCCGCACAAAATCAAAAAAGGGGAGCTGCGGACATGATGATCCACAGCACAATATTTTCGCCATATCAGCCGTCCGATGGCGCCGTGCATGCATGGCGCGGGAACTGATCCGGCATTGGGGGCTGCATCGGCCATGCTGAACCGTTTTCATTCCATATCCACCAAAGTGCTCGCGATCTTCCTTGCGCTGATGACGATCTCGACCGGGGCTCTCACGCTTCTCGGCTATCAAAGCAGCAGCGGCGTTCTGGAGGAACAGGCGTCGAAATCCATGGAAAGCATTCTCGTCTTCCGGGGCGATATGCTGCAGGAACGTCTTGAGCAGCTCGAAACGCAGGCGGTTTCCATCGCCAAGATCGAATCCCTGCAAATGGCGGTGGTTTCCATGCGCAGCGGCTGGGGCACGGTGCAGAAAAATTCCGGCGACGCAAAGGCGGAACTGCAACGCGTCTTCGTCAAGGAGAACCCCTTCGGCGAAAAGGAAAAGCTCATCAAGCCTGAAAACCCGAGCGGCTTTTATTATTCCACCCATGAAAAAACCCAGACGGATATCGGCGGCTATCTCAACGGAACTCCCTTCAGCGATGTTCTCTTCGTCGATCCCGCCGGCACGGTCTATTACTCCTATCTGAAAGGATCGGCTTTCGGGGAAACCGTCACGGGCGGCGCCTGGGCGGATAGCGGCCTCGGCACAGCCTTTGCCCGTGGGGCCGCTAGTGCCGAAAAAGCCGTGAACGACGTTGCGCAGACGAGTTTCTCCGGTCTGCGGATCGACGCCGCGACGAATGAGGCCGGCATCTATTTCGGCATTCCGGTTGTCAAATTCGGTGCGTTCAAGGGCATCGTCCTCTTCCGTGTCAAGCAAGAGGTCTTCGGCCATATACTCGCGAAAGGCATCGCCGCCGGCAGCTCCGAACAATCCGCGATCATTTCTGCCGACGGCAAGGTTCTGGGCGTGGATGGCAGCGGGCTCGTCAGCCTCGATCCGGTAATCTACGGCTTCCACGCGCAAGCGCTGAATGCGGCTGGCATGACGATTGCCAAGATCGACCGCCCGGACGGCGAGGCCAATGCCTATGCCCGTCCCTTCTCCTTTGCCGGTGAAAAATATCTCGCGGTGGAAAGCATGTTGCGCAGCGAGTTGAACGCGGGCTCCATCTCGATTGCCGGCACGCTTGCAGCGATCGGCCTTTGCGTCCTGGCCGCCATGTGTGCGGCAACAGCCTTTTTCGCGCGGCGTCTGTTCGCCCCGCTGGAAAAGCTTGCCGGACTGACCGGCGAGGTAGCGGCGGGCCGTCTCGACACCGAGATCGGCAATCAGGACCGCAAGGACGAAATCGGCCGCATGGCGCGTGCGCTGGGTAGTTTCCGCGAAAAGCTCATCTTGCAGCGGGAAATGGAAGCAACCGCATCGCGCACCCGCGAGGAAGCCGAAACGGCGCGCCGCGCACATCTTGCAGAACGGGAGGCTGAGGCAGGCACCCTGCAAATGGTCGTCCATTCTCTGGACGAAGGGCTGGATCGACTGGCAAACGGCAATCTTGCCTATCGCATTGAGACCGCCTTCCCCGAAGATCTCGAAAGCCTGCGCCACAACTTCAATACGGCGCTTGCGAGGCTCAGCGAGACCATGCAGGCCATTGGTAACAATTCCGCCGCAGTTCGCGGCGGTTCGGAGGAAATGCGGGTGGGTGCCGACCAGCTGGCGGAACGCACCGAGCGGCAGGCCGCTTCCATTACCGAGACGGCAAGCGCCATCAAGGCAATCACCGAAGCCGTCCGCGACCAGATCGAACGCGCCGAACAGGCGACACGGATCGCCCACGACGCGAGCACGGAGGCCACGGCCTCAGGCCGAGTCATGGAGCAGACCATCGCCGCCATGGAGGCAATCCAGACCTCATCGCGCCAGATCAACCAGATCATCGGCGTCATCGACGAAATCGCCTTCCAGACCAACCTTCTCGCCCTCAATGCGGGTGTCGAGGCCGCCCGCGCTGGCGACGCCGGCAGGGGCTTTGCCGTCGTGGCGCAGGAGGTGCGCGAACTGGCGCAACGCTCGGCCGCCGCCGCGAAAGAAATCACCAGCCTGCTGAAGCGCTCTACCCACGAAGTATCCACCGGTGTCGCGCTGGTCGAAAAGGCGGGCGCTTCGCTGACCGGCATCGGCCAGCATGTGCAGACCATCAGTTCCCGCATCGAGGAAATCATGGTTTCCACCCGCGAGGAGGCGCATACGCTTTCGGAAATCAACAGCACCGTCACCAGCCTCGACACCATGACCCAGCAGAACGCCGCCATGGTGGAGGAAACGACGGCCGCCATTCGCAATCTCGCCTCCGAAGCGGGAGAGATGGACGGCAGGCTCGGACAATTCGTGCTGGCACCCGACCGGCAACCGGCCGGGCATCGGGAAACCCGGCAGTTCCGGCGGGCGGGCTGAGAAAGCAAAAAGGGGGCCTCTTCTGAGGCCCCAATTTTTTTGAACCATCCTTCAATTCTGCGCGACTTCTCTGGTAAATCGGGAGACGCGCCTTACATCCGCATCAAAGACTTGAATTTGTGCAGGAGCGTCGGATGATACCCTTTTCCATTCTCGACCTTTCGCCGATTGGCGAAGGCGAGAGCGTCAGCGAGGCGCTTGAAAACTCCCGCCGCATGGCGATCAAAGCTGAAGACCACGGTTACAACCGCATCTGGCTTGCGGAACACCATGGCATGCCGGGTATTGCGAGCGCGGCGACATCGCTCGTCATCGCCCATGTGGGTGCGGCAACGAAACATATCCGTGTCGGTTCCGGCGGCATCATGCTGCCCAATCATTCCCCGCTCGTCATCGCCGAACAGTTCGGCACGCTTGCGGCGCTGCTGCCCGGCCGCGTCGATCTCGGTCTTGGCCGTGCGCCGGGAACCGACATGCGGACGGCAAGAGCACTGCGCCGTAACCTCGATGCCGGTGCGGAGAACTTCCCGCACGATATTATCGAACTCCAGCAATATCTCGGTCCGCCGCAGCAGGATCAGGCGATCCTTGCCGTGCCCGGCATGAATTCGAACGTGCCCCTGTGGCTGCTCGGCTCAAGCACCTACAGCGCGCATCTGGCGGCAGCACTCGGTCTGCCCTATTCCTTCGCCTCGCATTTTGCGCCGGATATGCTGATGGAATCGATCCACATCTATCGCGAACGCTTCCAGCCCTCTGCGACGCTGGACAAGCCCTATGTGATGGTGGGCGTGATGGGTGTCGGCGCGGATACGGATGAGGAGGCGCAATATCTCTTCACCTCGTCGCAGCAGCAATTCGTCAACCTGCGCCGCAATGTCCGCATCCCGTTTCCGAAGCCGGTCCACAACATGGACGACTACTGGAATGAGATGGAGCGTTTCTCGGTGGAACATACGCTGCGTTTCGCGGCTGTCGGCTCGCCTGAAACGATCGGACGCCATCTCGGCGGGTTCCTCGCCGAAACGCAGGCCGACGAACTGATCGTCTCGATGCCGGTCCACGATATCGAAAAAAGGCTGCGCTCCGTAGAGATCTTCGCCGATGTGCGGGCCTCCATCAGAAAGGCCGCCTGAACGAAAAAAGCTCCGGAGCGAAAACGCTGCCGGGGCTTTTTTTAAAATATGAAACGTCAGGCGGAAAGCTTGGCGAGAATTTCTTCGGAAACTTCGAAGTTGGAGTAGACGTTCTGCACGTCGTCGTCGTCTTCGAGAGTGCCGATGAGCTTCATCAGCGACTGCGCCTTTTCCTCATCCACCGGCACCGTGTTCTGCGGCTTCCAGATGGCCTTGACGCTTTCGGCTTCGCCGAGCACGCCTTCCAGCGCCTTGGAAACCTCGTTCATCGCCTCGAAACCGCAAATGATGGTGTGGCCGTCTTCCGTGGTTTCGACGTCGTCGGCACCGGCTTCGATAGCCGCTTCCATGACCTTGTCGGCATCGCCGACTTCGGCCTTGTAGGTGATCTCGCCGACGCGGTCGAAGGAGAAGGAAACCGATCCGGTTTCGCCAAGTGCGCCGCCGGCCTTGGTAAAGGTGGACCGCACGTTGGAGGCGGTGCGGTTGCGGTTGTCGGTCAGGGCCTCGACGATGACAGCGACGCCACCGGGGCCGTAACCTTCGTAACGGACTTCATCGTAGTTTTCGCCGTCTGCACCGGCGGCCTTCTTGATCGCGCGCTCGATATTGTCCTTCGGCATGGACTGGGCCTTGGCGTTCTGGATTGCCAGACGCAGGCGCGGGTTCATGTTCGGGTCGGGCATACCCGTCTTTGCCGCAACGGTGATTTCACGCGCAAGCTTGGAAAACATTTTGGACCGAACGGAGTCCTGTTTGCCCTTGCGGTGCATGATGTTCTTGAACTGTGAATGACCAGCCATGGAAAACCTGATGTCGTAATTTAGAGATTGCGGGCCTTATAAGTGCGATAGGCCCGCCGTTCAAGCCCGCAAGCGCGTTCTCCTGCCGCAAGAATATAAGGAACTGATTTATCCGCACCCCGTTTTGACCATGAAGGCGGAAGAGGCGGGCAGTTTTACTGCTCCCCTCCGCCACCTCAAACCGGAAGGAGAAAATCCATGGTCAGCCTGACTGAAGCAAGAGAAACCCCGGCGCGCCAGCTCTGGGATGAGGTCAACTCCGTCCACGCCGGCATGCTTGGTCTCGAGGGTCTACCCAATCACATGCAGCCCATGGCCCCACATGCCGACCCAAAAACCAATACGATCTGGTTCTTCTCCAAAAAAGACGCCCGTCTCGTCAAATCGCTGAAATCCGGTTCGCGGGCGCATTTCTGCCTCGTCGGCAAGGACCATGATTACCATGCCTGCCTCTCGGGTGTGCTGGAGGTTCGCGATGACAAGACGAAGATCGAAGAATACTGGAATTCCGTCACCGCAGCCTGGTACGAGCACGGTAAAAGCGACCCGCAACTGACGATGCTCGCGCTTCATGTCGACGACGCTGAAATATGGGCCTCGACGGACAGTACCCTGAGATTCGGATGGGAAATCGCCAAGGCCAATATGTCCGACGACAAAACGCCTGAAGTCGGCGTCCGCCAGCACCTCGCCTTCGCCTGAAGGGCGGCCTCCCGGCCCTCCCCGCCCGTCGCCGCTCTACATGCCTTTCGGCACAAGTATCTGTGGCTGGCGGGGAAGGTTTCGCATCGAGACCCGGATGATTGCATCTTTTGCATAGGCAATCTGGAAGCTTCCTCCAAACATCGTCAGAAACTGTTCCAGCGGCGGCCCGGTGCGGTGCATGGGTAAAATCAGCGCGGAGCGCAGGCGCTTGACCACGCGGCTCATGCTGTCGGCACCCATCGTCAAGCCACCATCCACCGGCACCATCAGCACATCCAGACGGCCGATCTCGGCATAGTGCTCATCCGTCAGTTCGTGATGCAGATGGCCGAGATGACCGATGCACAGCCCCGCCACTTCGAAGATGAAAATGGAATTGCCGTTTTCCTGAAAGGATTCGTAATCACCCCAGCGGTTGCGGATGTCGGTTGCGACATTGCGGATATAGACATCGCCTACCAGAACCTTGTGTTCAGCCTTTTCCCCCGGCGTATCGCTCCAGCCTCGCAGCACATGTTGAATGGCCGGATCGGGGCTGAGAGTGAAATGTGTTGTATGCGCCCGGTTCATCGTTACCACAGTCGGTGTGACGGGTGGGCGATAGACGCCGTTATAATCTGTGGCGATCGTCACACCGCCGGGGCTTTCGATGAGATAGGTGGAATGGCCGATGAAGCTGATCTTCACCTCTTCCTTCGCCGTGGCCTGAGCCAGTTGAACATCAGGCGGGTTGAAGCTGGCGAACATGACGCCGGGAATGTTGCGGGCGATCGCCTGGCATTGGCTGACGGGAGGGCGGCTTTCCGTTTGGGCAAAGGCCGCTCCCGCACAGGTGAGCAATCCCGTTATTGCAAGCATTAGCACGCGCAGCATCATGCCACTCCCCTGAACTTGCGAAGGTTGAGAGGATGGGACAGGTTTTGCCGGGCGTCCAGTTTCAAGAGCGGCGAAACGCTCACAATCTCGTCATTGTGAACATCTCGGCGGACGCGGAGAGCTTAAGCCCAGAAGGACGGAAGGGTCTCGGCAAGTCTCGGGCCGATGCGCAGCGGTGCGATCTTTTCGGCAAGCCCGGTGCGATCTGAAATCTCGACGCCCACGCCGCAGATCGTCGCAGGCCCACTGGCGGCCTCGAAACGACCCTTCGGCATTTTGGAAATGAAGCGGTTGATCGGCTCTTCCTTCTCCATACCGAGCGAGCTGTCGTAGTCGCCACACATGCCGGCATCAGACATATAGGCCGTGCCGCCGTTCAATATCTGCGCGTCGGCCGTCGGAACATGCGTGTGGGTGCCGACGACGAAGCTTGCGCGGCCATCGACGAAATGACCGAAGCACTGTTTTTCACTTGTAGCCTCGGCGTGGAAATCGAAGATGATGGCGTCGGCCTGCTCCTTCAACGGGCAGGCGGCGAGAATGTTCTCCGCCGATTTGAAGGGATCGTCCAGTTCCGGGTGCATGAATACCCGGCCCATGATGTTGGCGACAAGCACGCGCGCGCCGTTGCGGGCGTAAAACATGCCAGAGCCCTTGCCGGGCGTACCATCAGGATAGTTGGCGGGCCGCAGGAACTGGTCGTGACGCTCGCAGAAGGAAACAGCCTCCTTCTGGTCCCAGACATGGTTGCCGGTCGTCACCACATCGGCGCCGGCATTGATGGTCTCGAGATAGATATCCTCGGTGATGCCGAAACCGCCGGCGGCGTTTTCACCGTTGACGATGACGAAGTCGAGCTTCAGGTCGGAAACCAGCCCGGGCAATTTGTCCCAGACCGCCGTGCGTCCGGTCTTGCCAACCATATCTCCGAGAAAAAGAAGCCTCATTCACCCGCCCCGATCTTGCGCATGTTCCTAAATTCCGTCCCCTCTAACGGGTAATCCGTGTTTTAAAAAGTGCTAAAGCGCCTTTTTCCCATCGGACATCAACCACTGCGCGGAAAACCAGCGCAAGCCGCTCTCCGTCAGAACGGCATGAAGCGGCACGTCATGCGGCTCCGCCGGCACCGACGGCACTTCCTGACAGTCGAATGCAACACCGATGAGAACGGGAGTTCGACCTTTGCCGTGCAATCTCGCAATCGCGCGGTCATAGTGGCCCGCGCCGTAACCGATACGCTGGCCCTGCCCATCGAAGACGGAAAGCGGAACGAGCAGAATATCCGGATCGACGACATCCGCACCCTCCGCCGGACCGGCCGTGCCGAAACCCGTCTTGACCAGCGGCGTGTCCGCCTCGAAGGCACGGAAAACGATGGTCTCGCGGTTCAACACGACGGGAAGGACAATACGTCCGTCCTTTTCGCGCAGCGTTTCCATCAGCGGCCGGATATCGGCCTCTGAGCGGATCGGCATGAAACCGGAAATAACAGCGCCCGGCGCCAACGGTATGGCGGATGCACCATGTACCGTCATCGCCTCGCTTTTTTGCTGTCGCTCCAACGGCGTCAGCGCATCACGCGCGGCAAGCCTTTCGCCGCGCAGTCTTGCTTTTTCGGCAATGTCACCGGACATCAGGCGGCCCGGCTCACGAGGACCTTGTCGATGCGGTGTCCATCGAGATCGATGACTTCGAAACGCCAGCCGTTGCGGGTGATATGTTCGCCCAGTTCCGGCAGGCGACGGAATTCGTCCAGAACCAGACCGGCAACGGTCTCGAACTCGGCGTCTTCGTCGATCTGGAAGCCCATGCGGTAAGCGAACTCGTCGGCGGGCATCCAGCCGGCAACGAGGAACGAACCGTCCTCGCGCTCGACGATCGCCGGCTCCTCGTCATTGTCTTCCTGGAAAGCTCCGGTGATAGCCTCCAGAACGTCGCCGGAGCTGACGATACCTTCGAAATGGCCGTATTCATCATAGACCAGCACCATATGCACGGTGGAACGGCGCAGTGACTGGATAACGTCCACAGCGCTCGTCAGATCCGAGACGACGGGAACTTCGCGCAGAAGCTCACGGACATTCAGCTCATTGCCGGACGCCAGCGCATCGAAAGCGTCCTTGGCGAAAAGCACGCCCAGAATTTCGTCGGAAGCGCCGTTTCGCACCGGCAGACGCGAACGCTGCGTCTCGCGAAGCTGCACGCGAATTTCTTCCGCGCTGTCTTCGATATCGACCACCTCCACGTCGCGGCGCGGCGTCATCAGGCCGCGGGCATTGCGGTCGGCAAGGCGCATGACACTGGTGATCATCGCCGATTCCTCGGTCTCGATCACCCCGGCGCTATGGGCTTCCGCCAGAACAGTACGGATTTCGTCGTCCGTCACCGATGCGTTGGACGTGCCGCTATGGCCGAGAAGCGCAAGGATGGCCTTACCGGACTTATCGAGAAACCAGACCAGCGGCGCGCCGACCTTGGAGAGCATCACCATGGTGGGGGCAACGCGGGCAGCGATCTTTTCCGGATCGCGCAGCGCAATCTGCTTCGGCACCAGTTCGCCGACGATCAGCGACAGGTAGGTGATGGCGACGACCACCGAGCCGACGCCCAGCGCATCGGCGGCACGGTCGGGAACACCTTGTTCCAAAAGCCATGCGGTAAAACGGGCGCCGAGCGTGGCGCCGGAGAATGCACCGGAAAGGACGCCGACCAGCGTGATGCCGATCTGCACCGTGGAAAGAAAACGTCCGGGATTTTCAGAAAGGCTGAGCGCCATCGTGGCGCCCTTGCTGCCTTGTGCGGCAAGCACCTTGAGCCTCGCCGGTCTGGAGGAGACAACGGCAAGCTCGGACATGGCAAGCACACCGTTCAATACGGTGAGCAGAACCACGATCATAATTTCAGTAAACAAGTTTAGCTCTTTGGGCTGTTGAACGGCACGTCGCGGTTTTGGCCGCAGCGGCCCTTTTTTAAAAAAAAGGGCATGACAGACATACCAATCTAGATAATAGGGAATTGTTCCGCCATTGCAATGACGGCGGTATAAAAAAGCCGTCTCCGGCAGCAATGAAAAATGACTGTCGAAAAATATAAGGTCAGAGGAAGAGCCGGGGAGTGACCCGAAACTTCAAGCGCGATCCACGGCGACCGATGGAGATTTACGATCCTGGGTGCCTACAAATGTAGGTGGGCGCCATGTGTCCAGCCCCACGGGACTGGCCAGGGACAGCTCCCTTTGGATCGAGTATGGCCCCAGGGATTGTGGTTCCTGTCGGGAAGCGCAGAACGCTTCTCAGATATAGGACGTATCGAACCAAACCACCAGAGGCCCATGAACGAATTTTACTGCTGAAAAGCTTGACCGACGATCAATGTGCCGCAGGCTTCGGCCGTGCCAGCAGTTTTTCGGTAATGCCGTTCAAACGATCAGCCAGATCGCCGATGGCGACCGCGATGATCTCGTCCGATTTCGCCTTGTGTTCGGCCATGCCATCGCGGTTGCGGGAAAGGGATGCGACCTCCCCTTCCAGCTTCTCGATCTTGCGATTGAGTTCGGAAAGCTCGTCCATCACCATGATGCCCGCCATGACGGTCAGGCGCAGGTCGCCGATTTCGCCGAACTGGCTCTTGAGATGCCCGACGTAACGATCGAAACGGGTGGCAAGATCGGTCAGATGGTCTTCCTGCCCCGCCTCGCACGCCATGCGATAGGCCTTGCCGTCAATCATCACAGTAACTTGCGCCATGAAACCGCTCCCTATCGATCCAGCACCGCGCGGATCGTCTCCATCGCCGTCACCAGACGGCGGGAGACCTCGCGGTTGACTTCCTCAAGACGGTTGGCGCGAAACTCGGCCTGGTCCAACTCGTGCGCGAGCCTTGCGCGATCGACATGGACCCGCTTGACCTCATTATCGATCTCGCCCGTCTCCCTTTGCCGTTCGATACGCATATCGATGGCATTTTCGAGATTTGTGATGGCAGTGCTCAGCTCCGTCACTGCGGATTGTACGGTCTTCTCAGCCGACATCGTTTTTTCCAACTCGCACGCAACCGGCCGAATCGTCCGGTTTCAAGCCTTTTCAACATTCACGAGGTTATTACCCGATTTATCATCCCGTCAATCAAACCAGTGCATTGAGGCGTTTTGCTCTGTGGATGAACGAGGAAGCATCGGCACATATCGCACGGATTTTCCAGGAATGCCCGATTTTCTAAACGATTTTTATACCTCACAGAACCGCAATTGCCCGTGGATTTATTGACTTGCCTGCCTCACCTGCTATGGATCAACCCGCTTTTTGGATAGTTGCGTAAAACTATCTCCTTTCACCCGGAACAGACGGAAAAGCCATGATTTCTCGCGACAAACACAACCGGATGGCCAATGCGATCCGCTTTCTTGCCATGGATGCAGTGGAGAAGGCCAATTCGGGCCATCCCGGCCTGCCGATGGGCGCCGCTGATGTCGCCACCGTTCTCTTTACCCGTTACCTGAAATTCGATCCCAAGGCTCCGCTGTGGGCGGATCGCGACCGCTTCGTGCTGTCTGCGGGCCACGGTTCGATGCTGCTCTACTCGCTGCTTTATTTGACGGGCTACGAGGACATGACGATCGACGAGATCAAGCGTTTCCGTCAGTTCGGCTCCAAGACCGCCGGCCATCCCGAATACGGCCATGCGACCGGCATCGAAACGACCACCGGCCCGCTCGGCCAGGGCATCGCCAATGCTGTCGGCATGGCGATCGCCGAACGCAAGCTGGAAGAGGAATTCGGCTCCGACCTGCAGAGCCACTTCACCTATGTGCTTTGCGGCGACGGCTGCCTCATGGAAGGCATCAGCCACGAAGCCATTGCGCTTGCCGGTCACCTGAAGCTCAACAAGCTCGTTCTGTTCTGGGATGACAACAACATCACCATCGACGGTGAAGTCGGTCTTTCCGACAGCACCGACCAGATCGCCCGCTTCAACGCCGTTCACTGGAACACCATCCGTGTGGATGGCCATGACCCGGACGCGATTGCCGCAGCCATCGAGGCCGCGCAGAAATCCGACCGCCCGACCTTCATCGCCTGCAAGACCGTGATCGGCTTCGGCGCGCCCAACAAGCAGGGCACCCACAAGGTGCACGGCAATCCGCTCGGCGCCGAAGAAATCGCCGCCGCCCGCAAGAGCCTCAACTGGGAAGCCGAAGCCTTCGTCATTCCGGAAGACGTGCTGGATGCATGGCGTCTTGCCGGTCTGCGCGCCACCAAGACCCGTCAGGACTGGGAAGCTCGTCTCGAGGCGACCGAAGCCGGCAAGAAGGCCGAGTTCAAGCGCCGCTTCGCCGGCGAACTGCCCGGCAATTTCGACAGCTCCATCGATGCCTTCAAGAAGAAGATCATCGAGAACAATCCGACCGTCGCCACCCGCAAGGCCTCCGAGGACACGCTGGAAATCGTCAACGGCATCCTGCCGGAAACGGTTGGCGGTTCGGCTGACTTGACACCGTCGAACAACACCAAGACCAGCCAGATGAAGTCGATCACGCCGACGGACTTCTCCGGCCGTTACCTGCATTACGGCATCCGTGAGCACGGCATGGCGGCGGCGATGAACGGCATCGCGCTGCATGGCGGTCTCATCCCCTATGCCGGCGGCTTCATGATCTTCTCGGATTATTGCCGTCCGTCGATCCGCCTGGCCGCCCTGATGGGTATCCGTGTCGTCCACGTTCTGACGCATGATTCCATCGGCGTCGGCGAAGACGGCCCGACCCATCAGCCGGTGGAGCAGATCGCGGCGCTGCGCGCCATTCCGAACCTTCTCGTCTTCCGCCCGGCGGATGAAACCGAGACGGCCGAATGCTGGCAGCTGGCCCTCGAGCAGAAGCACCGTCCCTCGGCGCTGGCGCTCACCCGCCAGAACCTTGCGCCTTCGCGCAAGGAATATGAAGAGAAGAACCTTTCCGCTTACGGCGCCTACGAACTCGTATCGGCAAGCGACGCAAAGGTTTCGATCTTCGCCTCCGGTTCGGAAGTCGAGGTTGCCCTGAAGGCCGCAGCGACGCTGAAGGACAAGGGCGTTTCCGCCCGCGTCGTTTCCGTTCCCTGCTTCGAACTCTTCAAGGAACAGCCGGAAACCTACCGCAACGCCATCATCGGCAAGGCTCCGGTGAAGATCGCGGTGGAAGCCGCCATCCGCCAGGGCTGGGATTATTTCATCGGCTCCGAGGGCGCGTTCGTCGGCATGCATTCCTTTGGTGCATCCGCGCCGGCAAAGGATCTCTTCAAGCACTTCGGCATCACGGCGGAAGCCGTTGTCGCCGCAGTCGAGGCAAAACTTGCGTGAGGGCTTCCCCAGCCCTCGCATTCCGCAAAGACCAGGTACATATCTTGTTCGGGAGACTTTAAATGACTGTAAAAGTTGCCATTAACGGCTTCGGCCGCATCGGCCGCAATGTTCTGCGCGCCATCGTCGAATCCGGCCGCACCGATATCGAAGTCGTTGCCATCAACGACCTCGGTCCGGTTGAAACCAACGCCCACCTGCTGCGCTACGATTCGATCCACGGCAAGTTCCCTGCCGACGTGAAGGTCGAAGGCGACACGATCATCGTTGGCGGTGGCAAGCCGATCAAGGTGACGGCCGCTCGCGATCCGGCAACGCTGCCGCACAAGGAACTCGGCATCGACATCGCGCTCGAATGCACGGGCATCTTCGCTACTCGCGACAAGGCAGCGGCACACCTGACGGCAGGCGCCAAGCGCGTCATCGTTTCGGCTCCGGCTGACGGCGCCGACCTCACCGTCGTCTTCGGCGTCAACGACGACCAGCTGACGAAGGACCATCTGGTCATTTCCAACGCCTCCTGCACCACCAACTGCCTCGTGCCTGTTGTGAAGGTTCTCGATGACGTCGTTGGCATCGATCATGGCTTCATGACGACGATCCACTCCTACACGGGCGACCAGCCGACGCTGGACACCATGCACAAGGATTTGTACCGCGCCCGCGCCGCGGCCCTGTCCATGATCCCGACCTCGACGGGTGCAGCCAAGGCCGTTGGCCTCGTTCTGCCGCACCTCAAGGGTAAGCTGGACGGCACGTCGATCCGTGTTCCGACCCCGAACGTTTCGGTCGTCGACTTCAAGTTCATCGCCAAGCGCGACACGACGGTCGAGGAAATCAACGAGGCGATCAAGTCTGCCTCCAACGGCAAGCTGAAGGGTATTCTCGGCTACACCGAAGAGCCGCTGGTCTCCCGCGACTTCAACCACGACAGCCACTCCTCGATCTTCGCGATCGACCAGACCAAGGTCATGGAAGGCAAGTTCGTGCGCGTTCTGTCCTGGTACGACAACGAGTGGGGCTTCTCCAACCGCATGTCGGATACGGCCGTTGCATTTGCGAAGACCATCTAAGCAAGAGCCAGAATTCATGAATTAGAAAAACCGGCAGGAGCAATCCTGCCGGTTTTTGTTTATCAAAAAAATGGCGGCGGGACGGAGCCTTCACTTTCTGTTGTTGATAATGATTGGATCGCGCGAGCCGGCATTGCTCCAGATCGTATCGAAAGTCTGTTGTCTCAATTCGCTTTGCTCCATGGAAAGCTTCATCATGCAGTCGGCAAAATCCCGCGAACCTTCGGGGTAGCCGAACGACCGGCAGCGCTCGCGTTGCGCACCCATGTTTGCAGCTGTCTGCTCCGTGCTGGAGCAACCCGAAACAATCGAGCCCGCCGCCAACACCATAATAAATGTAGTAATAGATATCCGTTTCATCCGATCGCTCCGGTAATGGTAAAAAGCAATTCGGACGAGAGAACTAACGCAGCTGCATTGTCTCTATGTTACGTTGAAGTACCAGCAGGTGAATTGTTTCGGCGGGATATCCGATCGCTCTTCGACAGATGCAGGAGACCCAGAACACGATGCCTTCAATACCCCGCTGCGCTTTTTGATTTTTTCGCACGCACGCCGGAAAAATTCCCATTTCCTGCCTTCGTGTGGTCCACTTTGAAACGGACAAGAAGAACAGGGAAAACGGTCGTGCGCAATGCACTTCGGCCCTGCCGTATCATTCGATACACCCCGCCTTGCGTCGCCTTTCAACGCCACCAACAACAGCGCTGACAGACCGCAACCCGTGGCGCATTGACTGCGGACGTGCAGAGCCATTCATTGCGGCGGCCAGCGCGGTTTGAAAGAGGCGGTGGACGTGGAATCATTTTACCTTCTGTTGCTGGTCGCAACTGTTCTGGTTCTCGTCGCAGCGTTCTCAAGCCTCATCGCCTTCCGGTTCGGCGCACCGCTCCTGCTGCTCTTTCTCATGATCGGGCTGGCGGCGGGTGTGGACGGTCTCGGCATCGAATTCACCAACAATCCGCTGGCCTATATGCTCGGTTCGCTCGTGCTCGCCGTCATCCTTTTCGATTCCGGTTTCGGCACGTCGATGCAGTCGTTCCGGCTTTCCGCAGCACCGGCCGTGGCACTCGCCACCGTCGGCGTCATTCTCACATCCGTCTTTTTCGCGGGCGCGGCCGCCCTGCTGCTCGGGCTTTCCTGGCTGGAGGGTCTGCTGCTGGGCGCCATCGTCGCCTCCACGGATGCGGCGGCCGTGTTCTTCCTGCTCCGCATCGGCGGCATCCATATCCGTGATCAGGTGCGCTCGACGCTTGAGGTCGAATCCGGCACCAACGATCCCATGGCGATTTTCCTCACTGTCGCTTTGGTCGAGATCATCGCCAAGGGACAGGGAATGGCTGGCATCGACACCGGTTTCCTGCTGCTGTTCATCAAGGAAATGGGTCTCGGCGTGATTTTCGGCCTGCTTGGCGGCGTCATGATCGCCACCGTGGTCAACCGTTTCGCCGCCGACCGCGGGCTCGCGCCGATCTTCGTGCTGGCGCTGGCCCTGCTCGTCTTCTCCTTTACCGGCGCGATTGGCGGCAGCGGATTTCTCGCGGTCTATGTGGCGGGCATCGTTGCCGGCAACCGCAGGATCTTCGCCAAGGAAACCATCCGCCGTTTCCATGAGGGGCTGACCTGGCTCGCTCAGATCATCATGTTTCTTATGCTCGGCCTCCTGGCCACGCCGTCGCAATTTCCGGCGATCGCCGTTCCGGCCGTCCTGCTTGCGCTTTTCCTGATCTTCGTCGCCCGTCCGCTCGCGGTGTGGCTCAGCCTGATGCCCTTCAACTATACCCAGCAGGAAACATCGTTCGTGGCATGGGTGGGCCTGCGCGGTGCGGTTTCGATTCTGCTCGCCATCATGCCCATTCTCGGCGGGCTGGACGATGCACAGATCTATTTCAACGCCACCTTCATCATCGTGCTGGTGTCGCTCCTGCTGCAGGGCTGGACCATCAAGCCCGTGGCCACAAGGCTGGGGTTGATCGTGCCGCCGCGCATGGGCGAGGTCGACAAGCTGGAGGTGGACCTTCCCGGCACCGCCAATCATGAACTGATTTCCTATCGCGTCGCGACGGGCAGCGCCATCCTGCACGGCGAGCGTATTCCGCGCTGGGCGATGCCGTCGCTGGTGGTGCGCGACGGCAAATCGATCCGCTACCAATATGCCGGACGCCTGCGCGAAAACGATCTCGTCTATCTTTTTATCGCGCCCGGCTATACCCGGCTGATCGACCGGCTGTTTGCCAGCGCCTTGCCGGTCGCAGACGACGACGCCGATTTCTTCGGCATTTTCACGATCTCGCCCGCCCGTCCGGCGACGGAACTCGATGCAGCCTACGGCCCCGGCCTCATTTCGCCAGCCGAACACGCCATGAACATCGCGGAACTTATCGAGGCGCGTCTTTCGGGGAAGGCGGATTATGCCGACCGGGTGCGCCTCGGTTCCATCGTTCTCATCGTTCGGGCACTGGATGAACATGAGGCGATCACCGGTGTCGGCATTTCGCTCGAGCCGGTCGAACCAGCCATCGGCCTGCCGATCTTCATCAGTTTTTCGGAAATCCTCCGCCGTGCGCGCACGCATCTGGCGCAACGGCGCGCAATGCGCTCCAACGATGCCCGCGAAGGCGTTTCCGCGCCTTCGAACGGGGTGAGAGAAAATGAGGTCTGACCCGCTTGCGTCGTCAATCAGGCATAGTATGGTCCGTCCCGAACTCGCAACAAAATCAGGATCGACCCATGCCCGCCTTCAAGACCATCGACGACCTTAACGACATTGCCGGAAAGCGCGTTCTCGTCCGCGTTGATCTCAACGTGCCGGTTGCGGATGGGAATGTGACGGATAAAACCCGTATCGAACGGGTTGCGCCAACCATTCTGGAACTCTCCCAAAAAGGCGCGAAAGTCATTCTGCTTGCCCATTTCGGCCGACCGAAGGGTGAACCGGTCGCGGACATGTCGCTTTCCCTGATCGTGCCTGCCGTCGAGGAAGTGCTGGATCACGCCGTTTCCTTCGCGTCCGATTGCATCGGTACGCCGGCAGCCGACGCGGTCGCAAAAATGAACGACGGCGATATTTTGCTTCTGGAGAACACCCGCTTCCACAAAGGCGAGGAAAAGAACGATCCCGCCTTTATCGAGGCACTGGCCGCCAATGGCGATATCTATGTGAACGATGCCTTCTCCGCCGCCCACCGCGCCCACGCCTCCACCGAGGGCTTAGCGCGCCATCTGCCCGCCTATGCCGGCCGCACCATGCAGGCAGAGCTTGAGGCGTTGGAAAAAGGCCTTGGCCAGCCGGTCCGCCCGGTGGTCGCCATCGTTGGCGGGGCAAAGGTTTCCAGCAAGATCGACCTCCTGATGAACCTCGTCAGGAAGGTCGACGCCCTCGTCATCGGCGGCGGCATGGCCAACACCTTCCTTGCCGCACGCGGCACACAAGTCGGCAAATCGCTCTGCGAGCACGATCTGGCCGAAACCGCAAAACAGATCATGATCGAGGCGGCGACATCCGGCTGCGCGATCGTGCTGCCGGAAGACGGCGTGGTTGCCCGCGAATTCAAGGCCGGCGCGGCAAACGAAATCGTCGATATCAACGCCATTCCTGCCGACGCCATGGTTCTCGATGTCGGCCCGAAATCGGTCGAAAGCATCAAGGCCTGGATTTCCCGCGCGGAAACGCTGGTCTGGAACGGACCGCTCGGTGCTTTTGAAATCGAGCCCTTCGATGCGGCAACCGTAGCTGCGGCAAAACATGCCGCCGAATGCACCAAAGCGGGCAAACTCGTTTCCGTCGCCGGCGGTGGCGACACGGTCGCAGCACTCAACCATGCCGGCGTCTCGGAAGATTTCAGCTATATCTCGACGGCGGGCGGCGCCTTCCTCGAATGGATGGAAGGCAAGGAATTGCCGGGCGTTGCCATCCTGACCGCCGCCAAGTAAACTTCCCCTACTTGCCTGACACTGGGCCGGACAAGCGATGCTTGGCCGGCCTCGTTTTTTGGTAAGTGCGCATGGGAGGAAAGTTTCAAACGATTGAAACCATTTCAATCGTTTCAATGAGTTAGCGCGCCATTTCCCTGCCGTGGAACTTCTGTTATCGGAAATTTATTGTGCCTTGGGAGAATAGCAAATGACCGAACGTCTCGAAGACATCGCAATCAAAATGGTTGCCGACGGCAAGGGCCTGCTCGCCGCCGATGAATCCACAGGAACGATCAAGAAGCGTTTCGACAGCATCAATCTGGAATCCACCGAAACTGCCCGCCGCGACTATCGCGAAATGCTGTTCCGCTCCGACGATGCCATGAAGAAGTCCATCTCCGGCGTCATCCTTTACGAAGAGACCCTGTTCCAGAAGGCAGCCGATGGCACGCCTTTCGTAGACATCATCAAGGCCGCCGGCAGCTTGCCGGGCATCAAGGTGGATATCGGCGCCAAGCCTATGGCCTTCCACCCGAGTGAATTCATCACCGAAGGCCTCGACGGTCTTTACGAGCGCCTGCGCAAGTACCACGAGGCCGGTGCCCGTTTCGCCAAGTGGCGCGGCGTCATCACCATCGGCGATCAGCGCCCGAGCTGGGGCTCGATCAAGGCAAACTCCCAGTCGCTCGCCCGTTACGCCGCTCTCTGCCAGCAGGCGGATATCGTGCCGATCGTGGAACCCGAAGTGCTGATGGACGGCGAACCCGGCACGCACGACATCGATCGCTGTGCGGAAGTCACGCAATGGGTTCTCCAGACGGTATTCGCGGATCTGTTCGACGCCCGCGTCAATCTTGAAGGCATGATCCTCAAGCCGAACATGATCATCGACGGCAAGAAGGCCCGCAAGGCTTCCGTCGAGGAAGTGGCGGAAAAGACCGTGAAGGTTCTGAAGGCGACCGTGCCTTCCGCCGTTCCCGGCATCGCCTTCCTTTCCGGCGGCCAGTCCTCCGAAGAGGCGACGGCGCATCTCTCCGCCATGAACGCCGGTTACGACCTGCCCTGGTCGCTGACCTTCTCATACGGCCGCGCCCTTCAGGACGGCGCGCTCAAGACATGGGGCGGCAAGCAGGAAAATGTCGCCGCCGGCCAGCGTGCCTTCACGCATCGCGCCACAATGAACAGCCTTGCCGCAAAGGGCAACTGGAAGCAGGAACTCGAAAAGGCAGCCTGAGGCCCCGGCGATAGACATGCATCGAAATCGAAGCCGCCCCTGTGGGCGGCTTCTTTGTTTACGGACGCAGAAGCAGCGTCGCCGACCAGATGACAAAGGCCGCAACCGCTATCTTCCAGCAATCGCCTCTTTTCTTGAGGCCTGGCAGGCCCAAAGGCCGGATGATCTGGATTACCATTGCAAGCAGTAAAAAAAGGCCGATCGCCTTCGTCATTTATTGAGCCTTTTCTTTATTTCTGCATCGTCACAGGCTGGACATTTTTACCGTTCACCAGAAGAGTGCAACTCATTCGGGTAACACCCGTTTTATGGCTGTCGACCATATGTCCGAACGCATGAGAGTGTTTTCATGAGCAGAAATCTTCTACCCGTATTCGCTCTTTTATCCAGCACTCTGTTTCTTTTTCTTGGTAACGGCCTTCAGGGTCTCGTGCTGCCGATGCGTGGTTCGGCGGAAGGCTACTCCAACGAAATTCTGGGCTTTCTCGGCACATCATGGGCGGCGGGCTTCGTTATCGGCTGTTTCGTGGCGCCCGCCATCGTGCGCCGTGCCGGACATGTGCGGGCATTTGCCTCCTTTGTCGCGCTGGTCTGCCTGACGGTGCTGATGACCGGCCTCATCATCGACGATATCTCATGGATCACCTTACGCGCACTGACCGGCTTCTGCACGGCCGGTACTTCGATGATCATCGAAAGCTGGCTGAACGAGCGCGCGACCAATGAGAGCCGCGGCATGATCTTTTCGCTCTACATCGCCATCACGCTGCTTGGCGTCGTGGCGGGGCAGATGATCGTGCCGATGGGCGATATCAGCAACAACTCACTGTTCATGATCTGCGGCATCATCTACTGCATCGCCATTCTGCCGGCGACGCTGTCCAAGGCTGCCAGTCCCCAACCGTTGCAGAAGGTCAAGCTGGATTTACCCGCCCTTTACCGCAACTCGCCGGTCTCCTTCGTCGGCATTCTGATGATCGGCATCGCCAATGGCGCTTACGGCACGCTCGGCGCCGTCTTTGGCGCGCGGGCGGGTCTTGATCCGACCATGATCGCCATTATGGTGTCTGTCACGATTTTCGTCGGCGCACTGGCACAATTTCCCGCAGGCCGTCTTTCGGACCGGATAGACCGCCGTTATGTGCTTGCCGGGCTGGCCGGGCTTGGCGCGGTCGCGGGCTTGGCCGTTGCGGCCGTGCAACCTCACAATGTCTATGTACTTATCCCCATGATCGCCATTTACGGCGCCGCCGCCAACGCGCTTTATCCGATCGCCGTGGCCCATGCCAACGACTACGCGGCATCGGAAGACTTCGTCAAGGTTTCGGGCGGTCTGCTGCTGCTCTACGGCATCGGCACCATCATCGGCCCGACACTCGGCGGCGCGATCATGACCTATTCCGGCCCCTATGCGCTGTTTCTGGTGACAGCCGTGGCCCATCTGCTGATAACGGCCTACGCCATCATCAGAAGCCGCCAGCGCGCCGCCCTCTCTACCGACGAAAAGGACAATTTCTCGACGATGATGCCGACAACGCCCTCACCGCTCGTCACGCCGGAAAGCATTGCGCTTGACCCGCGCGCGCCGCAATATCCCGAGGACGATGGCGACCATGTTGAAAAAGGAGCAGGCATATGACCCTCTTTGACGATGACCGTCCGCAAAAACCCGTGGCGCATGAGATCGGCTGCGATCTCAGCCTTCTTTCGGTGGACGAGCTGAGTAACCGTATCGATCTCCTGAAAGCGGAAATCACCCGGCTTGAAGAAGAGAGGCAACGGAAGTCCGCCGGCCGGCTGGCGGCGGAGAACCTCTTCCGATCCTGACGGACGCGCCAGCAAAACATCGGGCGAAATCCGCAAACTACAAGCTGTGGGCACAATGGCTAACGAAAATAAAGATTTTGACGCAGTCTTTCGTTTACCATTAACCAAAAATTAAGCTTTCTGAGAGATTACTATACATGTCCAGTTCTTCTGGGCCTCAGGCATCTTCTCCATACGGCGAATTGGTCTGATTTTTCTCCCTGTTTTACCTTGAGAGCCGCTTTCGCGGCTCTTTTTTTGCCGGTAACGGAATCCCGTAAAACTGTGGGTATTAACCCTTCTTTAATAATTGCCTTGCGCATTTCAGGTAAAGATACCATCCTGAAAACACTAAAAGGCCGGAACAAAATATCCGGGTCTTCGTTGCCTGACAGTGTGGTGCGTGAGCAGGGATTTAAAGAAAATGTCAGAACAGGTCTTAAATACCATAAGCTTTGCGGGTCACGCAGCTGCGTCCAATCAGTTCAAGACCCTCTATACCGAAGGCATGACCTTGGTTGAGGAAACGGCAAGTTATCTCGATGGTGCCGGTCGCACCGCTTCCAAGGTTCTGCCGCGCATGGCGTCGGTCCTTTATGCGGCGGAATCGATGCGCCTCACCACCCGCCTGATGCAGATGGCGTCCTGGCTGCTTCTGCAGCGCGCCGTCAACAATGGCGAGATGACAAGGGATCAGGTTCTCAGCGAAAAGAACAAGGTGCGGCTCGACAGCTTCAACGTCGACCGTAATGCCCCCGGCTGGAACGACCTGCCGGAATCATTCCGCGACCTCATCGAACGGTCGCTGCGCCTCCAGAACCGCGTCGCCCTTCTCGACCGTGAAATCTATCGCCCGTCTGAAGTGACCAAGGTGCCGGACAACGAAAACAGCGTGCAGGCGCAGCTCAATCTTCTGCGCACGGCTTTCTCGATCAACTGAGAAAAGACGTCTTTATCCGGACAATTTGAAAAGCAGGCTGAACGGCCTGCTTTTTTTGTTTTGGTCGATTCTGACACTGATATCATCGCCAAAACAGGCAACAAAAAAGCCCGGCAAAACCGGGCTTTTTTAATTGATCCGTCCGCAAGTAGATCAGAGGCCGAGGCCGCCGAAACGCTTGTTGAACTTGGATACGCGACCACCGCGGTCCATAAGCTGCTGGTTGCCGCCCGTCCATGCCGGATGGGACTTGGGGTCGATTTCAAGGTTCATGACTGCGCCTTCCGAACCCCAGGTGGAGCGGGTTTCGTATTCGGCGCCATCGGTCATGACGACCTTGATCGTGTGATAAGCGGGATGGATATCAGCCTTCATGACAATCTTCCTGGTTAAGTGACGTGCGGTCCATTTGCCGCAATTGCGTCAACTGAGCCATTTCAATAAATGAAGCCATAGTCCTGATGGGCTATGGCTTCCCAATTCGATGCGGAGCCTATACATGAAGGTCGCCCAGATAACAAGAGCCTGCTATCCCCTTGTGAAAGGAGATGGCCTCAGGGACAGGAATTTTACCGCGCGCCGGAAATTCACCCGCAAAAGGCCGAAAAACGGCACCGAACGAGGAGTATCGAGGACGTGGCAGACATTGAAGAGCAGAAAGCGGCGAAACAGAGAAGCCTGAAGCCGCTTCTTGGCCTGTTTCCCTATCTCAGGCGTTATCGCGGCCTGATGGCGGCGGCCCTTTTCGCGCTTGCGCTTTCCTCCGCCACGACACTGGCTCTGCCGCTGGCCGTTCGCCGCATCATCGATCATGGCTTCCAGACGCCGGATGGCGGTATGATCAACAGCTATTTCGCCATGCTCCTGGCGATTGCCGTCCTCCTCGCGCTTGCCAGCGCCATGCGCTATTATTACGTGATGACCATCGGCGAAAGGGTCGTTGCGGATCTGCGCCGTGATGTTTTTGCCCATCTCACCACGCTGTCGCAGCAGTTTTTCGATGCCAACCGATCCGGCGAGCTGACCTCGCGGCTGACCGCCGATACCGTACAGATCCGTTCCGCCTTCGGCTCCTCCGCCTCCGTGGCGCTGCGCAACATCATCATGTGCTGCGGCGCAGTGGCAATGATGATCTATACCAGCCCCGGCCTTTCCGGCCTTGCGCTGCTTGCCATTCCCTTCATCGTTTTTCCGCTGATTGCCTTCGGGCGCTCGGTTCGCGCCCGCTCCCGCAACACGCAGGACACATTGGCCAATTCCGCCGCCTATGCTTCGGAAACGATCGGGGCAAGCCGCACGGTGCAGTCCTTCAACGCCGAGGCGCTGGCGAATGCCCGTTACGGCGCCTCCGTGGAGGCCGCCTACCAAGGTGCACGCGCGGCGATCGGCGCCCGGTCCATTCTTACCGCCGTCGCCATCGCGCTCGTCTTCGGCAGCGTTGTCGGCATTCTCTGGTATGGCGCGCAGAGCGTTTTGTCCGGCGGCATGACCGCCGGTACACTCGGCCAGTTTGTGCTTTATTCGGTCATCGCGGCAAGCGGCCTCGGCCAGCTCTCCGAGGTCTGGGGTGAGCTCGCGCAGGCGGGCGGTGCGGCCGAACGGCTTTCCGAACTGCTGAACGAACGCTCGCCCGTCGCGGAACCGGCAGCGCCCGTTTCCATGGTCAACCCGCCGCGCGGTGAGGCGGCATTCGAGAATGTCGGCTTTATTTATCCGCGAGCAACCGGTGGCCCGATCATATCCGGTCTCTCCTTCAAGATCAGCGCCGGCGAAACCGTCGCCATCGTCGGCCCTTCCGGCGCGGGCAAGAGCACAGTCTTTTCACTTTTGATGCGGTTTTACGATCCGCAACAGGGCCGCATCACGGTTGATGGCACCGATATCCGCGATGCCAGCCTCGCCGATCTGCGCGCGCGCCTGTCCATCGTGCCGCAGGATGTGGCGATATTCGCCTCCTCCATCCACGATAATATCGCATTCGGCCGGCCGGATGCGACACGCGAGGAGGTCCGCACGGCCGCCATCGCCGCGCAGGCGGACAGTTTCATCGCCCGGTTGACCGATGGCTATGACACGCAGGTGGGAGAGCGCGGCGTCACGCTTTCCGGCGGCCAGCGCCAGCGCCTCGCCATTGCCCGCGCCATCCTGCGTAATGCGCCGATCCTGTTGCTGGACGAAGCGACCTCCGCACTGGATGCGGAAAGCGAAACGCTGGTACAGAAGGCGCTCGATGAGCTGATGAAAACCCGCACCACCATCGTCATTGCCCATCGCCTCGCCACCGTGCTCAAGGCAGACCGCATTCTGGTGATGGATGAAGGCCGCATCATCGAGGAAGGCACGCACCAGAGCCTCATTCGCCAGAACGGCCTTTATGCAAGGCTTGCCCGGCTGCAATTCCAGACCGGGCCGGACGAATTGCGCGCTCAAGCCTAAGGCGCTCACGCCAGCACGCTTCGCCCCGCAACACGGCCCGAAAACAGGCATCCGCCGAGGAATGTGCCCTCCAGCGCATTATATCCATGCATGCCGCCGCCGCCGAAACCCGCCACCTCACCGGCGGCATAAAGACCCGGCACCGGATTACCGACAACGTCCAGAACCCGCGCTTCCAGATCCGTATGCAGGCCGCCCAGCGTCTTTCGCGTCAGCACATGCAGGCGCACGGCAATCAGCGGCCCCATCGCCGGATCGAGCAGCTGGTGCGGTTTTGCGGTGCGCATCAGCCTGTCGCCGAGATAACGGCGTGCGCCGTGGATCGCCGTCACCTGCGCATCCTTGCAGAAACCATTGTCGATCTGCCGGTCGCGCGCCTCGATCTGCTGGCGGATGTGATCTATATCCAGCCGGTTGTCACCGCTGATCGTGTTCATCGCCGCCACAAGCTCTTCCAGCGTATCGCGGACGGCGAAATCCTCACCCCGCTCCATGAATGCCCGCACCGGCCCCGGCGGCTCCTTGCCCAGCCGTTTAAGTAGCAACCGCACATCCTTACCCGTCAGATCCGGATTTTGCTCCGAGCCTGAAAGTGCGAATTCTTTCTTGATGATCGCCTTGGTCAAAATGAACCAGCTGTGGCCGCTGCCGCGCTCGCCCAGCATTTTAAGCGTGCCGAGCGTGTCGAAGCCGGGCATGGCGGGCGCTGGGAGCCGGTTTCCATCCGCGTCGCACCAGAAGGACGAGGGGCCGGGCAGGATGCGGATACCGTGATCCGGCCAGATCGGATCGTGATTTTTTACGCCCTCGGTATAATGCCACATGCGGTCGCGATTGATGACGGTTCCGCCCGCTGCTTCGGTGATGGCAAGCATGCGGCCATCCACATGCGCGGGCACACCGCAGACCATGCTCGCGGGTGGGCTACCCAACCGCTCCACCGGCCAGTTGCGCCGCACCAGTTCCCGATTGCCGCCAATGCCGCCGGAACTGACGATGACCGCTGAGGCCGAAAGGGCAAAATCACCCTGCTCCTCCCGGCTGCTTTGTTGTCCGCGCAACACAGGGTCCGCAGCAAGAACAGCGCCCGAAATACCGGCTACCCTGCCGTCGGTGATGTCCAGACGGTCGACCCGGTGGCGGAACCGAAAGGTGAGTCGGCCGCTTGCCGTCATGGCCTTCGCCTTTTCAACAAAGGGCGCCAGCACGCCCGGACCCGTGCCCCATGTGACGTGGAAACGCGGAACGGAGTTGCCGTGGCCATGGGCAAAGGCCCCACCACGCTCAGCCCAGCCGACCACGGGAAACCAACGCACGCCCAACCGATGGAGCCATTGACGTTTCTCGCCGGCGGCGAAATTGAGATAGGCCTCCGCCCAGCGGCGCGGCCAGTGATCTTCGGGGCGGTCGAAACCGGCCGAACCGAACCAGTCCTGCCGCGCAAGCTCAAGACTGTCGCGCACCCGCATCCGTCGCTGCTCGGGACTATCGATGAAAAACAGGCCGCCCAGCGACCAGAAGGCCTGCCCGCCGAGGTTTTGTTCCCCCTCCTGATCCACGAGACAAACGCTGAATCCCCGCTCCACGGCTTCGGTCGCTGCTACAAGCCCGGCAAGTCCCGCGCCGACAACGATTACATCATACCGTTCCATCAGCCCCTCCCAGATATGACGGAATTACTTTTACGCGAACGTAAATTCAGTTGCCGCCCAAGGCAACCGCTATGATGCGGCCTGGGATTTCAGCGCTCGGTGAGCTTGAGTTCGATGCGACGGTTCTGTTGGCGCGCTTCCGGCGTGTCGCCTTCGGCTATCGGCTGATATTCGCCAAAACCGGCAGCGGCCAGCCGGTTCGACGGAACGCCCTTGGAAATCAGGAATTTCACCACCGAGGTCGCGCGCGCCGAAGAAAGTTCCCAATTGTCGCGGAAACGACCGGAACCGGAAAGCTGGACATTGTCCGTATGGCCATCCACGCGCAAGACCCAGTTGATCTCCGCTGGGATTTCCTTGGCGAGATCGATCAGCGCGGCGGCCAGCTTCTCCATCTCCGCCTGTCCTTCCGGGTTGAGATCGTTGCCGCCAGAAGGAAACAGCACTTCGGACTGGAAGACGAACCGGTCGCCAACGATGCGGATGTTTTCGCGATCCGAGAGGATTTCGCGCAGCCTTCCGAAGAAATCCGAACGGTAGCGGTTGAGTTCCTGAACCCGTTGCGCCAGCGCGACATTAAGGCGGCGGCCGAGATCGGCAATCTTGACCTGAGATGAGGTGTCCTTGGCCTCCGACGCCTGCAAAGCGGCTTCCACCGAGGCGATCTGCGCTCGCAGCGCCGCAATCTGCTGGTTGAGCAACTCGATCTGCGCCGACGCACGGGAGTTGGCCTGCCTCTGGTCGTCCAGCTCGCCGGTCAGGTTGCCGATCCTGGCATTGGCGCTTGCACTGCTGCCAGTACCGGCGTCGAGAAGCGACTGCAGGCGTGAACGTTCGTTTTCCGATGCAGCAAGCGTGGATTGCAGGCTCGCCAGCGCATCCTCGACATCCTGCTTGTTGCCTTTTTCCATGGCCAGAAGTTCGGTCAATTCCGCAATCTGGCTATTGAGACGCGTCAAAACTTCGTCCTTGCCGGTGATTTCTCGTGAAAGGACGAATTGCGCCAGCACGAAGACCGTGAGCAGAAACATGATGGCCATCAGCAGCGTCGAGAGCGCATCGACGAAACCCGGCCAATAATCCACACCCCTGTCGCGGCGGCGGTTGCGCGCAAGCGCCATGGCTACTCGCTCCCGTTATCGTGCCGGGTGCGTCCGGAGGATTTTGTCTCGCTATCGATGCGCGTCGACAGCTTGTCGAGCGTGCGGCGGAGCGACTTCGATTCCTCCTGCTGCGCCTCGATCCAGTCGCGCAACATCTGCTGTTCGCTGCGCATGTTCTTGACGAGACCCTGAATGCCTTCGGCGAGGCTTGTCATGGCCGCAAGCGAACGTTCGGTACTGACGGCGGCGCCGGGTTCCGCCTTGAATTCCCTGGGCATTTCCACCGAGGTATCAGTGACGGAAGACAGCCAGTTTTCGAGCTGTGTATAAAAGCGGTTTTGAGCGCGTCCGGCCTGCAAATCGAGGAAACCGAGGATCAGCGAGCCTGAAAGACCGAGAAGCGATGAGGAAAACGCCGTTCCCATGCCGGCAAGCGGCGCGGTGAGACCGGCCTTGAGCGAACCCAGAACATCGTTGCTGTCACCGGCGCTCGGATCGAGCGACTGGATGACATTGCTGATGGCGCCGATTGTGCCGATCAGGCCCCAGAAGGTGCCGAGCAGACCCAGAAAGACCAGAAGACCGACGAGATAACGTGACGTATCGCGGCTTTCATCAAGGCGTGTTGCGATGGAATCGAGGATCGTCCGCTGCGTGACGGCAGAAAGCCGAACTTCGCCGCGCTTGCCGATCAGCGTGCTCATGGGGGCAAGCAGTTTTGGCGCGCGACCGGCTTTTTCGACGCTGCCGGCGGCCCGGAATGCATTGAACCAGCGGACTTCCGAGCGCAGGCTCATGGTCTGCGTAAACACCAGAATGATACCGATGACGAGAACGCCGAGAATGAAGCCGTTCAAGCCGGGGTTTGTCATGAAGGCGATGTGCGCCTGCCGGTAAAGAATGGCCGCCAGAAAGCCCACGAGGATCAGAAACAGAACCATCGTCCAAAGAAACGGTGTGGGGCTGGACAGCTTGTGGCTGTATTGCCGTGTGGTCACCGGCTTCTCCACGCCGAGATCGAGCAACTCCGAATCCGCCATAACGTTCGCATTCCCTTTGGTCACGTATCAATCGGAAGCTATTTGAAAATTGCGACGATTTGAAGCGAAAAGCCGGTCTTTCGTCACAGACCTTTCACGAAAGCCGGCTGGACCAAAGACCGAAAAAACAAAAACGTCCGGCAAGGGTTCGCCGGACGCCTAAAACTTGCACTAAACGGCAGGTTTTCTGCCGAAATCGATCAACGGCCCGGTATCGGGCGGTTGGCGACTTCCACAAGCGCCTTGTGGATATATTCGTTTCCGGCGGCAACGCTGCCGCTACCGAAGATATCCGTGCCGCCCTTGGCGTCGGAGGCAAAACCGCCGGCCTCGCGAATCAGCACGAGACCAGCCGCCATATCCCATGGCGAAAGATCCGCTTCCCAGAAACCATCGAGGCGGCCTGCGGCGACGTAGGCAAGGTCGAGCGCTGCCGCGCCCATGCGGCGGATGCCCGCCGCCTCACCCATGACGTGGCGAAGCTCGACGAGGAATTTTCCGTGATTGCCACGGCCGAGATGCGGCACGCCGCAGCCGATGACACAGTCGGTCAACACCTTGCGTGCGGCGACGCGGATACGGCGGTCGTTGAGGAACGCGCCGCTGCCGCGCTCGGCGGTGTAGAGTTCGTCGGTAGCCGGGTTGAAAATCACACCGGCGACGACTTCGCCGTTACGCTCGAGCGCGATGGAAACGGCGAAGTGGGGGATGCCGTGCAGAAAGTTCGTCGTGCCGTCAAGCGGATCGACAATCCAGCGATGCGCACCGTCCGAGCCTTTTTCCTCGCCGCCTTCCTCACCCAGGAAGTCATAGGTCGGGCGGGCTTTCAGAAGCTCGTCGCGCACGATCTTTTCGGCCTTGAGATCCGCCTGCGATACGAAATCGCTCGGTCCCTTGACTGAAACCTGAAGGTTCTGCACCTCACCGAAGTCACGCGACAAAGACTTACCCGCCTTGATGGCGGCCTGAACCATGACATTGAGAAGGGCTGAACGGGCCATCGAATTTGTTTCCTGGAAAGCTCGCGAACCGCCCGCAAGCTGGCCGGGCAGGAACGTCATTATTTTCTTGAAATGAAAGTTTGGGGTTGAAGACCACAAAACGCGCGGAAATTCAAGGCAAAAAGCCGGCACGCGATCGTCGCCACCGAACGACCGGCCTTGCGTCACATCGGACGGAAACGATTTGCGGCCTCGATCGCCTTTTTCTGCTGCTCGTCAGTGATCCCCAGATAGAAGTCCTCAAGGGACGGATCCTTCAGCCCGGCGCGGCGGGAAAGCACGTACCATTTCGCCGCCTCTATCGGATCAGGCCGGATGCCGAGCGCCTGAATATAAAGATGCGCCACCTTGTTCTGGGCCACGACGTTGCCGCGCTGTGCCGCGCCATAAAGCCAGCGGAACCCCTCCTCCAGATTTCGCTCGCCGCCAAAACCGTTGACCAGCCAGACGCCAAGATCGACCTGCGCGGTATCATAACCCGCCTTGGCAGCTCGCATCAGCCAATCCCGCGCCTTGGCCTTCTTCTCAGCCGGCACATCCTTGACCGACCAGTAAATCTGCGACACCGCATATTGCGCGTCGGCAATGCCCTGTTCGGCCGATTTTTCGTAAAACGGCATGGCCATCAGCAATCCCTTTACACCGGGATTTTCCGAAACCAGTATCTGACCCCAGTTGAACTGGGCCGAAGCATTGCCGGCTTCCGCAGCACGGTGCATGTAATCGTCGGCCTTCGCCTTGTCGCGGGTGACGAATTTGCCCTCCATCAGGATGAGGGCGAATTTGAACATGGCGACGGGATCACCACCCTGCGCCGCCTGCTGATACCAGAAGGCCGAGGTCTTCTCGTCACGGGCGATGCCGAGACCACGCGACATCATTTCCGCCACCAGCGTCTGGGCGGCGGCATCGCCGTTCTGTGCACGGTTCAGCGCCTTGTCGAGCGCCTGAACATATTCGCCGCGCTGGAAGTGCCCGTAGGCTTCGTCCACCCGACCCTTGAACTCCTTTTCAGGCGGCAAGGCCGGCAGGTCCGCACCCATACGCTGATAGACGTTGACGCCCTGCGACGGCTGCAAATCCTTCTGCTCTTCGGATTGCACCCTGCCCTGGCGGGAAGGCTGAGCCTCATCCTCCAACTGACGGGACAGCGCATTGCTTTCGCTCTGCGGTCCGGACTGGGCAAAAGCAACGCCCGCCGGCGAGCCGAAAGACAGCGCCAGCAGCGAAACGGAAAGGCAGACGTGAACCGAGCGCATCAACATCGCCTGTATCAACCGCCAAACCGTGGCGCTTTTTCGTCAAGCAACGCGTTGATTTCAGAAACGGCCTGGGCGGCGCCGGCAGCATTGTCGAAAACGCCGCTGCGCATCGCCACGAATTCCACGCCGGCTTCAGCCACGGCCACCACCGAGGAGATATCCGTGCCGCCCATGACGATGGACGGAATCTCGATCAACGACGCCCACCATTCGCCGAGCGCCAGATTTTTAGGATGCGCCTCCGGCTTGATGTCGCCTTCGAGCTTTCCGAAAAAGACGTAGTCCGGATTGGACTCACCCATCTCCAGAGCCTTATGGCGATCATCGGCATTGCCGCCACCGACGATCAGCTTCGGCGTGAAATTCTCTACGGCTTCGGCAAGCGCCGCGGCGTTGCCCGCCACATGCAGGCCATCCGCCTTCACCCGGCTCGCAACCCGGCTATCGCCGGCGATGAGGGCGGCGGCACCCGCCTCCTGAACCATCGGTACGATCAGTTCGGCGCGTTTCTGGAAAGTGGCATCATCCAGATCGTATTGCGGAATGATGACCGAAGCCACGTCGCCACCCCGCAATGCTTCCTGCAAATCAGCCGCCTGCTTTTGCGCGTCGTCCGATTGCGGGACGATCAGAACAAGGCGGCAACGGTTTTCAACTATGGTCATCGGTTCGTCCATTTCAGGCAGAAGACGCTTTCGGCGCGATCTGCACTCGTTTTGATATGATAAATCCGATAGACCGGACCGGCGAAAGGATCAACCTTCATCCATGCTGACCGATTTTCATTTTTTCCTCGTCGCCATCCCCGCAGTCGTGCTCGTTGGCCTTTCCAAGGGCGGACTGGGCGGCGCACTGGCACTGATGGGCGTGCCACTGATGGCGCTCGCGATCCCGCCCGTACAGGCGGCGGCGATCTTCCTGCCGATCCTGATTGTGATGGATCTCGTGGCGCTTTGGGCCTGGCGGCACCATAATCACCGGGAAACGCTCCTCATCATGCTGCCCGGCGCCATCGCCGGCATCGCCCTTGGCTGGGCGACCTCCAGCCTCATCTCCGCAGATGCCATGCGCCTTGTCGTCGCCTCGGTGACGATCCTGTTCGTGCTGCGCTATTTCCAGGAGAGCTTGAAAAGCCGCAAGGGGCAGGAAATCCCGGCCAAGCCACAGCGGCCGGCAGCCGCGACGCTCTGGTCCAGCCTGTCGGGTTATGCGAGTTTCGTTGCCCATGCGGGTGGCCCGCCCTTCCAGATCTATGTCCTGCCGCTGAAGCTCGATCCCAAAACCTATACCGGCATGAGCGTGCGTTTCTTCGCCATCATGAATGCGATCAAGCTCATTCCCTATTTCGCTCTGGGGGCGCTGGACGCCACCAACCTCAAGATATCCGCCAGCCTGCTGCCGGTGGCGATGCTGGCGACGCTTGCCGGTGCACGGGTGGTGAAATACCTGAAGCCATCAGTGTTTTACCCGCTGATGTATTCCATGGCGCTGATCGCGGCGCTGAAACTGCTCTGGGACGGACTGCCCTTTTAGATCCCGGCAGCTACTAAAAGGCCCCGGCAGCACCGTAGGTGTCGCCAGGGCCGAAAAGAAATCCGTCAGTCCTTCATCGAAGGCTGCGGCTTGGCATCAATCAGTGCCTTGTGGAGGCTTTAAGCCTCTGCAGTTCATCCTTCAGGCGCAGTTTACGGCGTTTGAGGTCGGCGATCTCTCTATCGTCAGAGGATGGGGAAGCAAGAATACTTTCGAGCTCCTCCTCCAGAGCACCGTGTTTCTTTTCGAGCGATGCAATATGAGCCTGAATGGTCATGCGGCACGTCCTTCCATTTTTTAAGCCTACCTCCAGCGCTCCATCGCTGGAGTTTCAGGTTTGCGACGACAATGTGACACGGATCGTTGGTATTGTCGAAGGCGAAATGAAGGCAATAAGTGGGCAATTTGGTCGCAAGGGATAACTTCCCGTTACCGCGATTTGATGATAGAGGCTCGAGAACCGATGACATACGCGCCGGAGGCTCTCCGGCTGGCATAAAATGGGGATGACAAGATGCCCGATCAGGACCAGGCGGACATCAGGCTCACGCTGGCGCGGCTGCGCCAGGAGCATGAGGATTATGACGCAGCGATCAATGCGATGATCCAGACCAGCTGCGATGCGCTGAGAATACAGCGCATGAAAAAGAAGAAGCTGGCCGTCAAGGACAAGATGACCCAGATCGAAGATCAGGTTATTCCCGATATCATCGCCTAGAGCGTCTCTCGCGCCTCCTGTCGGACGCGCGAGATACGATCTAACCTATTGAATTTACACATCGTGCTTTGCAAAGATCGATTCGATTTTTATGCTATGCTGTAAGCCGGAGAAGCGAAGTGACAGCAGAAACACCCCCCGTCGCCATTATCATGGGCAGCCAGTCCGACTGGGAGACCATGAAGAACGCCGCCGATACGCTGGATGCGCTGGACGTTGAATACGAAGCCCGCATCATTTCCGCCCATCGCACTCCGGACCGCCTTTATGATTTCGCCAATGGCGCCAAGGACGAAGGCTTCAAGGTCATCATCGCGGGTGCGGGCGGCGCCGCCCATCTGCCGGGCATGACGGCAGCCATGACACCTCTTCCGGTCTTCGGCGTGCCTGTCCAGTCCAAGACGATGTCCGGGCAGGACAGCCTCTATTCCATCGTCCAGATGCCCGCAGGCATTCCCGTCGGGACGCTTGCCATCGGCAAAGCGGGCGCGATCAACGCGGCACTTCTGGCGGCCGCAGTTCTGGCGCTCGGTGACGAGGACCTGGCAGACCGGCTCGACGCATGGCGCGCGCGCCAGTCGGCAGCGGTTGCCGAATATCCCATGGACAGCGCCCAGTGACAGCCTCTGACTTGACGACGGAAACCAATAATCTCACCATCGGTATTATCGGCGGCGGACAGCTTGGCCGTATGCTGGCAATGGCGGCGGCGCGCCTCAACCACCGCACCATCGTCCTGGAACCGCA
This sequence comes from Rhizobium sp. GR12, assembly GCF_036596185.1. NCBI lineage: Bacteria > Pseudomonadati > Pseudomonadota > Alphaproteobacteria > Hyphomicrobiales > Rhizobiaceae > Rhizobium > Rhizobium sp. GR12. The sequence continues at coordinate 126,266 of NZ_JASXTH010000010.1, read as the reverse complement.
GGCCGATTGTCCGGCGGCGCAGGTCTGCAACAGCCAGATCGTCGCGGATTATGACGATGAGGCCGCGCTTGCCGAACTCGCCCGCCTTTGCGATGTCGTGACGTACGAATTCGAGAACGTGCCGGTTACGGCAGCCGAGACGCTGAGCATCTCCGTTCCCGTCTATCCGCCGTCGCAGGCGCTCAGCGCCTCGCAGGACCGGTTGACGGAGAAGCGCTTTCTGAACGGCTGCGGCATTCCCACAGCCGATTTTCGCGCCGTGGATAGTCAGGAAGAACTGGAAGCGGCATTGACCGCTTTCAGCGGCAAGGGCGTGCTGAAAACCCGCCGCATGGGCTATGACGGCAAGGGCCAACGCCTTTTCCGGGGCGGCGAGGATATCACCGAGGCCTTTGCGGCTCTGGGTGGCGTGCCGCTCATCCTCGAAAGCTTCGTCGCCTTCGAGCGGGAAATCTCGATCATCGCCGCCCGTTTCAGGGACGGTACCGTCACCTGCTACGATCCGGCTGAAAACATTCATCTGGACGGCATCCTGCACACATCCACCGTGCCGGCGGCGCTTTCTGATGCGGCAAAGACGGTCGCCGTACAATCGGCGGAAAAGCTTCTGGCGGCACTCGATTATGTCGGCGTGATCGGCATCGAGTTCTTCGTCCTGCCTGACGGTTCGCTGGTCGCCAATGAAATGGCGCCACGCGTCCACAATACCGGCCACTGGACGGAAGCAGCCTGTGTGATCTCGCAGTTCGAACAGCATATGCGTGCCGTCTCCGGTCTTGCCCCTGGCAGCACGGCCCGCCATTCGGATTGCGTCATGACCAACCTCATCGGCGATGACATCAACAATGTGCCGGCATGGCTTTCGAAAAAAGACTGTCTCGTGCATCTCTACGGCAAGACGCAAGCACGGCCCGGCCGCAAGATGGGCCACGTGACCGAGCTTTTGCACACAGGAAAAGCCTCAGTCTTTTAAGGCAAAGACACCGGCAAGTGTTGACAGGCAGGGGTCAAACAGGTATTTGCCTGCCAACCGAAAAGAGCGCGCCCCGTTGCGCGCTTTTGATTGTTTGAATAAGCACGGTAAAAGCCGTGCAAAACTGCGGACCAGTAAAATGAAAATCAAGAATTCGCTTAAAGCGCTTAAGGCCCGTCATCGCGATAACCGCCTGGTTCGCCGCAAGGGCCGCGTCTACATCATCAACAAGCAGAACCCGCGCTTCAAGGCTCGTCAGGGCTGATTGACTGCGGTTCGCGATCAAGATCGCGGATCACTTTGTTGATAGAGTAGAAGTTTGCATTTGATATTGGGCGCAGTCGGGTTAAGCTTTAACCCATGCGCCCAAATCGTTTTTGCACGGCTATCTTCGTCGCTCAGGGTTTCCTGTTTTCAGGCCTCCTGTTTCCAGGAATGGTCACTATTGGCCATGCGGCGGATGGGCAACCTCCCGCAGCGGTAGAGGCTGCGCCTTCACCCGCCAAGACCGTCGATACCCTTTTCGTATCGCTGAAAAAAGAGCGGAATGCGGTCAAGGCGCGCAGCATCGCCAACCAGATCGCTTCCGAATGGAATGATTCCGGCAGCGCGACGATCAATCTTCTGATGCAATGGGCAGGCGAGGCTTCGGACGAGAAGCGCAATGCCGCCGCTTTCGATTTTCTCGACCAGGTCGTCCTGCTCGATCCGGACTATGTGCAGGCGCCCTATCGCCGCGCCATGGTACATTTTGCCGATGGCGATACCCGCAAAGCGATGGCGGATATCAACCTGACGCTGGAAAAGGAGCCGCGCTATTTTCCGGCGCTCGCAAGCCTTGCCAACATCCTCGAAGCCTCGGGCCGCGAAGAACTGGCCCTGAAAGCCTGGGAACGCTATCTGGCGCTTTATCCCGCGGACAAGGACGCCCGCAAACAGGCCGCCGACCTTTCGGAAAAGCTGGCGGGTACACGCGGCTGAGTTTCGCAAACGGCCCAAATAAAAATCGCCGCAAAAGCGGCGATTTTTCATTAAAAGATCGTCAGCCGATCATTCCATACCAAGCGCGGCCATGTAGGTCTGAAGAATCGTTTCTTCCTCGATACGCTCGTTGGCGTCCTTCTTGCGCAGGCGGATGATGGTGCGGATCGCCTTGGTATCGTAACCACGGCCCTTCGCTTCGCCCATGACATCCTTGATATCACCCTGAATGGCGGCCTTTTCCTCTTCGAGACGCTCGACGCGCTCGATGAATTGACGCAACTCGGCGGCGGCGACGGTTTCGGTGGTGCTTGTTTCGTCCATCATATCTTCCTTCATTGGTGGCAGCTCATGTGAGCCTTGTTCATTAAATCCGGGCGAAGCTTTCGCCGGTCGCCGCCAGCCGGGCAGCAAAAATTCCGGCCTGTGAACTGCCCATTGCCGGGCCTCACGTCAAGTCGTTTCCGTCGATCAGGGATTATTCCGTGGGTCTGTTCTGCTCAAAGGCGGATTTTTGAACATCGCTCGCCTCCGGCTGATATTTTTCCTTCCAGTCCTCATAGGGCATTCCGTAGATGATTTCGCGGGATTGCTCCTTGCTGAGCGCAACACCGGCCTCGTCTGCCGCTTCCCGATACCAGTTGGAAAGGCAATTGCGGCAAAATCCCGCGAGATTCATCAGGTCGATGTTCTGCACATCGTGACGCTCGCGAAGGTGCTGTACGAGACGGCGGAACGCGGCCGCCTCGAATTCGATCTGCTGTTTATCGTTCTCTTTCGTCATGGGGCAACTCCAGGCTCAATAGGGGCCGGTGCGAGAGGTGAACAGCCGATATTCGTGTAAGATGGGATCGTCGTTCATTGCGGCGAAAATGGGAGCGAGCCGGTCCGACCATTCGGCAATTCCGTCCTCATCCGCGATCAAATCCTGCCGGACCTCGAGAAGTGCATGCGGTATGCCTTTCATCATGCAGTGGCGATACATGGTATCGCCCTTCAGCGCCCCGTCGTAGGGTTCGTTATCGCCGACGAGGATGTCGCCGGTCGCGCGCAAATGCGCGAGAAGCGGATCAACTGCACGATTATCCGTGTCCCAGAGAACGGCTGCATGCCAGGGCCGCGGCGTTTCCTTCCAGAACGGTGTGTAGGAATGCAGCGACAGAACAAGCGGCGCCTCGCCCGACGATTGCGCGACACCGGCGAGCACGCTGTCAACGGCATCGTGATAAGGCCGATGGAAAACCTCGATCCGTTTTTGCCATTCCTTATCTGAAATCGGGTGATTGCCGGGAATGATCGCCCCGTCCGAAATCTTCATGATAAGGGTGGGGTCGTCCTCGCCGCGATTGGGATCAATCAGAAGGCGCGAAAACCGCCCGAGGACCGCAGGCACACCGAGACGGGCTGCCAGAGAGCGCGTTAGCCCTTCGATGCCGATATCAAATGCTATATGGCGATGAAAAGCGGTTTGCGGAAGGCCAAGTTTGCCGTAGTGTGCCGGCAGGAGGTTCATGGCATGGTCCGCCAGAAGAACCATGCCTTTGTCATAATCGCCTTCTATGATTTCATAGGGTATGAAGTCGTTCATCGATGATTTTCTGGGGCAGGATTGAGGAGAAAAGCTTGATGGCATGGCTTGAGGCCGGGCGCAAGTTTCGGCGAAAGAACAGCCATCTACCTTACCGCACTCACGACCCCACGAACAATATAATCGATTAAACTCGCGTTGACATTCTTGGGCGGCCACGCCAAGAAGTGTGTTCATTATAACCATGGAATCCGGATGGAAGCCGTGACTCAGTCATCTCTCGCTCTTCCTCGCCACTTTCGGCATCTTGCCCGTCTTTTCTCCGCAGCGGCAATGTTTCTGACCCCGTTTATGTTCGTGGAGTCCGCCCATGCGGATTTCCGCGTCTGCAACAGCACGCAAAACCTCGTGGGGGTCGCAATCGGCTACCGGGGGCAGGATGGCTGGGTCAGCGAAGGCTGGTGGCAGGTCCCCTCCTCCACCTGCGCAACGCTGATAGAGGGCGAGTTGCAGTCGCGTTATTATTATCTTTATGCCGAGGACGCCGCCCATGGCGGCCGCTGGACCGGTGACGTCAACATGTGCGTGGCGGAAAACGAGTTCAAGATCGCCGGTGTAGACGATTGTTATGCCCGCAGCTTCCAGAGAATGGGTTTCAAGGAATATGACACGGGCAGACAGGGAAGCTGGATGGTCCAGCTCTCCGACACGCCAGGCACACAGGGAAATCAAAACTGATGAAGCGTAACCGCAAAGTCAAAATTCTTGCAACTCTCGGCCCCGCCTCTTCGGAAGAGTCGATGATCGAAAAGCTGCATCTGGCCGGCGCCGATCTTTTCCGCATCAATATGAGCCATGCGAGCCACGACGTGATGCGGACGCTGATTACGCGTATCCGCTCGGTCGAGAGCCGCAACGGCCGTCCCATCGGCATTCTGGCCGACCTGCAGGGTCCCAAACTGCGCGTCGGAAAATTCGCCGAGACCAAGGTCGATCTGGTTCCGGGCCAGACCTTCACGCTGGACAACAACGACACACCCGGCGACAACACCCGTGTTTTCCTGCCGCATCCCGAAATTCTCGAAGCGGTCAAGCCCGGCCACCGCCTGCTGATCGATGACGGCAAGCTGCATCTGCGCGCTGAGAAGAGCGACGGCAAGAGCATCGTCACCACAGTTGTTTCTGGCACCCGGATTTCCGACCGCAAGGGCATCAGCCTGCCCGACACCCTGCTCGGCGTCGGCGTTCTGACCGACAAGGACCGCGTTGACCTTGATGCCGTTCTCGCCACCAACGAAGTGGACTGGGTTGCGCTTTCCTTCGTCCAGCGCCCGGAAGATCTGGCCGAAGTGCGCAAGATTTCGCGCGGCCGCGTTGGCCTGATGTCCAAGATCGAAAAGCCGCAGGCTATCGAACGCATCGAGGAAATCATCGAGCTTTCCGACGCCCTGATGGTTGCGCGCGGCGATCTTGGCGTGGAAATGCCGCTGGAAGCGGTTCCGGGCATCCAGAAGCAACTGACCCGCGCCTGCCGGCGTGCAGGCAAGCCGGTCGTCGTTGCCACCCAGATGCTGGAATCGATGATCACAGCTCCGGTTCCGACCCGTGCTGAAGTGTCCGACGTCGCAACCGCCGTATTCGAAGGCGCCGACGCCATCATGCTCTCGGCCGAGTCCGCTTCCGGCGACTATCCGATCGAAGCCGTTTCGACCATGGCGTCCATCGCCAGCACGGTGGAACAGGACCCCTATTATTCCAACATCATCTACGCGCAGCGCCCGCAGCCGGAAGCGACGGGCGCAGACGCCATTTCGCTTGCAGCCCGCCAGATTGCCGAAACGCTGAAGCTTGCGGCGATCGTCACCTACACCTCGTCCGGCACGACGGGTCTGCGCGCCGCGCGCGAGCGGCCACAGGTTCCGATCATTGCGCTTTCGCCGATCATCCAGACCGCACGCCGTCTGTCGGTCGTCTGGGGCCTGCACTGCGTCGTCACCGGCGACGCCAGCGATCTGGACGACATGGTGAACCGCGCTTGTCGCATCGTTGTTTCGGAAGGTTTCGGCAAGCCGGGAGATCGCATCATCATCTCCGCCGGCGTACCCCTCGGCACCCCCGGCGCCACCAATATGGTGCGCATCGCCTATATCGGTTCGGACGGCCAGAGCGGCGTCTGATATCAGCAGAACAAACCGTCATAAAAAAACCCGCCGTTACCGGCGGGTTTTTTGTTGGCCCTTCGGCCGCACTACAAAAAGTTTGGGTTCAGTGCATCTTCACCGGCGTGCTGAAGCGGCTCGACTCGATCGCCACTGCACCTGGCCTGAAGCTTGCCGAAGTGGCGGAGGCAGACATGTCGTGGCTGAGCATACGGTTGGCGACAACGCGCGGCGCCTTCACCGAACGTCCGGTCGTACCCTTGCTCTGGTTCAGCGCCCAATCCGAAATCAGATCCTGCGTCAGGCGTCCACCGCCGACCATCGCCTGATGGGAAACCGCCGCATCCTGCTTGCTCGGGCGTGAGCCCTTGGTCGGCAAACCGGCGGTGAGGCCACCGTTGATGGCGGGCTTGAGGTCGAAGGCGTCGCCAAAACCTGGCTCCGGCTCTGCCTTGGCCGTATTGGCGGGCGCCACCGTTACCTTGTGGTTGACAGCGGCCGGGAACGGGGCGGCTGTCGGCACGGCAGCGGACTGGATCTGCGAACGGGCGGCCTGACCGCTCTGTTCCAGCGCGGCAACCACGGTCGGCGAAAGCGTATCCTTCTGCGCCTCGGCGAGATCGTCTTCGCCTTCGGGATCGGCATTGGCCGCCGCCAGAAGGGCTTCCGCCACAGCCGGACGATTGGCCGGAACCGGAACGGAGGCAATTTCACCGGTCGCAGCTGGCGTCGAACCGTCTGCGGAAGCCGTCAGGATCGTTTCTTCCGCATCGCCTCTCATGCCGCGCTGCCCGAGAAGCGTCGGCACAGGCACGGACACTTCAGCCAGATCGGCAAATTGCTGGCGCTCGGCCGGCGCGGAGGTCGGCGTCGGCGTTGTCGCAGCCTGCAGGGCGTCCTGCGCGGCATTGCGGGCGGGAGAATACAGCGCGGTCGCAAGACCGGTATTGGCCGGAGGCTGGTTGCCGAAGGCAGGGCGAGCGGTCGGCAGCGGCGCAGCATTCACGCCGGGAAGAGATTGAGCAGAAGCAACGGCGATCGGCTGCTCGGGCTCAGGCGCCGCAGGCTGCGCAACAGCCGGACGTTCCGCGGGCTCCGGCGCTGCGATGCTATCGGGATCTTCATCCTCGTCGCCTCCGCCACCAAAGAGCGCCTGCAACAACGTCTTGCGCTTGCCGCCACCACCGGAGGAAGCAGGGCCGCCACCGGCACTGGAAGCAACCTGAATGGAGGAGGAGCTGACGCGCTTCTTGTAGTCGGCCATTGCCTGCTCATAACCCGGAAGCGGTTTACCGTCGGAAGGAAGATGCAGCGTATTGCCCTTCGGGAAGATACGCACGAGTTCCTGGCGGCTCATGCGCGGCCAGGCGCGAACGCCGCCGACATCCATGTGCACGAAAGGAGAACCGGAGGTCGGGTAAAAGCCGACGCCGCCGATCTGCATCTGCATGCCGACTTCGCGCAGGGTGGAAAGCTTCACGCCGGGAATGTAAAAATCCATGGCCTTGCCGAGCATATGCTGGCTTTTTTCCGCGACACCCTTGGTGCGCGTGCGCAAGAGACCGTTAGTCTCCGGCGAGCGGAAGGCCGAAACGACATTGATATAGTCGGTCGCACCGCTGCGGCGATAAACTTCCCATACGAGATCGAAAAGGCGCGGATCCATCCGCGTCGGCTGGTTGCGACGCCAGTCACGCAGGAAACGGTTGAGTTCCTGCAGACCTTTCTGGTCATACTTTCCATTGCGCTTGAAGGTTATGACCGCCTTCTCACGTGTATGGATATAATACAGTTTGAGGCTGCGCGTTTCGGCGAAAGCTTCCGTCGCCGAGACACCTGCGAAGGGCATTGCGGCGAGCATCAGGCAGGCAAAGGTGACAGCGCGTGCCGACAGCTTCGTGCATATATCCTTGATCAAGCCGCGCGCGGTCTTGGTCGACAGCGCGATATTTCGATGCAGATATGGCAATTCGATCCCCGCCTGGAAGACAATTTCTGTCACATTGCCTCAAATGAACGTCAAATACGGTGACACGATGGCAAAATTGCCACACACATGCAACCTTCCTCTACATAGTGAATCAGCCACTAACAAGAGGTTTATAGACGGTAAGCGGATATCCTTGCTCAGAAGTTAACAGATCGCGCGATCTGCCGTCGAATACGCGGTTTGTGCCGTCAGGCTGCATCCCGCAGCGGATCGTCCGGATCGATGCCATAATCCTTCAGCTTGCGATAAAGTGTCGAGCGCCCGATGCCGAGCTTCCTTGCGACCTGACTCATCTGCCCGCGATAAAAACGAAGGGCAAAACGGATAAGCTCCTCCTCGATCTCGGCCAGCTTTCGAATATTGCCGGAATCGTCCATGCTGGAGATCAGGTTTCCTCCCCGGTAGATCGTGGTGGAAATATCCGCTGCCTCATCCAGAACGGCGTGACTTTCAGCGATGAGCGGCGGAGGCGAATAGGTGGCAAGTTTCAGCGACGACCCGGATGGCGAGCGGATCGCGTCACCAGCATCATCCCCGTCTGCGAATTCCGGCATTTGCAGCGCGATCTGCGGAAAATCGGAATCCGCCAGTTCCTCGCCCTGCGACAGAACGACGGCGCGGAAGACCGCATTTTCAAGCTGGCGAATATTGCCGGGCCAGTCGTAGGCCGTCAGAAGCGCCAGCGCGCTGGCATTGAGGCCGACGGGAACGGGCAATTTCTGTTCCGCCGAAAAACGCTCCACGAACACCCGCGCCAGATGGGGAATGTCCTCCTTCCGGCGACGCAGCGCCGGGATGGTGATCGGAAAGACGTTGAGGCGATAATAAAGGTCCTCGCGGAACCGGCCTTCCTTCACCTCGTCGATCAGGTTCTTGTTGGTGGCGGAAATCAGCCGGACATTTACCTTCTGAACGCGCGCGGAACCGACGGTTTCGATTTCACCCTGCTGAACCGCCCGCAGCAGCTTTACCTGCACGTCAAGCGGCAGGTCGCCGATTTCATCGAGGAACAGCGTTCCGCCATCCGCCTCCATGAATTTGCCGACATGTTTTTCCGTCGCGCCGGTGAAAGCGCCCTTCTCGTGGCCGAAGAGGATGCTCTCCACCAGATTGTGCGGGATAGCACCGCAATTGACGGTGATGAACGGCTTGTTCGCCCTGTCGCCGGCCGACTGGATGGCTCGGGCGACCATTTCCTTGCCGACACCGGATTCGCCTTCCAACACCACGGGAATGCTGGACTGGGCGGCGCGCTGCGCCAGTTCTATCACCCTCAGCATGGCCGGACTTGCGGAAACGATATCGGTAAAATTCACGGCATTGCTCCGTCCGCGCCTGCCCGTGCGGGCCTTTGCCTCTTTCCTGTCAAGCTTGAGGGCATTGGAGATGGCTGCGCCGATCCGTTCCGGCGAGACCGGCTTGACGACAAAATCGAAGGCGCCGGCGCGCATGGCCTGCACGACGGTATCGATGCCGCCCTGCCCCGTCTGGACGATGACGGGAACATCGGTGCCGAGTTCGCCAACGGCTTTCAAAAAGGTGAGGCCGTCCATTTCCGGCATCATCAGGTCCAGGACGACAACATTGATCTCGCCGCTATATTGCTTGAGCAATTCCAGCCCCACCTTGCCGTTTTCTGCAAGCAAGGCCAGGTGCCCATAACGTTCCACCGCGTTTTTGAGCAGGCGGCGCTGGACGGGATCATCGTCTATCACGAGAACATGCGCGGTCATTTTTGGCTCCGGTTTCCGGTTTCTGGACCTGCATCATGCGGTCCCTTGTGACGCACTCTGGCACGGGAGTTTTGAACATCCAGTTTTGAGATTTGCTTGCATTTTATCCATTGCTGCGGGAAACAAAGGCCCCATATGCTGCGCAGGTATAACTACAAGGACGCGTCGATGACCCTCAATCGCCCTACCCCGCAACCCGTATTTTCCCTTGCCGAAACCTCCGGCCCTATACTCGGCGACCTGCCCGGCTGGAAACTCTCGGACCTCTATACGTCGGGCGATTCGCCGGAATATAAGGGCGATATCGAGAAAGCGGCGGCGATGGCTACGGCTTTCGAGGATAAATGGAAGGGCAAGCTCGAGGACGCCGCAAAGGCGACGGGGACCAAAGGCATCGGTGCTGCCCTTAGGGAATATGAAGCGCTGGACGATCTCATCGGCCGCATCGGCTCCTTTGCCGGCCTTACCTATTTTTCCGATACATCGAACCCGGCGAACGGCAAGCTATACGGCGACGCCCAGGCGAAACTGACGGATATCTCCGCGCATCTCCTGTTCTTCACACTCGAACTCAACCGCATCGATGACGCCGTGATGGACGCCTGCATGGCGAACGATGCCGCAGCTGGCCACTACAGGCCGTGGCTGGTGGATTTGCGCAAGGACAAGCCGCATCAGCTCGACGACCAGCTGGAGCAGCTCTTCCTCGAAAAATCGATGACCAGCGCGAGCGCCTTCAACCGCCTGTTCGACGAGACGATGGCCGATCTGCGTTTTGACATAGACGGTGCGAGCCTTCCGCTGGAAGTGACGCTCAATATGCTGCAGGAGCCGGAACCGGAAACCCGGAAGAGGGCGGCCCAGGCGCTGAGCGCCACCTTCAAGAACAATCTGCGGGTCTTCACCCTCATCACCAACACTCTTGCCAAGGACAAGGATATTTCCGACCGCTGGCGCAAGTTCGAAGATATTGCCGACAGCCGGCATCTGGCCAACCGTGTCGAACGTGATGTCGTCGATGCGCTGGCCGCTGCGGTCAAAAACGCCTATCCGCGCCTTTCGCACCGCTATTACGCCATGAAGGCGAAGTGGCTCGGCATGGAGCAGATGAACTACTGGGATCGCAACGCGCCGCTTCCCGATACGTCGAACACGATCATTCCGTGGGACGAGGCAAAGGACACCGTGCTTTCCGCCTATGGCAATTTCGCGCCGGAAATGGCCGATATCGCGCGGCGTTTCTTCGACGAAGAGTGGATCGACGCCCCCGCTCGCCCCGGCAAGGCGCCGGGCGCATTCGCGCACCCGACCGTGCCTTCGGCCCACCCTTACGTGCTCGTCAACTATCTTGGCAAACCGCGCGACGTGATGACGCTTGCCCATGAGCTTGGCCACGGGGTGCACCAGGTGCTGGCCGGCACCCAAGGCGCGTTGATGTGCGCCACGCCGCTGACCCTTGCCGAAACCGCTTCAGTCTTCGGCGAAATGCTGACCTTCCGCAAATTGCTCGACGACACGAAGGACGTCAGGGAGCGCAAGGCCATGCTCGCCCGCAAGGTCGAGGATATGATCAACACGGTCGTGCGCCAGATCGCTTTCTACGAATTCGAGCGCAAGCTGCACACCGCCCGCAAGCAGGGTGAGCTGACCTCGGAGCAGATCGGCGAATTGTGGCTTTCCATTCAGGCCGAGAGCCTCGGCCCGGCGATCAAGATTTCCGAAGGCTATGAGACGTGGTGGACCTACATCCCCCATTTCATCCATTCGCCCTTCTATGTTTATGCCTATGCCTTCGGTGATTGCCTGGTGAACTCGCTCTATGCGGTTTATCAGAAGGCCGAGACCGGCTTTCAGGAGAAGTATTTCGAGCTTTTGAAAGCGGGCGGCACCAAGCACCATTCGGAGCTTCTGAAACCCTTCGGCCTCGATGCGACCGATCCTTCCTTCTGGGACAAGGGGCTTTCGATGATCGAGGGTCTGATCGACGAGCTGGAAGCGCTGGATGACAAACAGGCTTAACCTCACCGGCCGGCGAGACTATCCTGTTTCGGATAAGCTTTGCCGGTTGATATTGCCGGTACTGACGATGGCAACAGGCGACGAGCAAAGGCGATGAAACGCAAACCCGCCGATCTGACCTTGAGGGAAACCCTGCGCTGGGAGCCGCAATCGGGCTTTCAGCGCATAGAGCAGCATATGCGTCGGTTGTTACGCTCCGCCGATGCGCTCGGTTTCCGCACGCCCGCCAACACGGTCCAAGTGCTGGAAAAGAAGGTGGGCGGTGAAAACCCGCTCTGCGTCAAGCTTGTCATGAACTACAAGGGCGAACTAGACATCGAAACGGTCGATTTCCGACCGTTTACAAAAGACACGATCTGGCGCGTCCGCATCGCGAGACAAACCACGCTCGATTCCGCCGATACCTTCTATCGCCACAAGTCGTCGCGGCGGGAACCCTACGATGCCGCCCGCGCCGAATTTTCAACCGAAGAGGCGGACGAGGTTCTGCTGCTCAACGAGCGCGGCGAGTTGTGCGAGGGATCGTCAACGAGCATCTTCGTCGAAATGCCAGACGGGCAATTGCTGACGCCGCCGCTTGACAGCGGCATTCTGCCGGGCGTCCTGCGCGCCGATCTCATCCGCGAGCGAAAGGCGCGCGGGCAGGCGCTGAAACCGCAGGATATTGTCGGCCGGCGGCTGTTCGTCGGCAATTCGCTGCACGGGCTGATTGCGGCGGAACTGGTTTAAACCGTCATCGCCAAAAGCCGGTCGCGGCCTTTTTCTTGGCCACGTAGAGGGCCTGATCGGCACGCGCGTCGTCGGCGCTTTCCACCATCCGATAGACCGTCATTCCTGCCAGAAAGCTATAGGAAAAACCGGCGAACGGAATCTCCGCGCGATGATCGATCGCGATTTTCTCGTCCCCGACTTGCGCCACCGTCATATGTCCGTCATCCACCTGCCCTTTATTGTGGCACGCTTTTGTGATCTAGCTTACTTATTGGCTGAAAAAGGAAAAATGACGAATGACGGACGCAAACCACCCGATTTACGGCGATATTGACGGCCCCATCATCATGATCGGCTTCGGCTCCATCGGGCGCGGCACTCTTCCGTTGATCGAACGTCATTTCAACTTCGACAGCACCCGGCTCGTCGTCATCGACCCCCGCGAAGATATCGCAGCGTATCTGACCGAGAAGAACATCCGCCATATCCGCACGCATCTGACCAAGGAAAACTACAAGGAGGTGCTCAAGCCGCTCCTTAAAGGGGTCCAGGGTCAGGGCTTCTGCGTCAATCTTTCGGTCGATGCCGCATCCGTCGATCTGATGAGGCTCTGCCGCAAACATGGCATGCTCTACATCGACACCGTGGTGGAGCCATGGCCCGGCTTTTATTTCGATGCCGATGCCGACAATGCCTCCAGAACCAATTATTCGCTGCGCGAGACCCTGCTGAAAGAAAAGGCGCGCAAACCGGGCGGCGCCACGGCAGTTTCCACCTGCGGTGCAAATCCGGGCATGGTATCCTGGTTCGTGAAGCAGGCGCTGATCAATCTCGCCAGGGATACCGGCCTCGATATCGAAGAGCCGCAACCACATGACCGGCAAGCATGGGCAAAGCTCATGCAACAGCTCGACGTCAAGGGCGTGCATGTGGCGGAGCGCGACACGCAGCGGGCAAAAGACCCCAAGCCCTTTGGCGCTTTCTGGAACACATGGTCCGTCGAAGGTTTTATCGCCGAAGGTTTTCAACCCGCCGAACTCGGTTGGGGAACGCATGAAAACTGGATGCCGAAAAACGCGAAAAAGCAGAGAAAAGGAAACAAGGCGGCGATCTTTCTCGATCAGCCCGGCGCCAATACGCGGGTGCGGACATGGTGTCCCGGACAGGGGCCGCAATATGGATTTCTTGTCACCCACAACGAGGCCATCTCCATTTCCGATTATTTCACCATCCGCAATGACGATGGCGATCTGATCTACCGGCCGACCTGCCATTATGCCTACCACCCCTGCAACGACGCCGTCCTTTCCTTGCACGAACTTTTCGGCAATGGCGGCACACCGCAGGCGATCCAGCATGTGCTTGGCGAAGACGAGCTTGTCGATGGCGCCGATGAACTGGGCGTTCTTCTGTATGGTCATGATAAAAACGCCTATTGGTATGGCTCGCGGCTGACGTTGCAGGAGGCGCGGGCGCTTGCCCCCAGCCAGAACGCGACCGGACTGCAGGTCAGCTCCGCAGTGCTGGCCGGAATGGTCTGGGCGCTCGAAAATCCGCAGGCCGGCATCGTCGAGGCGGATGAAATGGATTATCGCCGTTGCCTCGAGGTGCAGCGGCCTTACCTCGGCCCGGTCGAGGGGCATTATACCGACTGGACGCCGCTCGATGGCCGCCCCGGCCTGTTTCCCGACAATATCGACACCTCGGATCCATGGCAGTTCCGCAACATCCTCGTGCGCTGAGGAACGGAGTCGCATATTTGTCACGCCGGTGTTTTCATACGGGACGTCAGGAACCCGGGAGAGCAAACAACGTTGCCTTGAAATAAGGAACGCTTCACGGCATGGTCGAAGCACAGAAGATTTCATCGAATCGCAGGAGAACAGGCTCATGAACTTCAAGACAAGCGCTGCTTTGCTTTGTGCCGCCATGGCGGTGTCTTCATGCGTTGCGCCGGGTCCCTCCCAGCAGACCTCGATCAGCCCTTCGCTTTCCCGCGGGCCGGCCGTCGACGGTCGCTGGATCGACCGCAACGGCATCGTATCATCGTTCCAGAACGGCGCTTTCTCAACCCGCTCGACCGATACCAATACGCTTCTGGCCTCCGGCACCTATGTCACGATCTCGCCGACGCTCTATGAAATCAACATGACGTCGCTGGTGCGCAACACGCAGTCGCGCGTCAACTGCGCTCTCGTCTCTCCGTCACAATTGAATTGCACGACGGACAGCAACAGCCAGTTCTCGTTGACCCGCCAAGGCTGATAATGTCACCATTTTCAATGGGATGATCTTTTGAAACGCACGCTTCAAGCGTGCGTTTTTCTTTATCGCGCATCTGTCATAATTTCGCTTGCGGCAACTGCCGCTAAATGGAAACATCGCGCTTTGAAAGACTGACATACTTTCAGATTAGAGAATGTGCACGGCCGGATGATGATCGACCGGCCCGGGCTTCCGCTTTGAACAGGAGAGAGGGACCATGAAGAAAATTTTGGGACTGGGCATGCTCAGCGTTTCTGCAATAACGCTTTCGGCCGGAGCGGCTCTTGCCGACTACGAACTCAACATTCTTCACATCAACGATTTTCACTCCCGTATCGAATCCATCAACAAATTCGACTCGACCTGCTCTGCTGAAGAGGAAGGGAAAAACGAATGCTTCGGCGGCGCGGCACGCCTGCTGACCGCAATCAACCAGACCCGGGACGCGCTCAAGGCTCAAGGCAAGAACGTTCTCCTGCTCAATGCCGGCGACAATTTTCAAGGGTCGCTGTTCTACACCACCTACAAGGGCACGGTTGAAGCCGAAGTGCTGAACGCCATGAAGTTCGACGCCATGACCGTCGGCAATCATGAGTTCGACGACAGTGAGGACGGGCTTGCGGGCTTCCTCGACAAGGTCCAGTTTCCGGTCGTGACAGCCAATGTGGTTGCCAGCGCCGCCTCGAAAATCGGCGATCGCGTCAAGCCTTCCATAGTCCTTGAAGTCGGCGGACAGAAAATCGGTATCGTCGGCGCCGTCGCCAACGACACGGCGGAACTGGCAACGCCCGGCCCCAACATCACCATTGCCGAAGACGTCGCGAAAATCAGTGAGCAGGTGCAGAAGCTGAAAGGCGAGGGTGTCGACAAGATCATTGCGCTTACCCATGTCGGATATCCGCGCGATCTCGAATTCATCGCGAAAATCCCGGATGTCGACGTCGTGGTCGGCGGACACTCGCATACGCTGCTTTCCAACACCGACCAGAAGGCCGAAGGGCCTTATCCGACGCTCGTCGACAATCCCGGCGGCTACAAGGTTCCGGTCGTTCAGGCCGGGCAATACAGCAAATATCTGGGTGACCTGCGCGTCGTCTTCGACGACAGCGGCGTGGTGAAGGAAAGCAAGGGCGATCCCATCCTGATCGATTCGTCGTTCAAACCCGACGAAGCCACGCTCAAGCGCATCGATGAGCTGAAAGCGCCGATCGAGGCGCTGAAAACCAAGGTCGTCGGTTCTTCGGAGGGCCCGATCGAGGGAGACCGCAAGGTTTGCCGCGTCAAGGAATGCTCCATGGGCAATCTGGTAGCGGATGCAACGCTTGCCCGCGTCAAGGATCAGGGCGTCACCATCGCTTTCGCAAATAGCGGCGGCCTGCGCTCTTCCATCGATGGCGGCGATGTTTCGATGGGTGAGGTTCTGACGGTTCTGCCGTTCCAGAACACCGTTGCGACCTTCCAGCTGAAAGGTGAGGATATTCTGGCCGCGCTCGAAAACGGCGTCAGCCAGATCGATGACGTCGCTGGCCGTTTCATGCAGGTTTCCGGCCTGAAATATTCCTTCGACCGCTCGAAGCCGGCTGGCAGCCGCATCGTTTCGGTTGAGGTGAAAGAGGGTGAAGCCTTCGTGCCTCTCGACCCGGCAAAGACCTATATCGTCGCGGCCAATAATTACGTGCGTACCGGTGGCGACGGCTTCAAGGTCTTTGCGACCAAGGCGATCAACGCCTATGACTTCGGCCCGAACCTCGAAGAGGCTGTCGCGGCCTATATTACCGCCAACAGCCCCTATAAGCCCCATACGGACGGACGCATCAGCGAGGTCACGCCTGCCGGTTACGTGGCTCCGGCAAAACCCGCAGCACCAGCCGCATCGGCGCCCACGGCAGCCGCTCCCGCCCCGGCACCTGCCGCCACTGCGCCGGCAGCAGCCGCTGCTGCCGTCAGCAAGTATGTCGTAGAAAAGGGTGACTCGCTCTGGAAGATTGCGGCGGCGAAATATGGCGACGGCGCGCTTTGGACCAGGATTGCCGAGGCGAACACACTGAAGCATCCGAACCATATCGAGATCGGCGAAGAGCTGGAGCTTCCGGCGCAATAGACCGGAAGGCGACAAACAGGGCAATTTGCCGCAGACCGGAAGCCGGCCCTCCTTACGATGGCCGGCTTCTTATTTTTACAATAAATACAGTCTGTTACGGGTTGAATATTGTCGGAAAGCATTCTGCCCGGCCGCCGGCTCCGGAAATCACCTCCGCTGGTGGTTCAATCCTGAAAAATTTCACCTAGAACACGTGAACCAATTGACGGCACGGGCGTATAGCTCGAGCATTTCCGGCAAACCCGTTACGGTTTGCGTCCGGCCATGCAAAAAAACAAAAGATGGAGCGTTTCCGCCCTTGGTCCCAAACGGAAACGCTCTCATGCAACCAGTCAGAGTTTCAGGGTATCATTCATGGCCACAGAACTATCCGCACTTCCCGCAGATCATCCACGCATAACATTCGGAAAGGTCGGCGTCCTGCTCGTCAATCTTGGCACGCCGGATGGTACGGATTATTGGCCGATGCGCCGGTATCTGGCGGAATTCCTGAGCGACAAACGGGTTATCGAATGGTCGCGCTTCTATTGGTACCCGATCCTTTACGGCATCGTCCTCAACAAGCGCCCGCAGAAGGTCGGCAAGGCTTATGAGGCCATCTGGAACCACGAACGCAATGAAAGCTATCTGCGCACCTATACCCGCAGCCAAGGCGAACTGATGGCGCAGGCGCTGAAGGATTTGCCCAATGTCGTCGTCGACTGGGCCATGCGTTACGGACAGCCTTCCATCGCCTCGAAAATCGACGCGCTGAAGGAACAGGGTTGCGAAAAAATCCTGCTTTTCCCGCTTTATCCGCAATATGCCGCATCGACCACGGCAACGGTCAACGACAAGGCTTTCGAACATCTGATGAAGCTGCGCTGGCAGCCCGCGCTGCGCACCGTGCCGCCTTATCACGACGATCCAGCCTATATCGAGGCACTCGCCGCCTCTGTCAAAAACCATCTGGCGACGCTGGACTGGGAACCGGAGATGCTGATCACCTCCTTCCACGGCATTCCGCAGTCCTACTTCAAAAAGGGCGATCCCTATTATTGCCACTGCCAGAAAACTGCCCGTCTGCTGCGGGAGGCGTTGGGGCGGACCGACAGGAATTTCATGATCACCTTCCAGTCGCGTTTCGGGCCGGAAGAATGGCTGCAACCCTATACCGACAAGACCGTGGAAAAGCTGGCCTCGGAAGGCATCAAACGCATCGCCGTCATGAATCCCGGCTTCGTATCGGATTGTCTTGAGACGCTGGAGGAAATTGCCGGGGAGGCCGGAGAAATCTTCCTGCACAATGGCGGAGAGAAATTCACCCATATTCCTTGTCTCAACGACAGCGCCGAGGGCATGACCGTTCTCGAAAAGGTTGTACGTCGGGAGTTGCAAGGTTGGGTGTAATCTTGCCATAACGATATAAGGGTAAACCGCTGATGGTTTGGTTTCTGGAGGAAAAGTGATGATTGCATTGGGCGGTTTCGATATTGTTGTTCTGGCAGCCGTGGTGCTGGTCATTCTGGTACTGTTTGCCGGCATCAAGACCGTGCCGCAGGGCAATCGCTACACGGTCGAGCGTTTCGGGCGTTATACCCGCACCCTTGAGCCGGGCCTCAACCTGATCGTACCGTTCTTCGAGCGCATCGGCGCGCGCATGAATGTGATGGAACAGGTGTTGGATATCGCCACCCAGGAGGTCATCACCCGCGACAATGCCAGCGTTTCCGCCGATGCGGTGGCCTTCTATCAGGTGCTCAACGCCGCACAGGCCGCCTACCAGATCACTGATCTGAAAAATGCTATCCAGAACCTCACCATGACCAACATCCGTTCCGTGATGGGATCGATGGATCTCGACGAATTGCTGTCGAACCGCGATGTCATCAACGATCGGCTCCTGCGTGTGGTGGACGAGGCGGTGGGACCATGGGGTATCAAGGTCACGCGCATCGAAATCAAGGATATCGCGCCGCCGAAGGACCTGGTCGCTTCCATGGCGCGGCAGATGAAGGCGGAACGTGAAAAGCGCGCCCAGGTACTGGAAGCCGAGGGCTCCCGCAACGCGCAGATCCTGCGTGCGGAAGGCGCAAAGCAATCCGCCATTCTCGAAGCGGAAGGCCAGCGCGAAGCGGCGTTCCGGGATGCCGAGGCCCGCGAGCGTCTGGCGGAGGCTGAAGCCAACGCCACCCGCATGGTGTCGGAAGCCATCGCCGCCGGTAATATCCACGCCATCAACTACTTCATTGCCCAGAAATATACCGAGGCCCTGTCGGATATCGGCACAGCCAAGAACTCGAAAATCGTGCTGATGCCGATGGAAGCCTCCGCGCTTATCGGCTCTCTCGGCGGTATCGGCGCGATTGCAAAAGAGGTCTTCGGCGACAAAGGTGATGCGCCGACAGCCCCGCCCGCGCCGCAGCCCTCCCGATCGGTGCCGCCGACACGATCTTCCGGCCAGACCGTCAACGTGGCGATACCGGGTAATCCCTTCGGCTCTTCATCGGAGAAATAACGATGCTGCAACGACTTGCCGCCGAGTTGGGACCATGGAGCTGGTGGATCGTCGCCTTCGTGCTGCTGGCCGCCGAACTCGTCGCTCCGGGTGTATTCTTGATCTGGATCGGCCTTGCGGCGCTCGTCATCGGCGCGCTTTCCCTGCTTCTGTGGGAAACGGGATTCTGGGCGTGGCAGTTGCAGCTGGTGCTGTTTGCCGCGCTCTCCATCGTTTTTGCCCTGCTGGGCCGGAAATATTTCGGGAAGAACCGGGCCGCAAGCGACGAACCGTTCCTCAATCAGCGGGAGGCAAGCCTTGTCGGCCGCACCGCGACATTGCAGGAACCGATCGTCGAAGGCCGTGGCCGTATCAGGCTGGACGACACCTGGTGGTCAATCGACGGCGAAGACCTGCCAGCGGGAACGCGCGTCAGGATCGCAGCCGCGCGTGGCCGCACCCTGACGATAGAACGGCTCGACCGACCATAGCGATCAGGCCACGCCGATCCTCAAGAGATCGTGGAAATGCACCAGGCCGATCGGCCTGTTGTCCTCATCGACCACGATCAGCGCGCCAATATGGAATTTTTCCAGCGTCGCCAGGGCGCTGGTCGCCAGCACCGATTTTTTGACCGTTTTCGGGGTGCGCGTCATGATGTCGTCGACACTCAACTCGGCGAGGTTGCGCGAGAGGTTGCGCGCCAGATCGCCCTCGGTAACGATACCGCAAAGACGCCCGTCCTCATCCAGAATACCGACGCAGCCGAAATGTTTGCGGGAAAGAACGCCGACCGCCTCCGGCATGGCCGTTCCCCTGCCGACCAGCGGCACCCTGTCGCCCGTATGCATGATATCGCTGACCAGCGTCAGGCCGGCGCCCAGTTTGCCACCGGGATGAAACACCTTAAAATCACCGGCGGTGAAATTGCGCGCTTCCAGGAGAGCGACGGCAAGGGCATCGCCCAATGCCAACTGCATCAATGTGGAGGTGGTGGGCGCCAGACCGAGCGGGCAGGCTTCCTGTTCATTGGGAACCAGAAGCACGATATCGGAGGCTTTCGCCAGCGATGAATTCTCAGAACAGGTGAGCGCGATCAGCGGAATGGAGAACCGGCGCGAATAGTTGATGATGCTGCGCAGCTCCGCGCTTTCACCACCTTTGGAGATCGCCAACACCACATCATCGCCACCGATCATGCCCAGATCGCCGTGGTTGGCCTCCGCCGCATGCACGAAAAAGGCAGGCGTTCCCGTGGAGGCAAAGGTGGCTGCGAGCTTCGCGCCAATATGGCCGCTTTTGCCGACGCCGGTAATGATGAGGCGGCCATTCGACTGGCCGATGGTCTCGATCGCCTTGCAGAAAGGCTCGGAAAGGCTGTTCCTGAGAGCGGCCTCAAGGGCGGCAAGGCCAGCCCGCTCCATCGAAATCGTCCGCACGGCGGATTCGATGGCATTGTCTTCGACCAGTTTGACGGCGCGCGTAATCATGGCCGACTGATACTCTTTCACCCGGAATATGTCTACTCTCCAGCCGGCGGTGCTGCTTTTTTAGGGCGGCAACTTAGTGCAGTAAGTCCGGCGGAGACATCTCCTCCATCGTTCCAAGCCGCTTGAAAGGGATGTTTTCCTCGTCGACCAGATATCGTCCGACAGTCCGTACCCATAAGACCGAGCCATCGTTACGGCGCACGGCATATTCCTGGCTGTAGAAGCTTGCAGCCTTCAGGGTGATCAATGCGGTCTCGATCACGCGATTTCGATGATCCAGATCCACTTTTTCGAGCATCTGGAAAATGCTGATGCCCTGCATCGCCTGTCTCTGCGGAATCCCGAAGAGTTCAGCGCAGACTTCGTCCAGATAAAATAGGTCGTGGGTAATATCCCAGCAATAAAAGCCGACCTTCTTGATGTACAAAACGGGATTCATGAAACGACGCTGTCACATAAAATAAAATCAATAGGATTTTCTGGGCAATAAAGGATCAGTCTCTTTCAATAATAAGGCGATTCCGCACCAGATTGAAATGTTTAAATCTTACATATTAGAAATATTTAGCACTCGCAGCATATTTTCTCCAGCCGCGCGGGTGGAAACCGCCGAACCGAACGACCACGGCCTCGATTTTTTTCGCCCTCGCCGGCGTGCTAAAATCCAGCAATCTTTATCAACTGTTAACCATAAAAACCCTATTGTTAAAGCGATATTAAAACTTGCGTCGCCTGTCTGGTCACCGGTTTGTCCACGTCATTTCATCGGCCTGCCGTTCATCCGGCCCCCAAGGAAATGCTTTGGCGACTTTCGATCCGGCATCGGCCCAAATTCGCCGGGTGAAGAGGAATGAATGTGAAGGGCACCGCCACACGTCTGCCGACGTCGCGGAAAGCAGCAGCCCTGCTGCTTGCCTGCACGCTTCTCTACTCGCCGCAAGCCGCTTTCGCGCAGACTGCGTTGACGCCCCGGCCGGGCGTGGTTCCATCCACCGACGCGACACCTTCGGGCAATCCGGCAACGGACAGCGAGGCAAGCACTGCGAGCGTTGCGCCCGCACCGCAATTATGGCGCCCCTCGAACAATCCCGGCGACCCGATCTCCGAACAGCCGGAAGACGCGGGCCAACCTTATGCCGACGCCGAAAACCCCTATGAGCCGACAGTGGACGGCGGTGAAAATCCGCGAATAGCGACCGAACCCGGACAGACACCCGGCATCCGGCTCGGCACATTTCTGCTGCGGCCTTCGATCAGCCAGACGATCAATACGGAAAAACAGACGAATACCGGCGGCCCCTCCAGACGCAATTATCTGACAACGGGCATCCGCGGTACGCTGACCAGCGACTGGTCCCGCCATGCGCTGACCGTGACAGGCGACGGCGCCTGGGAGAGAAATTTCG
Source organism: Rhizobium sp. GR12 (assembly GCF_036596185.1). Classification (NCBI taxonomy): domain Bacteria; kingdom Pseudomonadati; phylum Pseudomonadota; class Alphaproteobacteria; order Hyphomicrobiales; family Rhizobiaceae; genus Rhizobium; species Rhizobium sp. GR12. Next base: position 104,434 of record NZ_JASXTH010000010.1, on the reverse strand, counting down.
GCAGCAAGAACGGTGAGGAACCGAGAGCAAGGATAGAGGCCGATCTGCGGCTTGATCTCGGCGAAGAAACGAGGGCCAATCTCAAGGCCGGTTATGAATTCAGCCGTGAGGGCACAACGGACCCCAACGCCTTGAGCGGTGCTTCCGTGCAGGGCGGAGAACACCGTTTTACGACCGGCGCCTCGATCGAGCGGGATTTCGGCAAGCTGCGCGGACTGGCGGCGCTCGATCTCTCGCGAACGGTCTATACGGATGCGAAGGGCCTGAACGGCCAGCCGATCAGTCTCAGCGATCGCGATCAGAAAGACGCGAACCTGCGCGGTCGCATTGGCTACGAATTGTCGCCGGCCCTGATCCCCTTCCTCGAGCTGAACGCGGGAACGACCAAATATGACCGGCGTCTGGACAATTCCGGTTACGCCCGATCCTCGAATTCCTACGGCGCGAAGATCGGAACCGAAGTCGATCTTGGCGAGAAGACCCGAGGTGAGGCCGCCATCGGCTATCTGCGCAAGCAATATGACGATGACCGCCTTGCCGCCATCGGCGCGCTGACGCTGGACGGTGAACTGAACTGGTCGCCCCAGCGCGGCACAAACGTCAATCTCGGCCTGCGCACGATGATAGAGGATTTTGCCGGCGGCCCGCAGGGCGGCTGGATTTCCTATCGGCTCGATGCCGGCCTGACGCACGAATTGCGCAGCGATCTCGTCGCGCGATTGACGGGGCAGATCGTCCACCGGACATTCCCCTCCTCCGACACGGAGAATGCCGTGGAATATACCGCAGGCGCTGGCCTGACCTGGGGGCTGAACCGCTATCTCGACCTGACAGCTGACGTCAGCTACCAGTGGACGCCGGTTTATGACAGCAGCGAACTACGCGTCGGCGCAGGGCTCGTTCTGAAACGATAAATTGCCTCAAAACAGAAATCCCGGCACAAGGCCGGGATCCCATGGCATATTTTTTGGCTGAATTACTTCAGGCCTTCGATCAGGGCCTTGATTGGCTCCTCGATCGCGGGACGGATATCGGCGCGTTCGAGAGCGAAGGCGACGTTGGCCAGAATGAACCCATCCTTGGCGCCGCAATCGAATGTCTGACCGCGGAAATGATAGCCGGCGAATTCCTGCGACTTGGCAAGCGTCAGCATGCCGTCCGTCAGCTGGATTTCGTTGCCCGCGCCCCGTTCCTGATTTTCGAGAATATCGAAAATCTCAGGCTGAAGGATATAACGACCGTTGATATAGAAATTCGACGGCGCCGTTCCCTTGGCAGGCTTTTCGACCATTTCGGTGATCTTGAAACCTTCGCCCACCGCATTGCCCACGCCGACGATGCCGTATTTATGTGTCTGATCGGGAGCGCATTCCTGCACCGCGATGACGTTGCCTGCGGTCTGGTCGTACAGTTCGACCATGCCTTTCAGGCAGCTTTTCTGCGAATGCATGATCATGTCGGGCAACAGCACGGCGAAAGGTTCGTCGCCGACGATATCACGTGCGCACCAGACCGCGTGGCCGAGACCAAGCGGCACCTGCTGGCGCGTGAAACTTGCCGTGCCCGCCTTGGGCAGAAGGCCGGCCAGCAATGTCAGTTCGGCATTCTTGTTGCGCTCGCGCAGCATTTGTTCGAGTTCAAATTGAATATCAAAATAATCTTCAATCACCGCTTTGCCACGGCCGGTGACAAATACAAAATGCTCGATGCCCGCTTCCGCCGCCTCGTCGACGACGTATTGAATGACCGGCTTGTCTACGACAGTAAGCATTTCTTTCGGAACCGCCTTGGTTGCAGGCAGGAAACGCGTACCAAGACCTGCGACCGGAAATACGGCCTTCCGAATTTTCTTCTGTTCTACCACATATCCCTCCTGAGAGATAAAACTTGATCACAATCCCCGCACGACGTTGTTATTTCAAAAATAACAACGTTTTGTAAAGGGTGACGCTACCATCTATTAATGGTAAAGAATTTGTTGATATTCTTTTGTTATCCATGACGACGACCGATGCGTTTTCGCAATCGAAATGATATTCGAGAGAACGAAAGACTGACGATGACAAAGATGATCCTTTCAAATGTCCGCAAATTCGGCTGCATGATGGTTGCAGGTCTGGCGATCTCGCTGGCCCCCGTCTCGGCCCGGGCCGATGCAGGGTTCAAGCAGTGGATCAACCAGTTCTACGCAACAGCGGCGAAAGAAGGCATTAGCAAGGCAACCTACCAGAAAGCCTTTGCCGGCGTCAGCGAGCCGGATCCGGATGCGTTGCGCAAGGCGACCTTTCAGCCGGAATTCACCACCCAGATCTGGGATTATCTCGATTCCCGCGTCAATCCGTACACGGTGCGTATCGGCCGCGAAATGAAGATGAAACATGCGACGACCCTGAACTGGATCGAGCGCAATTTCAACGTCGACAAACATATCATTCTCGCAATCTGGTCGATGGAATCGAATTACGGCGCGGTTCTCGAAAAGCCGGAGCGCCTGCACAATATTCCGCAGGCCTTGGCCACACTCGCGTATTCCGATCCCAAACGCGCCAAGTTCGCACGCACGCAATTGATCGCCGCTCTCAAAATCCTGCAGTCCGGCGATGTCACGCCGAAGCAGCTGACCGGTTCCTGGGCTGGTGCGATGGGCCACACCCAGTTCATTCCAACCAGCTATCTGCTTTATGCGGTGGATGCCGACGGCAATGGCAAGCGTGACATCTGGCACTCGGTTCCCGACGCGCTGGCTACGGCTGCCAATCTTCTTTCCAAGAACGGCTGGGAACCCGGCCGGACCTGGGGTTATGAAACCGCTGTTCCGCGTGGCGGTGCGCGTTACGAAGGCCAGACGAAGTCCATTGCGGAATGGGCGAAGCTCGGATTCTCGCGCCCGAACGGCAAGAACTTCACGCGCGGCTCCGACCGCGCCATGCTGAAATTGCAGGGCGGGGCAAACGGTCCCGGTTTCCTGATGATGAAAAACTTCTTCACCATCAAGAAATACAACGCGTCCGACAGCTATGCGCTGGCCGTGGGCCTGCTCGCGGACGAGATCGCCGGTTATGGCGGCGTGCAGCAGAAATGGCCACGCCCGGACGGCACGCTGGATATTCGTGAAAAATTCGAACTCCAGACCCGCATGAAGGAACTGGGTTATTACGATGGCGAGGTCGACGGAAATTTCGGCTCCGGTTCGAAGGCCGCCATCAGCGCCATCCAGTCGCGCATGGGCATGGAAACCGACGGTCAGCCATCGCAGCGATTGCTGAAAGCCCTGCGCAATTGATAATGTACCGGTAAATTCGGTGACGGTCATCAACGTCGCCGAACAATCCGGAAAGGTCGATATCATGAGTAGGAAACCTGCGGCGAAAAGCGGAAGGACAGGCTGGCGCATCTGTGTCGTCCTTCTTTGTGCTGCCATCTGCACCCCGCTCATTCCTTCGCAAACCTTTGCCCAGGAACAGCGGCGCACCCTGTTCGAAATGCTGTTTGGCAGGCCCGTTGGCCGCGAGGACGCGCCAACCCGCGAATATCGGCCCCGGAGCCGCCGGGACTTTCCTGCCGCGCCACGCGAAAGATCGGTCACCCGCCCCCAACCCGCCAGAAAGACGCCTTCGGTGGTTCAGATGCGAACCGAAAAGCCGGAGCCGGCCGCCAAGCTTGAAAATGCAAGACGTGTTCTGGTCATCGGTGATTTTCTGGCTGGCGGCATGGGGGAAGAACTGGTCAACGCCTTTGCAAGCTCGCCGGCAATTGCCGTCGATGTGCGTGCGAACGGTTCCTCCGGTCTGGTCCGCACGGATTATTACGACTGGTTCGCCAACCTGCCGAAATTCATAACCGAGACCAATCCCGCCACCATCGTCATCATGATGGGATCGAACGATCGCCAGCAGATGCAGATAGGCGATGTCAGGGAAAAATTCGGTACCGACGTCTGGTTCAAGGAATATGAGCGGCGGATCGATGAACTGCTGACCCTTGCCGGCCGGCCCAAGGTGCCGCTGCTATGGGTTGGCCTGCCCGCCTTTCAGTCGTCCTCGCTCACGGCCGATCTCGTCGGTTTCAACCGGCTTTATCGCAGCCATGTCGAAAAATACGGCGGCGAATTCGTCGATGTCTGGGACGGCTTCGTCGATGAGGCCGGAAAATTCGTCATCACCGGCTACGACATGAACGGCCAGCAGGCCCGCCTGCGCGAAGCCGATGGCGTCGGTATGACAAGCGCCGGCAAACGCAAGCTCGCCTTTTACGTCGAAAAATTCGTGCGCAGGCACCTCGACAGCGCCGGGCCGGACCTCGTGAAACTGGACGGCAGCAATTTGCCGGCGCTCACGTCCCTGCCGGCACTCGGCATCGATGCGGGACAGGTGCGCACGCAGCCGATCAGCCTGACCGATCCGGACCTCGATGGCGGTGACAAGCTGCTTGGCGACGCCTCTGCCGGACCGGCACGCGTCTCGGTGGTGGAATCGCCACGCGAACGGCTAACCAAACGGGGCGAGATGGCAGACGCCCCGGCGGGCCGTATCGATGATTATCGCGTGGTTCCGGATACCGCTCCGGCCAGACAATAGGCGCTTTCCTCTCTCCGCGTGACGACCGCCCGGACGGGCGTAATGTTCAGGCAATCCGGCAGTGGCAGGGTAGGTATAGCTTCGCAGGAATGTGGGGCGGCCAATTGCCTCCTCCTGCCCGGCCTTCCCTGCAGGGTGATATTTATTTAACGCCCAGCATTCCTTCCCGCCTGGAAGGTGCACGCCAGACATTGCCGAGACGAGTTCATGCGCCTGCTGCTTGTTGAAGACGAACGCGAAATGGCAGCAGCCCTGTCCGCCGCTCTCCACCGCTTCGATATCATCGTAGACAATGTCGGCACGCTTGATCTCGCGCGACACGCGATCATGGACGGTGTCCACGATCTCGTCGTGCTCGACCGGCAATTGCCGGACGGCGACGGCATCCGGCTCATACAGGATTTGCGCCTGCTGCCAGTCACCCCGCCCGTCATCGTGTTGACGGCGCAAGGCACGCTTGCGGATCGGGTGAATGGGCTGAACCTCGGCGCGGACGATTATCTGGCCAAGCCGTTCGCCGTCGAAGAGCTTCTCGCCCGCATCCGCGCCTTGTTGCGCCGGCCGGTCGGGGCCGTGACGATGACGGCGAAACTGGGCAAGCTGGAATTTTGCTTCGAAACCCGCGAAGTGCGCATCAGAGGTGAATTTCTCGCCCTGACCCGGCGCGAACTGCTTATTCTCGAAGCCCTGTTGCGGCGGCAAGGCAGAACGGTGCTGCGCGCGCTGCTTGAGGATGCCGTCTACAACTTCGACGACGAAATCCAGTCCAATGCGCTCGATTCCCATATTTCCCGTTTGCGCCGCAAATTGCTGGCAGTGGATGCGGGTGTCGAGGTCCACGGTATTCGCGGTGTTGGCTATCTTTTGAGGGCGACAGCATGAAGCTGGCGCAAAGAAAATCGCTGAAGCGCCGGCTGACGCTGCAAATGCTGGCGTTTCAAATCGGTAGCCTCTTCATACTCAGCGTATCCCTGGTCAGCTATATTCTTCCCAAGGGTGCTGAAAGCGCCATGCTTGACCCGCAATCCGCCCAGATCGTAGCAAGCGCCCTCGAGAGAGACGAAAACGGTCATATAAGCCTGAAGGTGACAGAGGAGCTAGCCGCACTGCGCGACAAAACACCTAATTTCTGGTTCGTCGCGATCAGTGAAGAAGGCGAGATCATAGAAGATGGCCGTGTGCCTGAAGCATTTCTCAACATGGACCAACAGTTGAGTGACGTCAAAGTCTCCGACCTTCGCGATGCACCGCTCTCCTATTCCTATCTCGCAAATCTGCGCATGATCGTTGTCAGACGTGCGTCAGGGCCCGCAGGCGAATTTGCCATGGTGGGCCGCGGCGGCCTCTACAGCATGACCATTCCGGTACTCATATTCTCGAATCTACTGATGTTGCCCGTTTTTCTGTTGATGTCGGTCGTCACGATCATCGCCATTTACTGGATCATTCGCAGAGAGTTCAAGCCGTTGTCCAATATCGTACGGCAGGCGGAGACGATCGATATCGACAAGCGAGGCAACCGGCTGCCGGAAACCAACATACCGAGAGAGGTGACGCCTCTCGTGCAGGCCGTCAACGGCGCGTTGAGACGTCTTGACGATGGCTACGAGCGCCACAAAAGATTTATCCTCGATGCCGCTCATGAGTTGCGCACACCGGTCGCCATTTTGCAGACCCGGATAGAAGCGCTTGTCCATGGACCGGAGCGCGCGCGTATTTTGGCCGACGCCGCCCGTATTGCCCTGCTGGCTGAACAATTGCTCGATTTGCAGCGATTGAGCGGACAAAAACTGTCTCTGGTGCCACTCGATCTTGTCGGGCTGTGCAGAGCAGTGGTCGCGGATATAGCGCCACTCGCGATCTCGCAGGGCTATGCGCTGGCGTTCGAAGCGGACGAGGAACCGATCCTCGCCCTTGCGGATGAGGCCTCCTTACAACGCGCCATCATGAATATCGTGCAAAATGCCATCGAGCACGGTGGCAATCGCGGAACGATCACCCTTAGGGTGGCGTGTAACCGCGTGATCGAAATATCCGACGAAGGGAACGGAATTCCGCAAGAAGACCGGGAAGCCGTGTTCGACGCCTTCCACCGGCTGAGACCGAAGGATCGCGGCACCGGGCTCGGTCTCAACCTCGTGCAGGAAATCGTCCGGTACCATGGCGGCGAGATATCCATCAGCGATTCTTCCACCGGCGGTGCGTCTTTCCGCATCAGCCTTCCCTATTGCTGAAACGCGGCACGGGAGGAATCATCCGGTAGGCACCGCCTATGAACCGAAGACAGTCTTGCGGTTTTCGCAGCTGTTTCCTGTCAAACAAAAGGCCTGTTGCGAAACACAACAGGCCCTTCTGTTTTCGTTACAACGGCTTGCGCCGCATCAACTCGCTCAGCGCGGCAGGAGGGTTGCGCCCATCAGCTCTTCGTCGATCGCACGCGCCGCCTGACGGCCTTCGCGGATCGCCCAGACCACCAGCGACTGGCCGCGGCGAACGTCGCCCGCCGCCCACAGCTTGTCGACCGAGGTCTTATAGTCCGTTTCGTTGGCGATCACGTTGGTGGAACCGCGACGATCGGTGTTGAGCGACAGCTTGCCATCCATTTCCTTCAACACGCTGTCGGTGAAAGGGCCGGAGAAACCGATGGCGATGAAGGCGAGATCGGCTTTGATGATGAACTCCGTGCCAGCGATAGGCTTGCGCCGGTCGTCCACCTGACAGCATTTCACACCTGTCAAAACGCCATCTTCGCCGACGAATTCGAGCGTGGCGACCTGGAATTCACGAACAGCGCCTTCGGCCTGCGAGGAAGAAGTACGCATCTTCGTCGCCCAGAAGGGCCAGACCGCAAGCTTGTCTTCCTTTTCCGGTGGCATCGGGCGGATGTCGAGCTGGGTGACTTTCACCGCACCCTGACGGAATGCCGTGCCGACGCAGTCAGACGCCGTATCGCCACCACCGACGACGACGACGTGCTTGCCGCCGGCGAGGATCGGATCGGCCGGCCAGCCGATGCTGTCGATATTTTCGCGGCCGACGCGGCGGTTCTGCTGCACGAGGTAGGGCATGGCGTCGTAAACGCCATTAAAATCAGCACCGCCGATACCGGCCGGGCGCGGAGTTTCCGAACCGCCGCAATAAAGAACGGCATCGTGATCGGCCAGAAGCGCCTCGACCGTCACATCCATGCCGACATTGACGCCGCAATGGAAGGTAACGCCTTCGCCCTTGATCTGTTCGACACGGCGATCGATGAAGTTCTTCTCCATCTTGAAATCCGGAATGCCGTAACGCAACAACCCGCCGGGCTTCGATTCACGCTCGTAGACATGCACTTCATGGCCAGCGCGGCCAAGCTGCTGTGCTGCCGCCATGCCCGAAGGGCCGGAACCGATGATGGCAACCTTTTTGCCGGTATGGATCGTCGCCGGCTTCGGCACGATGAAGCCCAGCTCATAGGCCTTGTCGGCAATCGCCTGTTCGACGGTCTTGATGGCGACCGGCGCATCCTCAAGGTTCAGCGTGCACGCTTCCTCGCAGGGCGCGGGACAGACGCGTCCGGTGAATTCCGGGAAGTTGTTGGTGGAGTGCAGATTGCCGATCGCCTCTTCCCAATTGTTGTTATAGACCAGATCGTTCCAGTCGGGGATCTGGTTGTGCACGGGACAGCCCGTCGGGCCATGACAATAGGGAATGCCGCAATCCATGCAGCGTGCCGCCTGCTTCTGCACCTCGGCATCCGACATCGGAATGGTGAATTCGCGGAAATGGCGGATACGATCCGATGCGGGCTGATACTTGCCCACCTGCCGGTCGATCTCCAGAAAACCTGTAACCTTACCCACGTTTATGTCCTCACATCAAAGCGGAGCGCCCGTCGGGCCCCAGTATCAGGTGGCGAAACCAAAACCGCCCCCAATACGATGAACTCAAATCCGGTCTCGCCGCTTGTCCAATAGATCACCGTGGGAACGGCGACCGCAATCGTCAGCGAGACCAGTTGGTGTAGTGTTCTCACGCGGCGGATTACTCCGCCGCCACGCCCAGGCGCATGCGCTCCATTTCCTCAAGCGCACGGCGGTACTCAACCGGCATGACCTTGCGGAACTTCGGACGGAACTCACTCCAGCGATCGAGTATATCCTTGGCACGCGCCGAATTCGTGTAGTGGAAGTGGTTGGAAATCAGCTGGTAGAGACGCTCCTCGTCGTGACGCGTCATGTCTTCGGAGACGTCCACACGTCCCTTGTGCATGAGGTCGCCGCCGTGATGGTGCAGCTTTTCCAGCATGTCGTCCTCTTCCGGAACCGGCTCCAGCTCGACCATGGCCATGTTGCAGCGGGTGGCGAAATCACCCTTCTCATCCAGAACATAAGCAACGCCGCCGGACATGCCGGCCGCGAAGTTACGGCCCGTCTCGCCCAGAACGACGACGATACCGCCCGTCATATATTCACAACCATGGTCGCCGACACCCTCGACAACAGCCAGCGCGCCGGAGTTGCGCACCGCGAAACGCTCGCCCGCCACACCGCGGAAATAGCACTCGCCGGTGATCGCGCCGTAAAGAACGGTGTTGCCGACGATGATGGAGTTTTCCGCAATGATGCGGGTGTTTTCCGGCGGACGCACGATGATGCGGCCACCCGAGAGACCCTTGCCGACATAGTCGTTGCCGTCACCCACCAGATCGAAGGTGATGCCACGGGCCAGAAACGCGCCGAAGGACTGACCCGCCGTGCCGCGCAGCGTCACGTGGATCGTATCGTCCTTCAGCCCCTTATGGCCCCAGCGCTTGGCGAGTGCACCTGATAGCATGGCGCCTGCGGAACGGTCGACGTTCTTGATCGGCACTTCGAAAACGACAGGCTCGCGATTTTCCAGCGACGGCAGCGACTTTTCAATCAGCTTGCGGTCGAGAATATCGTCGATCGGGTGCTTCTGGCGCTCGGTCCAGAAGGTTGCTTCCTTCGGAGCCTCGACCTTGTGGAAGATGCGGCTGAAATCCAGACCCTTGGCCTTCCAGTGCGCCAGCATCTCATCCTTTTCGAGCAGTTCGGAAGCGCCGATGATCTCGTCCAGCCTGGTAACGCCAAGCGAAGCGAGGATCTCGCGCACTTCTTCGGCCACGAAGAAGAAGTAGTTGATGACGTGTTCCGGCGTGCCCTTGAAGCGCTTGCGCAGAACCGGGTCCTGCGTTGCGACGCCGACGGGGCAGGTATTGAGGTGGCATTTGCGCATCATGATGCAGCCGGCCGCAATCAGCGGCGCGGTGGCGAAGCCGAATTCATCTGCACCGAGCAGCGCGCCGACGATGACGTCGCGGCCGGTTTTCAGACCGCCATCCACCTGCAGCGCGATACGCGAACGAAGACCGTTCAGCACCAGCGTCTGCTGGGTTTCGGCAAGGCCGATTTCCCAGGGCGAACCGGCATGCTTGAGCGAAGTCAGCGGCGAGGCACCTGTGCCGCCGTCGAAACCAGCAATGGTGATATGGTCGGCGCGCGCCTTGGCGACACCCGCCGCAACCGTGCCCACGCCCACTTCCGACACCAGCTTCACCGAAACATCGGCTTCCGGGTTGACGTTCTTCAGGTCGTAGATCAGCTGCGCCAGATCTTCGATGGAATAGATATCGTGGTGCGGCGGCGGCGAGATGAGGCCGACGCCCGGCGTCGAGTGACGGGTTTTGGCAACCGTCGCATCCACCTTGTGGCCGGGCAATTGTCCGCCCTCGCCGGGCTTTGCACCCTGCGCTACCTTGATCTGCAACATATCGGCGTTGACGAGATATTCCGTCGTCACACCGAAGCGGCCGGATGCGATCTGCTTGATGGCAGAACGCTCGGGGTTCGGTTTGCCGTTCAGAAGCGGCATATAGCGGTCGGATTCTTCGCCGCCTTCGCCGGTGTTGGACTTGCCGCCGATGCGGTTCATGGCGATGGCGAGCGTGGTATGCGCCTCGCGGCTGATCGAGCCGAAGGACATCGCACCCGTCGAGAACCGCTTGACGATATCGACCGCCGGTTCGACGTCATCGATGGAAACCGGCTTGCGGCCAAGCGCTTCCGCCGACTTGACCTTGAACAGACCGCGAATGGTGTTCATCCGCAGTGCCGTTTCGTTCACCATCGCGGCGAATTCGCGGTAGCGTTCCTTGCTGTTGCCGCGAACGGCATGTTGCAGCGAGGCGATGGCATCCGGCGTCCAGGCGTGGCTTTCGCCGCGCATGCGATAGGCGTATTCACCGCCGATATCGAGCGTATTGGCAAGGATCGGATCCTTGCCGAAAGCCGCCGTGTGACGCGTTACGGTTTCTTCGGCGATTTCCGTCAGGCCGACGCCTTCGATGGAGGTAGCCGTGCCGAAGAAGTACTTCTCGACGAATTCCGAGGACAGGCCGATGGCGTCGAAAATCTGCGCGCCGCAATAGGACTGATAGGTGGAAATGCCCATCTTGGACATGACCTTGAGGATGCCCTTGCCGACCGCCTTGATGTAGCGATAGACGACTTCGTCATCGGACACTTCCTTCGGGAACGCGCCGTGCTTGTGCATGTCGAGCAGCGTGTCAAAGGCGAGATAGGGGTTGATCGCCTCCGCACCATAACCGGCGAGCAGACAGAAATGGTGGATTTCGCGCGGTTCTCCGGTTTCCACGACGAGACCGACCGAGGTGCGCAGACCCTTGCGGATCAGGTGATGGTGCACTGCGGCGGTCGCCAGAAGTGCCGGGATCGCGATGCGGTCCGGGCCGAGCTGACGGTCGGAAAGAACGATGATGTTGTAACCGCCGCGAACGGCGGATTCAGCCCGCTCGCACAGACGCTCGAGCATGTCCGGCATGCCTTCGGCGCCGCGCTCCACATCATAGGTGAAGTCGAGGGTCTTGGTGTCGAAGCGGTCTTCGGTGTGGCCGATGGAGCGGATCTTTTCCAGATCGCCATTGGTCAGGATCGGCTGGCGCACTTCCAGTCGCTTGGCGCGGGCCGCACCTTCGTGGTCGAGAAGGTTCGGGCGTGGACCGATGAACGAAACGAGGCTCATCACCAGTTCTTCGCGGATCGGGTCGATCGGCGGGTTGGTGACCTGCGCGAAGTTCTGCTTGAAATAGGTATAAAGCAGCTTGGATTTGTCCGACATGGCCGAAATCGGCGTATCGGTACCCATCGAGCCGATGGCTTCCTGACCCGTCGTTGCCATCGGCGACATCAGGAGCTTTGTATCTTCGCTGGTATAGCCGAAGGCCTGCTGACGGTCGAGCAGCGACACGTCGCGGCGCAGCGCCCGCGGCTCCACCGGCTTCAGGTCCTCGAGAATGAGCTGGGTGCGGTCAAGCCAGGTGCGGTAGGGATGCTTGGCAGCAAGCTCGTGCTTCACATCCTCGTCGGAAATGATCGCGCCCTTTTCCATGTCGATCAGCAGCATCTTGCCCGGCTGCAAACGCCACTTCTTGATGATGCGCTCTTCCGGCACCGGCAGCGTGCCAGCCTCCGACGCCATGATGACGCGATCGTCGTCGGTGACGAGATAACGCGCCGGGCGTAGACCGTTGCGGTCGAGGGTTGCGCCGATCTGCTTGCCATCGGTGAAGGCGACGGCGGCGGGACCGTCCCACGGCTCCATCAGCGCGGCATGATATTCGTAGAACGCCTTGCGTTCCGCCGACATGGACAGGTTGCCCGACCAGGCTTCCGGGATCAGCATCATCACGGCATGCGCCATGGAATAACCGCCGCGCACGAGGAATTCGAGCGCATTGTCGAAACAGGCGGTATCCGACTGGCCCTCATAGGAAATCGGCCAGAGCTTGGAGATATCGTCACCGAACAGCACCGACGAAACGGAGGCCTGACGTGCAGCCATCCAGTTGACGTTGCCGCGCAACGTGTTGATCTCGCCATTGTGGGCGACCATGCGATAGGGATGCGCCAGCTTCCACGACGGGAAGGTGTTAGTGGAGAAACGCTGATGCACCAGCGCAACCGCGGATTCGAAACGCGGGTCCGCCAGATCCTTGTAATAAGCGCCGACCTGATAGGCGAGGAACATGCCCTTGTAGACGATGGTCGAGGAGGAGAGCGAGACAGGATAGAAATCCTGCGCTTCCTTGCCGCCACCCTCGTCATAGATGCGGTTGGAGATGACCTTGCGGATCAGGAACAGTTTACGCTCGAAATCGGCATTGGTGGCGGCATCGCGGCCGGCACCGATGAAGACCTGAACGTGGTGCGGTTCTGTCCCGGCAATGTCCGGAGCCCTGGAGAGCGAGGAATTGTCGACCGGCACGTCGCGGAAGCCGAGGAACTGCTGTCCCTCCTCACCGATCAGATCGATGATGACCTGCTTGTAGTGCTCGATACGGGCAGGATCGCGCGGCATGAAGATGTGACCGACGGCATATTCGCCAGCCTTCGGCAGCGTAACGCCCTGCGCCGCCATTTCCTCACGGAAGAAACGGTCGGGGATCTGCACGAGAATGCCGGCGCCATCACCCATCAGCGGATCGGCACCGACCGCGCCGCGATGCGTCAGGTTTTCGAGAATGAACAGGCCATCCTTGACGATCTGGTGTGACTTGACGCCCTTCATATGGGCGACAAAGCCGACGCCACAGGCATCGTGTTCATTGCGCGGATCGTAAAGACCCTGCTTTTCCGGCAAGCCGCCCGCGAAACGCCCCTTCGCAGAAACGGGTGCGGCCACAGCCGCGGTGGGACAGTCTGTGGTCTGGGTTGCGGCGGCGATCTCTGCCTGCGGCTTGTGCGTCATTTTTGTCCCTCCTGCAAAATTACTTGCATGGTTTCATGCGAAGATCCGGCTCGACACGAATTTTCGCTTTCCGAAAAATCCGTGTACAAACCGGCTCGATCAAATTTAGGACAGCAAAGCTGTCTCAATTCGCAAGAATTTTGGCAGAAACCATCGGATTTAGCAAGGGTGCGAATCCAATTAGTGGGACCACCGATTTGCCGCGAAATTTCGATACTGACCTATTATGCGAAACTTTCTTGTCGCAAAGCGATCCGACCCTTTGCTTTCATTGCCGGATTTGCCAATCGCCAAGTTAGGTCCTAGAACTTTGCCGAACATCGTCCCCGTGCATTCGCAAACTCAGAACCCCAGCCATCGGAAAGCCTTCAGAGATGTTTTTTGCTTCAGACAATTGGGCTGGCGCCCACCCTGCCGTCAACGAACGGCTTTCGCGGGAATCCACCCGGTTTGCCGCCGCTTACGGCAGCAGCGCACTCGATCTTTCCATCGAAGCCCGCTTTAATGAGATATTCGAACGCGAAGTGGCGGTGTTTTTCGTCGCAACGGGCACGGCGGCCAATTCGCTTTCGCTGGCAAGTATCGCCCGCCCCGGCGGCCTGACCTTCTGTCACTCCGAAGCCCATGTGATCGAGGATGAGTGCGGTGCACCGGATTTCTTCAGCGGCATGCGTATGGTCGCCGTGGAGGGACCGAACGGCAAGATGCTGCCGGAAAACCTGATCGAACGTATTGCGCGCTATCCGCAGGATGCGGTTCACCATGGACGTGCCGCAGCCATCACCATGACGCAGGCGACCGAAGCCGGCACGGTCTATACGCTCGATGAAATCGACGCCATCGCCAAAATCGCCAGGGAGAACGGCCTGCCGCTGCACATGGACGGCGCGCGTTTTGCCAACGCGCTTGCCGCGCTCGGCGCAACGCCTGCCGAAATGACCTGGAAACGCGGTGTCGACGTCCTGTCTTTCGGCGGCACGAAAAACGGTTGCTGGTGCGCGGAAGCGATCGTGTTTTTCGATCCTGCGCTCGCCAAAGACTTCGCCTTCCTGCGCAAGCGTACCGCCCAGCTTTTTTCGAAGTCGCGCTTCATCGCCGCGCAATTCGAAGCCTATTTGCAGGACGATCTCTGGATGGGTCTCGCAAATCACGCCAATGCCATGGCCACCCGGCTGCGCGCCGGTTTCGCCTCGCTCAACAGCGCGCGTTTAGCATGGCCGACCACGGCGAACGAGGTTTTCGCCATTCTGCCGAAGGCCGCAGCCGAGGCGGCAACGGCAAAAGGCGCGAAATTCTACGATTGGCTGGTGCCGCGTGATATGCCCGAAAAGGTCGGCAAGGACGAGGTGCTGATCCGTATGGTCACCAGCTTTGCGACGACAGAAGCCGATGTGGACGAATTCCTGTCGATCTGCGCCGCCGTCTGACGAAACCTCTGCGGGCGTCGTATTAAAACGACGCCCTCAAACGTCCTGCAACCGGTAACCGACACCGGTTTCCGTCAGGATGTAGCGCGGTTGATCCGGGGTCTTCTCGATCTTCTGGCGAAGCTGGCGCACGTAGACCCGCAAATATTGCACGTCGGTCAGTTCATCCCACGCATGCTCCAGCAGGAAACGGTGCGTCAGCACCTTGCCCGCATGCTGCACCAGAACCCTGAGGATGTCATATTCCTTGGGCGAAAGTTTTACCTCCCTGTCCTCCACCTTGACGATGCGCCTGACGAGATCGACCGACAGGTCGCCGGTCTGGAACACCGGCCTTTCGCCTTGGCTTTGAAGGCGATGGCGCAGGGCGACGCGGATGCGGGCGACGAGTTCGTTCATGCCGAAAGGCTTGGTGATATAATCGTCGGCCCCCAGCTCCAGTGCCTTGACGATGCCCGCTTCGTCCGTTCGGCTGGAAAGGATGATGACCGGCAGGGCCAGCCCCTCCCCCCGCCACTTCGCCAGAAGATCATGGCCCGACATATCCGGCAGGCCGAGATCGAGAACCGCGAGATCGGGCTTGTCCTCGTTCATCAGTTCCATCGCGACCCTGGCATTCATCGCCTCGCTGACCGCATATCCTTGAGTCGACAAACCTACCCGCAAAAGCTTGCGGATCGGCGGTTCGTCGTCAACGATCAGAATGCGAACGGCGGAACTGGTCATTCCGGATCTCCTTCAGCGGCATGGCGAAACGCGTGAACGGTTGTCGTCTGGAATCGCGCCCTAATCATGATCTAGCACAGGCGCCTCGGCGGGAACCGGCAAGCTTATGGTAAATTGTGCGCCTGAGCGATCCGGCCTGTTTTCCGCCCGGATCGACCCGCCCATGGCCTCAACGAACCCCTTGCAGATGGACAGCCCGAGACCTGTCCCGGCCTGCACATGATCTGTCTTGCGCACCCTGTAAAAACTGTCGAAAACCCGCTGCGTATCGTCGGGGGGAATGCCCGGCCCCTCATCCGCAACGGACAGGAAGACATGCCTGCCCAGCCGCCACCCGCGAATGTCAATTGCGGTGTGTTCGGGCGCATATTTGGCTGCATTGTCGATGAGATTGAACAGCACCTGTTCGAACAGCACCGGATCGACCTTCAGCATCGGCAGGTCAGAGGGAATATCCAGAGCGATCTCGTGCCTCACAATGATTTTTGCCGCGCGTGAAAGTGCTGTCCCGATCATATCGCCGACGAAATGCAACCCGTAATTCGGCTCCATCGCGCCCGAACCGATCCGCGTCATGTCGAGCAGGTTGGAGATGAAGCGGTTCAGCCGTTCGGATTCCTCGACGATGGTTGAAAGCAGCTCGGTACGTGCGTCGGGTGGAATATCGTCGGCAAAATCCTTGAGCGTTCCTGCGGAGCCGAGAATAGCGGCGAGCGGCGTCTTGAGATCATGGGATATGGAGGTCAAAAGCGCCGTGCGCAGCCTATCGGTTTCTGCGGCCAGCTTCGCCCGGTCGACATCCGAGACGAGCTGGATGCGCTCGATCGCGAGTGCCGCCTGATCGGACAGCGCATCGAACATACGCTGCTGCTCCGGCGTGAGAAGCGGGCCGAGCCGGTCGTCGTCCAGCCCCACGACACCCACAGCACCGCTGCCGGTGCGCAGCGGCAGATAAAGACGCTTGGCGCCAGGAAGAGTGTCGGCGCCCCGGCCCGCGGCTTTGTCGTGTTCCCAGGCCCATTGGGCAGCCGCAATATCCGCATCCACCAGCGTATCATCCGGGGGATAACCTGCCTTGACCGCTATCGTATTGTTTTCCGGCAGCAGCAGAACGACCCGGACATTCAGCATCGAAGCCATCTGGAAAGCGGTTGCCCACAACACGTCGTCCAACGTGCCGGTGCCAGCCAGCTTTTTGGAAAAAAGATACAGGTCCTCGGTAATTCGCGCCCTTGCCCGCGCGGACGCCGCCTGCCGCTGCACGGCGACCGTCAGATTGGAGGCTACCAACGCCACGCCGAAATAAAACAGCAGGGCAACGACACTATCCGGCGCGCTCACCGTCAGCGTGTAGCGCGGCTCCAGAAAGAAGAAGTTGAACGCAACAGCGCCGAGCACCGAGGCATAAAGCGCCGGCCCCAACCCACCGCGCACGGCGGCGGCCAGAACCGCCATCAGGAAGACGAGCGCCAGATTTTGAACGTCGAGCGTCTGATCGAGCACGATGCCGGCCACGATCGCCAGTCCGACGAACAGGGTGCTGTTGAGATAAGCCCGCAGGGACCGGCGCGACGGCGGCGACGCAAGCTTTGCACTCTGCGCCGGCTTTTCCTCGCTCTTGTCGCCGGAAATGACATGCACGCTGATGTCGCCGGCGTGGTCGATCAGATCATGCGTCAAAGAACGCTGCAAGATCCGCTGCCACCACGATTTTCTTGGGCGGCCGATGATGATGTGGGTGAAATTGTTGGCATTGGCATAGGAGATGATTTCGCGCGTCAGGTCGAGCGCGGGCAAGGTCACGGTCTCGCCGCCGAGCTGCTGGGCAAGCCGCATGGTGCTGGCCAACCGGTCCTTGTCCGCTTCCGATAATTGCTGCGAGCGGGGCGTATCCAGATGCAGCGCCGTCCATGGCGCGCGCAGGCGATCCGCCTGCCTTCGGGCATAACGCACCAGGCCGGGGCCGTTGCCGCCATGGTCGAGACAGACCAGCACCCTGTCTCCCGCAGCCCATGGGCCAGAAATGGCATGTGACTGCATGTGGTTGAGCAATTGCTCGTCGACCCGCTGGGCGGTGCGCCGCAGCGCAAGCTCACGCAGCGCCGTCAGATTGCCGCGCGAAAAATAGTTCTCGATGGCGCGCCGCGCGGTGCGGGGCATATAGACCTTGCCGTCCTGCAGGCGCTTTATCAGATCGTCGGGGGTAATATCGATGATTTCGACATCGTCGGCACGGTCGATGATGCTGTCCGGCACCGTTTCCCGCACGCGGATACGGGTGATCTGCGCCACCACATCATTGAGGCTTTCGACATGCTGGATGTTCAGCGTCGTATAGACGTCGATGCCCTGCGCCAGAATTTCCTGAACATCCATATAGCGCTTGGGATGGCGGCTACCGGCGGCATTGGTATGTGCGAGTTCATCGACCAGAACCAGAGAGGGGCGGCGAGCGAGAATGGCGTCGAGGTCCATCTCTTCCAGCACCTGACCGCGATAATCGATGCGCCTGCGCGCAATGATTTCGAAGCCCTGCACCAGCATTTCGGTTTCCTTGCGGCCATGCGTTTCCACGACACCGATAATGGTGTCAACGCCATCCGCAAGCTTTGCCCGGCCGGACATCAGCATTTCATAGGTTTTGCCGACACCAGGCGCTGCGCCCAGAAAGATCTTCAGCCGGCCGCGCGCTTCGCGCCGGGCGTTTTCCAGCAGCGCATCCGGCGACGGTCTGCTCGGCATATCGCGATTATCGTCAGGCATGGAACCGATCACCAGTCGTCAGGGCTATGGCGCTTCTTGAAAAACGCCATAGCCATTTCAGTTTACGAGCCGGCCGCGTCAAGGGCCATGTTGAGCGCCAGCACGTTTACGACGGGTTCGCCCATGAAACCGAGTTCCGGTCCCTCGACATGGGCGTCAACGATGGCGCGCAGCGACGCCTCATCAATGCCCCTTGCCCTGGCGACGCGCGACACCTGAAAATAGGCGGCCTGCGGCGAAACATGCGGATCGAGACCGCTGCCGGACGCCGTCACAAGATCGGCAGGAACCTCGGCTACGGGATTTTCGGCCTTTGCAGCCTCGTAGTCATGCTTCACCCGGTCGATGAGCTTGGCGCTCGTCGGCCCGAGGTTGGAGCCGGAAGACGAAGCGGCATTGTAGCCGTCACCGGCGGCGGAGGGTCTGCCATGGAAATACTTTTCGCCGGTGAAGGACTGCCCGATCAATTGCGACCCGATAACGGTGCCGCCCTTTTTGACGAGGCTGCCATTTGCCTGAAAGGGAAAGATCGCCTGCGCGAGGCCCGTCATGCCCAGAGGATAGGCAAGGCCGGTGATGACGGTGGTGGCGAGGATCAAGACCAGTGCCGGACGTAGCTGTTTCAACATTTTCTTTACTCCTCAGACGAGACCGAGCGCCGTGATGGCAAGGTCGATGGCCTTGATACCGATGAAGGGCACGATGATGCCGCCGAAACCATAGATGACCAGATTGCGCGACAGCAGCGCCCCGGCACCGATAGGGCGATATTTGACGCCCTTCAGTGATAGCGGGATGAGTGCGACGATGATGAGCGCGTTGAAGATGATGGCGGAGAGGATCGCGCTTTGCGGCGTCGAAAGGCCCATGACGTTCAGCACGCCAAGTTGCGGATAGAGGGTCAAAAACATCGCCGGGATGATGGCGAAATATTTGGCGATGTCGTTGGCGATGGAGAATGTGGTCAGCGCGCCGCGGGTCATCAGCAATTGCTTGCCGATTTCGACGATCTCGATGAGTTTGGTCGGGTCGCTGTCGAGATCGATCATATTACCGGCTTCACGCGCCGCGACGGTGCCGGTGTTCATGGCAACGCCGACATCCGCCTGCGCCAGCGCCGGAGCGTCGTTCGTGCCATCGCCGCACATGGCAACGAGTTTGCCCTTGGCCTGTTCCTCGCGGATGAGGTCCAGCTTGTTTTCCGGCGTCGCCTGGGCGAGGAAATCGTCCACACCGGCCTCGGCCGCAATGGCGGCAGCCGTCATCGGATTGTCGCCGGTGATCATCACCGTGCGAATGCCCATGCGGCGAAGCTCCGCGAAGCGCTCGCGAATGCCGCCCTTGACGATGTCTTTCAGCTGCACGACGCCGAGCAGCTTTCCGTCCCGCACGACGGCGAGCGGTGTGCCGCCGGTCTTGGCGATCTCTTCCGCAATCATGCGGATGTCGCGCGTGGCATCCGTTTCGTTTTTAACGGCAAGCGCCGCATTACCGTGTTGCGCAACGCCGCCATCGACATAGGAAAGAACCGCATCGACAGCGCCTTTGCGAATGGAGGCGCCTTCGAAATCCACCCCGCTCATGCGGGTCTGGGCAGTGAAGGGCACGAAAGTGGCGTGCAGTTTCTGCATGTCGCGGGCGCGGATACCGTATTTTTCCTTCGCGAGAACGACGATGGAACGGCCTTCCGGTGTTTCGTCGGCAAGCGATGCAAGCTGCGCCGCATCGGCCAGATCCTGTTCGGACACGCCGGTGACGGGGCGGAATTCGGTTGCCTGCCGGTTGCCGAGCGTGATGGTGCCGGTCTTGTCGAGCAGAAGCGTATCGACGTCACCGGCAGCTTCCACGGCGCGGCCCGACATGGCAAGCACGTTGAAGCGCACCAGCCTGTCCATGCCGGCAATGCCGATGGCCGACAGAAGAGCACCGATCGTCGTCGGGATAAGCGTCACGAACAGCGCCACCAGCACGATGATCGGGATCGAGCCGCCGGCATAGGCCGCGAAACTCGGAATGGTCGCGGTGGCCAGAACGAAGATCAGCGTCATGCCCGCGAGCAGAATGTTGAGCGCGATCTCGTTCGGCGTCTTCTGGCGTTCAGCGCCTTCGACGAGCGAAATCATCCGGTCGAGGAAGGTGGAGCCGGCAGCGGCGGTGATGCGAACCCTTATCCAGTCCGACAGAACCTGCGTGCCGCCGGTGACGGCCGAGCGGTCACCGCCGGATTCGCGGATGACGGGGGCGGATTCGCCGGTTATCGCCGCCTCGTTGACGGAGGCAACACCTTCGATGACCTCGCCGTCGGAGGGAATGATATCTCCGGCCTCGACCAGGACGACGTCGTTCACCTTCAGACTTGTGCCCGCGACCATCTTATACTGGCTGCGATCATCGCCGGTCAAAAGTTTCGCCTGGGTTTCCGTGCGGGCTTTGCGCAGCGAATCCGCCTGCGCCTTGCCGCGCCCTTCGGCGACGGCCTCGGCGAAATTGGCAAACAGCACGGTGAACCATAACCAGAGATTGATCTGGAAGGAAAAACCGAGATTTGCGCTGCCGATGATGAGATCGCGAATGAACAGCACGGTCGTCAGCACCGATACCGTCGCCACGACGAACATGACCGGGTTGCGCGCAAGGGTGCGCGGATTGAGCTTTTTGAATGCGTCGGCAATGGCCGGCACGAGAATGCGAGAATCGAGGATGCTCGCTTGTTTGGACTGGCTCATGAAGAGGCTCCAGTGTTTGAAACAGGGCGACCGATGAGGGTCGATCAGCCCGTGAGAACTTCGAGAGCGCAGACGGCGGCGAACAGAGCCGCCATCATCGCAAGAATGAGATTGGATGCGCACCAGCCGCCGGGACCGGCGCTCCTGTTGACAGGAGCACCGGTGCGGACAGGAAGGATGCGGTTGCGTCGGGGATTGTCTCTGGTCATGGCGCCACCTCAGAAAACCTGACCTGCGGCCATCACCAGATGTTCCACGACCGGACCGAGCGCCAGAGCCGGCAGGAAAGTAAGACCGCCGACGATGAGGATCGTGCCGACGAGCAGACCGACAAAGAGCGGACCATCCGTTGGGAAGGTGCCGGCCGATGCCGGAACCGTCTTCTTGGCAACCAGCGAACCGGCAATCGCCAGTGCGGGAATGATGACCAGAAAACGCCCCATCAACATGGCAAGGCCAAGGGTGATGTTGTACCAGGGGGTATTGCCCGTAAGCCCGCCGAAGGCTGAACCGTTATTGGCAGCCGCCGACGTATAGGCATAGAGGATCTCGGAAAATCCGTGCGGTCCGGCCGTGCCGACCGACGCGACCGCCGAGGGCAGAATGGTGGCCGTGGCGGTGAAGGCAAGCATGGCGAGCGGCAGGCAGAGAATGGCCAGAACCGCCATCTTCATTTCCTTGGCTTCGATCTTCTTGCCGAGATATTCCGGTGTGCGCCCGACCATCAGCCCCGCCACGAAGATGGCGATGATGATGAACAGGAGAATACCGTAGAAACCCGCACCGACGCCGCCGACGATCACCTCGCCCAGCTGCATGTTAATGAGCGGAATGAGACCGCCGAGCGCCGTGAAGCTGCCATGCATGGCGTTGACCGCGCCGCAGGATGCAGCAGTGGTGATGACCGCAAAGAGCGACGAGAGCGCCACGCCGAAACGAGCCTCCTTGCCTTCCATGTTACCGCCGGCAAGACCGAAGCTGTGCATCAGCGGATTTCCGGCCGCTTCAGCCCAGTAGGTGACCGCAACGCCGGCGATGAACAGAACGCCCATGGCGGCAAGGATCGCCCAGCCCTGACGGGCATTGCCGACCATACGGCCAAAGACGTTGGTGAAGGCAGCACCGATCGCGAAGATCGACACCATCTGGATCATGTTGGAGATGGCATCAGGGTTCTCGAACGGATGCGCGGAATTGGCGTTGAAGAAGCCGCCACCATTGGTGCCGAGCATCTTGATCGCCAGCTGCGATGCGACGGGGCCGACAGCAATCGTCTGTCGCGCGCCTTCCAATGTCTGCGCCGACACATAAGCGCCCAGCGTCTGCGGCACGCCGAGCCATACGTAAACCAGGGTCAGCACGATGCAGATAGGCAAGAGCACGTAGAGCGTCGCGCGGACCATATCCACCCAGAAATTGCCGATGGCCTTGCCGGAGGCACGCGCGAAGGCGCGGATAAGCCCGATGGCAATCGCCATGCCGGTCGCGGCGGAAACGAAATTCTGTACAGTGAAACCGGCCATCTGGGTCAGATAGGACATGGTGCTTTCGCCGCCATAGTTCTGCCAGTTGGTGTTGGTGACGAAGCTGACTGCCGTGTTGAAGGAAAGCTCCGGCTCGACTGCCGCCATCCCTTGCGGATTATACGGCAGCGCGCCCTGAAAGCGCATCAGGGCATAAAGCAGGGCAAAACCGAAGAGGTTGAAGAGGAGCATGGAAACCGCATAGGTCGTCCAGTGCTGCTCTTCGCGTTCGCTTGTCCCGGCAAGGGCATAAAGGCCGCGCTCGACGGGGACGAGAACCGGCGAAAGCAGGGTGCGTTCGCCGCTAAAGACACGCGCCATATAGAAGCCAAGCGGCTTCACCAGCGCGACAACGATCCCGCAGAAAAGCAGGACCTGAAACCATCCATTGAGGGTCATGGTATTGAACTTTCAATAAAGCATCGGACCGAAAAGTGTCATGCGGTTTTCGGAAAATACGATGCTCAGACAGAAAGAGAGAGCGACGGATCCGGAACCGGTTTTCTCCGCCGCTCAAACGGCCGCTTCCCGATCAGAAGCGTTCGGGGCGAATGAGAGCATATGTGAGATAGGCGGCGACAAAGACGGTGACAGCACCGCTCAAAACATAGTCGAATATCATCGCAGCCTCCCCTTAAAGCCGGTCGCAGGCGCGCGTATAGGCAAAGCAGAGTGCGAAAAACACCATGGCCGCGCCGATCAGAATAATGTCCATCATCGATGGGGACTCCCTTTTGAACCGAGGAGCCGGACAGGAAGAAAAGCGCCGTCATGTGGGACGTCGCTTTTCATTCTTTCTGGCTTAAGAAGGGAACACCATCCCTTCTCGCACAGAAGAATGCACCCGAACCGCATAAAGGTTCGAGACGGGCGAAGATGGAATAAAATAGGAATCCTATAGGAATTTCGATGCCCGCCAGCGCGGGCATCGCTGCCGCTGCTTAATGAGAATGCGGCTCGCCGAACGCGGAATGGATGGTTCCCGCCGGGCTGTTGTTGGCTAAAAGCGCCGCCAGCAGAATGCGGGCCTGTCCCGGCCTAAGTGTGGAGGAATGAACGGCACCCGCCACGACAAGATCGTGACCGCCGCCGCCGCCGCCGTAACTCGCCACCAGCAGGCCTTCCGGCACCCGGCTGGAAACGACGACGGGAACGCCGCGCTCAGCACAGCGCTTCACGGCCACGGCAATGCCCGGATTGGCGTTGCCAGAGCCAAGTGCGGCAAGCACGATGCCATCAGTACCGGCCTGCAGGCTCGCCTCGATATGCGCGGCGTCGCAGCCGGGATAAATCGCAACGATATCGATCCTCAGATCGGCGACGGGAGCGGCAAGATTCAGCGCTGCGGCACGAGCCACCGGCCGTGCGGAGCGGAAGGCATCCGCCTTGTCCGCGCTAAGCTTGTAGAGACCCCAGGCCGGCAGACAACGACCACCGAAGGACAGGAGAACGCCTTTTGCGGCATTCTCCCGATCGAGCGCGGTTTCTATGGCCTTCGCCAGATTGGCCGGCCCATCCGCATCCGGATGGTCCGCTGTAAACTGCGCGCCGGTAAAGACAACCGGCTTCGTAATGACGTGCTGCAAATGCACGAGCAGCGAGGATTCTTCCATGGCGTCGGTTCCATGCAGAACGATGACGCCCGCCACAGCTGGATCGTTGAGCTCCACGCCCACCGCATCGCTGATGCGCTGCATGTCGGCCAATGTCAGGCTGGACGAATCCTTCGCCATCAGATCGACCGGTTTGAGCCGGGCGGTGACCTGCGGAACCAAGGACAGCAGGTCCTCGCCTGAAAGGCTGGGTGTGCTGACGCCATCGGCGCCGCGCCTGCTGGCGATGGTACCGCCGGTGGCGATGACCGCCACCAGTGGAGTTTTATCCTGCCCGCTCAACGCGACGCTCCCGCACCCGCCACACGCTCGTCCGCCAGACGGTGGATACGGTCACGCAGCAGGTACCAGCCGATGACCAGCGCCGGGATGATGATCAGCAATGAAGCGATGGTCCACGAGCCGACGGGATAGTCAAACGCCATCAGCACCAACACGCCGAACAGGAAAACAAGCGTGAGGATGCCGGTGTAAGGCGCACCGAACATGCGGAAATCCGGGCGAACCAGTTCGCCACGGCGGGAAAGATGCCACAGTTTAAGCTGGCAGAGCACGATGACCGCCCAAGCGCAGATGATGCCGAGCGCCGAGAGATTAAGTGCGATCTCGAAGGCAGCAGCCGGCACGACGGCGTTCAGCGCCACGCCGAGAACGGTGACGGCGGCCGTCACCGCAATACCGCCATAGGGCACGCCGGCCTTGTTCATCTTCGCAAGCGCCGCCGGGGCCGATCCGGAGACCGCCATGGAGTGGAGAATACGGCCGGTGGAATAAAGACCGGCATTGAGCGAGGACAACACGGCAGTCAGAACGACGAGGTTCATAATCACATCCGCCCCCTGGACACCGATGGAACCGAAAAAGGTAACGAAGGGGCTCTCACCCGCCTTGTAGGCGGTATAGGGCAGAAGCAGTGTGAACAGCAACACCGAGCCGACATAAAAGACCACGAGGCGCAAGACCACGGCGCGGATGGCGCGGGGCATGACCTTGCGCGGATCTTCGGTTTCCCCAGCCGCCGTGCCGATCAGTTCGATCGAGGCATAAGCGAACACCACGCCCTGAATGATGACAAAGGCGGGAAGAATACCGTTCGGGAAGAAGCCGCCATTGTCGGTGATGATGCTGAAGCCGGTAACATGGCCTTCGATGGGCGTGCCGAAGATGACGAAATAAACGCCGACGACGAGGAAAACGGCAAGCGCCAGCACCTTGATCAGGCTGAACCAGAATTCAAGCTCGCCAAACACCTTCACCGAAAGCATATTCATCGCCAGCACGACCAGAAGTGCGGTCAGTGCGAACACCCACTGGTCGATACCGGCCAGCCAGGGAACATAATTCTTGAAGAAATTCATGTAGAGCGCAACCGCAGTCACGTCCGCCACCGAAGTCATTGCCCAGTTCAGCCAGTACATCCAGCCGGCAGCGAAAGCCATTTTTTCGCCGTAGAACTCGCGGGCATAGGACACGAAAGAACCGGAACTCGGGCGATGCATGATAAGCTCGCCGAGCGCGCGCAGAACGAGAAACGCGAAAAATCCGCAAAGCGCATAAACAAACACCAGCGCAGGACCCGCCTGCGCCAACCGGCCACCCGCGCCGAGGAACAGCCCGGTACCGATCGCACCGCCGATGGCGATCATCTGGATCTGGCGCGGTTTGAGAGCCTTGTGGTAGCCGAGGTCTTCTTCGACGAAGACCTCACGTTCGGCAGACGCCGTTTTCACAGATTTCATTGATATTTCTCCTCCCAATGAATTTGCTTTGCAGTCGGCGCAACGCCGAAAATCAAAATAGGAACTGGCACGGTCCTCGCTGGAAATGTGGCCGGCATGCCCATGCACGCTGTAAAGCTGCATGACAGATTTTCGCTTTTCATAATCGCAGAGAAAGCTGTTCGTCAAGGGCATACGATCATTATTGACCTCCGCACAAGGAGTGTCTAAGGTCAATAAATCTGTAAGACAGCTTTACAGATTTAGATAAAGCTTTGAGCCATTGGAGGAAAAAGTGGGCGTGATGCGCAGGGAGCAGGATTTGCTCGGAACGAAAGAAATTCCGGCAGATGTTTATTGGGGCGTACATACCGCGCGTGCGGTGGAAAACTTTCAGATCACGGGCGTGACCATCGGCCATAACCCATATCTCATCAGGGGATTGGCCTATGTGAAGGAAGCTGCGGCCCTCGCAAATCACGAGCTGGGACTGCTCGACCGCGAGCGCATGGAGGCAATCGTCAAGGCATGCCGGGAAATCCGCGCCGGTGCGCTTCATGAGCAATTCGTGGTGGATGAGATCCAAGGCGGAGCCGGCACCTCCACCAACATGAATGCCAACGAGGTCATCGCCAACCGCGCGCTTGAACTGCTTGGCCACCAAAAGGGCGACTATGCCCACCTTCACCCGAACGACCATGTCAATCTCAGCCAGTCGACCAACGACGCCTATCCGACAGCGATCAATGTCGGGCTGATCGAGGCGATCGACGATCTCGCGGCCTCCATGGGGGTGTTGAAAGACGCCTTCGACCGCAAGGCGCAGGAGTTTTCCGGCTTCATCAAGCTGGGGCGCACGCAGCTGCAGGACGCCGTGCCGATGACGCTCGGCCAGGAGTTCCGCACCTTCGTGGTGATGCTGGGCGAAGACCAGGCGCGTCTCATCGAATCAGTCGCTCTGCTGCACGAGATCAATCTCGGCGCCACCGCCATCGGCACCGGGCTGAATGCACCGCGCGGTTATGCGGCACTCGCCTGCCAGCATCTGGCGCGACTGACCGGGCGACCATTGGAGACGGCGGTCGATCTTATCGAAGCGACGCAGGATCCCGGCGCTTTCGTGCATCTGTCCGGCGTGTTGAAACGCGTCGCCGTCAAACTGTCGAAAACCTGCAACGACCTGCGCCTGCTCTCTTCCGGCCCACGCGCTGGCATCGGCGAGATCACCCTGCCATCCGTTCAGGCGGGCTCCAGCATCATGCCGGGCAAGATCAATCCGGTCATTCCCGAAGTGGTCAACCAGGTGGCCTATGCCGTGATCGGCAACGACATCACCATCACCATGGCCGCCGAAGCCGGACAGCTTCAGCTGAACGCCTTCGAGCCGATCATCGTGCGCGCCCTTTCCCAGAGCATCAGCCAGCTGAGCGCGGCCTGCCGGACTTTGGCGGAACGTTGTGTCGATGGCATCGTCGCCAATCCCGCAATCATGGCGCAGCGTGTTGAAGAATCGATCGGGCTGGCAACCGCGCTCAATCCGATCATCGGCTATTACGCGGCGACCGAAGTCGCGAAGGAAGCGCTTGCCAGCGGACGCACCGTGCCGCAGGTGGTTCTGGAGCGCGGATATCTGACGGAGGCGCAACTCCAGCAGGCGCTTAGCCCCCGCCACCTCGCCAATCTGCCTACCCTTATGGCTGGCGAACCCGATCTTCTCCAATGATCGTCGTCACCACCTGCTTCACCTGCCCCAGGTGAAGCTCCATCGCCTCGCGCGCCTCAGGCGCGGAACCCCGTCGGATCGCCTCAACGATCCGGCGGTGCTCTAAATTCGACGCGACGCGACGGCCCGCCATCAGGTTCACCATTTCGGACTGCTGGGAAAGTGCCTCGCGGGCATCGGCCACGACCTTGGCAAACAAAGCGTTTGCCGAGGCTTCCGCGATCGCGCAATGGAATTGCCCGTCCAGCAGCACCCAGGGATGCGGCCTCTCTTCGGCTTCCATCCGGTCGCATAGTTCCAGCAATATCCCCAATTGCGCATCCGTGCGCCGCAGCGCCGCCCACCCGGCCGCCGGCACTTCGATGAAGGGGCGTGCCTCGATCAGATCGCGGGCGGAATAGGCCCCATAACTCAATTCGGATGGAGGCGTTCCCGTCATGACATAGGTGCCGCTTCCGGTGCGGGTCTGGGTCAAACCCAAAGTCTGGAGAGAGCGCAGCGCCTCGCGGACGATCGGCCGGCTGACACCATATCGTACCGCCAGATGAGCCTCCGACGGCAGCCGGGTTCCAACCGCAAGCTGCCCTGAGGTAATCGCCGAACGGATATCATCGAACACAACTTCCGCAGCATTCTTGCGATTGATCGGCTGTGCGTCCGCAAGCCAATCCGATAATCCGCCCATCTTTCAACCTCCTACACCCTTGATCGCCCGCAACATGGGAACAGACGCCCGTCTGTAGAAGGGCAGCGCCGCTCCCGCAGCTAAGCCGATCTTCCTAACACCATCCGGACCGGAGGAACAACGATGGCGGCCATTTTTAGGGAATTTAGGCGAGAGGGCGACCTTGCCGCCCCTGCCCGGACACACCCTCGCGATCACGAGGGTGTGTCCGTTTGTCGTCGGATATCACGCCTTGATTTCCTGTTCTTCCGGCTGGTCACCCTCACGCGGAATGCGGAACCACGCGACGTAGAGCGCCGGAAGGAAAAGCAGCGTGAGCGCCGTGCCGACCACAATGCCGCCCATCATCGCATAGGCCATCGGGCCCCAGAAAATCTCCCGCGATATGGGGATGAGGGCCAGCGTCGCCGCCGCCGCCGTCAGCATGATCGGCCGCATGCGGTGCTCTGTCGCCTCGATGACCGCGCGCCAGGCCGAAACCCCCTCGTTTCTCAGATGTTCGATCTGGACGACGAGAATGACCGAGTTGCGGATCAGGATGCCTATCAACGCAAGTACGCCGAGAATGGCGACGAAGCCCATCGGTGCATTGGAAAGCAGCAGCGCCACCACCACGCCGATCAATGCCGTGGGCGCCACGGCGAAGACCAGAAACAGCCGGCTGAAGCTTTGCAGCTGGAGCATCAGGATTGTCGCCATTGCAAACAGCATCAAGGGCACCACAGCGACGATTGGCGCTTGCGAATCCGCGCTGGATTCCACTGAGCCGCCTGTCTCCAGCTTGTAACCCACGGGGAGCGCCTTTGCGAAAGCCTCGAGTTTCGGTTTCAACTGCTCCACGATTGTCGCCGGCTGTGTCGGACCGATGATTGCAGCCTTGACGGTGACTGTCGGGATCCTGTCGCGACGCCAGATGGTCGGCTGCTCCAGCTCGTAGCGGAAATTGGCGATTGCCGACAGCGGCACGGCCTTGCCGTTCGTCGCCGGCAATTGCAGGTTCTGCAATGTCTCGATGGAGCCGCGTTCCGCCAACTGCGCACGTGCCACCACATTGACGAGGTAAATGCCATCCTTGACCTGCGTCACGGTGGAACCCTCGACAATGCTGTTCATGGTATTGGCAATGTCTTCCGACGAGACGCCGAGCTGCCGGGCCTTGTCCTGCAAAACATCGACCTTGACCACGCGCGTCGGCTCGTTCCAGTCCATGACCATGTTGGAAAGAAGCTTATGCTCGCCGACGACGCCCGCCAGCTGCTGGCCAAGTTCGCGAACATGCTGGATATCCGGACCGCTCAAGCGGTATTGCACCGGTTTGCCGACCGGAGGGCCGATATCGAGCAATTTCACGAAGGCGTCGGTGCCGGTGAATGTCCGGTTCAGATAATCCTGCAACTCAGCGCGGACCTTGTCGCGCACATCAAGCCCCTTGGTGACGATGATCGTCTGACCGAAGGTGACATCCGGCGTCTGCACATCGAAGGAGAGGATGAAACGCGGTGCGCCTTCGCCGACATAGGTTGTCCAGTGGTCGATATCCGGGTTCTTCGCCAGCGCTTCCTGCTCGAACTGCGCCATCTGCCGGTTGGTTTCGGCAATCGAACTGTTCTGCGGCAGGTTCCAGTCGACGATAAGCTCCACGCGGTCCGACGAAGGAAAGAACTGTTGCTGCACGAGGCTCATGCCGCCGACGGAAAGGCCGAACAGCGCAATGGTGAGGATGATCGTCACCCAGCGCCAGCGCAGGGCACGGCCCAGAAGCCAGGAAAAGCCGGAGGCAAATCGACCCTTCTTCCCGTGGTGCGATTTCATCGTCTTCGGCAATATCGTCACGCCGAGCAGCGGCGTGAACAGGACCGCGACGATCCACGAGACGATCAGCGAAACAGCGATCACCACGAAGAGGGTGAACGTGAATTCGCCCGCCGCGCTGTTGTTGAGGCCGACGGGAATGAAGCCGGCGACGGTGACCAGCGTGCCGGTCAGCATCGGAAAAGCGGTGGAGGTATAAACATAGGTCGCCGCTTTTCTGAGATCGTCTCCGACCTCGAGCCGCGCGACCATCATCTCGACGGCAATCATCGCATCGTCGACGAGAAGTCCGAGCGCGATGATGAGTGCGCCCAGAGAGATGCGTTGCAGTGAAATGCCGGTATATTCCATATAAACGAAAGTGATCGCCAACACGAGCGGGATGGACACGGCAACGACCATGCCCGCCCGCAATCCGAGGCTGATGAAGCTGATGACGAGAACGATGGCGATCGCCTCGAACAGGGCCGAGGTGAAACCGGAGACCGCCTCATCCACCACGGCCGGCTGATCGGATACCCGGTGCACATCGACGCCGATTGGCAAATCCGTCACGATACGCTTTATCTGTGCGTCCAGCGCCTCACCGAAATGCACGAGGTTGGCACCGGTCTTCATGCCGATGGCAAGGCCGATGGCCGGTTGCCCGTTAAAGCGGAAAAGCGAAGACGGCGGATCGGCGTAACCACGCCTGATCGTTGCCACCTCCGTCAGCGGGAAGAACCGGTTGTTGACGCGCAGGTTGATGGCCCGCAGGCTGTCTTCCGTGGTGAACTGGCCGCTGACGCGCAGCGCGACACGCTCGGGACCGGCGTTAACAAAACCGGACTGGGTAACGGCATTCTGGGATTGCAGCGTCTTGATGATCGACTGCTGATCAATGCCGAGCGCCGCGATCTGCCGCGTGGAAAACTCCAGATAGATCGCTTCGTCCTGCGCGCCGATGACATCGACCTTGCCGATATTGTCAACGGTCAGAACCTTCGCGCGTGCATCTTCCACCAGATCGCGCAATTGCCGCTGGCTGAGACCATCGCTGGTGAAGGCGTAGATGTTGCCGTACACATCACCGAAACGGTCGTTGAAGAACGGACCCACGACGCCCGAGGGGAAATCACCCTTGATGTCGCCGATCATGTTGCGCACCCGCACCCAAGTCGGCTCAACGTTCCTCGCCTTGGTTTCGGGCACGAGTTCCACGAAAATCGTGGTCCGGCCGGCCACCGTCTGGCTGCGCAGATGGTCGAGATTGTCGAGTTCTTCGAGCTTCTTTTCGATCCTGTCAGTCACCTGCCGGGCCACTTCCTCCGCCGAGGCGCCGGGCCATTGCGCGCTGATCACCATGGTCTTGATGGTGAAATTCGGGTCTTCCTCACGTCCGAGGTTGAGATAGGAGAAAACGCCGGCAAGAACGAAGACCAGCATGAAGTACCAGACGAGCGAACGGTGCTCGAGCGCCCAGTCGGAGAGGTTGAATTTCTTCACTGATGGACCTCCTGATCGATCCTGATGGCTTGTCCATCCGTAAACTTGTGAACGCCGGCGCTGGCGACGCGTTCGCCGGGCTTGAGGCCGCCGGTGACGCGCGCATTGCCGCCTTCAGCGGGCTCGCCCTCCACCGTGACCGGCCGGTAGGTGACCGTCGCGGTATCAGTATTGACGATCCAGACGCCCCATCCGCCATCCTTGTGCAGCAGCGCCGACGACGGGAGCATGATCCGCGGGTCGGACGCGGTAAGCACCGAAGCCGTGACAACGGATCCAAGCCGGAATGTCGGTGGCGCATCCTGCACGCTGATTTTCGTGCGGCGCGTGCGCGTCGCGGTTTCGGCTTCCGGAGCAATCTCGCGCACCACGCCGGTGGTGCGTATTTTCGGATCGAGCTGCAAGGCGATCTCGAAGGTCGATCCGATCTCCAGCCGCTGTGCCGCAAATTGCGGAACGTCGACCACCACGTCGCGTACTTCCGGGCGGGCGATGGTCACGACCGTCTGGCCGGCCGAGACGACCTGACCGATTTCGCCTGACGTCGCGGTTACCACGCCATCAAATTCCGCATGCAGCTGCGTATAACCCAGCTGCTCTTCGGCCTTGTCCAGATTTGCGCGGGCTTTGGCGACGGCGGCATTGGCGGTTCGCGAGGCCTGTTCGGCCTCTTCCAATGCGGCTTCCGTGCCGCTGCGGGCTTCCGCCAGCACACGCTGGCGCTGCTCGGTCGTCACCGCATTCGCCAATTGCGCTTCGGCATTGGAAAGATCGGATTGCGCACTCTTCACTGAAAGTTCGAGCGCGAGTGGGTCGATCGACGCCACGACATCGCCTTTCTTGACAAGATCCGCCACATCGACATTGCGGGCGATGATCCGGCCGAGAATACGAAAGCCGAGGTCGGTCTGAATTCTGGATTCCACCGTGCCGGTCAGTCGCAGTACATCGGCCGACTTCTCCTCCACGATGATGGAGAGGACCCGACGCGGCGCCTCAGCGGGGGCTTCCTGCTTTTCCTGGCAGGAGGAGACCGCGATCGCTGGGAGCAGCAAAAACAAGCTTCTGTTTATCTTGAACATTATTGTGCCTGCCCCTTTTCATAGGCGACCTTTTCACCCATGCGGAGAAATTTGGTCCCGCTGGTCACCACGAGGTCGCCGGGAAGAAGCCCTTCCGCGACGACGAATTGACCCGTCTCGTAATCGGCGACCCCGATGCGGCGCATCGCGATTTCCGAGGATTGCGGATCGATTACCCAGACGGCGGGAAGACCGTTCTGAGACGTCATCGCTGACCAGGGAAGCTCGATCGCATCGACCCGCTGGAAGCGGAAATGGCCTGAAACGGGCGCTCCGAGCGGCATCGTCAGATCGCCATTCAGGCCAACCTTGACCCTGATCGTTCCATTGTCCGGATCGATCGTCGGGGAAATCTCCCGCACTGGCGCCTCCACGCTGCGGGTGGGATCCGACAGGAGGCTGACATTGACGAGATTATCGATGTCGCGCTCGAGGAACAGGGATTCGTAAACATCGAAAACCGCATCGCGCGGCCCGTCATGCGCCAGCGTAAAGACGAGCTGAGCGGCCTGCGCCACCTGCCCGACTTCGACATTGCGCGCCGTGATCACGCCGTCCGCATCGGCCCTGAGCTCGGTATAGGACAGCGCATCGCGCGCCGTGTCCAGCTGCGCCTGCGCCGATCTCACCGCCCCTTGCGTGGTGAGCAGGGTTTCCTGCGCCTTGTCGACGGCAGAGCGTGAGGTTACCTGCGTCTTGAAAAGACTTTGCTGGCGGTCAAACGCCAGCTTCGCCTGCGTCATCTGCGCTTCTGCGGATTGCAGATTGGCCAAGGCGACATCGATATCGGCCTTCTGCTCCTCTGGATCGATGCGGGCAAGCAATTGCCCGGTCTTTACCGCCGCGCCCACATCCACCAACCGCTCGGTGATCTTGCCGCTCACACGGAAAGACAGGTCCGTCTGAACCCGCGCCCTTACTTCGCCTGTGATGACACTGCCGCGACCGACCGGCTTTTTCGCCGCCGTGACCACCTCGACGATGCGCAATGGTTTTTCAGCAGGTGGTTCTTCATTGCTGCAGGACGACAAAGCGAAAATGCTGCCAATCGCCACTGCTAAAAGAATGCTTTTCATGGTGACCTCTTGATCTTCGCCCCATCCTATAATATTTGACTGACTGAATAGTCAATGAAATTCTTACGCCGCCATTGGAACCTGCGTGGACGTCAAATCGGGCTTCCCGCATGATCATTCCGACAGTGTCCGATGGTCCCTTTCGGATGCATCGGGAGTGCGCCGACATACTGACTGAACCACGCACTGCGTCTTGCAAAAATCGATTCCGGTTTTTGTGCTGGTGCAATAGGCAAGCTGCCTGTCATTTCCGCCGATCGAGACGGACAGAAGGGCACGCGCCGAAAAAATAAGCAAGGATCCGGGTTATGGCGAAAGCAAAACTGTCACGTGCAGAACAGAAGATACAACGTCCATTAGAAATTCTCGACGCCGCATTCGAGGAATTCACCAAAAGGGGATTTACGGCGACGCGGGTCGAGGACATCGCGGGACGGGTGGGGGTCACGAAAGGTACGGTCTACGTTTATTTCGAAACCAAAGAAGCCCTTTTCGAGGCGATGATCGAGCACGTCTCCGTACCGTTTCAACATGCGTTTCGGGCCTATGCCCGCACTTCCGACGACCCCGTCGAGGAACTTCGCCTGCTGCTCGAATTCCTGTTCGACGCCTTCGTCGACAATAGAAGAATGCGGGAGCTTTTCCGTTTCGTTGTCGCGGAGGGCGCAAAGTTCCCCGATCTCATCGACCGGCATCACGACGTCTTGATGGCGCCGGTGCTGGAGCGCATTCACACGATCCTTGAGGACGGCGTGGCCAAGAAAAGGTTCCGGGCCAACCCCCCCGAACTCGCCAAGGTCGTCATGTCGCCCATGATCGGTACATTGGTTTTTCGGCTGATTTTCAACGACCGACGCAGCTTGGACAGGCAGGCCGTCCTGAAGATTCACCTCGAATTGATCCTGCGCGGGCTACAGGCGTAATTAGTGCCCTCTTGCCGAACAAGGGGAGCGGAGGTCCTTCACAGACCGGGAACCCTCCGTTTCTCCAGCCCTTTGCCCAATTCCAACAACGATTTTTCAAAGAAGGCGTCACGGACGCCGCTCTCAATATAAATGCGGCTGGCGCGAGATTGGTGGAGAGCGCGGGTGCCCGGCACCAAGCCGCATTTTTCCGGCTGCATGTCGCAGGCCAACGTGGCTCGGCGCAGATTCTTTTCAATCACCGACCTTGACTCCCCTAAATCCAACAGATATGTCAAAACACTATCTGATATCTCAGTTTGGTCATTGATATGTCTAACCCCATCGAATTCCCATCGTTGCCGCTGTCTGAACTCGTAACGTCGCGAGATTTGCCGACCGATGGAAACATGACCAACCGGATTCATGCCCTGCTGCGCAAGCTGATTGTCGAGGTAAAGCTGCTTCCCGGGCGGGCGCTGTCGGAAAAAGAGATCGCGGCATTGCTGCATGTCAGCAAGACACCGGTGCGCGAGGCGATCATTCGCCTTTCCGAAGAGGGTTTTGTGACCGTAGTGCCGCAAGGCGGCACCTATATCTCGCCGATCGACGTACAGCGTTACATGGAAGCCTGCTTTATCCGGTTCAAGCTGGAAGAAGGCGCTGTCATCGAGGCGACCAAGCGGCATTCGCTGGAAGACATCGCCCGTCTGAAGACCTGCATTTCCCAGCAGCGCATCGCCGCCGAGGACGAGGAGTTCACTAACTTCTTCCTGCTGGACGAGGAATTCCACCGCACCATATTTGCGGCTGCACGCCTTCCCGGCGCATGGAGCGTCGTTAACCAGGCGAAAGGTGAAATGGACCGGATGCGCCACCTGAAGCGCGTTTTTGCGGTCCGCCGCACCGAAAAGGTGATCGAGGAACACGAAGCGATCGTGGATGCCATCGAGTCGGGCAATGTCGAGGCGGCACGCGAAGCCGTCCAGCGCCATCTCGGATCACTCGAAACCAAAATCGCAGAACTCTCCAAGAACCCGAAGATCTGGACCTTCATCGAGCAGGTCAACACGCGTGTCACGAGGAAGCGCGTTTCACGGGGGGCGAAGACGCCTGACTGAACATTCAAGGCTTTTGAGGAGGGGCCTTTCATGTCTGCAGTTCAAATCAACGATGTCGTCAAGCGTTACGGCGCTTTCGAAGTCGTCCACGGTATCAATCTTTCCATACAGCCGCAGGAATTCGTTGTCCTTGTCGGTCCTTCGGGATGCGGAAAATCCACCACGCTGCGCATGCTCGCTGGGCTGGAAGACATTTCAGACGGCACGGTTTCGATGGACGGTCGGGTGGTCAACAAAATTGCCCCCAAAGACCGCGATGTCGCAATGGTGTTCCAGAACTACGCGCTTTACCCGCATCTGAGCGTGGCCGATAACATCGCCTTCGGCCTGCGCGTCAGGGGAGAGAAGCGAGCCGTCATCGACAAGGCCGTTGCGGAAGCTGCACAGATCCTCGGGCTCACCGAATATCTGGCCCGCAAGCCGGCTGATCTTTCCGGCGGCCAGCGTCAGCGCGTCGCCATGGGCCGTGCCATCGTGCGCAGACCAAAAATCTTCCTGTTTGATGAACCGCTCTCGAACCTCGACGCCAAGCTGCGCACCCACATGCGCGCCGAGATAAAGCTGTTGCACAAGCGGATGCATGCCACCAGCATCTATGTCACCCATGATCAGGTCGAGGCGATGACGCTGGCCGACCGCATCGTCATCATGAATGGCGGCCATATCGAGCAGGTCGGCTCACCGATGGAGGTTTTCCTCGAACCGGCCAACATATTTGTCGCAAGCTTCATCGGCTCGCCGCCGATGAACCTTCTGGACGGGACCATCGAAAAGCGGGATGGCGTTGTGAAGGTCGCGCTTACAGGCGGCTCCGGCCAGCGCTTCAGCATTCCCGAAGCCTTCGCGAAAAATGCGACGGAGGGGCAATCGGTCAAACTTGGCCTGCGGCCGGAAATCATGTCGGTGGAAGCTGACGACGGCCGTGAAATTTTAAATTGCAGCATTGACCTCGTGGAGCCCTTGGGCGCCGAGGCGCTGCTGCACGGCAAGGCCGATGGCCAGCCATTTATCGCCAAGGCCGAAACGCTCTATGGCGATCATGCCCTCAACGGCATTAGCCGGCTCAGTATCGATACTACACGCATCCATGTCTTCGACGCGGCGACCGGCAGGTCGCTGAAAACCAAAGGCGACATGCGACCATGAAACAGAGTTTTCAGGAACGCTTTCACGATCTTCAGGAAGATCTGCGCCGGGACTGGCAACTCTACCTGCTGCTTGCGCCGATGATTATCTGGTTTGCGGTTTTCCTCTATAAACCCATGTACGGGCTGGTCATCGCATTCCAGGATTTCTCGATTTTTCGCGGCATCGAAAAAAGCCCGTGGGTCGGTTTTGCGAATTTCGTTGAACTCTTCCACAATGACATGTTCGTGCGCTCCTTCTGGAACACCATCAAAATCAGTGGCCTTGGTCTGATCTTCGCCTTTCCGGTCCCCATTATTCTGGCCCTGATGTTCAACGAAGTTCAAAGTGGCGTTGCCCGCCGCTGGGCTCAGACGATCGTTTACCTGCCGCACTTCATTTCGGTGGTGATCGTCGCCGGCATCGTCATCAACTTCCTGTCGCCATCGATCGGCATCGTCAATCTCCTGCTGAAGGGCCTTGGATTCGAGCCGATCTACTTCCTGACCCAGCCGGAATGGTTCCGCCCTATTTATATCGGCTCGTCGGTCTGGAAGGAGGCAGGCTTCGAATCCATCGTCTATCTCGCCGCCATCGCCGGCGTGAGCCCGACGCTTTATGAATCCGCCCGGGTGGACGGGGCATCGCGCTGGCAGATGATGTGGCGGATTACCCTGCCCTGCATCCTGCCGACAATCGTGATCATGCTGATCATCCGCATCGGTAATCTGGTCGAGGTCGGGTTCGAATACATCATTCTGCTCTACCGCCCATCCACCTATGAGACGGCGGACGTCGTTTCCACCTTTATCTACCGCACCGGTCTCCAGGGCACCCAATACGATCTCGCGACGGCCGCCGGACTATTCAATGCGGTCATCGCTTTCGTCCTTGTCTATTCGGCAAATCGCATCAGCCGAAAAGTCTCCTCGACATCGCTTTGGTGAGGAGCTGAAAGATGGCAAACTTCAATCTGTATTCTCGCGGCGACAGAATTTTTGGCTGGGCAAATGCCATTCTTCTGGGCCTGTTCGTCCTGTCGACGCTTTATCCCTTCCTCTATGTGCTGTCGGTCTCGCTGTCTTCGGGTGCCGCCGTCACGGCTGGCCGCGTCACGTTCTGGCCGGTCGATGTCACGCTTGCCGCTTACGACAGGGTATTGTCCGACAGGATGTTCTGGGTCGCCTATGGCAACACGTTCATCTACACCTTCGGCGGCACGCTGATGAGCCTGCTGATCATGATCCCCGGCGCCTACGCACTTTCGCGCAGACGCCTGCGCGGCCGCACTTTCTTCAACATCGCCATCGCCTTCACGCTGTGGTTCAACGCCGGCATGATCCCCTTCTTTCTGAACATGCGCGATCTTGGACTTCTCGACAGCCGCTTGGGCATCATTCTTGGGTTCGCGGCAAACGCCTTCAACGTCATTCTGCTGCGCAATTTCTTCGAGACCGTTCCGAAGTCCTTTGAAGAGGCCGCCAAGATGGATGGTGCCAGCGAATTGCAGCTACTGTGGAAGGTGTTCATTCCGCTTTCCAAACCGGCAATCGTCACCGTTGCGCTGTTCTGCATCGTTTCGCGCTGGAACGGTTATTTCTGGGCCATGGTGTTGCTACGTGGCGAGGAAAAGATCCCGCTTCAGGTCTATCTGAAGCGCGTGATCGTCGATCTGAACTCGAACGACGAATTCGCCTCGAGCCTGCTCACTGCCCACTATTCGTTCGAGACGGTGACATCAGCGATCATGATCGCTTCCATCATTCCCGTCCTCATCATTTACCCCTACGCGCAGAAGTATTTCACCAAAGGAATTCTGCTGGGCGGAGTGAAAGAGTAGCAGCACAAGGGAGGAGAACCTGTGAGAGCACTACGAAAAGGCGCGCCCCTACTGGCGTTGATGACAGCCGCGACCTTGGCCTTGCCGGCATCGGCGCAGGATTCAGGCAAAATTTCAAAGGATCCGCTGGAGCTTACGATCCATTTCCACTTCCGCGACAAATACGTCTATTCGGAAAAATGGCCGGTGGAGCAGAAGGCTGCGGAAATCACCAACATCCACGTCCGCAATGTGGCGTCGCTGGCGACCACCAGCAGCCGCGATGCCTTCAATCTTCTGATCGCCTCGGGCAACCTTCCCGATATCGTCGGCGGCGATGCCACCGGCGGGCTTAAGGAGGACTTCATTCGTTACGGGCTGGAGGGCGCGTTCATTCCACTCGATGACCTGATCGAGGAAAACGCCCCCAACCTCAAGGCATTCTTCGACAGCCATAAGGATATTCGCAATGCCATCTCCGGACCGGACGGCAAGCTTTATTTCATTCCCTATGTGCCGGACGGCAAGTTCTCACGCGGCTGGTTCATCCGTCAGGATTGGCTCGACAAGCTTGGCCTGAAGCAGCCTGAAACACCGGAAGAGGTCTACGAGGTTCTGAAAGCCTTCCGCGACAAGGACCCGAACGGCAACGGCCTCAAGGATGAAGTTCCTTATTTTGCCCGCGAGGAAATCGATGCCGTCCGCCTCATCAACCTGTGGGATGCGCGCGTGTCCGGATCCGAGCGGTATGGTGACTTTGCCGTTTATGACGGACAGCTGCGTCATCCCTGGGCGGAAGAAAACTACAAGACCGGCATTTCCAATGTGGCCAAGTGGTACAAGGAAGGTCTGATCGACAAAGAGATTTTCACCCGCGGCGCCCGTTCGCGCGAATATCTTCTGGGCAACAATCTCGGCGGCATGACGCATGACTGGTTCGCCAGCACTTCGACCTACAACGACGCCCTGTCACCGAAGATCGACGGTTTCGCACTGAAGCCGATGCTCCCGCCAAGGACGGTTTCGGGCCAACGGTTCGAGGATTCCCGCCGGCTACGTGTCCAGCCCGTTGGCTGGGCCATTTCGGCAACCAACGAACACCCGGTCGAAACCATCAAATATTTCGATTTCTGGTTCTCGCAACAGGGACGCATCCTGTCGAATTTCGGCGTCGAAGGCCTGACCTACGAGATGGTCGACGGCAAGCCGCAGTTCAAGAAGGAAATCCTCGACAACAAGGATCCGGTGAATGCCCAGCTTTGGGCGGTCGGTGCGGCGATCCCGCGTGGATACTGGATGGACTACGAATATGAACGCCAATGGACGAACAAGATCGCGCTTGAAGGCATCGATATGTACGACAAATGCAATTGCCTCAAGGACGAGTTCATGGGTGTTTCCCTGAACGCCGAGGAAAAGGCGACCTTCGACCGCTACTGGCCAAGCATCCTCACCTACATGACCGAGATGCAGCAGACTTGGGTGCTGGGCGCCCAGGACGTTGATACCGGCTGGGATGCCTACAAGAAGCGCCTGACCGCGCTCGGTTACGACGAGGTCCTCAAGATCATGCAATCGGCCTACGACCGTCAGTACAAGGCCGCGCAATAAACCCTTCGACCGTGATGGCGGCTTCGCCGCCGCCATCCTTTCCCTTCTGCTTTCATAGGAGTTAGAGCGCAATGCGTCCCTCTGCCCCGGCCATATCCAGACAAGCTCTTCTCGATGAACCCCGGCCGGGTTCGTTGACCATTGGCTACGAGCCGAGCGAAGAAGCGTTACCGACGGAAAACCCTCCGCGTTTTTCATGGCTACCCGATATCGATGACGGCGCGCGTTACGTGCTGCGCATTTCCACCGATCCCGGCTTTGCAGACAAAAAGACGCTCGTCTTTGAAGATCTCGCTTGGAATTTCTTCACGCCGGACGAAGCTCTGCCGGAAGGCCGTTATCACTGGTGTTATGCGCTGTGGGACCAGAAGTCCGGAACACCGGATTCCAACTGGAGTACCGTGCGTAGTTTCGAGATCGGTGCTTCGCTGTCGAAAACACCGCTGCCCGGCAGGCAGGCCCGTCATGCAGCCGCCCATGCCAGCCATCCGCGGCTCTGGCTCAATCCAGAACAATTGAGCTCCTTCTCCCAGGCCGTGGCAAAGGACCCCAACCATTGCGGGTGGTCCGAATTCTACGAAAAATCGGCAAAACCCTGGCTGGAGCGGCCGGTGATGCCGGAGCCACAGCCCTATCCCAACAATATGCGCGTCGCGTCGCTCTGGCGGCAGATGTATATCGACTGCCAGGAAGTGATCTATGCGATCCGGCACCTGGCTATTGCCGGCCGCGTGCTCGGACGCGACGATCTGCTGGATGCATCCCGCAAGTGGCTGCTGGCAGTCGCCGGCTGGGATCCGAAAGGCGCGACTTCCCGGGCCTATAATGACGAGGCAGGGTTCCGTGTCGTCGTGGCACTCGCCTGGGGCTATGACTGGCTATACGACCATCTGAGCGAGGACGAGCGCGAGACCGTGCGGTCGGTTCTTCTTGAGCGGACGCGGGAGGTTGCCGACCATGTCATTGCGCATGCCCGCATCCACGTGTTTCCCTATGACAGTCATGCCGTACGTTCGCTTTCGGCAGTCCTGACGCCGGCCTGTATCGCGCTTCAGGGCGAAAGCGACGAGGCAGGCGAATGGCTGGATTACACCGTTGAATTCCTTGCCACCCTCTATTCTCCCTGGGCTGGAACCGACGGCGGCTGGGCGGAAGGGCCGCATTACTGGATGACCGGCATGGCCTATCTCATAGAGGCAGCCAATCTCATCCGCTCCTATATCGGTTACGATCTCTATCAGCGGCCATTTTTCCAGAACACGGGGCGCTTCCCGCTTTATACCAAGGCGCCGGGAACCCGCCGCGCCAACTTTGGCGACGACTCCACGCTTGGCGATCTTCCCGGCCTGAAACTGGGCTACAATGTGCGTCAGTTCGCCGGCGTTACCGGCAACGGCCATTACCAATGGTATTTCGATCACATCAAAGCCGATGCGGCTGGCACGGAAATGGCCTTCTACAATTACGGCTGGTGGGACCTGAACTTCGACGATCTCGTCTATCGTCACGATTATCAGCAGGTGGAAGCCGTCTCGCCTGCCGACCTGCCGGCGCTCGCCGTTTTCGATGATATCGGTTGGGCGACCATCCAGAAACATATGGAAGACCCGGAACGGCATCTGCAATTCGTCTTCAAATCCAGTCCTTACGGTTCGCTGAGCCACAGCCATGGCGACCAGAATGCCTTTGTCCTCTATGCCTATGGCGAGGATCTGGCGATCCAGTCCGGTTATTACGTGGCGTTCAACTCGCAGATGCATCTGAACTGGCGCCGTCAGACAAGGTCGAAAAACGCCGTCCTTATCGGCGGCAAGGGACAATATGCGGAAAAGGACAAGGCGCTCGCCCGCCGTGCCGCCGGCCGCATCGTCTCGGTTGAGGAAAAGCCCGGACATGTCCGGATTGTCGGGGATGCGGCGGCTGCCTATCGGGTCGCGAACCCGCTGGTTCAGAAAGCACAGCGCGAAATTCACTTCGTCAACGACAGCTATTTTGTGATTGTCGACGAGGTGGAGTGCTCCGAACCCCAGGAACTGCAATGGCTTTGCCACACCACAGGGGCACCACAGACCGGCAGGTCGAGCTTTCGCTACAATGGTCAAAAGGCGGGCTTTTACGGCCAGTTTGTCTTCTCGTCAGCCGGCACACCGCAAATTGCGGCCGTCGAAGGTTTTCCGGACATCGATCCCCGGGAATTCGAGAGTCTTGATATCCACCATCACGTCTGCGCCACGGTTCCAGCGGCCACCCGGCATCGGCTGGTCACCCTTCTGGTGCCTTACAGCCTGAAGGAGCCGAAACGCATCTTCAGCTTCATCGATGATCAGGGGTTTTCGACCGACATCTATTTCAGCGACGTCGACGACGAGCGTTTCAAGCTCTCCCTTCCCAAGCAATTCTAACCATACGAGGTTCTTCAAATGCAGCGTTTTACCAACAGGACCGTTGTTGTCGCCGGCGCCGGCCGGGATATCGGCCGGGCATGCGCCATTCGTTTTGCGCAGGAAGGCGCCAATGTCGTTCTCACCTATAATGGTGCGGCCGAGGGTGCGGCCACGGCCGTTGCCGAAATCGAAAAGCTTGGCCGCCAGGCTCTGGCGATCAAGGCGGATCTGACAAATGCAAGCGAAGTCGAAGCTGCGATTTCTGCCGCCGTGGACAAATTCGGCGAGATCCATGGCCTCGTCCATGTGGCCGGTGGCCTTATCGCCCGCAAGACAATCGCGGATATGAACGAAGCCTTCTGGCATCAGGTCCTCGACGTCAACCTGACGTCACTCTTCCTGACAGCCAAGTCCGCACTGCCGAAAATGGCGAAGAATGGCGCGATCGTCACCTTCTCGTCGCAGGCGGGCCGTGACGGCGGTGGTCCGGGCGCGCTCGCCTATGCCACTTCCAAAGGTGCCGTGATGACTTTCACCCGCGGACTTGCCAAGGAAGTCGGCCCGAATATTCGCGTGAATGCCGTCTGCCCCGGCATGATCTCGACAACCTTCCACGACACCTTCACCAAACCCGAAGTGCGTGAAAGGGTAGCAGGCGCCACATCGCTGAAGCGGGAAGGTTCGAGTGAAGACGTTGCGGGTCTGGTGGCTTTCCTTGCGTCCGACGATGCCGCTTATATCACCGGCGCCTGCTACGACATCAATGGCGGCGTCCTGTTCTCCTGATATCCGGTAAAAACCATGTCCGTATCGTTACCAAGGGCGAGCCGGATTGCCGTTCTCGGCACTTCGCTCGTCCAGCAGAACCATATTGGCGACGCGGCCTCGCTTGCCACATCGGCACGCGGCTGGATGAGCTGGGCCGAGGTATTGTCGCATGGCAGGCTTTGCTGCCCTGTCCACCATGATCCATCCGCACCACCCGGCTGGGAACCGAGCAATCGGCCGGGTGTCAGCCGGTTCTTTTCCGGCCTCAATTTCGGGGTTTCCGGCCAGAAGGCAATCGAGATTGAACGACGGCTGCCGCGACTGCTGCAATCGGCTTTCGATCTGATCATCGTCGATGCCGGCACCAACGACATGATGGTGGAAACACGCCAGACGATTGCGGATACACGAGCGCGGATTGTTTCGGCTTTGCTCGACGCGGGCAAGACCGTCATCCTGCTCCCGATCCTTGCCCGTGGCATTGGGAAATGGCCGGCTGGCGGTGCGGAGCGGGCAAAGGCGCATTGGATCAACCGGCAGAGCATCGAATTTGCCGCAGATCACGCCAATTGCCATGTCTTCGACTGGAACTCGGCCTGGGTCGATCCCGCAAGTGAATTCGGCGAGCCCTATCCCGGCTATTCCGACGACGGCACCCATTTTGCGGTGACCGGCGCCTTTGCCGTCGGAAAGCTGCTTGCGACCTATCTGGAGACGATCGTGCCGCGCGCGCCGGCCCGTATCCTGGCGAGAGACGATCGTTTTGACCCGGTGAACAATCCGGCAGGCAATCTGGCATCGGATTTTTCAGCCCTGACAGTCACGGAAACGAGTGAGCAGAGCCACCGTCTCGGCGGGCGGCTTGTCCATCCGGGCACAGGCTTCTGGGTGGAGGCCATATGCGATGTAGAGGTGCCGGCACATAGGGACGTGCTCGGAATATCGCTCCGTCTGAAAGATGCTGCAGCCGAAGGGCAGGAGGCAGTTGCACTTGCGCCTTTCCGTTCGGAAGACGGCAGATTTTTTCCTTTCCCTGCCACCCAATGG
Source organism: Rhizobium sp. GR12 (assembly GCF_036596185.1). NCBI lineage: Bacteria > Pseudomonadati > Pseudomonadota > Alphaproteobacteria > Hyphomicrobiales > Rhizobiaceae > Rhizobium > Rhizobium sp. GR12. Next base: position 59,949 of record NZ_JASXTH010000010.1, on the reverse strand, counting down.
CGCGGAGCGCTCAGAACCCCTCCCCTGAAACTCAGGTTAGGTGAAGCCCCTCCCGAACTTTTTCTCGATGTGATCCTGCGGCCCGGTTCTCGACCGATCGAAATCGACGTCACCCGCATAGAGGTTCGCCCTGTTTCAAGTCCGGTACGTCCATGAGACAATCTCAAGTCAAGCCACAGCTGTTGATTGCAATGCGGAACGAGCTTCCCGAAGGTTTCTTCGGTTCGCGCGGATGGGCACGGTTGAATGCCGTAACCGACATCATACCGGGTTTCCCCTATACGGATTTCGACACGGAAGCGGGTGCAGAAGCGTTGGCCGCAGCGGATATTCTGTTCGCCGCCTGGGGCACGCCATCCCTGACACGCGAGCGCCTCGCCCGTGCGCCAAAGCTCAGGATGGTGGCCTATGCCGCGTCCTCGGTGCGCACGGTTGCCCCCGCCGAATTCTGGGAAACATCCGATATTCTCATCACCACGGCGGCACCCGCCATGGCCGTGCCGGTTGCCGAGTTTACCTATGCGGCAATCATCATGTGCGGCAAGGATGTGTTTCGTCTGCGAGACCAACATCGGGCAGAGCGCGGCACCGGCGGTTTTGGCAGCAGGCGTGGCATGAACCTGCCCTATCTCGGCAATCATTCCCGCAAAGTCGGCATTATCGGCGCGTCACGGATTGGTCGGCTGGTCATGGACATGCTGGCGCGCGGAAAATTCGAGATCGCCGCCTACGACCCCTTTCTTTCGGTGGAAGACGCGGCCGCACTTGGTGCAACGAAAATGGAGCTCGACGAGCTTCTCGCCTGGTCCGATGTGGTCTCCCTGCACGCGCCGATCCTGCCCGAAACCCGCCACATGATTGGTGCCCGCGAACTGGCGCTGATGGCTGATCATGCGATCTTCATCAATACGGCACGCGGCTGGCTGGTCGATCATGACGCATTGCTGGCGGAAGCGCTTTCGGGGCGGCTGCGTATTCTGATCGATACGCCGGAACCGGAACCCCTGCCGACGGATAGCCCATTCTACGATTTGCCCAATGTCGTGCTCACCCCCCATATTGCCGGGGCGCTGGGCAATGAATTGCGGGCGCTTTCCGATTTGGCCATTACCGAGATCGAACGTTTCGTCGCGGGGCTTGCCCCGCTTCATCCGGTTCAGAAGCGGGATATGGAGCGTATGGCATGAGCGCTTTCGATTATTGTTTTTCAACGCTTGGCTGCTCCGAACTCAATCTGCACGAGACGAGCGATCTGGCGCAACGACATGGTATCGCGAGTGTGGAACTGCGCGCACTATCCGGTACGGTCGATCTGATCCCGGCGCTCTCTGCCGAGTTTGGCACCCCTGCGGAGTTTGCAGCTTTCCTCGCCGAACGATATCTCAGTGTTGCCGCCCTCAACACGTCCATTCGGCTGTTCGGCAGCACCGACCTTTCCGTCATCGAGCCCTTTATTGCCTGGGCGGAAGCTGCTGACATTTCCTATCTGCGTATCTTCGACGGTGGCAGCCGGTTAAGGCCGGACGAGATGACATGCGCGGCGGAACTGCTGGATGACTGGCAGGCGCTGCGACAATCACGCGGGCTGAATGTCGACCTGATGATCGAGACCCACGATGCGCTGGCGGATTTCGAGCAGCTTCTCGCCTTCATTGACCGGGTGCCGACAGCAAAGATCTTGTGGGACACCCACCATACCTGGGCTAAAGGCTCCGATCTCAAAACCCTTTGGCGTCACGTCGCGAAAAACGTCGTCCATCTGCACGTCAAGGACAGCACAATGAGCAGCGATGGGCAACGGCGCTACGTATTGCCCGGCCACGGCGATTTTCCCATTACAGATCTGCTTTCGCTTTTACAGTCGGGCGAACGACACATCCCCCTCAGTCTGGAATGGGAGCGCCATTGGCATCCCGAACTGCCACCGCTGGAAGATGCGCTGAAGGCAGCGCGCAACTGGTGGCGATAAGGAGCTTTTTGATGCGCATAGCCGAAATTCATCTTACACCGGTCGCCATTCCCGACAGGCCGCTGCTGAACTGTAAAGGTGTGCATCAGCCCCATGCGCTGCGCACTGTCATCGAAGTCGTGTGCGACGATGGTACGGTTGGCCTCGGGGAAAGTTACGGAAGCATCAAGGCGTTGGATGGGCTGCGACGCGCCGCTCCTGCGCTTATCGGGCTGGATCCGTTCCATCTTCACGAGCTGAAATCGCGCGTTATCACCGCACTGCCCGGCAACGGCGGCATCAATGCCAAATCAGCTGTGGCTGACCACAAGCTGACGGACGTCGTCGCCTCGGCCTTCGAGGTCCCCTGCCTCGACATCCAGGGCAAACTGCTGCGGCGGCCGGTTGCGGACCTGCTTGGCGGTGCGGTTCGTACCAGCGTTCCCTTCAGCGCCTACCTGTTTTTCAAGTTCGCGGCCCATGTCGGCGAGGCTCCGGATAAATGGGGAGAGGTTCTCACACCTGAGCAAATGGTTGGCGAAGCCCGCAGGATGGTCGACACATACGGCTTCCAGTCGCTGAAGCTCAAGGGCGGCGTGCTGCATCCCGATCTCGAGATCGAGACGATGCTGAAGCTCCGGGAAGCCTTCCCCCATCATCCTCTACGGATCGACCCCAACGGCGGCTGGACCGTGGAGACAGCCATTTACATTGCCCGCAAGCTTGAAAATGTTCTGGAATATCTCGAAGATCCCGTCATCGGCATGGACCAGATGGCGCAAGTCGCAGCCGCGACTTCGATCCCGCTCGCCACGAACATGATCGTCCTGGAGTTCGATCAGATAGCCGAAGCCTTCCGCAAAAAGGCGGTGCAGATCGTCCTGTCCGATCACCACTATTGGGGAGGACTGCGTGCTTCAACTCATCTTGGGAAGATCTGCGAGACCTTGGGGCTTTGCGTCTCCATGCATTCCAATTCCCATCTCGGTATCACGCTTGCAGCAATGATCCATGTCGCCGCGGCAACACCGAACCTGAACTTCGATTGCGACACCCATTACCCGTGGACCGGCGTCGACGTGATCGAGGGTGCTCCATTCGCTTTCCAAGGTGGCCGCCTGAATGTTCCCGAAGGACCGGGACTTGGCGTTACGCTCAATCGGCAGAAGCTCGCGGAACTTGCGGCGCTCTATGAGCAGACCGCAATGAAAGAGCGAGATGACACAGCCTACATGAAGCTCTTCGACCCGGCCTATGAAAGACGTGTGCCGCGCTGGTAACGAAAACCGCTTATCCAGACGGCAGTACGGTGGACAACGGACAGACTATCTGCGATCAGGAACATGACTTCTTGGCCTTTGCTCGTGTGGGCGTGCCGTAAACGGTCCAGATGACATGCCTGGTTTCGGAAACGACCGAAACTTCACCCCCGGTGATACGCAGGTCAGTCTTTCCTGATCCGTAATCCGTCCAGAAAGGCCCGGAAACTTTCGACGGCCCGTTTCGAGATCGTTTCGGGGTCGTCGGAATTTGCGATCCACTGGGCTGCGCTGCTGCTCGCCGCATTGATGAAACGGGCGCAGGCTTCCGGGTCGATATTGCCGATCGTCCCTTCTTGCTTGAGTGCCTCGAGGCTTCGCGCGACAGCCGAGATGCAACCATTGGCGTTTGGCCAGCGGGAGGGATCGCCGAGCACGGCCGGTCCGTCGCGGAACATGATACGCTGGATTTCCGGTTCCAGTGCCATGCGGACATAACCGACATTCTCCGCGACGAAACCTTCCCACCGCGTCGCCGCCCCTGACGAGATGTCACAGAGCCTTTTTGTCATCTCCGCGTCGATTTCACCCACAACCGCCAGCAGCAGGCCTTTCTTGTCGCCAAAGTGATGATAGAGCGCGCCGCGGGTCAGCCCCGCCTCGGCGGTGAAGTCGTCCATCGACGCTTCGGCATAACCGACGTTGCCAAATGCCTTGCGGCCGGCGGCCAAGAGCTTCGCCCGCGTCTCGGCAATCATTTCACTGCGAGGTTTGCGCATTTTTTCCTCATTTAACATACGTGGCGTATATTAGTTGACATACGCGCCGTATGCAATTATCTAATTTGCATACGCCACGTATGTGTGTGGTGGATACCCCCTAAACAAGGTGCATCCCGATGTCCAATCCATATAGAGAAATTTTCCGGGCTCCAGGCGCCAAAGGCTTTTCCGCCGCAGGCTTCTTCGCCCGCCTTCCCATTGCGATGGCCCCGATCGGCATCGTCGCCATGCTTTCCCAGGCCTATGGCGAGTATTGGCTTGCCGGCGCCGTCTCGGCAACCTTCGCGCTGACCAATGCCGCCGTTGCGCCGCAGATTTCCCGTCTGGTGGATCGCAGGGGCCAGAGCAGTGTCCTCATCCCGGCAACAATCATCTCGGTCATCGCTTTTGCCGTCCTGATTATCGCCACGCATCAGAGGTGGCCTGCCTGGACACTGTTCCTTTCCGCGTTCCTTGCCGCCGCCATGCCGAGCATTCCCGCCATGATGCGAGCCCGTTGGACGGAAATCTTCCGTGACCGGCCCGAACTGAACACGGCCTTTGCCTTTGAATCCGCCGCTGACGAACTTGTCTATATCGCCGGAGCCTCGCTTTCCGTCGGTCTTGCCGTGTCGCTATTTCCAGAAGCCGGCATGATGATCAGCACCGCCTTCCTCGCGCTCGGCACCTTTGCCTTCCTCCTGCAACGCTCGACCGAACCCAAAGTGCGTCCGGTTGAAAGCGGAAGCCGGCAGCATTCGGCGATCCGGCAGCGTCCGGTCCAGATCATCACACTCGCCCTGATCTTCGTCGGCTCGACCTTCGCCACCGCCGAGGTAAGCGCTGTTGCCATCACGAAACAGCTCGGCCAGCCGGAAGCCGCCAGCCTCGTCATCGGCGTCTATGCCATCGGTTCGTTCGTCGTCGGCCTGCTTCTGGGAGCGATCAACCCCAAAATGCCGCTGCAACGTCAATTGCTGATCGCCGTCAGTGTTCTTGCGCTGACCGCCCTGCCGCTTCTTTTTGCGAGCACGACAGTTGCCCTGCTGGCTTTCGCCGTCTTCGTCAGCGGCGTTGCGATCTCTCCCATCTTCATCACCGCATTTGGCCTGATCGAGCGCCGCGTGCCGGAATCGATGCTGACGGAAGGTGTGACCTGGGTGATGACCGGCATCGGTATCGGCATGGCGCTTGGCGCTTTTGTCTCCGGCTGGGTGGTCGACAATTTTGGCCCGGGCAACGGTTTCTGGGTATCGGTTGCTGCCAGCCTGTCCACAGTCGTCATCATTGCCCTCGGTCAACGCAGCCTCTCGGGAGAGAGTAGCCGCTCTGGCGCAACGTCCGTGGCGCAGCCAGCCGAGTAAAGCCGCACGAAATAGCCCCAAGGACAGGATGGAAAAGTGTGTGCTGCTTTACCATCCCGTCACGGCGCTGGCCGCCGCACGTGCTCAACGTGATCGGGTCCGGTTCCCGGACCCGATCACGTTTCCTTCGAACTCATTCCTCCGAAAGATGCCGATCGATGGCATGAAGCGCACCGTGTTGAACGATGTCGCGATAAGCGGCCCGAAGCGCCGTGACGAACGTCTCGTCATCCTGCCATTCAGGACCGAAGACGCGCCGGAACGACAAAAACCGGTCGATCACCGCGTCCTCATCCTCGCCCTCGCGAATGGGTAAACCCCATTCCGCAAACGCCGGATCGGCCATGACAACTGGCTCACCCCGCTCGTTCAACGCCGCGCAGGAACGTATCCACATGGCGACAGCAACAATCGCAGCCGCATTCGGCGCGCCCGCGGCACGCAGTTCCGCAAGCGGCGCGAGAATGCGTTGCGGCACTTTCAGCGAGGCGTCCGAGGCGATCTGGGCGGCGCGGTGGCGAAGCACGGGGTTGGCGAAGCGCTGGCGCAGACCGGCGACATAGTCCGGGCCGCTGACGGCTGGGCTCAATGTCGAACCAACCTCCCGCCAGTAACGGTCGATGTAACCGCGCACACGCGGATCGGCATAGATATCGGCGATCGTCTCAAGCCCACTGCATTGGCCGATCGCGGCCATGGCGGTGTGAGCGCCGTTCAGCATCCTGAGCTTCATATGCTCATAGGGCTCGACATCTTCAACGAGTTCGGCACCCGACAGCTCGATGCCGGGGCGACCATGTGGAAAGCGATCCTCGATCACCCAGCGGAAGTAAGGTTCCGCAATCACCGGCCAGGCATCCTCGCATTCGAGACGCGCCGCCACACGCTCCCGGTCGGCGGCGGTTGTGGCAGGTACGATGCGATCCACCATGACGCAGGGGCAGGAGAGGTTTTCCGCGATAAACGCTGCGAGATCCTTATCGGTCAGACCAGCCATCTCCACCAGAAGCCGGTGCAGGATACGGCCGTTGGACGGAAGATTGTCGCAGGAAAGCAAAGTCAGCGGCACCGCACCGCCGGCCCGTCTCCGCCTTGTCGCTTCCAGCAGAAAACCGAGCGCGGAGCGCGGCTTTTGCGGATGTGCGAGATCATGCACCACATCGGGATGATCAAGAAGAAGCGCGCCCGCCGACAAATCGGCGAGATAGCCTTTTTCCGTCACCGTCAAAGTGACGATCCGCACGCGGGGATCGGCCATGGCTTGCAGCAGCCGTTCCGGATCTTCCGGGGCGACGATGGTCTCGAGGATGGAGCCGATGATCCGTAGCTTCTCGTTTTCGCCGTCACGCAGGCAGAAGGTATAGAGATTGTCCTGCGGCGCAATCGCGTCGCGGGTGTCGGGGCCGCGCAGCGAGGCGGCCACAATGCCCCAGCCGGTTTCGCCGCGCGCCAGGCAATCGTCTATGAATACGGCCTGATGAGCACGGTGAAAAGCGCCAACGCCGAGATGCACGATGCCCGGCGTCACCGCCTTGCGGTCATAGGCGGGCAAAAGAACGTCTTGCGGCAAATGCGGCAGCGCAAGGGGTGAGAGACGGTTTGTCATGGTCGTTTATCCCGCGTTTTAGCCGATTGCAGACCGCCAGACGTCCAGCACGCGCCGATAACGGGCACCAGCTTGTGTTTCACTTCCATTCCGCCTCCTCCACGTCCACTATCAAATGGACAAATGCTTGCGTTGCTCTTCAGGCAGCTGTTCGTAAATCACGAAAACCATATCGAGATGCGTCACCAGCGCTTTTTCCGCGCCGTCGGCATCACCCCGGTCGAGGGCGTCCACGATGGCCAGATGCTCTTCGATCACGGCGGGCAGCCGGTCCGGCTTCGCCCAATAGCGATGAAAGCGCGACAGGGTCACCTTGGCGGCGAGGATCGCCTGCCAGACGCCCTCCCGGCCGGAAAACGTGCCGAGCAACCGGTGAAACGCCTCGTCGACATGGAAGAAACCGGATGCGTCGTTGGCTGCAATCACCCTTTCCTGTTCGGCGATCACGTCTCGCATCGTCCGGCTCATCTCTTTCGTCCATTTCGGCGCGACCTCGCGCAGCAGAGCCACTTCGAGCGAACGGCGGATAAAATGGCTGTCCTGAATTTCACCAAGCCTGATCGGCGCGACGAAGCTGCCGAGTTGCGGATAGACGTCCACCAGCCCCTCCTCCGACAGGCGCTGGATCGCTGCACGTACCGGCGTGCGCGAAACGGAAAACTGACGGCAGATCGAATTTTCGCTGATCGGCGCACCGGGCGCCAGCCGGACCTCCACGATCGCCTGACGCAGCGCCGCATGAACCTGATCGGCAACGGAGCCATAGCGATTGACCACAAGCTCCACGCTTTCGATGCCAGGGCCAGCAGCATCTTGATGCCCGCCGTGCCCGGCAAATTCGCCATTGGTGTTTTTCGTCATGAACGTTCCCGGCTTGTATACAAGTATACTAGTGTCTCTGACGGCATACGCAAGCCGGCAGTTGGGAGAAAGAGCGATCAAGGGATCAGCCCTTCAGGGACAAGGCTCAATCGTTGCCCGCGAAGGCTCCGCTCCGGGCGGCAACGCCCTGCTGGCCTCTGAGTCCGCAGCGGATTGAATATTGCCGAACGGCATGTCAATCCTAACGCCCTGATAATCCCTGACAGCCGTCGTCCGCCATATTCGTTGAGGAGCCGTCCATGCAGATCGATACAAACTCACCTCTCCTGCCGCTGGACGGTCCGCAATGGGAGCGGTTCCGCCAGCGGGAAGAGCTGCGAAAGGCGATGCTTGACCGGCGTTTCGATGAAGTCGAGCGCCTGTTGGCAGCGCTTGAGGCGGCTTGGTGGCAGCCCGTTGATCTGGCGGATGACCACTACACTTATCTGGCAACCGATGCTGGAGTGTTCGACTTCGCCAGTGTCGATGCGGCCCTCAGGCTTGAGCTGCTGTATGAATGGAGCCGGACTTATCCGGCCTCCTACCATGCAAGACAAATCACTGGTCAATATTATTTTCGCCGCGCATGCGACATCCGTACGGCAGCCTGGGCAGCCGACGTGGGAAGCGACCAATGGCTTGGCGCCCACATGGCCTGCGCAACCGCAGCCGAACATCTGCTGGAAGCGATGGCCCTTTCAGAGCGGCCGGCTCTCGCAGCCGAAACCATGATGGAGATGAGCCAGTATCTGGGTCAGCCCAACTTTGTCGATGCACTATTTCGTGGCTCGCGCATCGAGAAAACCATGCAGCGCGACGAGTTCGAACCGGATCTTTATGACGCGGCCTGCGCCCAGCTTACCAGACACGAAATAAAGCCACCTGGAATTGTAACCGCGACACTCCCCGCCTCTCTTCCGCCCCTGCAACAGGGAGACGCCGAAAATCCGGGCTATTACTGGCTGCGCTATTGCCTTTCGCTCAAGCCCCGATGGGCCGATATCCTGGCCACCTATGCCCAATATTTGAGCCCGAGATGGGGTGGTGACGAAGGAGAGGTCGAAAAATTCGCCAATGGTCCGTTATGTTCCGCGCTCACCGAGCAGGAACGCAATTCCGTCCGCTGGCCCGGTGTGCATGACGCCTTGACCATTCCCGATTATCCGGAGCCCGGCGATACGCGCGAAATCGCCGCGCGCGAGAAGATCTTCAAGAAGTGGCTGGCGCGGGATCTACCTGATCGCCTGCGTTTCATTTCCCTCGGGAAATACGCCAATTTTACCCACTATTCTCTCAAGGACGATGAACTGGCGCACCAGCGTCACGTCGAATCCGTCCGTTATTGCAGGGCACCGGGAACCTATCCGGCCATTGATGGCCCGTTCCGGGACTTCACCAATCTGATGCTGATCAAGCATCTCGAAGATCACGAGGGCGCCTTCGCAAACGTGTTGCAAACCGCTGTCCGCCGCTTTGATGAGCCGACCATGCTGACCATAGCTGCATTTGCCTGGCAGTTCGGCATGTGGGGTATCAACGCGGACCCGGCCCTTGCCACGCGATTGATCGACCGCGCAGCACAGCTCGAACCGTTCTACGAGCCCGACGAATTTACTCCGATGCACGCTTGCCGGATGATTTGGGATGGCGGATTTCAGAAAGAGTCGACTTATCTCACCCGCGCATTCGCCGAGAGACGCGCCTATTCCGCTGCGGCAAGCATGTATGACATTACAAGGGGATTCCGGCCTGACACCGAGCCGCAATTGCTTGACAGTGGCGAAGCCGATCATTGGCTTGAGCGCGCGGTTGAGGAGGGCGAGCCGGTTGCGCTCTACAATTATGCCTGGCGGCTGGAAAATGTCGATAATCTCGATCTGTCGGTTCGGGAAAATTTCGAACGGGTTCAGGAATATTACCGCGGGGGCCTTGAAGGCGGCGTAGATATGTCTGTCATCCGGCTTGCAAGCGTCGACCGCAGGCACGGAACCGAAGAGGAAAAGCAGCAGGCCGTCGCCTACATGAAATCCCTTGTTGCCCACCATGACGACCACATTGCCGGAGAAGCTTATGGCGAGGTCATCCTGGCTTATAAATATGGCGACGGCGTTCCCAAGAGCGAGTTCATCGCCATGCAATGGTTCGACCGTTACAAGGAACTCTTCCCCGACCATTCGACATTGGACTGGATGGAAACGCAGGTCTATGGATCGACCGGATGGCAAATGGCCGGGCGGGCATTGAGAGCCTTCATCCTCGGCAAGAAGCTTTCAAGCGAACATCTCCCGCCGAAATAAGCGACATCATGGCCAGTCCCGTCCAGTCACCGCGTGAAGGCAGATGGCGAGCTTTGATCTGGCTCGCCTTTGGCGACATGTTTTTGCTCGCCTGCGGCTCTGCGCTGGTCCTGTCGCCTCTTTTGCTTGTGCTGCTGGTGCCTTCGCGGCTTCTGCTGGTGCTTTTTGCCTTGCCGGCGCTGTCATGGTTTTTTTATGGGCTGATGGTCCTGCGCTCCTATGCGACGGTACCGCCGCCACCGGTCTCGGACGGAATATTGCTGGAACCCGGGAAAGTCCCGGCCCTTGCCGTAGAGCTTGAACGACTTCGGCTTGCCTGCGACGCTCCGGCCTTCACGGCCGTCTATATCAATGCCGAGCTTAATGCGTCCATCTATCAGACGGGGTCCCGTGGAGGTCAGCCGAAGCATGTTCTGGTGCTTGGCCTGCCGCTTCTTGGCCTTCTGACGGCAAAGCAGGCCGCCGCCGTCATCGCCCATGAATACGCACATATTTCACGGCAGCACGGTCATTTAGCGCGTTGGGCCTATGTGGCCCGCCAACGCTGGGCGGCACTTGGAAAATTGCATGAACGCAATCACCGGCTGATCACCGCGCCACTCAGATTGTTTCTCTCCTGGTACGTGCCTCGCATGATGCGCGAAACGCTGGAGTTTTCACGTCGTTGCGAGTTTGTTGCCGATGCGCAGGCGATTGCGGTTTGCGGCAGCGATATTGCATTTCAGGCGGAGGTCGCCCTGGCATTGCGGCAAAGGGCCATGTCCAGCCAGTTCTGGCCGGGCATATTTGCGCAGGCGGATAAGAACGATATTGCGCGGGCACGGCCGTTTGTGCAGCTTTTGACGGAGCCGGCGGACAGCCATCCGCGTGACGGCGCCCAGGCATCCGTCTGGCTGCATGAAAGCCTCTGCCAGAAACCGGATATTCACAGCACCCACCCGGTCTTTGCCGAGCGTATCGCCGCGACTGGTTTCGATCCGGCAGAGCCTCTGCCCGATCATCTGCCCTGGCGCCTCGAAGAGACGTCAGCGGCTGCGGATTGGCTGGGGAAACATGCTCAAATCATCGCCGCACAGCTTGATGGCGATTGGCGTAAAAACGCCACGCAAGGCTGGCGCGATGCCAAAGAATGGCATGCACATCAGAAAAGCGAATTCTTAAAGCTGCTGCAACGTCGCGAACAACAGGTGTTTGACGAAGAGGACTGGTTGCAATTGGCGAAACTGGCAGAAAAGTTTGATCGGGCAGGCACCCTTCGAGCCGAGGCGATCGCAGAAGGACTGCGCCATTCGCCAGAAGATGCGGCTTTGCTGCAACTGAAGGCCGACGATCTGGAGCAGGCCGGTGATATTCCCGGAGTAATATCCCTATGGCATCGCATCAGCCAGAATCCGTCTTCCAGCGAATATCAGATCCATCGCCGATTGTGTGAACTCCATTTGCGGGCGGGAGACAAGACGGCGGCAGAACACCATCGGCAGGCTGCCGACCGGTCATGGACGAGCGACGATGCTGGACGGCTGATATTCGAGGGTCTCCATCCTCATGGGATGGATGTGTCCGAACTCGCCTTGTTGCACACCACCCTTCAACCGCTCTTTCAGCATGCGCGCGCCATCTGGCTTTGCCGGGACACGCCGCCTGATGCACTAACCCCGCCGCGATGGTTCCTCTATGTTGCGGCCTATGACAGCTGGTTCATGCGTCTGGTCGGCAGGCTGACTGGAGAGGAAGATTTACAGGCCTCCGCCTGCAGGCGGCTGCTGGACCGTTTGCAGGCGCGGCTGCATCTCCATCCGGAGGTGTATTTTATCGGGCCGGATGATCCGATCCCGGCTCATTGCACGCAAGCCAGCTTGATCGCCCAGGCCGGCACGACCGTTCCGCTTTTCGAGAACCAGACCCCACCGTAAGCCGCCCCCGCGCCGTGGACGATTCCGCCGCTACGCGCGAACGAATAGTTGACTCTCTCAATATTTCCATTAATCTGGATATATGGAACAAGAACAGGCTATTCTCGCTTTGGCAGCGCTCGCGCAGCCGACCCGTCTCGAAACTTTCCGGCTGCTCGTGCGGCACGCACCGGGAGGTCTGCCCGCCGGCGACATTGCGCGCGCACTGGTGGTGCCGCAAAACACCCTGTCCGCCCATCTGAATATTCTCTCCCGCGCCGGCCTCGTATCTTCGCAGCGCCAGAGCAGGATCATCATCTATCGCGCCGAGATAGAACAGCTTCGCGACATGACGCTGTTTCTTCTGAAGGATTGCTGCGGTGGATCGGCAGAGCTTTGCGCGCCACTGATCGCCGAGCTGACGCCGTGCTGTACGCCGCAGGGAAACATTGCCTGATGTCCATGTTCGAACGTTATCTGACCGTCTGGGTGTTTCTGTGCATCATTGCCGGTGTCGCCCTCGGCCATCTGATGCCCGGGTTCTTCCAACTCATTGGCGCAGCAGAGATCGCCAGAGTGAATATTCCGGTCGCTGTCCTTATCTGGCTGATGATCATTCCAATGTTGCTGAAGATCGATTTCCGCTCTCTCGCGCAGGTCGGCAGCTACTGGCGCGGTATCGGCGTCACGCTGTTCATCAACTGGGCCGTCAAGCCGTTTTCGATGGCGCTGCTGGGCTGGCTGTTTATCGGCTGGCTGTTTCGCCCCTATCTTCCCGCCGACCAGATCGACTCCTACATCGCCGGACTGATCATCCTCGCCGCAGCGCCCTGCACGGCCATGGTCTTCGTCTGGAGCAACCTGACACGCGGCGAGCCACTGTTCACGCTCTCGCAGGTCGCACTTAACGACGCGATCATGGTCGTCGCCTTCGCTCCGATTGTCGGCCTGCTACTTGGCCTGTCGGCGATCACCGTTCCATGGGACACGCTTGTTCTCTCCGTTGCCCTTTATATCGCCGTGCCGGTCATCCTGGCGCAGCTTATCCGGCAACGGTTGATGGCTGACGGAACGTCGGGGAGGCTGGATCGAATTCTTGCAAGATTGCAGCCGGTTTCGCTGGTGGCGCTGCTTACAACGCTGGTTCTTCTCTTCGCCTTCCAGGGCGAGCAGATCATTGCCCAGCCGGCCGTCATCGGCTTGCTCGCCATCCCGATTCTGATTCAGGTCTACCTGAATTCCGGGCTCGCCTATCTTCTGAATCGCATGGCGGGCGAACGGCATTGTGTCGCCGGTCCTTCCGCCTTGATCGGCGCCAGCAACTTCTTCGAACTGGCAGTCGCGGCCGCCATCAGCCTGTTCGGCTTTCAGTCAGGCGCGGCACTGGCGACCGTTGTCGGTGTCCTCATCGAGGTCCCGGTCATGCTCTCGGTCGTCTGGATCGTGAACCGCTCGAAGGATTGGTATGAGGCCGCCCCGGCCGTTTCCCGAGCGACAATCACCGAAGGGCAATGAGCATGGATATCACCATCTATCATAACCCCTCCTGCGGGACGTCCCGCAACACGCTGGCGTTGATCCGTGCCGCCGGGATAGAGCCGACCGTGATCGAGTATCTGCAGGAGCCACCGACACGCGAGCAACTCGCAAGGATGATTTCGGATGCCGGCCTGACCGTTCGGGAGGCCATCCGCGAGAAAGGCACGCCCTATGCCGAACTCAGTCTCGACAAGCCGGACCTGACCGATGAACAGTTGCTCGACGCCATGATCGGAACGCCGATCCTCATCAATCGCCCCTTTGTCGTGACGCCGCTCGGCACCAGGCTCGCCCGACCTTCCGAGGCCGTGCTCGATATCCTGCCCGATACCTTCAAAGGGCCATTTTCCAAAGAGGACGGCGAGCAGGTCCTGGATCAGGAAGGAAAGCGCATTGCCTGACACCTTTCCCGCGCTCAAGGGCCAGCATCTGCATGCGATTGATCTCGACGCTCTCCGCCCGGCATTCTCGACGCACAAGCCCCGCATCCTGATCCTCTACGGCTCGCTGCGAGAGGTGTCCTACAGCCGTCTGCTTGCGTTCGAAACGGGACGGCTGCTCGAACGGCTCGGATGCGATGTTCGGATATTCGATCCCAGGGGGATGCCGCTTCCGGACGAGGCACCTGTCAGTCATCCGAAGGTGCAGGAACTGCGCGACCTTTCCCAATGGTCGGAAGGGCAGGTCTGGGTAAGCCCGGAACGCCACGGGGCGATGACGGGAGTCATGAAGTCGCAGATCGACTGGATACCGCTTTCGGTCGGCTCCGTGCGCCCGACGCAGGGAAAGGCCCTTGCGGTCATGGAAGTCTCCGGCGGAAGCCAGTCCTTCAATGCCGTGAACCAGATGCGCATTCTCGGCCGCTGGATGCGGATGATCACAATCCCCAATCAGTCCTCGGTCGCGAAAGCGTTTCAGGAATTCGATGTGGATGGTCGAATGAAGCCGTCGTCCTATTACGACCGGGTTGTGGACGTTTGCGAAGAGTTGGTGAAGTTCACCATCCTCACGCGTGATGCCTCGTCATATCTGACCGACCGATACAGTGAGCGGAAAGAAGAGGCGGCCGAGCTTGAGAAGCGGGTCTCGTTGAAGTCGATCTGACGGATCAAACCGTCGCAGTGGCGGGTTGCCGTGAGGATGCCGCCACCGCAACGAATGCCGCTATGCCGATTGCACCGAGACAGGCATTCGCAGCGAGCGCAAAGGTGATGCCTAAATTCTCCGTCGCTGCTGCAAAAACGAACGGCGCTCCGGCGCCCACCGCCAGTCGAGCGGCGGCCATCTTGCCCGTGATCGCGCCATAACCATCCGATCCGAACAGGTGGAGCGGCAGGCTTCCCTGCGCAATACTATTGATGCCGGATCCGAGCCCCAGGCAGATCGCGAAGGCAACCGCTCCCAGCAACCAGTTGCCTGCCATCAGCAGGACCAATACGCCGGTGACGATCAGGATCGCGGAAAGGACGGCAAGCGCTGGCGGCGACAGGCTTTTACCAAACACCATATTGATTAGTCGGCTTAACACCTGGGCTGGGCCGAAGAGCGACCCGATCACGACCGCAGCGGCGCCGAGCCCGATCGAACCGAGCATTGGCACCATATGCGCCAGCATGGCCGAAAGAGAAAAGCCCAGCATGGCGAAGGCAAACGACACCAGGATCATGCCGCGCCGGCGCGCATGGACAGGAAGCGCGCCGATCACCGTCTCACGCGTTCGGATAGTGGAATCCGCGTCCGTCCCTGTTTTTCCGACGCGCATGATCCAGTAGTGGAGCGGCATGCAGAGAAAAAGGTTCAGTCCAGCGAAGACAAGGTAAATCTCGCGCCACGACAGATATCCGGTAAGCGCAGCCGATATCGGCCAGAAGATTGTCGAGGCGAAACCGCCGATCAGGGTCAGGTAGGTGATGCTGCGGGACGCCGTTCGGGGATTGCTTTCGACCAGCGATGCAAATGCCGCCTGATATTGCACCATTCCGGACGATATCTCGAGCAGAATGATGGCAATGGCGAAGATTGCGACCGACGGCGACCAGGCGCAGAGCGCCAGCGTCAGGGAAGCGAGGACCGAGCCGATCGTCATCACCGTGGCGGCTCCCAACCGATCCATCTGCCTGCCGATGTAGGTTGCCGAGAGACCCCCGATGAACAGGGACGCGGAGAAGATGCCAAATACCTCGGCCAATGTCAGGCCGAGATCCTTCGCCATGCCGGGAGCAAGAATGCTGAAGCTGTAATAGAGGGTGCCGTAGCCGATGATCTGTGTGAGGCCGAGTGCGGA
The DNA here is from genome assembly GCF_036596185.1 of Rhizobium sp. GR12. Classification (NCBI taxonomy): domain Bacteria; kingdom Pseudomonadati; phylum Pseudomonadota; class Alphaproteobacteria; order Hyphomicrobiales; family Rhizobiaceae; genus Rhizobium; species Rhizobium sp. GR12. The sequence continues at coordinate 44,138 of NZ_JASXTH010000010.1, read as the reverse complement.
GACGATGCCCGCAGGCATTTTCGAATTATACAACGATATTGTCCCCATCGGTCAAAGCACCAGCCGGACTGGAGCATCCATCGCTCCGCTCGACATTTTCGCGGATTTCCGGATGGCCGGCACAGCAGTCTTCCATCAGGAATTTTATGAGCTCGGCCAATGTCGCGTAGCTGGCGCTATACAGGATCGAGCGCGACATGCGTCTTTGGGAGATGAGACCCGAACGCTCCAGTTCCTTGAGATGGAAAGACACGTTCGTCGCCGAGACGCCCATGCGCTCGGCAATGATGCCGGCGGCCAACCCCTCGGGCCCGGCTACGACCAGGGCTCGAACTATGGCGAGGCGCGTCTCCTGAGAAAGGGCGGCGAATGATGAAAGGGCCTGGCGCTCATCCATAGTTCAATAATCCTTGAATTATTGTATGGAGAGATAACGCAAACGGGTGCGATGGACAAGGATAGCGGCCGATAGATTCGCGGCGGAATTGACCGTGCGGCCTGGGGAGCCATCGGGAGGCGACGCCTGATCATTTCATGAAAACGGGGGCGACCGATTGGCCGCCCCCGTTTGATGTGAGATCGCAGGAAATCCTAGGCAGACCGCTCTTCGCCCGCATTCGGCCTCCATGTGATCAGTCTTTTCTCCACGATATCGAGAATGAGGTCGATGACGAGAACAAATACCGCGAGAATGATGATCCCGGCGAAAACGCCTACTGCATCGAAATTCCCTTCGGAACGGGCGATCAGGTAACCGAGGCCTGCGGAAGCTCCGAGATATTCCCCGATGATGGCGCCTACGACCGCAAATCCAACGGATGTGCGCAGCGACGACAGGATCCAGCTCGCAGCCGCCGGAAAATACACATGACGCAGCAGATCCGAGCGCTTTGCGCCAAGAATGCGCGTGTTGGAGAGCACGACCGGGTTTACTTCGCGCACGCCCTGCATGGCGTTGAAGAAAGTGATGAAGAAGACGAGCGTGACCGCAAGTGCGACCTTGGACCAGAGGCCAAGCCCCAGCCAGAGGACGAAAATGGGAGCCAGGACGACACGCGGAATGGCGTTCACGGCTTTGATGAACGGATCCAGCACGCGGGCCACAAACGGGCTGAGACCCAGCCAGACACCGGCGCCGACGCCGAGACCAGTGCCGATGAGATAACCAAGAACCGTTTCGGTCAAGGTGATGCCGACATGTTTGTAAAAGCCGGCATCGGCAACCCAGGTGATGACCTGTTTGACGATATCGAAAGGCGCCGGGAAGAAGAAGCGATCGATTGCTCCCGAGCTCACTCCGAGTTGCCATCCACCGAGGAGCACGACCAGAAGCCCGACCTGAATGATGCGAACATTAACGGCTTGCATAGCTTTTCTCCACTTCGCCGCGCAGGGATGCCCATATATCGCGATACAGGGTCATGAATTTCGGATCGAGTTTGATTTCAGCCACGTTGCGAGGCCGCTCCAGATCAACCGGGAAGCTTTCGATAACGCGGCTCTTGGGGCCGGCGGCAAGGACGACAACCCGGTCTCCGAGCGCGATCGCCTCTTCGAGATCGTGGGTGATCATCACCACCGCACGACGGTCCTCCTGCCACAGCCGCAGCAACTCGTTCTGCATCAGGTGGCGGGTGTGGATATCGAGCGCGGAGAAGGGCTCGTCCATCAGGATCACCTTCGGCTCGGTAATAAGCGCTTGCGCCATCTGAACGCGTTTGCGCTGTCCGCCCGAGAGCTGATGCGGAAAGCGTTCTTCGAACCCTTTCAATCCGACCTTTACCAGCCAGGCCAGAACTTTGGCGCGTCGCTCACTCTCGGGTACGCCTCGAAACATCAGGCCAAGCTCGACATTCTGATACGCGGTCTTCCAGGGAAGCAGCGCGTCCTGCTGGAAAAGATATCCGATGTTGTTCTGCACGCCTTGGACGTCCGAGCCGTCGATGGAGACCTTTCCCTGCGCCGGCTTCAGCAACCCCGCAATGGCGTTGAGGATAGTCGATTTTCCACATCCGGTGGGACCGACGATTGAGAGGAACTCGCCATCGCCGACTTTAAGGTTCACATCCTCGACAGCGACGAACGCACCAAAGGCCATGGTTACGTTCTCGATTGCCACCATCGGCTGCGGTTTGACGTCTGCCACGGGCTCTAACTTTCTAACAGGTGATGACATTGGAAGTCCTCAGTTTACGCCCGTCGAAGCCACAGCCTCGACGAACTTATTAGTGTAGGTCGTGTTGAGGTCGATCGTCGCCTTTGCGACCGCTTCGTTGAAGCTTTTCAGCACCGCCAATGGCGTTTCCAGATCGGCAGGTTCGAACTTTCCGTCTTCGGAGAAGATCGCCTTGGCTGCCTCGACAGCCTTGATGTAGGTCTGCTTGTCACCGGACACGAAGTCGTCGGGAAGCTTCTCGACAATTTCCTCCGCCGAATGCTCCTTCATCCAGTGCAGCGCCTTCACGGTTGCGTTGGTGACCTTCTGGATCACCTCAGGATGAGCATCGATATATTCCTGGGTCGCATACAGAACGGAGGTCGGATAGATGCCGCCATACACATCCTTGGCGCCCTGATCGCTGCGTGCATCGATCAAGATCTTGCCCAAGCCGCGCTCAACCACGATCGTCGCAGCCGGGTCGTAATTTACCAGCAGATCGATCTTGCCCTGCTGCAGGGCGGCAACAGCCGCAGCGCCCGAGCCAACCCCGATGATGGAAATGTCGTTGTCGCTCAGATTGTGCTGCTTCATGTAATAACGAATGAAGAAATCGGACGATGAACCCGGGGACGTGATACCGACATTTTTGCCCTTGATGGTTTCGGGTTTTGCCGGATCGAAATCCGTGTCGTTCTTTCCGGCAAGAACCAGCCCGGAATTGCGGGCAAGCTGAACGAAGCCGACAACGTGCTTGTTCTGGGACTGCATCTGGATCGTGTGGTCGTAGAAACCGACGGCTACGTCCGTCGACCCTGCGACAAGCGCCTGCAGAACTTTCGACCCCCCTTGGGCGAAGTTCTCCGTCGTCACGTCAAGACCCTCGTCCTTGTAGAAGCCGAGGCTTGCCGCCACGGGAAAAGGCAGATTGTTGAGGTTATACGAACCAACACTCATTCTTACGGATTCTGCATTTGCCGATGCGGCCAGCGCACAGAGCGCCGCTGTTGCAAGCAAGTATTTACGCATGAGGGTCTCCTCCCAGTTTCACTATGTTTTGAGCCACTATGGCTTTGTCTAAGCTGCGTCTTCAATCGCAGCGGATGGTTTTGCGAAGGCGAAACCTTCGAAAAGTCTGCGTGCCGTTCTCACAAGCCCCGCTGTTATCGCTCCGTCCCGCACCTCCAGCTGCACGTCGAGCCGACCGGCAGGATGCTCGATGGAGATCTTGGTCGGTATAGAACGACGTCCCGCCTGGTCGAATGCGACGGAGTTTTCCGTCACCGCCGCGGTTGCTATTCCCACAGCGCCCGTCGTCGCCAGCGCGGGATGGCACTCATTGGGCATGAAGTATCGGACGGACAGCGTGCCGCCTTTGCGGGCCGGCGCTATGAGCACGGGTTTTGGTATGACCATATCCGACACATCCCCCATCCCCATCAGTCTGCCTGCCTGAATACGTATGCGGGTCATCCGTTCAATGAGATCACTGTTGGCAGTCAGCACCTGCGGATCCTCGTATCCCGTGACGCCGAGATCCGTCGCCCGCATCAGGACCATCGGAATAGCGCAATCTATGGCTGTCACATCTACTCCCTCGATCGTGTCGACGGGGTTTCCCGTGGGCAGCAGTCTTCCGGTTTTCGCCCCTGCGGCATCCACGAAAGTCAGGGCGATCGGGGCAGCCAGACCCGGAACGCCATCGATGGATGCGTCTCCAAGATAAATCACCTCGCGACCCCGCGTCGGCACTTTCGCTTCGATCAGTTTTCCGGTGTTCACGTTGTGGATGCGAACCACGGTATCGTTCCCATGGGCCTCGACAAGTCCCGCCTCGATTGCGAAGGGTCCAACTGCGGCCAGCATATTTCCGCAGTTGGGCGAATAGTCGACATACTGCCGGTCGGTGCGAACCTGGGCGAATAGATAGTCGATGTCAGCGCCTTCGACCGTCGACGGCCCGATGATCGCGACTTTCGAGGTGACCGGATTGCCCCCTCCTATACCGTCGATCTGAAGCGGATGGCCGGACCCCATGATGGACAAAAGTGCGGCATCTCGCTGTGCTCGATCGCTCGGAAGATCGGATGCAAGAAAGAACGGTCCACGAGACGTTCCGCCGCGCATCAGCACACAGGGTATCTTCAATAGATCGTTCATTGGCCGCCTCAATCTTGCATTTGGTGGATCAATCCGCCTTGTTGTTGCAATATGCGCAAAAGAAGCTAATCTGTTAAATGCAATGTTTGGAGGTATTATTGCGATATGAGCATCAATTGCGAAATCCTGGATCTGCGGGCTTTTCAAGCGGTGGTTGAGTTGGAGAGCTTTCACAGGGCCGCGGAAACGCTCCATATTTCGCAGCCGGCGCTTACCCGGCGTATTCAGAAACTGGAACAGGCCATTGGCGCGCCGCTTCTGGAGAGGACCACCCGACATGTCGCGCCGACGGCCATGGGTCAGGAGGTCATGCCGCTCGTCCGGCGCATGCTGGAGGAGTTCGACGGCTCGCTTTTTGCGATGAAGGACGGCGCGCAACGACGCGGTCTCATTACGATGGCATGCGTTCCCACCGCGGCGTTTTATTTTCTTCCCACCGTGATCAAAACCTTTGGCAAGCAATATCCGCATATCCGGCTACGTATCAGAGACCTCACGGCAAACGAGGGCCTGCAAGCGGTTGCGAGAGGCGAGGTGGAATTCGGCATAAACCTGATGGGCAACTCTGATCCCGACCTGGCGTTCGAGCCGCTCATCGATGACCCATTTGTGCTGGCGATGCGGAAAGATCATCCTTTGGCCGCTTTCGAAACGATCCAGTGGGATCAATTGGAGCCCTACCCCTTGGTTGTCGTCGACCGTTCCAGCGGCAACAGGACGCTTCTCGATGGGGCGCTCGCGCGTCACAATCTAAAGCTGAATTGGTTTTATGAAGTGACCCATCTCAATACCTCGCTCGGCCTCGTGGAGGCGGGTCTTGGGATTTCCGTCCTACCGCGATTGGCAACCCCGCAGGACGATCACCCGTTCCTCGTCTCACGGCCGATCGTAAATCCTGTGGTCTCCCGAACGATCGGTATCGTGCAAAGGCGAAGCAGCGCTCTGTCTCCAGCTGCTGAAAAGTTCGTCGGGATGTTGCTTGAGACCTGGAAAACTCAGTGACCGAAGACCCCTGCCGGTTTACACTTGTAGAAATTGGGGGAAGTCCTGCTGCGGCCATCGCTGCATTGCTTCCCGTCCGGCGTCGGTCAAGCCATAAACCCCTCTATCGAGACGCTCAAACCAGCCATAGACGTTCGCAAGCAAAATCTTTCCGGCATCCGGTACGCTGGATCTGATTTGACGCACGCGCATAGGCCCTGATGCCAGCGCCAAAGCGCAGCCTAGCGCCTGCTGGCGGTACGCGGTCATGATCGGCGTGCGCGTGCTCCCACCAGCCGTCGGATCGCCGTGTCGCCTCTGGTGTTCACGTACCAGCCTCGTACGCCGTTTTGGATTGGTTCGTGGCATCGGTGATACGGAACTGACGATAACGCTGACGTCGCCAGTATCGGAAATGCCGAGCATACCGATCCCGAGCCTGCGGCAGAGATCGCGATAACGTTTGTCAGTCTCGCGGCCTTTGCCCCTGGCTGAGACTCGAGCCGCGATCCAGACCTCGTCTGCGATAGCTGCGCGATCGACGGCCTGCAAAATGAGCTCAAGATTGAAGCTCAGCTTCAGCTCACAGATCACGACCACAGGTGGATCGCCATCGCTCAAGCCGACGAGGTCGCAACTGCCAACTTCGCCTTTGACGGTATAGCCCGCCTTCTCAAGAAAGCCTTTGACCGGCAAATAAAGCGAAGTTTCCATGTGCCCGCAGGTTTAAGTGAAGATCCGGCCCCTGAATACATTGATCCACCAGCTCAGGACAACAGCCATTATAGCCGCCGATGCGGTTAAGCGATCGCCTGTAGAGGCATACGCAATACCTCCCTACAGGGAGCGGCTCCGAGTTTGGTGGCCCCTTGCCGCGTCGCCATCGTCGGTGGTTTGCGGGTGCTATCATGTGCGATCCACTATATGGACCTATAAACGAGCAACTTAAACTTCGTAATACCGCCTTATTACAGTTGATTTTGTCAATTTTTCTGTGTATCCCGAATATATGATTTTGTAATGGTCCATATTGTGGAGGCAATATACCGATAGTTCCAGACTTGTGGAGGGTCTGGCCGGTCTGGCAATGGCAGATATATCCTGATGCGGCGACCACGACCGTGGCGCGGGCGTGGACATACTGTTTTGCTGGCCATTGCGAAGGTTGTTCTGCGGGAGAGGAGGCCCCAATGACCATGACCGCAAACGCGAATGACGACGTATTTGTACTTGATGGCGAGCTGCTGCACACGGGGCCGGTAACAGGCTCGCGGTTCATGCGACCTGTCGAGGCCGTGGCAGCCGTGTTGTTGGCGGTGATGATCGGCCTGCTTCTGCTGGGCGTGACATCACGTTATGCCCTGCATCTGCCTATCGTCTGGATCGACGAAGCGGCGTCGATGAGTTTCCTGTGGTTTGCCATGCTGGGCGCGGCCATTGCCATTGATCGCAGCGAACACCTGCGTCTGACGCTGTTTCTCAACATGTTTCCGCAGCGTTTCCTCGGTTATATCAATTCGCTGGCGCTGGTGCTGATGGCGACATTTCTGGGCGCCATTATCAAACCCGCCATCGAATATGCCATTGAGGAATGGGTCGTCACCTCGGCGGCGCTGAATATTCCCATGACCTTCCGCGCGGCCGCGCTGCCATTCGGCGCCTGTCTGATGCTGCTGCTGGTCATCAACAATCTTTTCCGCAGGGAAAGAGCGCGGGATATCGTCGTCGCCGTTGTTACCGTTGCGGTCGCCGCCGGCCTCCTGTTTCTGGCGTCACCGACGCTGGAAACCCTGGGCAACTTCAATCTGGCGATCTTTCTCGGCCTGTTCGTTGCGGTGTTTCTGGCGCTGGGCGTGCCGATTGCCTTCTGTTTCGGCCTTGGAACACTGTCCTATCTGACCTTCACCACCTGGGTTCCGATGATCGTCATGGTCGGGCGTATGGATGAGGGCATGTCAGGCATCATTCTGCTGTCGGTGCCGATCTTCGTGCTGCTGGGCTGCGTGCTCGATGCCACGGGCATGGGCAAGGCGATTGTCGAACTCCTGTCCTCGATGTTTGGTCACATTCGCGCGGGCATGTCCTATGTCCTGCTCGGCTCGCTGTTTCTGGTGTCGGGCATCTCCGGCTCCAAGGTCTCGGATATGGCAACGGTCGCACCGGCGCTGTTTCCGGAAATGAAGCGCCGTGGCCACAAGCCCAAGGAAATGATTGCGCTTCTGGCCACCGGTGCTGCCATGGCCGATACAGTTCCGCCGTCCATCGTGCTCATCGTGCTTGGCTCTGCCGCCGGCGTATCAATTGCCGGGCTGTTCACCTCCGGCTTCATGATTGCCATGGTGCTGCTGCTGGTGCTGGCCGTGCTGGCCCGCTGGAAAGCGCGCGGTGAAAATATGGAAGGGGCGAAGCGCACCCCATGGCCGCTGGTGGGCAAGGCAGCGCTGGTTGCAGCGCCAGCACTTGTTCTGCCTTTCCTGATCCGCAGCCTGGTGGGCGGCGGCGTGGCAACGGCCACCGAAGTTTCCACCATTGCCGTGCTCTATGCGATGATTGTCGGCGCCGTGCTTTATGGCGGCATCAGCCTGAAAAAACTCTACTCCATGCTGGTGGAAACGGCCGCCCTTTCCGGCGCAATTCTGCTGATCCTCGGTTGCGCCTCTGCCATGGCATGGGGGCTGACGCAGAGCGGTTTCGCCTTCGAGCTAACCGCGATGATCACCGATCTGCCGGGCGGATGGATGACCTATATGGTCGTGTCGATCCTGATCTTTATGATCCTCGGCTGCGTGCTGGAAGGTCTGCCGGCGATTGTTCTGCTGGCGCCGATCATGTTCCCAATTGCCCGCACGCTTGGCATCAACGACATCCATTATTCGATGGTCGTGGTGGTCGCCATGAACATCGGTCTGATGGCGCCGCCTATCGGCATCGGCTTCTACATCGCCTGCAAGATCGGCAATGTTTCGCCCGATGAAGCCATGGGCGCTATCTGGCCGTATCTCGCAGCCATGGTCATCGGCCTGCTGCTGATTGCCGGGATTCCGAGCCTGTCGACAATTCTGCTCTGATACCATGGCGGGTCCGCCCGCCATGCCGACTAACGACAAATGCTTTTACTTGGGAGGAGAAAGCAATGATTATCAACAGACGTACCATGCTGGCCGGTGCCGGTTCTGCCGTTCTTGCCACCGCTTTCGTATCGCGCGCCCGCGCCGCTGAATTCAGCTATAAATACGCCAACAACCTGCCCGCCGCACACCCCATGAACATCCGCGCCAAGGAAGCGGCCGATCGTATCGAGAAAGAAACCGACGGGCGCGTGAATATCAAGATTTTCCCCAGCAGCCAGTTGGGCGCCGATACCGACATGCTGAGCCAGGTGCGTTCGGGCGGCGTTGAATTCTTCACACTTTCGCCGCTGATCCTGTCGACGCTGGTGCCAAACGCGTCCATCAGCGGCATCGGCTTCGCTTTCCCGAATTACGACTCGGTTTGGGCGGCCATGGATGGCGATCTCGGCAAATATGTGCGTGGCGAAATTGCCAAGCAGAACCTCATTGCCATGGATACCATCTGGGATAACGGCTTCCGCCAGATCACCAGCTCATCCAAGCCGATTGCCACACCAGCCGATCTCGAAAGCTTCAAGATCCGCGTGCCGGTCAGCCCGCTCTGGACCTCGATGTTCAAGGCCTTCAAGTCGGCACCCGCCTCGATCAATTTCGCTGAAGTCTACACCGCCTTGCAGACCGGCGTAGTCGATGGCCAGGAAAATCCGCTGGCGATCATTTCCACTGCCAAGCTGTTCGAAGTGCAGAAATTCTGCTCGGTCACCAACCACATGTGGGATGGCTTCTGGTTCCTGGCCAATAAGCGCGCCTGGGAGCGTCTGCCGGATGATCTGCGCACCATCGTTGCCAAAAACCTCAATCAGGCGGGCAAGGATGAGCGGGCCGACGTGGCAAAGCTCAATGCCTCGGTGAAGGAAGATCTGATTGGCAAGGGCATGACCTTCAACGACACCGACGCCGCACTCTTCCGCGCAGCGCTCAAGGACGCCGGTTTCTACTCCGAATGGAAGGGCAAATATGGCGATGAAGCCTGGGCTATTCTCGAAAAGGCCGTTGGCGCCAGCCTGACCTGATCGGTCCGCCGAATAACTGGCCCCGCCTCTGGCGGGGCAGACCTTACTATTTTTGACGATTGTAATGGAGACTGTTTTGACAGGTCGCCTGACGGGAAAACGCGCCATCGTTTTTGGTGCCGGATCATCGGGTCCGGGTTTCGGCAATGGCAAGGCTGCGGCCGTGCAGTTCGCCCGCGAAGGCGCGCGCGTCGCTTGCATCGACCTTTCCGCAGACGCGGCTGAAGAAACGGCGCGGATCATTCGCGACGAAGGTTTCGATGCGATTGCGGTTGCCGCCGACGTCACCAGGCTCGATTCCGTATCATCTGCCGTCGTCCAAACCTGCGACGCTTTTGGCGGCATCGATATTCTGCACAACAATGTCGGTGTGACCCATATGGGCGGGCCGGTTGAGCTGGACGAGGAACACTTTCGGGCCTCGGTCGATCTCAATATCGGCTCTGTCTACCGCGCCACCAAGGCGGTGCTGCCGGTGATGCTGGCGCAGGGCGGCGGGGCCATCGTCAACATCTCTTCCCTCGCCTCGATCCGGTGGACCGGATATCCCTATTTTGCCTATTACGCGATGAAAGCAGCCGTAAATCAGGCGACCGTTGCACTGGCCATGCAATATGCCCGCCAGGGCATTCGCGCCAACTGCATTCTGCCGGGCATGATCGATACGCCGCTGATCTACAAGCAGATCAGCAGCCAATATTCGTCGGTCGAGGAGATGGTGGCGGCGCGCAATGCAGCAGTGCCGGTTGGCCGCATGGGCGATGCCTTCGACATTGCACGGGCCGCCGCCTTTCTGGCTTCAGATGAGGCGAAGTTCATAACCGGCGTCTGCCTGCCGGTCGATGGCGGGCAAAGCTGTGCGGTGGGGGCGTTTTCCTGATATGGCAACTTCGATCCCGGCAGAAAGCGATCTGACAGGTGCACGCGCGGTAGACCGGGCGCTGGCGCTGCTCTCCATGGTGGGACGGCATGCGGAACGCGGCGTGGCACTGTCGGTCATCGTCACCGAAAGCGGGCTGAACAAGCCAACCGCCCGTCGTCTGCTGCTGGCGCTGATCCGCGCGGGACTGTTGGAGCAGGACGAGGAAACAAGGCGTTATTATCTGGGCGAAGAAGCCTATGTGCTGGGCAGCCTGTCGTCGCGCCGTTTCGGATTGCTGCAAATGGCACAGGACGGGCTCACCCGCATTTCCCGCCGCACGGAGGATTCGAGCTTCCTCTCGGTGCGTCGTGATACATTTGCGCTCTGCCTCTATCGCGAAGAAGGCACCTGGCCGGTGCGCACCCATGCACTTCAGGCTGGCTTTGAGCATCCCCTGGGCATTGGCGCGGGGTCGCTCGCCATGCTTGCCGCCTTGCCGGACGCGGAAGTGGAAAGTGTCATTGCCGCCAATAGCGGGCTGATCGCCGCAAGCTATCCCGGCATCACCCTTGATGGGCTACGCCGCGATGTCGAGTTGACCAGAACCAATGGCTATTCGCTCAATCCGGGCCTCATCCTCTCAAATTCCTGGGGTATCGGCGTTGCCATCCGCGCACCGGATGGCGCGGTGGCGGGTGCGCTGAGCATAGCCGCTGTCGATAGCCGCATGCGGCCGGAAAGGCAGCCGGAACTTGCGGCATTGCTGCGCGAAGAAGTGGCGCGCATCGAAACACGCATTGCGGAAATGATGGCAAGCCGCGCCCGCACGCGCGGCGATGGTGAAACGAAGCGACAGGCAAGGAGAACGAGCAGATGAGCAAAGCACAGATCGTCGGCTGGGCGCATTCGCCTTTTGGCAAATCGGCCCTTGAAAATACCGAGCAACTGATGGCTTCGGTCGTAGCGCCCGCCATCGAACATGCGGGCGTCGATGTCGGCGATATCGACGGCATTTTCGTTGGCGTGATGAATAACGGTTTCTCGAAACAGGATTTTCAGGGCGCGCTGGTGGCCATGGGTGATGAGCGTCTGGCCTATACGCCCGCAGTCCGTTTCGAAAATGCCTGCTCGACGGGATCGGCTGCCCTTTACAGCGCAATGGACTTCATCGAAGCCGGGCGTGGGCGTATTGCGCTCGTTGTCGGTGCCGAAAAAATGACGGCGCTTCCCACTGCGGAAGTCGGCGAAATCCTGCTTTCCGCCTGTTACCGCGCGGAGGAAGCCGATATTGCCGGCGGCTTTGCCGGTCAGTTCGGGCGCATCGCGGAGGCCTATTTCCAGCGTTACGGCGATCGCTCCGAAGAGCTTGCGATGATTGCCGCCAAGAACCATGCCAATGGCGCGGTCAATCCATACGCGCATATGCGCAAGGATTTCGGCTTCGATTTCTGCAATACCGTATCGGAGAAAAACCCCTATGTCGCCGGCCCCCTGCGCCGCACCGATTGCTCGCTGATTTCCGACGGCGCTGCCGCCATCATTCTGGCCGATGAGGAAACTGCGGCAACGCTGAACCGCGCCATCGGCTTCCGAGGCCGCAAGCATGTCAATGACATTCTGGCGCTGAGCCGCCGTGATCCGCTGGCGTTTGAAGGCGCGCGCCGCGCCTGGGCGGGTTCGCTGGAACTTGCAGGCGCGACGCTTGACGATCTCTCTTTCGTTGAGACCCATGACTGCTTCACCATTGCCGAACTTATTGAATATGAGGCCATGGGGCTTGCAAAGCCCGGCGAAGGCCATCGGGTGGTGCGCGAAGGTACGGCGCTGAAAACAGGGCGCTTGCCGATCAATCCCTCGGGTGGGCTTAAAGCAAAGGGCCACCCCGTCGGGGCCACGGGGGTCTCGATGCATGTCATGGCCGCAATGCAGTTGATGGGCGAGGCCGGAGACATGCAGATCCCCAACGCCTCGCTGGCCGGTGTCTTCAACATGGGGGGCACTGCGGTTGCCAACTATGTCTCGATCATGGAGCGCGTGAAATGACACCACAAAGCCCTGTGCAGCATCCTCCGGGTGGTGTGGCACCTTCCACCACACGGGTCATGAATCTATCGCATTTCCTGACCCAGGCAGCGCGCCGCAACCCTGCCGATATCGGTTTCGTCTGGGGCGAAAAAACCTGGAGCTGGGCGGAAATGGACGCCCGTGTCGATGCCATGGCACATGCGCTGGCGACCGAATTCGGTGTGAAAAAGGGTGACCGCATTCTGGTGCAGTCGTCCAACAACAACCAGATGTTTGAATCGATGTTCGCCTGCTTCCGCGTAGGCGCGGTGTGGGTGCCGACCAATTACCGGCAGTCGCCTGATGAAGTTGCCTATCTGGCAAAAGCCAGCGGCGCGCGCGGCATGATTTGCGCCAGCGCTTTTTCCGACCATGCCACGGCCAGCCGTGAGGCAACAGATATCGATTTCACCATCGCCATCGGCGCGGCCGAGTTCGGCGACGATTATGATGCCATCGTGGCCCGCCATATGGGTCAGAAAGTGAAAAGCCAGGCTGTCGATCGGGATGATCCTTGCTGGTTCTTCTTCACATCAGGCACGACAGGTCGGCCCAAGGCTGCGGTGCTGACCCATGGTCAGATGACCTTTGTCATTACCAACCATCTCTGCGATCTGATGCCCGGCACAGGAAGAGGCGACGCCTCGATTGTCGTCGCGCCGCTTTCGCATGGCGCGGGCATTCACCAGCTTGTGCAGGTGGCGCATGGGGCAAAAACGGTGCTCCCGGCTGCGGAAAAACTCGATGTCCCCACTGTGTGGGCACTGATCGAGAAATGGCGTGTCACCAATGCCTTCACTGTGCCCACCATTCTGAAAATGCTGATCGAAGACCCGTCCGTGGATCGTTTCGATCATTCATCGCTGCGCTACGTCATTTATGCCGGCGCGCCGATGTATCGCGCCGATCAGAAGCGGGCGCTGACAAAGCTCGGCCCGGTGCTAGTGCAATATTTCGGCCTTGGCGAAGTGACCGGCAATATCACCGTGCTGCCTCCTTCTTTCCACAGCGCCGAAGATGGCCCGGAAGCGCGGATCGGCAGCTGCGGATTTGATCGTACCGGCATGGAAGTGCAGATCCAGAACGATGCAGGTGAGGAACTGGCCGCCGGCGAAACCGGCGAGATCTGCGTTATCGGTCCCGCCGTTTTTGTGGGCTATTACGATAACCCTGAGGCCAATGCCAAAGCCTTCCGCAATGGCTGGTTCCGCACCGGCGATCTGGGCCACCGCGATGAAAACGGCTTCGTTTACATCACCGGGCGCGCCTCCGACATGTATATCTCCGGCGGCTCGAACATCTACCCGCGGGAGATCGAGGAGAAAATCCTCATGCACCCGGATATCAACGAGACTGCGGTTCTGGGTGTGCCGGACGCGGTGTGGGGCGAAGTGGGCGTGGCGGTGTGCGTGGCGCGCGAAGGCGCGGATATCGCCGGCATCGACCTCAAGGCATATCTCGATGGCAAGATGGCCCGCTACAAGCTGCCGAAAACCGTGGTGTTCTGGGACGCCATGCCGAAATCCGCCTATGGCAAGATCACCAAGAAAATGATCCGGGAGGAGCTGGAAAAACGCGGCCAGATGCCGGTTTTCGAGGAAAAACTGACAGGCTGAAGGTCGGCACACATAACCGGGAGGAGACGGTATGACACAGCAGGCGATACAGACAAAAGGGGCTGTTGCCATCACCGGTGGCGCGTCAGGCATCGGCTTTTCGACGGCCCGGCTGTTGATGGCGCGCGGCTGGCAGCCATGGTTGCTGGATCTCAAGCGTCAGGCTCTGGATGAGGCCTGCGAGAAACTCGGCATCGATGCCTGCCGTGGTGTCGTCTGCAACGTGGCGGACGAGACTTCGGTAGAGCAGGCTTTTGCGGGCTTGACGGCTGGCGACAGCGAAGATGGATCGCGGCTGGTGGCCGTGGTCAATTGCGCGGGTATCGCCACCGACAAGCTTTCCGTCGACACCAGTGTCGAAGAGTTTCGGCGCATCGTCGATGTCAACCTGATCGGCAGTTTCGCGGTGGCCCGCACCGCAGCGCGTTACTGGCTGGAGCACGATATTCCCGGCTCCATTGTCAATATCAGCTCGGTCTCCGGCATGTGCGGCAATCGTGGCCGCAGCGCTTACGGCGCCTCCAAGGGCGGCGTCAATCTGCTGACGCTGGTGATGGCGAACGAGTTGGGGCAATCGGGTATTCGCGTCAATGCCGTCGCTCCCGGCCCGGTCGATACACCGCTGACCCAGGCGGTACATACGGAAAACGTTCGTAACCAGTGGCACAGCCGCGTTCCCATGCGCCGCTATGGCACCACGGACGAGATTGCCTCTGCCGTGGCCTTTCTGGTTTCGGATGACGCCAGCTATGTCAACGGTCAGGTGCTGGCTGTGGATGGCGGCTTCATTACCGCCGGGCTCGCGGTATGATGACAAGCCCGGAGAAGCTTCCGCGCAGCATCGTCCATCCGGGGCCGGAAACGCCCGAACGCTTTCGCGTCGTCGGCTGCCACGCCCATCCGGTCACGCTGACGGTCAGGCCCGGCGTGAGCGTCAACGAGGCGATTGCCGATGCCTTTGCAGAACAGGGTTTCGATGGCGGTTATGTCAGGCTGAAAAACGTGTCTATGAAGCGGCTGTGTTACGTCATGCCAGCAGCCGCTCCCGATGACACCCATGCCGCATGGTATAGCGAAAGTTTTTCCATGCCTGATGGTACGATCGTCGATGCCGGCCTGCATATCGGCCGGCGTGACGGTCAGCCGTTTCTGCATTGCCATGGTTCGTGGACAAGCGCTGAAGGTATCCTGTCCATGGGCCACCTCCTGCCTTTCGAGGCCGAATTCGCCGTGGAAACGCAGCTTGAGGCGCTGGCTCTCGATGGCGCCGTTCTCGATGCGCAACAGGATGAGGAAACGAATTTCCCGCTCTTCAAGCCCATCCCGCAACCGCGCAACCGTCAGCAGGCAGGCCTGCGAGCGCTGTTATGCACGGTGCGGCCGAATACCGACATCTGCCTTGCCCTTGAAGCCGCCTGCGCGCAGTTCGGACTTTCCGTGGCCGAGGTCAACGGTATCGGCAGCCTTATCGGCGCGGATTACGAAGACGGAACGACATTAACCGCCTATGCCAGCGAAATCCTCATCCGCAACGGCCGCGTCAGTCCCGCCAAGGGTGCAGCGCTGGATATCGCGATGGTCGATCTGACCGGCCATATCAGCGGCGGGCGGCTGGTGCGCGGCAAAAACCCGGTTTGCGTCACATTCGAACTGCTTTTGACTGAGAGAAAAGAGGCAGCCGCATGAGTTGCGCCCGGACGGCTCGTAACGCTGCGCAACTCAACGCCCCACCTTACCGCAGCTCACGCCGCTTGCGGTTTTTCCGCCGGCAACCACTCCTCCAGCGTCACCTCGAAGGTCATGCATACAGGGTTTGCGCCTGCGATGAACGGGCCGCCATAAACCACACCTTCGGTATCGGCGACGACACCGGTCAACGCAGCGCGCAGCGAGCCATCGGGCTGGGCGCGCACTTCGCCAGCAATCGAGACGATTTCAACGGCGGGACCGCGTATCTGCAGAAAATTACCGCTGCGGGTGCCAAGGCATGCGTCCACCAGGCTACCCAGAGCGCCGCGCACGAAGGCATTGCGAAAACCCTCTGCCAGGCAAAGTTTCTCGACACCAAGCACCAGGTCCTCATTGGGCGCGATGCGGGCATAGGCCACGCGACCCATGGAGCCGGTTTCGACATTATTATGCGTGTTCATCGGCGCGCTCCGTGCGGTTCTTTGGCTGAAGAAGGGGAATATTGGTTTCCGGATCGAAAGACTGTTGCAGCAGAAAACTGTCGAGTGACGTTACAAGTGCGGAAAGGCCGCCCTCTCCGACAATGCAGGATTCCGTCAGCAAATGGCCGCCCCTGACCACACCCGCTGCGGTACGCATGGCCGCGTGGCAGTGAACGATCGGTTCGCCCTTCATGCTGCGCCCCAGCGTCGCATTGCCGAAGACCAGCCAGGCCGCACCGGCATCGATGGGTTTCGTATAGGCAATGACGGCATTACCGGAAGGGTCGGGCGGGGCTACACAATAGGACAGAATGTCGAAATAACCGCCGAGAAGGGTCAGGGAGGCGTTTTCGATACCGTCTTCGGCCAACGGCCGCACGATACCATCATAAAGGCTGCGACCCGGCGCGATGAACAGCCGCACATGGCGCGCCGATGGCGAGCGCAGGCTGTTGATGCGCACCGGCGAAGAAATGCCGGGATGTATCAGCGTTCTTGGCCTTGGAAAATGCTGTTGCGGTATCGGTGCCATGCCTGCTCCTCCTTGCTGCCTGTACCATGCAGTACGGTACTGAAAACCTGGCCGAAGGTGCTTTCGAATGGCGACGCCAATGCGTCTACAACAAGACACTTCTTTCGCGTGCTGCCCCATGGGCGGCAGATTTTTTTGCAATATGTTTCGGAGAGATCGGCATGGCGAAACCGCTGGACAGAATTGACCGCAAAATATTGCGCGCGCTGCTTGAAAACGGCAGGCTGAGCAATGCGGAACTATCGGAAAAGGTGGGGTTGTCACCCAGCCCTTGCTGGCAGCGCGTCAAGCGGCTGGAAGATGAGGGCGTCATTCGCGGCTACACCGCAATTCTCGATCAGGCTCAACTGGGGCTCACCGAGACCGTGATCATCGAGATCATGCTGGAGCGTCACGACGATGAGGTTCTGGAACGTTTCGGCGAAGCCATGGCCGCTCTTCCGGAGGTGCTGGAAGCCTATCTGACCACCGGCGAATATGATTACCTCATCAAGGTCGCGGTGGCGGGAACCGCAGGCTACGAGCAGTTTCTGCGTCGCAAGCTTTACAAGATCGAGGGCGTGCGCCATTCCCGCTCCTGTTTCGCGCTTAAATGTCTCAAGCACACATTATCAGTCGTGCCCGATGCCGAGCCTCCATCTGGCTAAATGGCCTGCATGACCATATGTCTATCGACATACTGGACCATGCTGGCGATCTTGCCGTCGCGAACGACATAGAGGTGGGCAAAGCTGGCCGTCATAGCGGATGAGGACGAGATTGGCGCCCATGACGGATCAGCCCCATTTCATTTCACCGGTCGCGACTTTAGAGCCGATATCGAGAGCGACGCCCATGCCGAGGCCCGGGAAGCGCGCTTCCATGGCAGCCTTGAGCACGGCCGAGTCCTTGGTTTTGGCCAACTCCTCGTCAAAGGCTTTCAGATAGGCGATGGTGTGCTCGACGCCGGAAAGGTCTGTCGGTGCATCGGGAGCCATATGGCCCGCAACGACAATTGCCGGCTTGCGCGCTGCGATCTTTTCGAGATTGGCGACCCAGGTAGCCCGCAGTTCGGCGCTGTTCGTGTCGGCAGTCCAGACATGGACGCCGTTGAAAATCAGAACACCGCCGAAGACCGCATTCAGAGACGGAACGAAGAGGTAGCGCCGGTTGGGAAGTCCCTCCGCATCAACGATTTCGATCGTCTCGCCGTCGACTGTCAATCTGCTGCCCGCGAAGACTTCCGGAATGATGACATCAGCCAATGTCTGCGGGCCATTTTCCTTGAGCTGCGGACCCCAGACGGCAAGCTTTTTCTCGACGCTGCCCTTGATGGCCTCAACCGTGGCCGTGGCGGCAAGCACCTTGGCATCAGGGAAAGCAGCCTTGATCGGACCGAGGCTGAAATAGTAGTCCGGGTCGGACTGGCTGATATAGATGGTCGTAAGCGTCTTGCCGGTCGCCTTGATCGCGTCCGCGACGGCCTTGCCGTCGGGAAGCGTGAAGCCGCCATCGATCAGCACCGCTTCCGTCGCGCCGGATACCAGAACGGGAGCCCGGAAAAAGCCGTTCTGTCCGGCGGGGAAATGCTTCCAGGTCAAGGTCCCGGCTGCATGGCCAAGCCCTGCAGGAGCAAAAACGGCGGCACCTGCGGCGATGGTGGTTTTCATGATGGTTCTCCTTGTCAGCATGGCTGTCTCCTGAAGGTTTGGTCGAAGATTCTGGTCTCGTTGTGTCGCGTGCGGTCGTGAGCCTGATCGTGTAGCCTGCCTGTAAATCGTCAGTGTCCGACGTCAGGCGTCGGGCCTTGAAAAGACGAAATCGCGATCATACGGCGCGCCGTAGCGCCAGCCGCAGAGGGGACCGAAAAGACAGGCGGTCTTGGAATTGCCGCTCATGCGCTCACTCCTTGTGACGCAATAGATGGCATGGCAGGATTAAATCGGGAAGACTAACAAACGCTACAAACTATATGCTAAAAGCTGACAATCAATCGGAGTGCCCTCCATGCAGGCGGCAACAAATCTCAATCGGCTCGCTTACTTCGTCGCCGTCGTTGATGCCGGATCGTTCACCCGGGCCGCCGACTATCTCGGCATTACCAAGGCGGTGGTCAGCCAGCAGGTGGCGAGGCTGGAAAAGGATGTCGGCACGACATTGCTGATGCGCACGACACGACGGCTGCAGCCGACGGAGGCGGGGCGGATGTTTCATGCACGATGCGTGTCGATCCTGCGTGAGGCGGAAGATGCGCTGGGAGAACTGGCTCAGGCCCGGACTGAACCCCAAGGCCTGCTCAGGGTCACGGCACCCTACGACTATGGCACCTCGGTCGTGGTACCTGTGGTGACCGCGTTCGCGTCTCGCTATCCGGATTGCAAGGTGGAGCTGAACCTCAGCGACAAGACGGTCGATCTGGTCGCCGACAACATGGACCTTGCTGTCCGCGTCGGCTGGCTCGCTGACTCCAGCATGCAGGCGCGACGGATCGGCTCGTTTCGGCAATATCTGGTCGGTCCACCTCAGCTTGCAGACGAAATAGCCGAATTAAGCGAGCCGACCGACCTGACATCGCTGCCTTTCGTCGCCAATAATGCGCTGCGGGAGCCTCTGGGATGGACCTTCACACGCGGCGAAAGCGAGATACAGACAGTACGTCTGAAGTCCGATATCGCCATCAATACCACTCCAGCGGTGATGGAGGCCGTAAGGCAAGGCGGCGGACTGTCTGTCTTGCCGGATTTTCTCGCGGAAGCCGATTTGGCAAACGGACGCCTGATCCATGCTCTGCCGGATTGGCGCTTACCTTCCGGCGGCGTGTACACAGTCTACCCAGCCGCGCGCTTCCGTCCCCCGAAAGTCTCGGCTTTTGTGGAAATGATGACCGCAGCACTCAAGCGGTAGCCTGGCCCTTCAAGTGGAAAGAAAGGCTCGGAGGGTCGCGCCGAGTTTGCCTAGATTTGCCTTGAGCTCACCGTAACCGGCATTTTTCTCTCGAGTGACTTCGTCCATATAGAGTTTTCGATTGAGTTCGATCTGGATGCTGTGGCGATTTTTTGCAGGCGCGCTGTAAGCGGATACAAGCTCGGCTCCCCGAAAAGGCACGTTGCGAGAGACCGAGTAGCCGAAGCTTTCCAACGTGCTGATTACCAATTGCACAAACTCGGGCTCGCTGCTTGCTCCGTCATAGTCGCCGACGACGATGTCTTTACGGATCGTGCCTGCCGGGTCGGGAGACAGGACGTGACCAACGGCTGGCATCGAGTGGCAGTTGATATGGTAGACGCGCCCGAAGGTGTCATAGGTTTTATCGAGCAGGCGAACCAGCTCCCGATGATATGGACGCCAATAGGTATCGATACGATCCTCAAGCTCTTTGACACTCAGCTGGCGGCCATACATGGGTTGATCACCCCAGGCGAAACGCCAGGTTAAACCCATGCCGCGCCGCGCAGACGCGCTATCGCGCACCGCGTAGGGCCACTGCCCGACAACGAGTTCCAGATCGACATCCTGCAGGGAGCGATTGAGGTCGAGAAAACTGCGTGGGAAGTGCGCCAGAAGCAAGGGCGCTCCGATGGCTGGAGCAAAGTCAAACAAATCATCGACATAGGTATCGGATGCCACCAGCACCATCTCATCCGATG
The DNA here is from genome assembly GCF_036596185.1 of Rhizobium sp. GR12. Lineage (NCBI taxonomy): Bacteria > Pseudomonadati > Pseudomonadota > Alphaproteobacteria > Hyphomicrobiales > Rhizobiaceae > Rhizobium > Rhizobium sp. GR12. The sequence goes on along the minus strand of NZ_JASXTH010000010.1, from coordinate 23,824 downwards.
CTACTCGCTCGAAGTCATCCGGGATGACAAGGCCGCTGTGCGGGGAATCAAAGACCAAGGGTATGGCAGGCGCGCTTGCCGGGATGACGGACAGGACACCCTCGATATCGAGAGGAGTAACGGAAAATTCTGTCATGAGATGGTCCTGTTACGCCGTGGCAGCATAAGCGGCGGGGTAAGTCGTGTCAGCCATGCCGATGAAGCTGTCGCCGCGCCTGCCGATCATGCCCGGCGCCGCGAAGGGTCTTGGAAAAACGACCTGCGCCGCAGGCCTGACCTTCGCAATCTGCGCCAGTGCCTCAATGTAATCAGCAGGCATATCGACATTGACGATGATGTCGCTGTGCGGTCCCGTCGTCATGCGCGGCATGTTCATGGCCTCTTCCACATCCAGGCCTGCATGGATGATCATGCCCGTGAGTTGTGCCAGAGATGGCACGATCTGGTTGCCGCCGGCAGCACCGTAGGCGGCGAAGGTGCCATCGGCATCGGTCACGATAACAGGACACATATTGCTGGGCGCATAGGCGTTGGGTTTCAAAGAATTGGCCCGGCCCGGCGTGGGATCGAACCAGGACATGCCGTTGTTGAGTAATATGCCAGTCGAAGGCGAAAGCGCGCGGGCGCCGAAGCGGTTGAGCAGCGTGAAGGTGATGGCCACCATCCGCCCTTCACCATCCACGGCGTTAACCTGGGTCGTGCTGGTCTTGTTCGTCGTTTCTGCCGGGTTGAGCCTGCGGCGATGGGCACCGAAAGCTTCCCACAGGGCCTGCGACATAGTCGTGAAGAAACCGGCATCGACGGGGCCGACGCCGCGTTTTTGGTCGAAATAGGCGAGCGCATCGCACAGGCGTTGTCCCGCGCTCGTTTCCCCCGCCACATAAACGGTCTTGTCCTGCAGCGGCATGCTGCGTGCGGGATAGATCAGCGATTCATAGGCTGCAATATCCTCAAGCGTCATGAAACTTCCGCCAGCCTGCATATCGCCGACCAGACGCTTTCCGATGGAGCCGCCATGGAGAGCATCAGGACCTTCGCTCGCCAGAGTTTCGAGCGTTTCGACAAGCGCCGTCAGGGGCAGCACCGTTCCCGGCTCAGGCGGGTAGCCATCGGGAAGAAAGATGGAACGAGCACCTTCATCCTTGGCAAGACCGGAGGCGGCAATGGCAATGGCAAGCGTCGTATGCCAATCCACGACGAGACCCTTGCGTGCCCGCTCGATTGCGGGTTGAAGGGCTGCATCGAAACCGATCGTTCCGTGGCGCTTCAACGCCTGCGCAAAACCACGTACGCAACCGGGCACGACCGCAGCCGTAAAGCCATCAACATTGCGGTTTTCCACGGATGCCGGATGACCGATGAAGGTCTTGATACTGGGGTCGGGCCTGTAGAAATCGGCATCGAAAGACGATGGAACGCGACCGGTGAACTCGATCGTCTCAACGGTGCCATCCGGCTGCGCCACCAGCATGTATCCACATGCGGCAAGGCTGGTCATCCATGGTTCGACGGTCTGAAGCGTGAATGCCGCCGTCACAGCCGCGTCGACAGCGTTGCCTCCGGCCCGAAGAACTGCCGCACCGGCTTCGGCCGCAACGTAATGCTGGGAGGTTACGACTCCGCGCGGGCTGACACTGGCGGTCTTGCGCGTGGTGCTGCGCTCGACACGCAGATCATTGAATTGCGGGTTCACCATCATTTGGCCTCCAGCGCAGCAGCCACCATCCGGCTTGCACCCGAAAGATCACCCAGCTTCTCGCCGGCCTCGATCTTGCCCTTGTTGCGCCCGGCCCTCGCCTGTCTGGCCTCTGCCTCCTGCAACACGTCCCCGGCCTCATCCACCGGGATGACAAGAACACCACTGGCATCGGCAATCACGACGTCTCCAGGCATGACGGGCACGTTGCCGCAGGAAATCGGAAGGTTAAGCGAGCCACCAAGATCGTTCAATCGCGTGGTTATGCCAGAAACACCCCGCGACCATAATGGCATGCCGAGTTCGATGATTTCCTCGACATCCGTGCACGGCCCATCGATAACGACACCGACCGCACCTGCCATTTTGATGGCAAAGGCAACACCGCCGCCTATACAGGCGTGACGGTCATCGCCCAGCCGGTCCACGAACAGGAAATCACCGGGGCGAATGACGGAGACGGCATGGTGAAGCAGTGTCGAATCCGTCGCCGGAATGGCAACGGTGACGGCAGTGCCGACCAATGTGCGCCCGACTTCAACAACAGGCGTAATGGCGTGCTGCACGAAGCCGCGATGGCGAAAATGCCCGATGGTGGCGACTTCGACCAATTCAAATCTGGCGCGCAGATCAGGATCGATCTGCGCAGGCTGAGCGCCGATTTGGTATTTTTTCATGGAGTTTCCTCTGGGAATTTGCCGGCGTCCTGCAAGACGGGCTTGTGTTGCCAGCCCTTGCCCGGAACTGCGGCGAGCAATTCTCTTGTGTAAGCGTCCTTTGGTGCGCCGAACAACGAGGCCGGGTCACCGCGCTCCACGATGCGTCCGTGACGCATCACAGCGATATTGTCGCAAATCTGGCTCGCGACACGCAGATCGTGGGTGATGAACAGAATGCCGAAACCGAGCCGTTCCTGCATTTTGGCGAGAAGCTCCAGGACCTGCGCCTGCACCGAGACATCGAGCGCGGAAACGGATTCGTCAGCGATGAGCAATTCCGGCTCCACCGCAAGAGCCCGTGCAATGCAGATGCGCTGCCTCTGCCCGCCGGAAAACTCGTGGGGGAAGCGTGTCGCCGACGCCCGGTCAAGCCCACAGGCCTCCAGCAGATCGAGCGCCCGCGCCATGGCCGCCCTGGCGTCAAGACCATGGACGATCGGCCCTTCTGCAATGGCATCGCCTATACGCTGGCGCGGATCGAGTGCGGTATAGGGGTCCTGAAAGACGATCTGCACCTTGCGGCGCGCTTCACGCAGCGCCTTGCCGCGCAGACCAGAAAAGTCTCCGTCCGAGATGACGATATCGCCACTTTCCGGCTGGACGAGACGGATGACACATTGCGCCAGTGTAGACTTGCCGGAGCCGGACTCGCCAACCAGCCCCAGCGTTTCGCCACGGCGGATGGTGATATCGACATCGTCAACGGCCTTGACGACTCGACCGGAACCCAACACGCCTTTAAGTGAAAATGTCTTGATGATATTCCTGGCAATGAGGACAGGCGAGCCAAGCCCTTGCCTTTCTTTCCTCGGCGTCAGCGTCGGCACGGCCGCCAGCAGGCGTTTCGTATAGTCCTGCTGCGGATGATTGAGGACCTCATCCCGGGTGCCGATTTCAACGAGCTTGCCTTTCTGCATGACGGCAACGCGATCCGCAATTTCTGCGACCACGCCGAAATCATGAGTGATGAAAATGATGCCCGTGTCGTGCCGTTCACGTAATTCCAGCATCAACTTGAGGATCTGCGCCTGTGTGGTCACATCGAGCGCGGTCGTCGGCTCATCTGCGATCAGCACCGCCGGATCGAGCGCCAGTGCCGTAGCGATCATGACGCGCTGGCACTGTCCGCCGGATAACTGATGGGGATAGGAATAGAAAAGCTGTTCAGGGTTCGGCAGATGCACTTCCTGAAACAGCTTGATGACCCGCTCCTTGATCTCAGCCTTAGACAACGACGTGTGAACCCGGAACGCCTCCGACACCTGTTCGCCAATCCTGAAGATGGGGTTGAGCGCCGCCGTCGGCTCCTGAAAGATCATGGCGATGCTGCGGCCGGTTATGCCGCGCCGCGTGGTGTCGTCGATCGTCAGGAGGTTCTTGCCCTCGAACATGACTTCGCCGCTCGGCTGTCCGAGATTGCGTGGCAAAAGACCCATAGCGGCGAGTGCCGTCAAGGATTTGCCTGAGCCGGACTCACCGACAATGCAAAGGATTTCGCCCTTGGCGATCGACAGCGACAAATCCTCCACGGCAAAACCGCGATCCGCGCCTTGCGGCAGGGGGACCCTGAGATGTTCGATCGACAGCCGCACGTCACTCATGATCAGTTCGCCTTTTGATTTTCGGGAGAGGGCGAGCGCATGTCCCACCCACGCATATGCTCGACGAAGCGGCTGCAGAACCCGACGATATGCTCGACAATACGTCGACCGTTTTCGGCACTTGCCAGAACCGGATCGCCACCCAGCATGCCATCGGCATTCACCTCATCGCAATTCAGCGGCAGATGAACGGGCATTCCTTCGAACTGCACATTGTTGACGCCGCCCGTTGGCAACCCGAATGCCCTGGCGCGGCCGGGCGGCTTGCTCAGGTCCATTCGCATCAGATCGGGAAAGAGATGCATATAGACGGAGGTCAGCGGATCGCCACCGTGACCCCGTGCCGCCGCCCAGGCCGGACCATGCAATTCCAGCCAGAGAGACTCAGGTATGGACTGCCAAAGATTGATGGACGCTACCGACACACCGGTTTCCGTGCGAATGCGGCGTACGGCATGATCTATCAGCGGCGCGTTTGTGGTGTGACCGTTCAGGATCAGAAGATGTTCGATACCATGGTCCAGAAACGCATTGATCGTGTCCTCCACGACTGCCGAAAACGTCGATGGCCGCAACTGGATACCGCCGGGAATAGTCTTGAAAAAATCGGCGTAACCGAAGGGAACGGTTGGGGCCGCGATGGCGCCCGATGCGACGGCGGCTTTCAACGCAATCGCTTCCGTCAGCATGAAATCGCCCATGGGGGCATGCGGCCCCTGCTCTTCCTGACTGCCGAACGGCAGCAGGATCACCGGTTTTTCAGGAAGACGCTCGCGAAACTCCGCGAACGTCATATCCTTGAGGGCATTCTTGCGCATGTGAGCCATCATACGAACTTGAAGTAATCGCCATAGATGCGCATTTCGCCGTTCGGTTTGTAACGGAACTCAATGCCCGCGCGGTGCGCGCAATTATAGACGCTCTTCCACAAATAGTAGCCAGGCGTAACGCGCTGCCATTCATCCGACAGAGCGAGATAAGCTTTCTTGCGCTCCTCGAAATCAGTTGCCGCATCGAACTTTTTGCCGAGCTCGACGAATTCAGGCGTCGGATCCCAGGTTTTCCAGGTCGCCGTCGAGCGCGATGCCGTCGGACCCCAATCGAGCCAGAGCGGCTGATATGGGTCGCCCGGAATGAAGTCGGAGCTCATGGACATGTTCATCATGTGGTACGGGCGGCGGTAGACCAGTTCGAAATTGTCAAGAACCTGCGCCTGAACATTGACGCCGATTTCGCGCCATTGCTCGATCATGATCTCCGCAGCGGCTTCGTAATTCGGATAGAACTGACGCGTTATGTGCCAGATCAGCGTCTCGCCCTTGTATTTCGTCTTGGCGACGAGCGCCTTGGCTGCTTCCACATCAAAAGGCAGTTTTACGGGCAGGTTCGGATCGTAGAACTTGCCATATTCCTTGAAGTTGAAAGGCACTGCCGGATGTTCCGTTGTGCCATTGAAAAGGGCCTGGACAATCGCGTTCATGTCGATGGCCTGTACCATCGCATAACGCAGGTTCGGGTCGACCAGCGGATTATCGACGGGATCCGGCCGGGTGTTAAAAGCCAGCGCCGGATAATTGTCAGCAAGCACGCGCTTCAGCGTCACGCCCGCATATCCCTCGAGCGTGGCTTCCTGGTCCGTCGGAATGTTGACGATGAAGTCGAACTCCCTGGATACCAGACCCGCCATGCGGGCTGCGAATTCCGGCACGATCTTCCAGTTGATCTTCTGCACCGGTGGTGGGCCGTCCCAATAATCATCGAATGCATCCAGCACCATTACCTCGCCGGAACGGAACGTCTCGACCTTGTATGGGCCGGTCCCAATGGGTTTCTGGCCGAAGGCATCCACGCCCACTTCCAGATAGTATTTCTTTGGCACGACGAAGCCGACGTAACCGGTGAGCTTGCTCGGGATATTTGGATCTGGCGTGGCCGTCTCGATTTCAAACGTATATTTTCCGGTTGCCTCGACGCGCTTGAAACCGGCCGTGAATGTCTTGCCGCGCGGCTCGAAGGGTTTTTCGCCCCATAAGCGTTCCGGGGACAGAGTGAAGACTGCGTCTTCTGCCGTCATTTCGCTGCCATCATGGAATTTCACGCCCTCGCGCAGGGTAAATGTCCAGATATTTCCGTTCTGCTCCCATTTCGTGGCAAGCTTGGGAGCGAAGATCAGCCCGTTTTCATCATTGATGTAATCCCGCTCTACGAGCGTATCGTAGAAATTCGGGAAGATACGGCGAGAGGTCGTGGAGATGCCGTTGATCGGGGCCATGGTAGCCCAGAGGTTATCAACGGCAATATTGAGTGTCGGTCGTTGTTGGGCATGGGCGATCGGCACGCGACCCGCGACCGTGGCTGCGCCTGCCGCAAGAATGAGACTTCCAACTTCACGTCTGGTAAACATGTTCATCTTCCTTGGTCGTGTTCTATTTATGCGTTACGGCCCTGCAGCATCGGATCCAGCCGATCACGCAGCCAATCGCCGACAATGCTCATCGAGAGTGTTACGAGAAAAATCACGGTGCCGGGCACGACCGAAATCCACCAGGCGGTTGAAAGATAATCGCGACCATCACCGAGGATTTGGCCGAGACTGGTCTGCGGCGCCTGAATGCCCAGCCCCAGAAAGCTCAGCGACGTCTCAAGCAGGATGATTTGCGGGAAGGTCAGAGTGACCTGAACGATGAGTGCGCTCGCCACATTCGGCAGCACATGCCGCAAATATAGCCGGCTGTTTCCAGCACCCAGTGCAACGATAGCCTTTGCATAAGGCTGATTGACCGCCGAAAGCACCACGCCGCGCGAAAGACGGGCATATTTTTCCCACCCGAACAGGCCCATCAGCAGGATAAACAGCACAAGGCTGTTGCCGAAGAAGGCCAGCAGCGTCAGCGTGATGAGGATGAATGGGAGGGACGCCTGAAAATCCACCAGCATCATCAGCGCTTCATCCACCCATCCACGGAAATGCGCAGCAACAAAGCCGATAAGCGATCCGAAAACGGCGCCGATTATGGTTCCCGCAATGGCGACACTGAGTGACATCTGCAAGGCGGCGATGACACGCGCCACCATGTCTCGTCCAATACGGTCGGTACCGAGCGGAAAATCGGGATTGCCGCCTGTGAGAAAGGCCGGTGGCTTCAGACGCGCGAGGAGGTTCTGCTGCGTTACGCCGTGGGAGGTGAAAATATTGCCGACGATGGCGACAAATACGGCCAGCACCAGCACGACGATGGCAAAGACGAGAATGGGAGAGCGGCGCTTCATCGTTTTCGTCCTAGTTCGAGACGCGAATGCGCGGGTCAAGCAGACCATAAAGCAGGTCTACGATGAGATTTGCCGTGACCATCGTTACCGCCATGACCAGCACTAGACCCTGCACCACAGCAAGATCGCGAGAGGACACTGCCGTGACGAGCAGGCGCCCAACGCCCGGCCAGGCAAAGACCGTCTCAACCACGATCGCGCCGCCGATAAGTTCCCCCAGATTGAGACCGATGATGGTGATAATTGGGATGCCCGCATTGGGAAGTGCGTGGAACACGATGCGCTTCCAGTAACTGACGCCTTTGGCAGCGGCTGCGCGGATGTATAGCTTGTCCAGCACTTCCAGCATGGCCGAGCGGGTGAAGCGGGCAAGCGTACCTGCGGTAAAGGTCGCCAATGTCAAAGCAGGCATGACCAGGTGCCATATCGTTCCGGTACCGGAACTCGGCAACCACTGGAGAGCCAGGGAAAACAAAAGAATAAGCAGAATTCCCAGAAAGAAATTGGGAATGGCGAAGCCGAAAACTGCCGTTGCCATGATCAGATTGTCGAACGGCGACCCGCGCTTGATGGCGGCAAAAATACCTGCGGGGATGCCGATGAGGATTGCACCGGCATAGGCAAACAGGCCCAGCATGATGGTCCAGGGCACTCGCTCGGCGATGATGTCAATGACTTCACGGCCGTCCCGGTAAGAAATACCGAACTGTCCCGTGGCCATCTGCCCCACATAGCGCAGATATTGAAGCCAGAGAGAATCGTCCAGGCGCCAGAGCGCCCGGAACTGTTCGACTTCCTCCGGCGTGGCATCGACGCCGACAAGAGCAACCACCGGATCACCGGACGTCCTCAGCACGACGAATGTAAACGTAACGACAAACCACAGCGTGAGAGCCGTGCGCAATATTTTTAGCAACCAGAATCGTGTCATGGCGCTCCGTTTTCTGGAACTGATGTTTCAGCTATTCCCGTTATTTTCATTTTTTTTAAGATAATCACGGGAATAAAGTATTATCTATTACAAAATAGCCCGTACATTGATATTCGTAGCATATGAAATATGGCATCGAGTTTCGTCACCTTCATTATTTTGTCTGCGTTGCCGAGGAGCTGCATTTCAGCCGGGCGGCGGACAAGTTGGGCATGGCACAGGCACCCCTGAGCCAGCAGATACGTCAGCTTGAGGAACGGATTGGAACTCGCCTTTTCCTGCGCACGACGCGCAGCGTGAAACTGACGCCCGCAGGAGAGATATTCCTTAGACACGCGATGGAAATTCTAGGTGGCATCGACCGGGCGGTCACGCACACCCGTTCTATTTCTGGCGACGATGGTGGAAAGATTTACGTGAGCGGCGTCCATGTGGCTTTGTCGCACGTGCTGCCGGGCGTGATTGCCGAATTCCACAAAAAATACCCGAATATTCAGGTGGACGTACAGTTGCTGGGAACGGCAAGCCAGTTGGAAATGCTGCAAAGTGGAAAGGTGCAGGTTGCCTTTATCAGGCCCACCAACCCTGCGGGTTTTCTGAAAACAGAGCATCTGCTGAAAGAAGGTTTTGTCGCTGTCCTGCCGAAGCATCATCGGCTTGCCGACCAGCAGGATGTCGGCGTAAAGGACTTCGCTGGTGAGCCTATCATTATCTATGCGCCAACGGTGGGTGCGAGTTATCACCACGTCATCATGGACGCGTTTCGCCGTGCGGGCATTTATCCCATGGTCGTTCAGGAAGTGTCGCACACGCTTGCAATCGCAACACTTGTTGCGGCAGGTGTCGGGATCGCGATTGCCCCATCCTGGCTTTCACACAATCTCAGCCCGCATCTCGTCTATCGGCCGCTGACGGAAATTCCGGACGAGGTGGAACTGGTTGTTGGATGGCAGGCAAACGAAGAGTCCAAAGCGGTTCTGGATTTCGTGGAATTTGCCCGCCGTCAATTTTCCGGTCGGAACCGTCTATTGCTCACGAAATTTGCCTGATCCAGAAATTTCGATACTGCGCAGACATCGATCACTATCCCCTGTCCACTTCGATCTGTTTCAGGGTTCGTGATCCGCATCGATGGAGAGCCTGATGCGCCCCGACAGTCGCTCGCCGGGCGAGATCGTTTCGACGCCCTGCCCTTTTCGGCTTGTTTCCGGCAAGCCAAGCGCTCCGGCCGCCATGGAAACAGGTTCAAGACAAAGATGGCGGTCCATACGGTGGACAGCGAGATGGCCAAAAACGGGATCGGCCTCGAGCAGCAGCGAAAATCTGCCTGACCCGACACGCGCATTTGACCAATCAGTGAAATGCAAGGTGTATCCCGTCTTAGCAGGAATGGCAGGTTCCGGGCGAGGCACCGCTGGCTGGCCGGTTGGCACGTTCCGCGCATCGAGTGGAAATTGCAGCTTGGCATCCGTGCGCGCGTCGCAGCCGAGCCCGGCAGCAAAATAGGGATGCCAGCCAAGAGAAACCGGGGCAGGCCTGTCCGCCAGACTGGTTATGGACAATTCCACTGTCAGACACTCGTCCTCAAGCCCGAAAGACTGCTCGGCGCGGAAGGAAAATGGCCATTCCTCATCCGCCTTATAGTCAAGCACCAGTGTGCACCGATCGGACGACAGGCTGGAAATATCCCATGATCGACGGTGGGCGGGGCCATGCATGGCGTCCGGCGCAAGGGCCGGATGTGGGAGAAGATCATGGCGGATACCCGCATGAACGAACGAGCCGCCATATAGCCGGTTGTGGTAGGGAAACAGCGGGTAGGCACCGGCCCTCGGCCAGTTGAACGGGTCGAAAGCCTCTTCGGCTGTCGGCACCAGAATGTCGCCATGATCCATGTGGCGCAGATGGGTCATCCTGCCGCCCCATGAGGGGCACAGGCGTGCTGAGAGCTGCCCGCAGGCAATCGTAACCGTTTCAGGCAAAGGCATAGGAGCCATCGGGACGTTTCGGTACCCGTCTTTGCCAATGAACGTAACTATCTTCCTGCATGGCCTTTTCATCCATCTCGACCCCCCAGCCCGGACGATCCGGTCTCAGTTCCAGATATCCGTCCTTTGGCAGATAAGGGTCGACGACATAGCGCGTTTCGTCCTCGCGTTTTTCGAGATCGGTCCCACCATAAACGTAGCACTGCCCTTTCGGCAGCCTGTATTCAAGAATACGGAAATTCTGCTGGGCGGCGGAGAAATGGACATTGACGGCCGTGGCCAGCGGACCCATGGGGTTGTGCGGCGCAATGCTGACGAAATGAGCTTCAGCAAGCGTGGCGATGCGGCGCATTTCCGACATACCACCGACAACGCAGATATCCGGTTGAATGATATCCGCGCCCCGGACTTGTAGAAGACGCAGGAATTCATTGCGGTTATAAAGACTTTCACCCGTGGCCAGCGTGCAGTTCAGCCCCTGCTTCAGGTCTCCCCACATCTCGATGTTTTCCGGACGCAACGGCTCTTCAAAAAACAGGGGATCGTAAGGAGCAAGAGCATTGCCGAGCTGACGGGCAGCGGCAGGCTCGAAAATCTTGGCATGGGCGTCGAAGGCAATATCGTAGTCGGACCGCACCGTTTCGCGAAGCGAGCGGAAATATTCGGCCGAACTGCGTACCACCTCCCCCCAGCGATGGGCGTGAATATCGACGCGCCAGGGGCTGAGCTTGAAGGCAGTGAACCCCCAGTCCTCGTTGAGACGGTCGAATTCTTCCTTTGCCGCCGGCGCATCCGGCGCCGTGTAGACGCCGGCATAGACCTTGATGCGGTCACGTACTTCGCCGCCGAGCAGCTTGTAGACAGGCACCCCCGCCGCCTTGGCGGCAAGGTCCCAAAGGCAATGGTCGAGAGCGGAGATTGCCGAGAGCCCGAGTGCTCCGGGCGGAAAGCGGTTTTGCTGGAGGAGGAGATTGTAGAGATATTCGACCCGCGTCGGATCCTCCCCGGCAAGGAAGCCGTAGAGGTAATCCAGAACCGGGGGCAATGCGAGATCGGGGCCGTGATTGTAGCATTCGCCCCAACCAGTCAAACCATCATCGGTATCGAGAGCGACGATGACGCGGGGGCGGTCCTTGTCGCGGGTAACGAATACCCGCATGCGATCGATTTTCATGCTTTGGTCTTCCTCTTGAATTGCGAGAAGCGACAGCCGCGCCGTTATCTGGCGGCGGCTCCGTTCTTGATCTCGGGCGGCTCGACGTAGCGGAACCTTCTCGTGCGGTCGCGGTCGCGCGGGTCCGGGCGCGGAATGGCCGAAAGAAGGGCCTGCGTATAAGGGTGATCAGGCGTGTTGCAGACTTTTTCCGCATCTCCCACCTCGACGAGCTTGCCGCGATACATCACCCCGACGCGGTCGCACATGTAGCGGATGACGCCGATGTCATGGCTGATGAAGATATATGCGAGCCCAAGCTCGTCCTGCAGGCGCATGAGCAGATCCAGCACCTGGAACCGGACCGAGACATCGAGCGCCGATGTCGCCTCATCCGCAACGATGATGCGCGGCTTCAACGTGATGGCGCGGGCGATGCCGATGCGCTGGCGCTGGCCGCCCGAAAAGGCATGCGGGTAACGTTCACGCCCGGCGGGCTCCAGACCTACCTGCTCCATCAGCGCGCAGACGCGTTCATCAAGCTCCTTGCCCCTGGCAATACCGTTGACCAGCAATGGCTCACCGATAACCTGTGCCACCGTCATACGCGGGTTGAGCGAACCGAACGGATCCTGAAAAACCATGCGCAACTCGCGCCGTGCCGCCTTCAGTTCGGCACCTTCGATCTTGGCGAGATCGACCACCGAGCCGTCCGACCGGCGGTAGAGCATCTCGCCGCCGGTCGGATCGTAAAGGCGCATGATGGAGCGGCCCATCGTGGTCTTGCCGGAACCACTCTCTCCCACGATACCAAGCGTCTCGCCCGGAAGAAGTTTGATCGACACGCCGTCCAGCGCCTTCATTTCTCCGAAGTGCATGGAGAGGTCCTTTACCTCGAGGACAGGCGCTGCGGTAAGATCGAGCGGAGGCCGTGCGAGCCTGATCTCCGCTTTTTGCTCCAGCTTCAGAACGGAGCCGATCAACATGCGGGTATAGGGGTCCTGCGGGCTGTGGAATATCTCATCGACCGTGCCGTATTCCTTAGCGACGCCGTGATGCATGACCAGCACGTCGTCGGCAATCTGCGCCACCACGCCCATGTCATGGGTGATGAACAGCACAGCCATGCCATGCGCCTTTTGCAGCCTTGATATCAGGTCGAGGATTTCGGCCTGTGTGGTGACATCAAGCGCCGTCGTCGGTTCGTCGGCGATCAGCAGCTGCGGTTTGCAGGCCAGCGCCATGGCAATCATGGCGCGCTGACGCATGCCGCCCGAATACTGAAAGGCATAGCGATCCAGCGCCTTTTCGGGATTGGGAATTTCCACCTGGCGCAGCAGCTCGATGGCCTCAGTCCGCGCCTGTGCCTTGCTCATCTTCAAATGCAGACGCAGGACCTCGGTTATCTGGTCGCCGACAGTGTGAACCGGGGACAGCGACGACATCGGCTCCTGAAAAATCATCGCAATGTCTGCGCCGCGCACCGAGCGGATGGCCCGGCTGCGCGGATCGAGCTTTGCCAGATCGAGCGACGTGCCATCGGCGCGGTTGAGGATGATCGATCCCGACGCGATGTGGCCGGGGCTGTCGATGATCTGCAGGATTGAGCGGGCGGTGACGGATTTGCCGGAGCCGCTTTCGCCGACGACGCAGAGCGTCTTGCCGGGATCGATGGAAAAAGACAGGTCGTCGACCGCGCGGAAAACACCGTTTCTGACGGGAAATTCGGTCACCAGATTGCGAACTTCGAGCAGGGGTCTGGCGGGCTTCATGGAAAGGATATCGCTCATCCGGGGCCTCACTTGTTGTAGGGATCGGCTGCGTCACGCAGACCGTCACCCAGGAGATTGAGCGCCATGACGGCCACGACCACCGCCACGCCGGGCAGGAACAGCCACGGCGCCGTTGCGATCGAGCGAATGTTCTGCGCCTCGCGAAGAAGCACGCCCCAGGAGATGGTGGGCGGCTGGAGGCCAAGGCCGAGGAAGGACAGCGAGGTTTCCGCAAGGATCATTGCCGGAACAGCCAAGGTGACCGAGGCAATGATGTGGCTCGAAAAACTGGGCAGCATATGGCGGAAAATGATGCGCCCTTCCGGTACGCCATCCAGCCGGGCAGCAGCCACGAATTCTTCCGTCCTCAGCGACAGGAACCTGCCCCGCACGACGCGGGCAAGCTGGGCCCAGCCGGTCAAGGACAGGATGATGGTGATCATCATGTATTGAAGGGTTGCCGGCCAGCCCTGCGGCAGGGCGGCGGCAAGCGCCAGCCAGATGGGAATGGTGGGCAGCGACAAAACGAAGTCGATCACGCGCTGCATGACGAAATCGATACGGCCGCCATAATATCCCGAGATACCACCGAGGACGACGCCGAGCAGAAGCGAGAAAAACACGCCCACGAGGCCGATCGACAGGGAAATCTGCGACCCCTGTACGACACGGCTGAAGACATCGCGGCCAAGACGGTCCGCACCGAAAAGAAAGAGCGGCCGCGTTTTGTCGGTGGAGGCCAGCAGATGGATATCCGTGGTGAACAGGCCAAACACGGAATATTCGTAACCGCGACCGAAAAGCTGGATCGGGATTTTCTTGCCCGTATCTTCGACGAACACCGCCGCCAGCGTCTCAGGATCGCGCGTCAGCTTCAGCGGATAATAATGCAGTCCGAACGAGAAACCGTCGGTCCTGTCGATGAAATGCACGCTCTGCGGCGGATGGAAGGTGGCGCGCGCATTCTGCAACACCGGATCGTTTATGGCGAAAAATCCGGGGATGAGCGCAACGACATACATGGCTATTGTGACGAACAGGGCGGCCATGGCCAGCCTGTGGCGTTTGAACGCCCACCAGATGAGCTGCCACTGCGAGGCGACGGCGGCACGGTCTGGCCGGATAGTGGTGGTAACGGCGATATCGCTCATGGCGGCCTCCTATTCGAGACGGATGCGCGGATCGACCAGCGCAAGCAGGATGTCGCTGATAAGCGATCCGATCAACGTCAGCGCGCAGATCAGAAGCACGAAAGCGCCGGCGAGATACATGTCCTGCGCCATCAGCGACTGCAAAAGCAGCGGAGCCGCAGTGGGCAGATTGAGCACGATGGCGACCACCACAGAGCCTGAAATGAGATTGGGCAACAGCCATGCAATCGTGGAAATGAACGGGTTGAGCGCAATTCTCAAAGGATATTTCGTCAACAGCCGGAACTCGGACAATCCCTTTGCGCGCGCGGTGGTCACATAGGGTTTGGGCAATTCGTCCAGCATGTTGGCACGCATGACGCGGATGAGGCTTGCCGTGGAGGACACAGCAAGGATAGCGACCGGCAGCCAGATATGGGCCATCAGATCCACCATCTTGGCGATGCTCCACGAGGCAGTCTCATACTCCGGAGAAAACAGCCCGCCGACATCGGCCCCGAATTCGACCGCCGCGACATACATCAGCACCAGCGCCAGCAAAAATGACGGTATGGAAAGGCCAAAAAACGAGAAGGCGGTAAAGAGATAATCGCCGATCGAATATTTGCGCACGGCGGAGAAAACGCCGATGGGAAGCGCAATGGCCCAGGTTGCGAGAAGACTTGCGAGGGCCAGAACCAGCGTCAGCGCCATGCGCTCCCAGATGAGGCCGGAAACGGGCTGCTGCCACTCGAACGAGATGCCGAAATCGCCGCGACTGATAATGCCCCATATCCATTTCAGATATTGCATGATCATCGGGTCATCGAGGCCGAAGCGTTCACGCAGCTGCGCCGCCGTATTGTGGTCGATGACCTCGTTGGAGGCAGCCAGTGTGGCGATGTAGGTCGTCACATAATCGCCGGGCGGCAACTGGATCAGGACAAAGGCAAGAAAACTGACGGCGAACAGGGACGGTATCATCCACAGCAGGCGTTTTACGATAAATAGCAGCATGTCGCTCTCGCAATCACATTATACCGCACGCGCCGCCTTTCACCGGAAAGTCGGGTTGTCGGTGGTCGAAACAACCTGAGAGGCGTCGCCGCTTTAAGGCAGCGACGCCCATGTGGCGGTGTCAGCTTGTGAAGGTGAACTGTTGCGGCAACGCCGGGCCGGGGTTGGGCCACGACCAGCTGTCGGGTTCTTTCTCCGGCACATTGCGCAGATTGTTGCGGATGATACCGAAACCACCCACCGCAAGGCAAAGACCGATCGTCTCGAACTCTTCGGCCGCAATATCGAAGATTTCCTTCATCTTCTCGCCGCGCTTGGCAAGGTCGGCTGTCGAACGCGCCTCGTCAAACAGTTTGAAGCGTTTCTTCTGGCTTTCGGGCGGCTCTTCACCCTTCTGGCCGTTGGACGTGTACCAGAGCGCCCACGGAATGGCGTAGCGCGATCCCTGCGGGTGGAACGCGAAAAAGTCGCGTGGATCGAGCATCGGATCGAGACCGCCCGGACCCGGCCAGACCGCCGCGTCATGAGCGTTATCGTCGCCGCGCGTATAATAAAGCGCGCGTTCGATGGTGTTGACCTTGATATCGACGCCGATCTGCGCCCACTGCGCCTTCACCAGTTCCAGCGCATCGACAAGATCGGGATAAAGGGTCGGTATGACATCGATCGAGAAGAAGATCGGTTGACCGTCAGGCCGCAGCCGCATGCCGTTGCCGTTCTTCTTGTCGTAACCGGCCTTGTCGAGAAGATCGTTCGCCTTGTCGGCATCGTACTCGGTGTACTGACGCGCCAGCTTTTCATTATACCAGGGATGTGTCGGGCGTGGCCCGGCCTGATACCCCTCGCTCTGACCGAAATAGACGATGTCGATGATTTCCTGCCGGTTGAGCGCGATGGACAACGCCTGACGGAACGACTTGTCGCCGAACATCTTGCGCATTTCCGGGTCTTTATGGGTGATGTTCAGGTAAATCTGGCATTGCTGTGCGGCTGATGGCACCAGCGTCAGCAGGCGGTAGTCGCCCTTTTTCATGTTCTGCGACAGGGTCGGCTTGTTGGCCAGCACGCTGATATGGCGCTCCTGAATGTCGATCTTGCCGGAAATGACGTTCAACATCAGCGATTCGACATCCTGCGAAATGCCGAAGTTGACTTCATCAATGTAGGGCAGTTGATTGCCTTCAGTATCGACCTGCCAGAAGTAAGGGTTACGGGTCATAACAACCCGCGTCGCGCCGCCGGAATAGGGTTCCTTGACCACCCATGGGTCAAGCGTCGGCTTGTCGACATTCGACCAGCGGGACGGAATTTCGATATCGCCGCACTTGGCCCGGAACAGTTCCGTCCAGCTTGATACGCCCGCAGCCTTCACATCGGCATCGAGCGACGTGTTGTATTTCGGCAGGAATTTGCTGCAATAATGCTTGGGAAACAACGTTGGGTGCTGACCAAGCGGCGTGGCCAGGTTCTCGAGATAGAGCGCATTGGACGCCGCGAATTTGAACTTTACCGTGAAATCATCGACTTTTTCGACGTCGACCGCTTTGCCTGCAACGGAAAGCTGCGCCGGCGTGGCGCTATAGAGTTCCTTGTTCTTGATGCAGTCCTCAATGGCAAACACGACGTCATCCGCAGTGAAGGGATGGCCATCCGACCATTTCGCCCCCTGCAACAGATGGAAGGTGAACTGCGTAGCGTCCTCGTTAACCTCCCATTTCTCGGCCAGGTTCGGCAGGACTTCGGTGAAGTCCATGTTCCAGCGAACCAGTCCCTGATTGCCGACCATGCGCAGGATGCCATTGTGGTCCGAAGAGCCGCGCAGGCCTCGGCGGAGCGTGCCGCCATAGGTGCCGATTTTCTCGTGTGGCGTCACCACCATCGGATTTTTCGGCAGACGCTCGGCCAGGGGCGGCAATTTGCCGTCTTTCACCAGGGCTGCCAGTTCGGGCGCTTCCTTGCCGGCCGCAGCTTTCGCCGAGGTCCCGATGACGGAAAGCGCGGCGACGCCGCCAAGCCCCGCCACAAAGGTTCGGCGCGTTACGCCCAGTGAAAATGTATCGCCATCGCGCATCGATTATCCTCCCAAAAAATCACCGGCAGCGAAACGGCTTTCACTGTGTCGCAACAGCCCACCAGGCCAGCCAGCGCACCGATCCTCCATCGGCAGGCAGACCATATGGACGTTTTCAGATGATTACAAGTATTGACAGATTTTTACATATTTTTTATTCGTAGGCCCAGTTTTCGAAAACAGGCTCGACGATAAAGATCGGAACGGCAGCGCCCCCGCTGATAAAACTCCGGTATTTCTGTTGCGGATGACATACAGGAAACCGTTCAACTTCAGCGATTTGCAACGAAAGGTGTGCTGATGGACAATACGACTACATCGTCGGCTGCGCGAGGCGAGACCCGGCTCAGCGACATTGTCTACGAAAAGATCGTTGGCATGATTTCGGACGGGCGGTTTCCCGTGAACGAGCGGCTGCCGTCGGAGCAAAATCTGGCGTCTTTGTTCGGAGCATCGCGGCCGGTTGTGCGTGAAGCGCTGGAGCGGCTGCGCAATGACGAGCTTGTCGTTTCCCAGAAAGGTTCAGGCTCCTATGTGCGCCAGCAACCGGATTCCTCTGTGTTGCAACAGGTACCGGTCGGCTCGCTGGCCGACGTACAGCGCTTTTTCGAGTTCCGGTCCGGTCTTGAGGCCTCTGCTGCGGAGCTTGCGGCACGAAACTGGCAAGCGGCCGACAAATCGCGGATCGAACAGGCCATTGCCGCATTGGAGCAGTGCCTCGAGCGCAACGAACTTGGCGCGAACGAGGACTTTGCGCTGCACGAAGCCATTGCCAGGGCGAGCCATAACCAGTTCCACATCACGGTACGGATATGGTTCAAACCTCATTTCGCAATCGGCCAGTCGGTGACACGCAGCCTCAGCCTCAAGCGTACACCGCAGCATGTGCGCGAGGTGCAGAACGAGCATACCTTGATCGTCGAAGCGATTTTCGCGCGGCGGGAGCAGGCTGCGCATGACGCAATGAAAGACCACATCCTGAAAGCACGCGCCCGCATGTTTCAGGGCGTCGGCAGCTAGCACCGTTCCAGCAATTCGAAAGACGAGGCCGTAAAAAGGCGATGGAGAGTAATCAGTGAGCCAGCCGCGCATCATAGAACCGAAGCTGCGTACCCTCATCGATACGCCGTTGAAGGTTGGTGAATCGCCCACATGGGACGAGCGAACCGGCGACCTGTGGTTCGTGGACATTCTCGCTCCCGCCATTTTCCGCCTGCGCGCGGACGGAAAGCTCGACAGATACGATATGCCCGCCCAGGTCGGCTGTCTCGGTCTTTGCGACAACGGCCTGATCGTGGCCGGCCTCAAGACCGGCGTGCACCTGCTCGATCCGGCAAACGGCAAGCTCGACCTTCTGTGTGACCCGGATGAAGGTCGGCCCGACAGCCGCCTCAACGATGGCAAGGTTGGCCCGGACGGGTATTTCTGGGTGGGCACCCGCGATGAGGCCGCCGTGCCGACCGGCAATGCGAGGCTCTACCGTGTCGCACCTGACGGTGGCTTCGAGCGTATCATCGATGGGGACATGTTCACTTCAAACGGACTTGCCTGGAGCCCCGATGGAAAGCGGATGTATCATTCCGACAGCAGCGGCCTGATGTTTCAAGCATTCGATTTCGATGCCGCGACCGGCAAAATCGGTCCGGCCGAACGCCTTCATGATTTCGCGTCCGACGAAGGCAGGCCGGATGGCGCAGCGACCGATTGCGAAGGCTGTTACTGGAGCGCCGGCGTTCAGGCCGGACGTCTCAATCGCTTTTCACCGGATGGCGAATTATTCGAGATCTATAGGCTGCCATTCAAGGGGCCGACGATGCCGTGTTTTGGCGGCCCGGATCTCAAAACGATCTATCTCACGAGCCTCGTGACCGAAACGAACGGAACAACCACCGCAGGCACGCTTGTTGCGTTTGATGCACCTGTCGCGGGTGCAGCCATTCACAAGTTTTCCATCTGAAGACGCCCTTTGATTTTTAAGGAACCCAGTTGATGACAACATTCGATTTTCGCCAGGCTCTGCACGGCATTTCCGGCGTCCCCGTAACGGCTTACGAGACAGACGGGGAAGTCGATATAGGTGTCACAACCGAAGCCTATGCCCGTGTTGCAAGGGCGGGCATCCACAATATCGTTGCCGCAGGCAATACAGGCGAGTTTTACGCTTTGACGCCCGCCGAAATTCTCAAGGTCTACGAAGCTGCGATTGAAGGGGTGAGCGGGCAAGCTCCCGTTACAGCCGCGATTGGACGTTCGCAGCGGGAGGCCCTGTCCATGGCGCGACAAGCCAGAGAAATGGGCGCCTCCGCCGTCATGTCACATCAGCCGGTCGACCCCTTCGCAGCCCCGCAGTCGCAGATCGACTATTTTATCGGCCTGGCAGAGGGCAGTGAGTTGCCGCTGGTGGCCTATGTCCGTGCCGACGGGTTTTCAGTCGATGACATGGTCAGGCTTTCCAGCCACCCGAATGTCGCAGGTATCAAGTTTGCGACGACGGACATCATGCTTCTGTCGCGCGCGATTGCCGCTTCTGATCCGAATGGCGCACTCTACGTCTGCGGACTGGCGGAAAGCTGGGCGCCCGCCTTCTGCGCCGTCGGCGCCCGCGGTTTCACATCCGGTCTCGTCAATGTCGCACCGCAATTTTCCCTGCAAGTTCATGATGCCCTGACGGCCGGCGATTTCTCGGCTGCCAGGAAGATCGTTGAAAAGATCGAGTTGTTCGAACGGCTGCGGACACGATATCGAAACGGTGCCAATGTGACGGTGGTGAAGGAAGCGATGGAAATCCTGGGGCTTGCGGTCGGTCCCGTTCGAGCGCCAGGACTTGCACGTCTGGACAAAGAGGATCGTGCAACACTTGAAGGCCTTCTTGCCAGCTGGCAATGACCGAAGCCTCATCTGCGGAAACATCGTCCATCCGCCACCGATCAGAGTGCCGTCATCGTTAACCCGGCCCCCAATGGGATGGACCTGTCGGCCTCAGCTCTGAGCAGCCAAAGTATCCGGCAGGGCTGCTTCATTACATCCTATTTTGGGGAATCGCACCGGCAGTGAGTGACTTATTGGCCGCTAGGACGCCGCTTCTACGAGACCGCGAAATACCGAATTTCCTGGATGGTCCAGTTGGGTGAACAGTTCCTGGTGCCATTGAAGGCCAATCGCAAACGAGCTGAAAAAGACTTCGATGGCCTCGACGATACCGTCTTCAGAATGAGCGCTCGCCATAACCGCTGGCGACAATTGTACGATCGCTTCACGATGGAACGTATTCACTTCGATATGAGGCATGCAAATGATCTGAGCCAGTTGCGAACCGGGAAGAATCTCGACGGTATGAAGAGGGTCCCGCATGTCATGTTCATTCGCATCCGGAAACGAGGCGCGCAGATTCGGAGTGAGACGACATCCGTTCAGGCAAGCGAGCATCTGCATTCCGGCGCATATGCCGAGGACCGGCTTATTTCTCTCCAGTTAGGCCTCAACGATTGCCCTTTCAACGTCAAAGCGTTCCGATCGTGGCGCTTTAGAGACTTCACCGGCTATGTACCAGTCGTCGGGGTAAGCATACCGGCCACCAACAGATACCAAGCCATCGAATTCGTTCAAAACAATGTCCACAACCTCAGGGAGATATGGGATACCGAACGGTATATTGCCCGCGTCCCTTACCCCGCGAAAATATCTCTTGGCTGCTTCATAACGAGTTCCGCCTGAGCTGGTGTTCTCGTCAAGAATTATGGCTATGCGAGGCTGCCGCATGTATATCTAACTTTCCGCTTCGGTCGTTTTTAACGCGTCTTTTGAACATGCTTGGTCATGAGATCACAACCAGCGATTCATGGCGCAATTGATGAACGACAAAACCCTGAAATTGAAATTCAGCGGTAGGTCTTGAGACGGGAGGACCCCCGCAGACATTTTCGAAGAGACCCGTACGTGGCAAAATAAACAGGGCTCGGAAGGCTGGAACTATTCGTTTGACGACGCATGGATATTGCCTCGAATAGAGTGTAGCGAAAGCATTCCTTTGCATACATTGGCGGCGCTGGAAGAAATTTACCGCATTCCGGGCCTGCCGGTGGGCGGCAAGCCGCGACTGGCAAGAATGTAAACCTGAAGGAGCATCGGATAATGTTGAGAACACCAAGTATCGCGGAACTTGTGGATGAACAGAACGCGATCAGGCTGGACCGGTTTGATTACGACTTTGCTTGGGAGCTTGGCAGCCGCATTCGATCGCGTGCGCACCAGGATGGTCTGCCAGTGGCAATCCAGGTGAGACATGGAACCGACGTTGTGTTCGCCACGCTGGTGGGTGGAGCAACAATCGACAATTTTGACTGGACCCGTCGCAAGTGCGCGGTGGCGCATCGGTTCCACCGCAGCTCGCTGCAAATCAGGCTTGAAGCTGAAGAGAGCAAGTACGATTTCAATGAAAAGTTTCGGCTTCCGGTCGCTGATTATGTTGCGAGCGGCGGCGGAGTGCCGCTTATCCTCAAGGGCGGCACACTGATTGGCTCGATCGCTGTCAGTGGATTGCCCAATGTCGAAGATCACAATCTGGTAACGGATGCTCTGCGCGAGATGCTTCACCACTGAGGCCATCCACCAATAAGGGGACGGGCTTGGCACAGATTGAGCACACGAAGGCACTACTAAGATAATAAAGGACTCGATGCGGTTTGCACACTCGCGAGCAACCGGTGGATGCCGGAACCTCAGCGTCCAGGCCAAGCCCAAGCGGGCGAATCGATCCCTGCCGTTATAGTTTCGCCGAGTACTTTGTTGAGTGTCACCATCAGAGCTCCGCCCTCGGCGATTAAGCCCGACACCAGTTCGTCCGCATGGGAAACGACAATGATCTGCGACCGTTCGCACGCCCGCAGGACTAGGCGCGACAGGGGCGCCAGGAGGCTCGGATGCAGACTGGCCTCGGGTTCGTTTAGCACCATAAGGGACGGAGGTCGGGGTGTCATAAGTGCAGCGACAAGTAACAGATAACGCAATGTGCCATCCGACAATTCGGCAGTTGAGAGCGGTCGCAACAAACCCTCCTGCCGCATCAGAAGCTCAAAGCGACCACGATCCTCACTAATCTCGATGGAGGTGCCGGGAAATGCATCTTCTATTGCCGCATGAAAGCCCGCTGCATCTCCAATCTCCAGGATCGTCGCGACGGCTGCGGCCAGATCGGCACCATCGGATGATAACACCGGCGTTCTGGTACCAATCTGCATCTGCCGGACAGGAGCGGAAGGATCGGTGCGGAAGTGATCGTAAAAGCGCCAACCACTCATGCGGGCGCGAAGATAAAGCAGTTCGGGAAGGTTCTTCGGATCAGCCGAATGCGTCATCATGCTTTCGAACGTTGGGAGATCATGAAGCAAGACTTCACGTCGGCCATTCGCTGAAAGCGAGGTTACCGCAGGTCCTGTTCGCTCTGCAAAAACATTGCGGCGGCTCAGCACTTCACCTACCCAGACAGCCTCCGCCTTGATGACCGGATCAAGCGAAAAATAGCTAGGCGGAGGCGGTGGAACCGGCAGGCCGAGATCGATGGCATAGCCGTAATCTTCCGAAGCGAACCCCAGTTTAAGTGCGATTGGGTTCCTCCTCACCGTCGCCTGCACCGGCAGGCTACCATCCTTCATGCCACGCGAGAAAGCCTCTGGCCCCGCCCAGACCGTCGATTGCAGCCCACCCTCTGCTGCCAATGAAGCAATCGCCTTTCCCTGCGCAACATCAGCGAGAAGTCTCAGCGCGCGATAGAAACTCGATTTTCCCGAACCGTTCGCGCCGGTCACGACCGTAAGTTTTTCAAGCGGCAAGACTAGGTTACGAATCGAACGATAACCCGAGATGGCAATAGTCAAAATCATGTGCGTAAGCTCTCCCGGTTCGCAGGTAAAAGGCAAGAGACGAGCTGTGTGGGCATTTCGGCAATGTCTCCGTAGAAGAGGTGCTTCAGCAGGTATTTGCCTCGGTATCTACCTCATTGCTCTTGAGATTCCATCAGGGGTGAGTAACGGCCATGCACCATGGCAGAGTGGGGTCGCTAGAAAACTCTCTGGAGACCAATCATGCCGACAACAGCAGATCAAACTCAAGCGCAGACCACTAGCCCCGTCGATCTTGGCGCAATATTCGTCTCGTTGGAATTGAGTAAATCGACGTGGCTGCCGACAGCTCTGACACTTGGCAGCGAGAAGATATCGCGCCACACCGTTACCGAAGGGGATATCGCTGGCTTGTTCGAATGCTTTGCAGCGCTTCGGCAGAAAGCCACTCGGCGAAAGAACATACTTGACTCACTGGTAGCGATCCAGGAGGCCGGGTCGAAAGGCTGAATCAGCAGCAGAAAACGAGCGGGAATTGAAAGTTGGTGCTCACCCGCTTCAACGTAAGCGCGAATTTCTGTGCGCCTTCTGAGGCGCAGTGCTCTGATGCATGAAGTGTCCACCAAAAATAGGTGGACA